>CAYRCK010000001.1:0-237969 GCA_964422745.1 uncultured bacterium
TTGCCATGCTTCTCGCTGCCGCCGTGCTCATGAGGAGACGCGCCACGAGCAAAGCCTAATAGCGTATAACGTGAGGTTTTAGAAGAGAATTTCATTGGGCCAAGGAAAGAAGCCAGAAGGCAAAAAGAGAGTAGCTTCGAGGGATGGGTTCCGCAGGGAGTTCATCCAGTTCCTCGTACTCTTCTTCGCCCTCTGGCTTTTTTCCTATCTATTGACCAAAAGGTACCCCGGGTTCATCGTTTCGGCCCAGCTGCTAGTGGCGCGCGAAGTCGAGTTCATTCTTAACCTGATTGGGTACAAGTTCTCGGTCACCGGATCGTCCTTCCTGTTCGAGACCGCACACGGAGGAGAGAACCTGGTTGTCATAGCGGAATGCACCGGCATATACACGAGCATCATCTACTTCTCGATCGTGGGAGCCTACCCTGCCCGTGCCGGCGAGAAGATCGTGGGCCTTTTGATGGGGATACCATCGATACACGTAATGAACCTGGCAAGGATGATCTTCATATCACTCGTTCTCTACCATAAAAGGGAGCTTTTCGATTTCTTCCACGGCTACCTGTGGCAGATAGGATTCGTCATATTCATGCTCTTCCTGGTGATCCTCTGGATGGGGAGGATCGTGAAGGGCGGCGTGCAATCCCGGACTCCCGTTTCCACAGACCCTGCGGAGGATTGAGATGGGGGATTGGGAGCGTATCAGATCCCGTTACAGCATCGGGGCCATCCTGCTCTTTCTGCTCAGATTCATCGCCGCATCCGCTCTCCTGTATCTCCTTTACAGGAAACTGGGCTCATACTACGTTCAACTTCTGTCCCACGGCGCGGAACCCTTGCTGTCGATCTTCGGCCACAGCATCGACATCGATAGGGCGTTGCTGGTCACAGAAGACATATCGCTCAATACGATAGTATTCCTGTCCCTCGTTATCGCATCCGCCGGCACACCGGCCTTGGCAAGGCTGAGATCCGCCCTCTCAGGCCTGGCCATACTGACGGCGGCCAATATCCTGGTTGTCTTTCTTATGTTCTTGAGTGTATACGAGAAGAGCGAGCGGCTCTGGACGGGCACCGAATTCATGAACCTTACGATCAACTTCTTCCTGCCCATCCTCCTTTGGTTCATGCTAATACAGGTGAAATCGATCAGGCGGACCGATCCTTCTTAGGCCTGACGTGCGGATTGCCCCCCGGCCTGTCCTCTATCACGTACCCCATCGCTTCGACCTCCTCCCTGAGCTCATCGGCCCTCTTCCAGTCCTTGCCGGTGCGTGCGCTTTCCCTCTCCATCACGAGCTTCATCACTTCATCGGGGGCGCTGGCCCCGGCCGTCGGCAGACCGTCCTTGAACAGGCCCAGCACACTATCGAACACCTCCATCTTGCCCCAAACCTTCCCGGCGGTTGCTTCGTCCATCCCCCCGCCTTCGAGGCACTCCGTGCGGACCCTGTTGATCTCCCTGATCAACCTGAATATATGCCCTATCGCCTCTCCGCTGTTGAAATCATCGTCCATGGCCTCGAAGAAATCCGATTCCACCTCGTCGGCCAGGCCGTTAAGCCCTTCGCCGCACACCCTGTCCCCTTCCTTCGCGGGAGAGCGTCGCTGCTCATCGAGGAACATGCATATATTCCTTATCTTCTCCAGTCCCGCCTCCGCCTCCTTCAGACGCTCGCGGCTGAATTCGGTCCTGCTTCTGAAATGGGTCGACAGCAAGTAGAAACGAATAACGTCGCCAGAGAACTCACCGCTCACCTCCTCCATCGAGAAGAAGTGTCCGGTTGACTTCGACATCTTCTCCCCCCTGAGGTTCAACAGCCCGTTATGCAGCCAGTAGTTGACGAACGGCTTTCCGGTGGCGGCCTCGCTCTGCGCTATCTCGTTCTCGTGGTGCGGGAACACCAGATCCTGTCCTCCTCCGTGCATATCCAGCGTCTCGCCGAGGTACTTCATCGACATGGCGGAGCACTCGATATGCCAGCCGGGACGCCCCCTGCCCCACGGGCTGTCCCACGCGGGCTCACCCTCCTTGGCGCTCTTCCATAGGGCGAAATCCACAGGATCCTCCTTCTGCTCACCCACATCGATCCGCGCGCCGCTCCGGAGGTCGTCCACGCGCCTCTTCGACAGCTTTCCGTATCCGTCGAACTCCCTAACCCTGAAGTAGACATCCCCGCCGGCTGCATAGGCCAGCCCCCTCTCCTCGAGCCGGCGTATCAGGGCGATTATGTCCTCCATGTGCTCGGTGGCTTTCGGGTACACGTCGGCCGGCTTGATGTTCAGCTCCTCCGCGCTCTCGAAGTAAGCCTTGATATTCCTCTCGGCAACGGCCGTGTAGTCGATGCCCTCCTCCTGAGCGCGCGATATGATCTTGTCGTCGACGTCCGTGAAGTTCTGGATATAGGTGACATCGTACCCCTTGTATTGCAGATACCTCCTGATCATATCACCTGCGACAAAGGCCAGCATGTGCCCTACGTGCGGCTTGTCCTGGACGGTCATCCCGCAGAAGTATATTCCGATCTTGCCATCCTTGACGGGTTTGAACTCGCTTTTCTCACCCCTGAGCGTATCGTAAACCTTGAGTGACATTTCTCGCCCTTTCTCAAGCTCTGAAGGATCCGGCAGCTTCACAGGAGCTTCCGGACCGCCTTTGCGTCCATGATCCTGACCGTCTCCACGACCAGCTTGACCGCGTTGTCGAAATCCTTTCTGCACACTATGCCGGCCTGGCTGTGTATGTAGCGCGTCGGCACGCCTATGACGAGAGTCGGGACACCGTGCCTGTTGAGATGCACCTTCCCCCCGTCCGTCCCGCCGAACGGTATCGCACTCAGATGATATGGGATCTTCTTCTTCTCGGCCACCGATATCACCATGTCCCTGAGCCTCGTGTTCGGGATCAGCGTTGCATCGTACACGCATATCGACACCCCGCCGCCGAGCTCTTCGGGGCTGCCCTCCGGGGAGCCGGGGATGTCTTGCGCCACGTTGACCTCCAGGACAAAGCAAATGTCAGGATCGATGAGCCTCCCGCTGGTCACCGCCCCCCTTATTCCCACCTCTTCCTGGACCGTACCCACGCCGTAGACTGCGTTCGGGAGCCGCATTCTGGCAAGCTTCCTTATGACCTCTACCACCATAACGCACCCGAGCCTGTCGTCCCAGGCCTTCGCCATGTAGCTCCTCTTCTCCTTCATCAACGTAAAGGGGAAATCGACGGTAACCGGATCCCCGGGGCGTATTCCGAGCTTGTCCGGACTCCTATTGCCGGTCAATCCCACGTCTATGTACATATCCTTCGCCTTGAGCGGCGCATTACGTTCCTTCTCCTCCATATGGAACGGGCTCTTCGAGGCGACGACTCCCGGGACCTCGCCACGGGATGTCTTGATTTTCACACGCAGGCCCAGAATAACGGGCGGCCACCAGCCGCCAAGCGGATTGAACCTGATGAATTTTCCCGTGAAATGAGAGACCATGAAGCCGACTTCATCCATATGAGCGGAGAGCATCACCTTCGGCGGTTCTTTCCCGCCCCTGAGTCTGGCGATCAACGACCCAAGATTGTCCTTCTCTATCTCGCAGAACGGTTTCAGCTGTCTGCTCATCAGATCGAAAACCTCTCGTTCGTCGCCCGGCGCTCCGGAAGCCTCGGTAAAATCCTTCATCAATGTCTCGATACGGTCCATCGCCCGCTCCTTATCTCGTTGTTACGCTGCCCCTGGCCGCCGCCAGGGAGCAAATCCTCTCGACAAGCTTATCGAAATCCATCCCGGCCTCAGCCGCCGCCATCGGGACAAGGCTGAGCTTCGTCATACCCGGAAGCGTGTTGACCTCGAGACAGTACGTTTCCCCGTCCCCGCCGACACGGAAGTCGACACGCGAATAATCCCTGCATAGAAGAGCGCGGCTGGCCTTGAGGGCCTCGCTTTCAAGCCTCATGATGACATCACTATCGAACTCGGCGGGCACCACATACCTGCTGCTCCCCTTAGTGTACTTCCGCTTGTAGTCGTAGAATCCTCCTTCGGGAATGATCTCGACCGGCGACAGGGCCCTGTCCTCCAGCACCGTCACCGCCACTTCCCTTCCGGGAATATATGTCTCCAGCACCAATCCTCCTCCAAATCCCGATGCACGTTCCAGGGCCTCCCCGAGCCCTTCCGAAGACGGCACGAACGAGAAACCGACGCTCGACCCCTGGTTATTGGGCTTGACCACAACCGGGAAGCCAAGCACCCCTTCCACCGCTTCGCGGATCTTCGCCCCGTCGCCGCACCGCTTTTGAGGAACGAATATGTGCGGGGCCGTCTGGATCCCCGCTTCGCTGAACAGCGCCTTCGAGCGGTCCTTGTTCATCGCCAGGGCGCTTCCGATCATTCCCGTGCCCGTGTACGGCACCCCGGCCGCATCCAGAAGCGCCTGCACCGTCCCATCCTCGCCGGCTCCTCCGTGAAGGGCGATGAACACGGCATCCGCGTTCAGCAGGTATGGCGATTGAAGCCACTTAAGCCTATCGGCCGGTGGAAGCGGATCCGGAGCCAGTCCCGGAGGCTCCTCACCCACGGCGGCCTTTCCCGGCTCCGACTGCCGGTCCATGGGAATCGCCGGATCTATCGTGTATACCTCGTGCCCTCCCCTGCGGAGCGCTTTGACAACCTCGTAGGAACTCGAGAGGGAAACGTCTCTCTCAAAAGAATCCCCGCCGAGAAGAACAGTTATCCTCATTACATTACCCCTCTTCCGCCCCCGGGGGCGATCGTCTCAGCGATGCCTCGAGCGACGCCAGGACATCCTCCTTGCCCCTGATCCGTATTATACTGGTCAGGTCCGGACCATGAGTGACCCCCGTCAGAGCGGCACGTACCGGCATATACAGCCCCCTGCCCTTCACGCCGCACAGTTTCCCCGCCCGCTTCACAGCCTGCCTTATCTCATCTTCGTCCCACCGCCCGCACCTGCCCAGTTCTCCGGCAACCGACGCAAGCAGCTCGCCCGCACCCTCGAGCTCCTTCGCCGCTTCCCCGTCCATCTCCGGGGTGCCTGGGCGGAACGGCGCCACCTCGTCCGGAATCTTAGAGAAGCTCGGCAGGTTCTCCGACAGTATATCCATTATCCCCGCGATGGCCTCCCGGTCGTAGTGGTCGAGGAGCTCCCCCGGAAAGAAGGGAAGCGCCTCATCGAGGTACCGCCCGCTGCCACCCTCACGTACATGATGCGCCGAGACCCAGTTGAGCTTTCCCTCGTCGAATATGCCCGGAGAGTCGGAGACCCGATCCAGCCCGAATTTCTCGCTGAGCTCCTCCAAGGACATTATCTCCTCTCCGCCCGGCGCGGACCAGCCCAGAAAGGCCAGGTAGTTGACAACCGCTTCGGACGGATATCCCCTTGCCCTGTATTCCTTGATATTAGGAGCGCCGTGCCTCTTGCTCAGCTTCGACCTGTCGCTCCCCAGGATAAGGGGTATATGGGCGAACGCGGGCATCCCGAAGCCCAGCGCTTCGTATATCATGACCTGCCTGTAGGTGTTCGAAAGATGCTCCTCACCACGGATCACGTGCGTGATGTTCATCAATGCATCATCGACTGCGGCTGCGAAGTTGTACGTGGGGAGGCCGTTCGAGCGGGATATGATGAAATCCCCCACCATGCCCTCCGGAAACGTAACTTCACCCCGTATTATATCGCTTATCTTTACCTGCGAATCCCCGGATACCGCGAAACGAACGCTCTCGGGGCGCCCTTCTCCCTTCAGCCTCCCCCTCTCCTGATCGGTGAGCTTCCTGCACCTGCCGTCGTACCTCGGCGGAAGACCGGCCGCCAGCCTCTTCTCCTTCATGTCCGCCAGCTCCTCGTCGGTGCAATAGCAACGGTAAGCCATTCCACCGTCGAGCAGCTTCCCGACGTACTCGCCGTATATACCAACCCTCTCCGATTGCCTGTACGGGCCGTACTCCCCGCCGCTTCCCGGGCCCTCGTCCCATTTCAATCCCAGCCAGGCCATATCCTCGAGAAGTTGACGCTCGTACTGTTCCGTTGAACGCTCGACATCGGTGTCTTCGATGCGCAGCACGAAGCTCCCACCCTCGTGCCGGGAGAACAGCCAGTTGAACAGGGCGGTCCTCGCTCCCCCCACATGCAGATACCCGGTGGGGCTCGGCGCGAATCTCACCCTCACTCCTCTACCGGTCATACATCCATTCCCCTCATGAGCCTCCAAACATGCAAGGCCGGGCACCGTCGGTGCAAAAGGCTCAATCCTCCTTCACCAGCAAAACCACTGCCCGGGCGGCTATTGCAAGCCCCTCCCCTACAGGCCCGAGACCCTCTCCCCGGGTCGCCTTGATCGATATCCTCTCCGGGGGCACACCGAGAGGGCCTGCGACATTACCCTTCATCATCTGCCTGTACACGGAAAGCTTCGGCCTCTCGGCATTGATCGTGCAGTCCGCGTTCACCAGGCGGTATCCCCTCTCCGACATCATCCCGGCTACTGCTGCGAGCAGCTCGAGACTCGAGATCCCCTCGAATTCGGCCGTCTCCGGGAAATGTTCTCCCAGATCACCCAATCCCAACGCGCCCAGCACGGCATCGCATACCGCATGCACGAGCACGTCGGCGTCGGAATGCCCATCCAGCCCCATCCCGAATTCTATGTTCACACCACCGATCACGAGCGGCCTCCCGCCCGTGAGCGGATGTATATCGTACCCTATCCCTATTCTGAAATCATCTCCGCGCATAACAACCCGGATCCATCATGACCCCGATCCCGAAAAAAATCGCCGGGCCGTATCTCTTCACGGAATCACCGGCTACAGCCTGTCCCGCTATCTACCCGCACCTCGCGAGGTGCATGCGTCGAGTCATCCGGCGATAACCTTTCCGGTCACCTCCATCAACAGCCGTCGACGAGCGCCAGCCTCTTGCCCGCAAGGAAGCTGGCGACTATCTCGAGATCCTCCTTGACCGTGACCTTTATGTTCCATCGCTCCCCCTCGACCACCCTCACCGGGAATCCGCCCGCCAGAACGAGGGAGCCCTCGTCCGTGAATGTGCCCGCCTTATCCCCGGCCTCCTCGAACGCCTTTCTGAGAATCTCCAACCTGAACACCTGCGGGGTCTGTATGCCGACAACCCTTTCACGAGGCACTATCCCCTCGAGGGCCTCATCCCTCAGCCGGCCGAGCGTGTCCGTGACCTGAAGGGCCGGCACCGCCGCCCCGTGCTCGGCCGCGGCAGAGACCACACGCTCGATGAGCGAGGTCGAGACTATCGGCCTGCATGCATCGTGCACCAGCACCAACCCGGCATCCTCGACCGTCTTCAATCCTATAGCCACGGAATCACGCCGCGTCTCACCTCCGGTCAGTATCCTGTACTTGACCCCCGGCACCTCCGAGCCGAGCACCTTCCGAGCCTCCTCCTCCCAGCCCGGCGGAACCATTATCACGAATCGGGACACACCACCCCATAAGCTTATACTCTGCAGCGATCTTGCCAGAAGCGTGCGCCCATCGACCGGGTAGAAACTCTTGGGCATCTCCTTTCCGAACCGAAGCCCCCTTCCGGCCGCCGCTATCAGGCATATGATATTTTCATTTACCATACCAGTCTCTCCTTTACAGGCGCTTTGAACCAGAACAAACGGTTGCTGCTAAAAGATCTCCACCTTGAGGTACTTCTTGGGATTCTTCTTGATATCGGTCACCAGCTCGTCAAGGTCCTTTATCGCCTTCTGGAAGCTGTCGACAAGCTCCCTGTCCTGCAGAAGAACGCCTATCGTATTGTCATCGCTCTCGAGGCGCTTGACGACGTTCGATAGCGCGTCGGTCACGTTTGCGATCCTCTCGAGAAGGTCTGGGAGCGCATTGCCGGCCTCGTCCAGAGATACAACCATGCTGTCGATCAAGCTGGAGTTACGCTCGAGCAGGCCGTCGATCCTGCCGGCCGCGTCCGCGAACGATCTTATGCCGCTCTCTAGTGCGGGCCCCTCGCTGCTGACGATGTCGTGCAGTTCATTCGTTACCGAGGCCAGGTTTCCGATCACCCTCTCCAGCCTCTCCTCCTCCATGAGCACATCGGTGATCCTGCTTACATCCTCCATCAACCTCTTGAAGTCGCTCATGGTCCTGCCCAGCGAGGCTAGCACCTCCGAGATTCCCTGATCATACGTTCCTTCCATTACGGCGCCGGGTTCGAGGTAGCTCTCCGACTCCCCGATCGTCATCGATACTATCCGCTCCCCCATCAACCCTATCGCCTGAAGGACGACCTTCGAGTCGTCCGGTATCCTTATCGCGGATTCTATCTCCATCGTAAGCAGGACACCCCGTTCATCAAGGGACACCTTCTTGACCTCGCCCTTCTCGAGACCGTTTATGTTAACCACATCTCCCGGATCGATCCCGCCCGCCGACGGGAACACGGCATGTATCTCGTAATAATCACCGCCTATGTCGAATCCCTGAAACCACATCAGCCCCAGGGCGAAAATCAGGATCGCCATGAAGACTGCGAGCCCCACCCTCATCTCGAGAGATCTGTTATCGGCCATCACTCCACCTTTGAATCGGCAATCTCACAGCGGTTTGATAGGACCCTCGGCCCTTCCCTCTACGAACTGCCTTACCACCGGATCCGACGTGGTCCGCACCTCGTCCGGCGGACCCGAGAAGACTATCCTGCCCCCGTAAAGCATTGCTATCCTGTCCCCGACCTTGTAAGCGCTCTTGATATCGTGCGTGACGACCACCGACGTGATCTCCAGCTCCTTTTGCAGACCGCAGATCAGATCGTTTATCACATCGGCCATGATGGGATCGAGACCTGTCGTCGGTTCGTCGTACAACACGACGTCGGGATTCATCACAACGGCCCGGGCCAATCCGACCCTCTTCTTCATACCGCCGCTGAGCTCGGAGGGAAACTTGTCGTAGACATCCGTAAGCCCGACCAAGCCGAGCTTGTCAGCCACTATTTCACGTATTTCCCCGTCCCCCATTCCGGTATGCTTCCTCAGCGGAAGGCTTACGTTCTGCCCCACCGACATGGAATCGAAGAGGGCTGAACTCTGGAACAGCATACCAAAACGCATCCTCATTTCAAATAACTTTTTCCTGCTAAATTGCGTTATATCTTGATCTTCAAAGAGAATCTCACCAAAGTCGGGCTTCATCAGGCCGGTGATATGCTTGAGCAGAACGCTCTTTCCGCAACCGCTCCTGCCGATCACAACGAGAGTCTCGCCCCTGTGGATATCGAGGTCGAGACCGTCGAGAACGACTTTGCGGTCCAGCACCTTGCCTATCCCCCTGATCCGCAGTATCGGCTCTCCGTCATTGTGTCCCAACAGCGGGCCTCCTCATCACGAAGGTGCGAATATCAACCTGAATATTATGGTCGCCAGCAGGTAGTTCGATATGAGGATCAGCAGACAGGAGGAGACGACGGCTTTCATCGTCGCCAGTCCCACACCCTCAGCTCCCCCCTTGGTGGCAAAGCCGTGATAGCAGCCCATGATGGCGATGATCAGCCCGAAGAAGAACGTCTTCATGAGCCCTCCGATGAGGTCCTCCGTTTCGAACAGCAGTTTCAAGCCGCTCGCGAATACATTGTAGCTGACCGACATCGAGATATTCGCCACGACCATGCCGCCCAGGATCGCCAGCAGATCGGAGAAAACCGTCAGTACCGGAAGCATCACTGTTGCGGCGACCATCCTGGGCAGCACCAGGTATTCAACCGGATCGACGGCGATCATCTCCATGGCGTCTATCTGCTCGGTAACCTTCATGGTTCCCAGTTCGGCGGCGATCGACGCGCTCACCCGCCCCCCCACGACGAGCGCGGTGAGGACCGGGCCCAGCTCCAGTATCACGGATTTCCCCACGACGGTCCCCAGGTACCTCAACGGGACGTAGCCATGAAACTGATAGGCCGCCTGGATCGAGGTTACGGCCCCGACAAAGAGGGAAGTGACCAGCACGAGGGGTATGGATCCGATCCCCACCCTCTCCATCTGCACGAGGATGTTGGTGATATTTCTGAACATGCGGGGGATCATATGAAACACGCGCCAGAGGAGTATGAACACTCCCCCCATGTCCTCGACGAAATCGAGAAATGACCTGCCGAGCAGGATGAAGAACGTCACTTACGAAACCTCCCGAAGCACGGTAGGTGCGCGTGAAGAGAGCACTATCCTCAGAACACCTCTTCCCCCGTCTCCACCGAGGCGATCGACCTGAATCTGGTGTACTGTTTCTCGAATGTCAGCTCCAGTGTCCCGGTCGGTCCGTTTCTCTGCTTGCCTATGATCAATTCTGCCCGGCCCTCCTTCTCCGGATTGCCCGGGTCGTAGAACTCGGGCCTGTACAGGAAAAGCACGAGGTCGGCGTCCTGCTCGATCGCCCCCGACTCCCTGAGGTCCGAGAGCATCGGCCTGCGGTCCCCTCCCCTCGACTCCACCGCACGAGAGAGCTGGGACAGGGCCACAACCGGTATGCTCAGTTCCTTTGCCAAAGCCTTCATCGAGCGCGATATCGAGGAGATCTCCTGCTGCCGGTTCTCGGACCGCTCGCTCGAGCGCGCGAGCTGCATATAATCGATTATCAGGATAGCGATGTCATGCTCGGACCGGAGTCTTCGCGCCCTAGCCCTCATATCGAGGGTCGTTATAGCGGGGGTGTCGTCGATGAATATCGGCGCCTCCGAGAGCAGCCCCGCGGCGTTCGTCAGCCTCTCTATATCCTTCGCCGACGTGAAGCCCCGCCGAACCTTCTGCGCATCGACCTGCGCCTCGGAGCAGAGCAGCCTCTGAACGAGAAGCTCCCTCGACATCTCCAGGCTGAATATGGCCACGGGCCTCTTCTCGGACAGGCCGACGTGCTGGGCGATATTGAGCGCAAAGCTCGTCTTGCCCATCGACGGACGGCCCGCCACGATAACCAGATCGCTCGGATGGAAACCGGCCGTGTACTTGTCGAGATCGATGAACCCGGTCGAGAGGCCGGTCACGCTCTCCCGCGTCTCGTGAACCCTCTGTATCTCCTCGAAGCGCTCCTTGAGTATTTCCTTGATGTGGTAGAAGCCCTTCGTCACCCTGTACTCGGATATCCTGAATATCTTCTGCTCGGCCTCGTCGAGGATCATATCCGCGCGTTCGCCGGCCTCGTAGCACTCACCCGCGATCTCCGTGGATGCCTCGATGAGCTGCCTTAGGATGTGCTTCTCCAGCACTATATTAGCGTAATATTCCAGGTTTGCCGCCGTCGGCACGCTGTCCACGAGGTCGGTGAGGTAGGTGATGCCGCCGACCGCCTCCAGCTCCCCGGCCTTGCTGAGCTCCTCCGAGAGCGTCATGACGTCTATCGGCTCCCGCTTTGTGAAGAGCGATATCATGGCCCTGAAGATGCTGGAGTGCGCCGGCCTGTAGAACGCCTCCGGAGATACTATCTCTATGGCAACGGTTGTGGCCTTCGGCGCGAGAAGGACTCCCCCGAGCACCGCCCTCTCGGCTTCTAGCGCCTGAGGGGGGACCTTCCCACCCGCGATAACACCTGTTCTGCTGCTGACATTGCTCTCCATCATTCACATCCTTCGCGATCGTTTGCCGCTCCCGCGAGGCCCCTGAATCCCCACCGCTATTTAGACTCGTCGTAGATCTTCCTCAGGGCTTTCATGTCCTCCCATGCCGCCCGCTTGAATCCGGGATTTCTAAGCAGTGCCGCCGGATGGTACGTAACAAATGTTTTTATATCGTTGTAATAATGAACACCATCCCTCATGGACCTCAGCGACGCCGTGGTCTTGAGCAGGTTCTGTCCGGCCACCCTGCCCAGCGCGCAGATCATGGACGGATTTATCAATTCGATCTGCCTCGCCAGGTACCCCTCGCATGCGGCCACCTCGTCACTCTGCGGATCGCGGTTTCCCGGCGGCCTGCACTTGAGGATGTTCGTTATATAAACGTCTTCCCGGCTGAATCCTATCGACGCCAGTATCTTCGTCAGCAGCTTCCCGGCCCGCCCCACGAACGGAACTCCCTGCAGATCCTCCTCCTTCCCCGGCGCCTCACCCACAAAAACTATCCTCGAAGCCGGATCCCCGCTGCCGAACACCGTATTCGTCCTTCCGTCGCACAGAGCGCAGTTCCGGCAGTTCGAAACGAGCTTCTCGAGCCCCGCGAGGTCCAGTCCGCCCAGATCCGGGCCGTGATCTGGCTCACCGGCGGAGAAAAGGCTCGACTGCTGGGTCCGCTCTGCCCGGGTCGAGACGCGTATCGATCCCCCCGCCTCACCTGCGGTCTCCCTTTCCCGTGTAAGATCCCTTTCCCCATTACCGCCAGCCCGCAGATCCACCCCGGGGTCCATCCGCAGATCGGCCCCGCGATCCACCCGCAGATCGGCCCCGGGACCCTCCCGGTGATCGTGGCGGGGCATGTGCACGACATCTGTGCCGATACCGGCGCGCCTCGAGAGATATGCCCTTGTCATATCAATTATATCCCTGCTCAATTCCCCCCTACCTCATCCTGGATTTCAATCTTTTATCAGCTGCCACGGCCTCGACTATGAGCTCCGCCGCCCTCTCCTTCGTCACGACCGGCGTGCTGAAAAGTTTCCTGTTTCCCTTGAAAAGAGTCACCTGGTTGGTCGGCACGTCGAATCCGCTATTCCGTGTGGCGACATTCAGAACAAGAAAATCGCACCCCTTGTCCACGATCTTCCTCCGCGCATTCGCCTCGCCCTCCCCGGTCTCGAGAGCGAAGCCGACCACGATCCGCTCTCTACCCTTCACGGCTGCCAGTGACGCCAGTATATCAGCCGTGGGTTTGAGCTCGATCGACATCCCGCCGCTCACACGCTTCAGCTTCTCCCTCCTCCCGCGCGCCGGCGTGTAGTCGGAGACCGCCGCGGCCATAAACAGCACGTCGCACCTCTTGAACGCCCTCGTCACTGCGGTCTTGAGCTGTGCCGCCGTTGTGATCATCCTGACCGAATCCACCCGGGGCACCGGGACATCGACCGGTCCGTGTATCAGGGTGACGTGCCCTCCCATCGCCTTGACAGCCGATGCCAGCGCGAATCCCATCCTGCCCGAAGATCGGTTCGAGATGTATCTTACGGGATCTATGGACTCCTCGGTCCGGCCCGCCGTGATCAGAACCCTGACCCCCCCGAGTCTGCCGGTTCCGAAGACTGCACCGATCTCCTTCGCTATCTCCTCCGGTTCGACCATCCTGCCGATCCCTGTATCGCCACAGGCCAGCTCGCCCGAACGCGGCTCGATGATCCTTCTCCCGTCCTCTTCAAGCGCACGGATGTTCCTCGTTACGGCCGGATTTCCCCACATGCCTTCGTTCATTGCGGGAGCTATGAGGACGGGGCAGCGGGCCGCGCAGACCGTTGTGCTCGCGAGATCGTCGGCCAACCCGAGAGCCGTCTTAGCTATGAAATCGGCCGTGGCCGGTGCCACGACGACCGCATCTGCCCATACGGCAAGCTCGACGTGTTCTACCTGTGGCGTGATATGCGGATCGAACATCCCCCGTGGCACGGGATTGCCCGACAGGACCTCGAAGGTCAGGGGCGTTACGAACTCGCGGGCCGCCGCGCTCATCACCACCCTGACATCGTACCCACGGCGCTTGAGCAGGCGGACGAGGTAAGCGGATTTGTAGGCGGCTATTCCGCCCGTTACTATAAGAAGGATATTTTCCCTGTTCGGCTCCCCTTCCCGCTTATTGCTCCTCTCCCGGCTGTTCATACTCGTACTTCACTTTCCCATCGATAAAGCGTCTCAGCGCGATAGACGTCGGCTTCTCGTCGATCTCCTCGCCGGAGAGCCTTATCAACGCGTTCACCCTCCTGGCCTCCTTGGCCAGGACTCTGATAGCCTCGTACCTGTTCTCAGTTTTCGAGAGCAGCTTTTCCATTGAATACTTCTCCATCTCAATTCCTCTGACGCGGTTCGATTTCCCTGTTGCTCGCTATGGATTAATTCCTCCGGGCCGCCCGAGACGGTCCTGTAAGATTTCTCCAGAATATCAATTATTAATACATTTCGCGGTATATTTCAATAGGTAATATCCACTGAGGTTCGATCGAGACGCAGGGACTCGGATCTGATGATGCCGAGTATATCCCCCACGCACCGGCCGATATCGTCATTTACGACCACGTAGTCGTATTTATCGTAGAAACTCATCTCCATCCTCGCGTTTTCGAGCCTTCTGGAGATAACATCATCATCATCCGTCCCCCTCCCCCTGAGCCTGCGCTCGAGCTCCCCGAAATCCGGAGGCAGCAGGAATATCAGCACGGCGTCCGGCCGCTTTCCCTTGACATCCATCCCCCCCTGGACATCGATCTCGAGCATCACGCACGAACCGCCGGCGAGCTTTCCCTCGACGAAATCGAGCGGGGTGCCGTAAAGGTTGCCGTGTACCTCCGCCCACTCCAGCAACTCCCCCGCCTCCCGCCTCCTGCCGAACTCTTCGCTGTCCACGAAATGGTAATCCTCTCCGTCCACCTCTCCCTTCCTCGGAGACCTGGTCGCCAGTGATACAGACCGTGAAAAGCCCTCGACCCGCTCGAGCACTCCGCCGACAACGGTGGATTTGCCGACCCCTGACGGGCCGGATACCACGACTATGAAAGGTTTTCTGACTACAGCGGTCATGTCCGGCTATCCTTTCATCCTTCCCCGCCGCGCCAACGATGGGCTATCGTCTCGACGGCCACTGCGGACAGTATCACATGGTCGGATGACGTAACGATTATCGCCCGCGTCTTTCGGCCGTGCGTGGCATCGACGAGCCTGTTCCGCTGCCGCGCCTCTTCCCTGTACCTGCGAAGAGGCGCGGAGTCGGGGTCGACTACAGCAACCACCTTCTCGCGGACAACGACATTACCGTAACCGATGTTCAAAAGCATGATCCCTCCAGGATGTCACCATCTCTCTGCCCGATCCCCGGTGCTATACGCGATCATCCCTTCTATTCGAGGTTCTGGGCCTGTTCCCTGATCTTCTCCACCGCCTCCTTGATCGAGAGGCAGTTCTCGATAATCTTTGCGTCGGCCGACTTGTTCCCCATGGTCGTCGTTTCCCTGTGCATCTCCTGAAGTATGAAAGTCAGCTTCTTCGACACCTCCCCACCCTTCGCGAGAACCGATCTGAACTGGCCGAGATGGCTCTTCAGACGCACCAGCTCCTCGGAGAAATCGGTCCTGTCGGCCATAATGGCGGCCTCGATCGCCCAGCGCTCCTCATCGAGCGCCATGCCGTCGAGAAGCCTCTTGAACCTATTCCTCGTGGCAGCCAGGGCACGCTTCAGGGCCGCGGGGGCCTTCTTCTCTATCCTGCCCACGATCCCCTCGATGTAGGTCAAACGCTTACCGATGTCCATGGACAGCTCCTCGCCCTCCGCCCTTCTCATCTTGGTACAGCTCGTGAGCGCCTCTCCCAGGGCCTTCTTCACTGACGGCCAGATCTCGCCGGGCTCGATCATCTCCGACTTGTTCACCACCGCCTCCGGCATCATCAGCAGTGTATTCAGATCCACCTCTCCGGATATCCCATGCTCCTCGGCGAAGCCTGAAAGCTCCTCGTAGAGCCGCTCCAGGTAGGTCTTGTTTATAACGGGAGCCTCCCTTCCCAGGGAATCGTCGAGAGAGACCGTAACGTACACATGTCCCCTCTTGATCTTTCGCCTCACCATCCGCTCCGCTTCGATCTCGAAACCGTTCAGGGCCCTGGGAAGTCGTATCGAGCAATCGATGAACCTATGATTGACGGTCCTGATCTCAACCGTCACCGATCCGCCGCCTGCTTCACCCTTACCGTATCCTGTCATGCTGCTTATCATTGATATCTCCTGGTTTGACGGACAAGCCACACCCGGGCCATTATGCGGATCACCTATCAAGGCGCTTTTAGATATGCCGCCGGTAATCACAGGCCGCGGCGGGTCGAATCGAAATCCCCCGCACCGCCCGACCAATCTTAATCGCAAAGCAACGGTATGTCAAAGGAGTAAAACGCATGACCATGGAATTAATGCCGTATGGATTTGACATGCCGCTCCACACTACTTATGATTCCGCCGATGAACGGCATCACCGCATACGCGCTGGGGATCGAGCTCGGCCGAACGCTCGCCGGCTCCTCGATCAAACGCATCGTTCGCTTCATGGACGGGGCGACGATATCACTCGATGGCGGCCCCTTCCCGTACATGCACGTTCTGCTGGGCAGGGAAACCGAACTCTTCCCGTACAATGAGCCGATCATGCCGTCTGGTCGATGCACGGACGCGCTCGAGGCCGTAAGAAATTTAAGGATAAAGAACATACGCCCCCTGGGGCTCGATCGCGTCCTGCTCCTAGAGCTCGAAGCAGCGGACGGATGGGGGGGGAGCACAGGATACATCCTCAGGGTTGACTTGACACCGGCCTCTTGGCCCGTGACACTTTTCCGCTCGGACGACGGCCGCATCACCGACAGCATCGGAAGCACCCGTGCAGCAGCTCCTACCGGCCCGGACGAAACGCCCAAGGCAAAAACCCTATCGATCGACTCGCTCCCCCCGGTCCCTCCCGATGAATTCACGGAGCCCGAATGGGACGAGGCCGTGGCGCTCAGCGCCCGGAAGCACACCAGGGAATGGAGAAGCCGCAGGGGGATTTCCGATCTTCTCATGAGGATAGGCGGTATGGATCCGGCCCTCGCGCGCGCCCTGCCGGAGCGCCTGGGGGGGATAGCGGATATATGGCCGCATCTCGCCGAAATCGGCGGCCGCCTCGGCAGCGGGGACTTCGAATGGAGAATATGCGATATCCCGCACCGCACGGGAGGGAGAAGCACAGCCGTCTATCCCGTAAGGGTACCGGTATTCGAAAGATGCACCGAGTTCGATGGCTACGCGGAGACCTTCCGGCGTTTCGCGACCGACACGCTGATCCCGTTTTACATACAGGGTCTCAGGAACAGGGCCTCCGCCTCCGCACGCAGGGAGCTCAAGAGAATGACGCGCCTGAAGAAGAACCTTTCCACAGATCTATCCGAAGCCGAGCGCTTCAGGGAATTCCGCCACATGGGCAACCTGCTGGTTACCTACCGGCATATGCTGAAAGCCGGGCTCCGCGAGATCGAGGTGCCGGATTTCTCGGGGGACCGTAAGGTCAAGATCCCGCTTGATCCTTCCCTGAGCCCCGACAGGAATATCGCCGTCTTCTTCTCCAGGGCCAAGAAGGGGGAGAAGGGGATACTGATAATCAAAAGCAGGAGGCGCGAGGCAGAGAGAAGGATCGACGAGCAGCGGGATTCCATCGAGCGCATAGGACGCCTGGAGAGACCCGAGGAGATCTTGGACCTAATTCCTTCGAGGCCGATACGGGCGGCGGCCGGCAGTCAGGCAGGGGGACCGGGCCGCTTCAGGCGCTTCGTCCTGGACGAGAGGCACATTCTCTATATCGGAAGAAACAACAGGGAAAACGATATCCTGACACACAGGTTCGCCTCCCCCAAAGACATGTGGTTTCACGCGCAGGGCGTCCCCGGATCACACGTCATCCTGAGGGGCGCCAATCCCTCTACTCCCAAGAGGCTGCTCGAAAAGGCTGCCGCGGCGGCGGCCTACTTCAGCAAGGCGCGCCATTCAAAGACCGTTCCCGTTATTTTTACTGAGAAAAGATACGTTCGCAAGCCCCGCAAATCCCCTCCGGGCACCGCCGCTTGCAGAAGAGAGAAGACGCTCTTCGTCCACCCTTCCCTTCCCGAGGATGATGGTCCCCGGCAAAAGTGATTGCTCCTGTCGCACGGTTGTTCGGACAGATCATTTCTCCGCGTAACCGGTTTCGGAGTTGAGAAGGAAGTAGTCCCCACCCTCCGTCTCGAGCTCGACGACGCATGGGGGGAAATCGTCCCATTGAACGGTGATGATGTAATAAGGTTTGAGGAGCTGCTTGACCGGGGTCGCGGTCACCTTGACATGGATCGCATCGTAACGCTCCAAAGTGATACGGATCCTGGTCTCGGCCTGGAAGTGGTATACCGTTCCTTCAAACTCAATATCAATACTCCCCGCTTTGGCCACTTTCCCCACCGGCAGTGCATATGGATCCTGCGCCGCAACCATACCAACCGTGAGACACAGTACGAACACCGACAGAGAAAAGGCCACGATCATTCTCTTCATAAAGGACCTCCTCATCTTCCTGGGCAGTGTCAGTGCTCTTCGAGGCACAGCTCAAACGTTGGATACAAAACACTTTTTTTGCCCGGCATAATATACCACATTCTGCAATTTCTTTCTATATTTATTAATTCCGATCTAAATCTTTTTGTCTATAACTATATTGTACTTTTTATGGATTACCTCATTTCATTTCCGCGGCGAGCCGGACTCGAGCATCTTCTCGACCTCGCCGATCAGACCCGCGTAAATATCCCCCTCCAGTCTGCGCACGACTTTCCCCTTCACGAAGAGAACCGCTCCTTCTTTCGAGCCTGCAATTCCTATATCCGCCTCCTTCGCCTCTCCCGGGCCGTTTACCTCGCAACCCATGACGGCGACGCTGATATGCTTCCTGATCCCCAACAGGCGCCTCTCCACCCGTTCTGCGATCCCCTCGACATCGATATTGCACCTCCCGCACGTAGGGCATGAGATGATCCTCGGTATATCGTCCCTCAGCCCGAGTGCCGAGAGAACGGCAGCCGCGGCCGTCACCTCACCGACGGGATCCCCCGACAGCGAAACCCTCACCGTGTCCCCTATCCCCTCCGAGAGTAGCAGAGTAAGGGCCACGGCCGATTTTGCGGCACCGCTTAGAGCGGGCCCTGCCTCGGTGACCCCCAGATGAACGGGAAAGTCGTTCCCGGGAGCGAACAGCCTGTTCGCCTCCACGGTAATCATAGGATCGGAGGACTTGAGGCTGAACACGACTTCATCGAAGCCGATATCCTCCATCATCGCGATGCAGCGCTCAGCGCTTTCGCACAGGGCCCTTGCCGGCTCCTTCCCGGCCAGCTCACGCAGGTCCCTTTCGATGCTCCCGGAGTTCACTCCCACCCTTATCGGGATCTGAGCCCGAGCCGCCGCATCGGCGACCTCCGCCACACTATCCCTGCCCCCAATGTTCCCGGGATTTATCCTCAATCCCGCCACGCCCGTCCCGGCCGAGCGTACGGCGAGCCCGGAATCGAAATGCACATCGGCTACCACCGGGATCGGGCTTTCGTTGCAGAGCGCGTGCAGGGCATCTATATCCGGATCGCCCTTGACCGAAACACGGACGATCTCACACCCCGCATCCGCCAGCTCCAGAACCTGTTCGACGACCCGTCCGCCCGAAGATGGGGAGAATGTGCTCATCGACTGTATGGATACCGGCGCGCCACCCCCGACAGCCACATCACCGTAGTGCACTCTCCTCGTGGTGCGCCTGCTGATCTTTCGAATGTCCGCAATTCCGCCGCAGGGAGACCGCTCTTCATTTCCCATCCAGGACCTCCGGCAGCCTGTGTCCCGCTTTTCGAACGTTCCCTTCCCTTCTCGTTATCCCCCGATCGTCGAGATACTCGAGCAGCGGAACCGCATACTTTCTCGAGAAACCGAAGGACTCCTTGAAATCCCCTATCGAGACGGTCCCTCCTCCGGCCAGTCGCTCACCCAGCCATTCCAGGAGCTCACTGAACCGGTCGCCGTGGATGAATCCGTCCTGTGACACGCGCACGACCGCGCCTCTCTCCAGCAGGATATTCATATACGATGCGAGGGAATCCCCTCCCCCGGCCATCCCCAGCAGAACAGCCCCGTCGATGAATTCGAACCCGGCATCCAGGACCGCCTTCTCGATATCACCGAGCCGCCTGCTCTCCTCTTCGCTCAGGGTCCTCTCGCTGCCTCCCGTTCGAACCAACCCGCCCTTGAAGAATAACCTCCCATCCCTGACACCCCTGTCGAGAAGAAGCTCGAACAGCTTGGAGTTTCCAAGATCCAACCTCGCTCTCAACTCCTCCCTGTCCATTCCCCACTGAAGACTTTTCTCCGAGGCAAATCCACTCAGTATCCTATCAAGCTCGACCTCCGCCGCTTCAACCACCTCCACGGAGAAGACCGTCCCCGTTACAGAGACGATGCGGCCCGTTCTCTCCAGCTCCTCGACCGTCCCATCCACGCTCTCGGGTTTCAACCCGTACCGCGTGAACGAGCCGGCGGAGACGCCCCTCTTTCCGCCCCTCGACGCAAGCACGAGAACGACATCGCCGTCGGATCCTTCGTCCAGTTTGCCGAGCGCCCCGGCGGTTCTCGAGTCCAGATGCCTAGTCTTGACCGCCGTCGGATCGAGCATCGTGCCCCCCGCCACAACCCTCATAGGTGAATACGTCCGCAGGATGAACCTGTCACCGCGCCTCGCCGCGGTGGGTTTTTCCAGCCTGAGCTGGATGAATCCCCTCTCACCGGCGGCGAGATCCCCACCACCGGGCAGTATCACGCGGGCTATTATCTCAGCCGCCGCGTGATGGAATCGCACCCTCTGCCTGTTCTTGAGCCTCGATCCCGCAAGCGCGCCGATCCTGATCGATGCATTCAGCATGCTGGATACCTCGAGGCGGCCGGGTGACATCACCTGGGAACCTGTTGCTATCTCATCGACGCTCGCGCCGCGAAGCGCCAGCGCCGCTCGGTTGCCCGCCCCTATGGACTCCCGGGGGCTATCGAAACTGTGCACCTCCCTGACATGGACCTTCGTGCCCCGGGGCTCCACGATCAGCCGGTCGCCCCTGCTCACGGTGCCGCTCCAGGTGGTGCCCGTCACGATAGTCCCGATGCCCTTCCTGGTAAAAACCCTATCCACCGGCATTCGGAACATATCCGCATCGTCCTTGCCCTCAACCTTTAGCGCCTGCTCTCTCAGGGCTTCCCTGAGTGAGTCCAGCCCCTCGCCCGTCACGACGGATGTCGGCACCACGGGCGCCCCGCCGAGCGGTCCGTCTCTCACTATATCCATGATCTCGCTTTTCACGATATCTACGACATCGGGCTCGGCGAGGTCCGTCTTTGTAATGGCCACAACACCGACACCGACACCCAGAAGCTTGAGCACCTCGAGATGCTCCTCCGTCTGAGGCATCACCCCCTCGTCAGCTGCGACGACGAGCAGGGCCAGATCCACGCCGCACGCTCCGGAAACCATGTTCTTGACGAAACGCTCGTGCCCGGGAACGTCTATGACACCTGCGTTGAGGCCCTCTCCCAGATCGATCGATGCGAATCCGAGCACGATGGAGATGCCCCTCTCCTTTTCCTCCACCAGGCGATCGGTGTCACGCCCGGTCAGCGCCTTAATTATCTCCGTCTTGCCGTGATCGACATGTCCCGCCGTCCCTATGATCACGTTTCGCAAACTGCCTCTCCCGTGTAAAGCACCGCAGGGCTACTCGCTGATCCTCTCTATATCCGCTCCAAGCGACTGGAGCTTCTTCTCGATATGTTCGTATCCGCGGTCTATATGATAGACCCGCAGCACCTTCGTCTCTCCGGCCGCCACCAGACCCGCCAGAATCAGGGCCGAACTCGCCCTGATATCCGTCGCCATCACCGGGGCCCCCTCTAGCTGATCCACTCCATTTACGACGGCCACGCTGCCGTCCAGGATTATCTTCGCTCCGAGCCTGCACAGCTCCGGAACGTGCGTGAACCTGTCGGGATAGACGTGTTCGACTATCGTGCTCGCACCGGAAGCCCTGCATAGAACGGCCATCATCTGCGCCTGCATGTCGGTCGGAAACGATGGATAGAATCCGGTCTCCACATCCACCGGCACGAGCTGTTCGGGGCCCGAGACCTTTATGACGTCCTCCGACTCCACGATCTCGGCGCCGCATGCGCTGAGCTTGTCTATAACGGCGCGCATGTGATCCGGCCTGCACCCCTCTATCTCCACTTCCCCGCCCGAAATCACGACCGCCGCGGCGAACGTTCCAGCCTCTATCCTGTCGGGTATCACCCTGCGCTCGATGGGGGCTATGCCGTTCACCCCCTCTATCTTTATCCTCGACGCCCCGGCTCCCTCGATCACCGCGCCGGCATCGTTCAACGCCAGTGCCAGCTCGGAGATCTCCGGCTCGCGGGCGGCGTTCTCTATAACGGTCTTCCCGTTCGCCAGAACCGCTGCGAGCATTATGTTGACCGTCGCTCCAACGCTCGGAATGGATAGGATGATCTCTGCACCCTCTAGCCTGTCCGCCGTGGCGTCTATATAGCCGTGGTCTATCCTTATATCCGCTCCCAGGGCGTTAAGGCCCTGAAGGTGCAGATTTATCGGCCTGGGACCCCACGCGCACCCCCCCGGAAGCGATACCCTTGCACGCCCGTAGCGGGCCAGAAGGGGGCCCAGCGTGTAAATCGACGCCCTCATGGTTCTAACGAGGTTGTACGGGGCCTCGAATGATTCGACGCTCGAGGCATCGATATCGAGAACGCCCCCGTCCTGGGACGAGGATACTCCCAGGACGCCGAGAAGCTTCATCATCGTTCTCGTATCTGCCAGATCCGGAACGTTATCGAGCTTGCACCGCCCTCCCGTAAGAAGGGACGCCGCCATCAACGGCAGAACCGCATTCTTCGCTCCGCTTACGCGAACCTTTCCCTCCAGCCTGTTCGGTCCCCTGATTACCAAGCTATCCATCTGTCTTCCCCTCTGCGGACGGCCTGTAAGCCGTCACCACCCTGTCCAATCCGTTATAATCCTGCTTCACTGAAATATCCACGTACCCGTGTCCTTCCAACACCTTCGAAACGGCAAGGCCCTGGCCATCCCCGACCTCAAGGGCCAGCATGCCGCCCGGCTTGAGCAAACCGGATCCGGCACGCGCGATAACCGGATAGTATTCGAGCCCGTCATCTCCACCATCGAGAGCGGTGCGGTTCTCGTATACGGACACCTCCAACTGAAGCCCCCCGATATCGCCCGACGGCACGTAAGGCGGATTCGAAACTAGCAGGTCGAACACCGGCTCCCCCGCTATCGCGCCGAATCCGTCCGCCGTCATCACCGAGACGCGTTCGCCGACCCCAAGAATCTCGAAATTGCGTTTAGCCAGCGAAGCCGCGGCCGGAGATATATCAAAAGCCACACCTCTCCATCCCGGATGTCCTGCGGCGAGGGCTCCGGATAGCACTCCCGCGCCCACCCCCATCTCCAGGAAAAGAAGAACGCCGTTTCCGGTCAACGCCTCTTCCACCGCCTCAACGAGAAGCTCCGATTCGAACCTGGGTATGAATACCCCCTCTCTCACTTCGAATCTCAGTGAATAGAATTCGACGCCGCCGAGGATGTACTGAAGAGGATAACCACGCGCCCTCTTCCTGAGGTTGTCCCTCATTCCCGGAAGATCGTCCTCCTCGAGCCTCTGATCGAAGCGCAGGTATAGATCGAGGCGCGAACAGCCCAACGCATTGGCGAGTATGTGCTCGGCGTTCAGGCGGGCGGATCCGATGCCGTGATCGCGCAGGTACGACTCGGCCATCTTCAAGGCGCCCAGTACCGCAGGGCATCTTCCGCTGGCGTCGCGGGAGGCGGTCCTCCCCCGCACATCATCATCGATCCTCATCACCCTTTATCTCCCTCTTCAAAAGCTCCTCCCTATGGGCCACCGCAAGCTCCCTAACAATGTCGTCCAGCTCGCCGGCCAGCACGCCGCTCAGATTGTGCAGTGTCAAACCGATCCTGTGGTCCGTGACCCTCCCCTGAGGAAAGTTGTAGGTTCTTATCTTGGCGCTCCTGTCCCCGGAGCCCACCATGCTTTTCCTGGCTTCGGCCCTCCTATCCCTCTGCTCGTTCCTCGCCTTCTCCAGAAGTCTGGCCCTGAGGACCTTCAAGGCCTTGGCCTTGTTCTTGTGCTGCGATTTCTCGTCCTGGCAGGTGACCACCAGACCGGTCGGCACGTGTGTTATCCTAACCGCGGAATCTGTAGTGTTCACACTCTGGCCCCCGGGACCGCTGGAACGGTAGACATCTATCTTGAGCTCCCCCGGATCTATCTTCACATCGACCTCCTGCGCCTCCGGAAGGACGGCGACGGAAACCGCAGATGTATGGATCCTTCCCCCCGATTCGGTGACCGGCACCCTTTGAACCCTGTGAACACCGCTCTCGAACTTCAGATTTCCATATGCATTCTTGCCGCTTATCAGGAAAACGATCTCCTTGTACCCACCTATCTCGGATGGACTGCCTCCAAGGTGTTCCACCTTCCACCCTTTCTTCTCGGCGTACATCTTGTACATCCTGGCCAGATCGGCTGCAAAAAGCGTCGCCTCGTCACCGCCGGTACCGGCCCTGATCTCGAAGACAGTGTTTCTCGAATCATCGGGATCGCTCGGAAGGAGCATAAGCTGTATCTTCTCGCTCAGGCCGCACATCCCGGCCTTCAGCTCCTCGGCCTCCGCCCTCGCCAGCTCTACCAGCTCCCTGTCTTCCGAGGATTCGATGACCTCCATATCCTCATCTAATCTTCCCTTCATTTCCAGGAATCCGGCGATCGAGGATGCCGCTTCCTGCAGCTCGCTCCTCTCCTTGGCGAGCCTCTTATACAGAGATTGATCCTTTATCACCTCGGATTTCGAAAGCTCGCCCGTGAGCCACTCGAAATGTCTCAGAACGCTCCTGTATTTCTCGATTTTATCCATTCAGCCTCTCCACAAGCCTCCGCATAACGGCGAGCCCCGTCGGGAACGGATTATCCGATCCCCCATACCTCACGACTCTAATTTATAACGAGCTATGATTCCAGGTTTTTGTCTTCAAGGCAGGCCGAAAGGGCCGCAACCGCGACCTCCAGTTGGTCTATGTCCGGTTCCCTGGTCGTGTAGTTTTGGAGGAAGATACCCGGCCACATCATGAAAGAGATGTAACGGCCGACCGAAGGCTTCGCGGAAAGCTTGAGCGCCTCGTATGATACGCCGCCGATTACGGGCACTAGGGAAAACCGCACCAGCCGGTCCACAACGCTGTCCGGCCTTCCCAGCATTATAAAAAGAATGATGCTCACAAGCACAACGATCATCAAGAAGCTTGTACTGCACCTCGGGTGCCTGCGGGGATACTTCATCGCGGCATCAGGCGTCACAGCCTCGCCGTCCTCAAAGGCGAAGATGACCTTGTGCTCCGCACCGTGATATTCGAATATCCTCTGCATCTCCTTCCACCTGGAGATCAGCACTATGTACAGCACGATGAAAACCATCCTGATCAGCCCATCTACCAGGTTGAAGAGGATCCCCCCCTTGAGTCCCGTCACCTCGGTGAGAACGAGCGGTATGTAGAAGAACAGCACGAATCCGAGAGCGAGCGCCGCTATCACCGTTATGATCATGTGGAATCTCGTCGGCCCGCCGGCGCCCTCCTTGCCATCCTTCTCATCCGGCTGCCCCGCCTGTTCCGCTGAGAACGAAAGCGCCTTGACGGCCACTACAAAGGTTTCGACGAGGGTGACGGCCCCTCTTATTACGGGAAACCCCATCAATCGCTTACGCTTCGTCAAGCTGACGAACGGTTCGGATTTCGTTACGATTCCACCTTCCGGATTTCGTACCGAGATGGCAATCCTGTCCGGCGAGCGCATCATAACACCCTCGATTACCGCCTGTCCCCCTATACGAAGGCGTCTTCTAGCTTCCCTGTCAGGCATTCGCCCCCCGGAAAAGGTGTGGGTGAGTGGGTGTGGGAATGGCTACTTCTTCTCCCCGGTACGCTTTGCCCGGTAGTCTCCGTACTTGCGCTGGAATCTCTCCACGCGGCCGGCGGTATCCACCAGTTTCTGCTTTCCGGTAAAGAAGGGATGGCACTTGGAACATATCTCAACGTGAATATCATCCTGTGTGGAGGATGTCTCTATCACGTTGCCGCATAGACATGTAATCTTCGTTTCTTTGTACTTGGGGTGTATCCCTTTTTTCATGACGGCTTCACCGATCCTTACGTTCATTGGTCGATTTCAAACATCCCAGCTGGACCGATCCGGTTCCGAAGTGAAATGTCCTCTGCTGCGCCGATCCGCGCCGCCTGAGGCACGGCCCCCTGGATTATCACAAGTTAATAATGTATCCATCAAAGTTCAAATGAAAATTCCTCTCGATGCGCCTGCTCCCAGCCGATCCGAAAGGGCTGCGGAAGGGGCTAGGCGTTCATTGACTGCAGGAACTTTGCGTTTGTCTTGGTCTTCGCCATCTTTTCGAGAAGGAACTCCATGGCCTCGACGGGCGTCTTGTCGCTCAGGAACTTCCTGAGGATGTAGACCTTGCTCAACGTCTTGTCGTCCAGAAGGAGCTCTTCCTTTCGTGTGCCGGACCTGAATATATCGATCGAAGGGAATACCCTCTTGTCGGAAAGCCTGCGGTCGAGAACGATCTCGAGGTTGCCCGTACCCTTGAACTCCTCGAAGATCACGTCGTCCATCCGGCTGCCCGTCTCGATCAGTGCGGTAGCAATAATCGTAAGGCTTCCTTGCTCCTCCGTGTTTCTCGCCGCGCCGAAGAACCTCTTGGGCCTCTGCAGTGCGTTGGAGTCGACGCCGCCCGATAGGATCTTGCCGGAATGAGGAACTACGGAGTTGTGCGCCCTGGCCAGCCGCGTAATGCTGTCGAGCAGGATCACGACGTCCTTCCCGTGCTCGACGAGCCTTTTCGCCTTCTGTATCACCATATCGGCGACCTGTACGTGCCTGTCGGCCGGTTCATCGAAGGTCGAGCTTATTACCTCCCCCTTCACGGACCTCTCCATGTCCGTAACCTCCTCGGGGCGCTCGTCTATGAGCAGCACGATGAGAATCGCCTCGGGGTGGTTGTCCGTAATCGCATTCGCCATCTTTTGAAGAAGTATCGTCTTCCCGGTTCTCGGTGGAGCCACTATCAGAGCTCGTTGTCCCTTGCCGACCGGTGTGAGCAGGTTCATCAGGCGTGTCGACAGGTCATTGGCCTTGTGCTCCAGATTGATCTGTTCGAGGGGGTAGAGGGGCGTCAGGTTATCGAACAGCGTTTTCTTCTTAGCCTCCTCCGGTGACTCCAGATTCACTGCTTCGACCTTGAGAAGGGCGAAATACCTCTCGGAGTCCTTAGGTGAGCGCACCTGGCCGGAAACGGTGTCTCCCGTCCTCAGGCTGAACTTCTTGATCTGCGATGGTGACACGTATATGTCATCCGGTCCCGGCAGGTAGTTGTAGGCGGAAGATCTGAGAAAGCCGTAACCCTCGGGCAGCACCTGCAGAACTCCCTCGTTGTAGATCAGGCCGTTCTGCTGCGCTTGGGCTTGGAGTATCCTGAATATTATCTCCTGCTTTCTCAGGCTGCTGAGACCATTGATCCCAAGATCGCCGGCGACATCGAGCAGCTCGTCGATCTTCTTACTTTTAAGTTCGGCAATATCCATGATGGTCGATCCCTTCTCTGTTAGCAGTCACCCGCCCGCTGATCCGTTAAACCGACAAGGCACTTTCTATACATAGCTAACTTATGAACCGATGATTGAAGATTGATGAAATTCTTAATCCACGTTAAGTGGTTCGGCTGGTCAAGACTGTCTCAGTCTAAACGTAGAACACATTCCTTTCGCCCGGCTGATCTTGAAACTATACACATGGCTTAACGAGCATTTCGAGCTTTACGAAATCCTCTCACAGTTACTTTTGAAGGAGAACGAAGAGCGACGAAGAAACGAGGCTCCCATTGCACTATGAAGTTACCTAAAAGACATCCTCCTGTCAAGAGAAAGAATATGCTTGGGTCCCCCGCCTGTGATATCCGCCCGGTAATCATACCCGCAATCAGAATGGATAAACATGCAATATCCGTTCCGGTCGGCAGGATTATGATACAATACGCAGGATCCCTACTGGCTGAGCTCCATATATTTCTGAATGGCCTCTTCCGATTTGATGTTCATCCCCTTCTCGCCATAGCAGCGAGCGAGTATCTGCCATCCGCTTGCATCGTCCGGAGCTATCTGCTCCGTGTACTTCTGGCCCACCACAACCGCCTCGTCATACATCCCGGCCTTGAAATACGTCAGGAAGATGCTGTAATTCGCATTCCTGTTGTCCGGCTCCAGTGTCAGCGCCCTCTGATAGGCATCCGCCGACATTACGTAGTTCTCCATCTTGTAATAGCTCACGCCGAGGTTGTAGTAGAGGTCGAAGCTCTGGTTATTCGTCTGCATACGGCCGTCCGCGGCGAGCTCGTAGAGCTTGGCCGCGTTTACCCAATCGTTTTTGTTTGCGTAGACGTCGCCAATCTCCTCGGCCTTCTCGAAGTAGGAGGGATCCTCCGCTATCAATTCCTGGAATATCTGGTAAGCGCGCTCGTTTTCGCCTCGCAGCACCATGATCTTCCCACCGAGCGTCATGGCCTCACCGTATTCTTCGAGCCCCTTCTCAGCCCTTGCAAGAAGCGAGTCCCCCGCTGCGAAGGCCTGTTCCCTGTAGGCGGCACCGGTGCTGTCGTCGCGGTTGAGTATGTATAGGACATCCGTAAGGTACAGCCAACCCTTTATCTGCCTGGGGTCCGCCTGGGCCGTAAGCTCGAACTCCTTCAGGGCGCCTTCCCAGTTCTCGGACTGGTATTCCGTTATCCCGCTGTTGAAATGCACCGCCCAGTTGTGCTTTATGTTGTTCTCGCAGTCTTCCAGCTTCTTAGGATTCAACCTGGCTGCTGCCATGAACTCCCTATAGGCCTCTGCCATCTTTCCGATGTAGCTGTAAGATACGCCCAGCTGAAAATGAGCCTCCGCGTCATCGGGATTCTTCTCCAGGGCGAGGTTCGCGTTATTGATCGCGCTTTCATAGAGGCCGTGCTCGTTATCGAGCATCGCGCTGATCGTTTCCTTGCTCTTGCAGGAGTAGACCGAAAAGGCCACTGCAATCAGAAGTAAGATTATTACATGGCTTCTCTTCATGAGAGAGCTACCTCCTTTTCTTACGCGCGGCGCATAACGTAAATGTGCTAAGGCCAACGCGCATGCGGTAATTCACTGATTCTAACTCTATTTTAACTTTAGCTCTGGGGATCCTCCTGGGTACGATTCGGAATCCGGGGTGCGCCCCGAATCTCAAGGGACATAGTTACGTTAGCAATCGCATGGCCGCATGTCAAGAAGTATCGGGGACTTGCAAAGTCGAACCGGCGGCGGCGTAATAGGATCTGCCGGTCTGTCACATTATGTTCGACGGATCGACGTCCCACTGGACGTCGGTTGCCGAGAGCCCTGACACGGCCTTGACCGATTTTCGAACCAATTCTCCCTTCACCCGCTCATCGAGCCCTCCCTTGATAAGCACCTGCACACGACTCCTGCCGCGAATGCGCTCTATCACTGCGGGCGCCGGTCCCAGCACCTCCAGCCCTCTTCCCTCTCGCATGCTCCTGATGCTTGAAACGATCGCCTCACCACCCTTCCACGCCCTATCCGGTGAGACCGACGTTACGGTCAGCAGCATCAGCCGGGCCGAGGGCGGATACGCCAAATCGCGGCGCATTTCAAGCTCCTGCTCTGCGAATCCCTCGAAATCGTGTTCGGCCAGATGTGAAAAGATATAATGATCTGGTGAAAAGGCCTGTATGATCACCCTTCCGCCCCTATCCCCCCTTCCCGTTCGTCCCGCAGCCTGTGAAAGGAGCTGGAACGTTCTTTCGGCCGCCCTGAAATCGGGAAAATTAAGCCCCGCGTCCGCGGAAAGCACGCCGACAAGCGTCACGTTCGGATAGTGATGCCCCTTGGCCACCATCTGTGTCCCGAGAAGAATATCCTTCTCCCCCGAGGCGAATCTCCTCAGTATCTCGAGGTGCCCGGTTTTCCCCGATGTCGTGTCATGATCCATTCTCAATACCCTTGCGCCCGGGAGCAGGTTCCACAGCTCCATTTCAACCCTCTGTGTACCCACTCCTCGATGCATCATATCATGCTCGCCGCAGCTCGGGCATGATTCCGGCGTCCGGCGTTTGAACCCGCAATAGTGGCAGACGAGAATGTTGTTGCGGCTGTGATATGTCAGTGAGATGGAGCAATCGGGACACCGGCATATCCACCCGCATCTCCTGCACTGCAGGTAGTTTGCATGCCCCCGCCTGTTAAGCAGTATTATGGCCTGCTCTCCATTACTCATCACCGTATCCAGGGCCCCCAGAAGCTCGTCGGAAAATATCCCCTTTCTCCCCCTCATGTCGACGATTCCGACCGACGGCATCCTGCGCATACCCGGTCTCGCGCTCAACCTGAACCCCTCGACATCTCCCGACAGCGCATCGCTGTATGTTTCCAGAGAAGGAGTCGCGGAACCCGCCAGCAGAACGGCGCTCTCTATCGAGGCCCTTCGAGCAGCAACCCTCACTGCGTTGTAATGCGGTTTCTCCTGCTGCTTGAATGATGAATCCTGCTCTTCGTCTATCACGACGATCCCAAGATTCCTCAGGGGGACAAAAACTGCCGATCTGGCGCCCATGACAACCCTGATACTCCCCTCCTTCGCTCCCTTCCAGATCGAGCATCGCTGGGCTCCGGTAAGGCGGCTGTGTAGTATGGCGACCTCATCCCCGAAGCGCCTTCTGAACCTCGACGTTGTCTGTGGAATGAGGGCTATCTCCGGTATCAGGATCAGGGCGCTCTTCCCCGAACGAAGCGCTTCCTCAATGCACCTTAGATAGACCTCGGTCTTGCCGCTTCCCGTCACGCCGTGCAGCAGGAACCTCCCCGGTTTCCCCGCACGCATAGCCTCCGCCACCGCATCGAAAACCCTCGACTGCTCGGCACTCAGATCCGGATACTCCTCCTCGAACGGAAACCCCCCGTCCGAACCGTCAACCGCTCTCGACCTCCCGCTACCCTTTATACCGGCCGGCAGAACGGTTCTGAGCACCTCTCCCACCGGGTGCACGTAATAATCGGACATCCATTGCGCAAGGCGAAGGATATTCCCGTTCAAAAGGGGCTCGACATCGACCACGTCGACGATCTCCTTCAACCTCACGCGGCCCGGAGCTCTGCTTCTGGCGGAGATGACGTAACCGGTCATTTTCTTCCTGCCGAACGGCACAAGAACCCGGCAACCTATTAGCACGCGGCCCGCCAATGAGGCGGGCACTTTATACGTGAACAATCTATCTATAGGAAGCGGTAAAGCTACATCGTAAAAGGTAGGTGATCCTGCATCGGCTGCCATAACAGCAGGGATTATATTATCGCTTATTCCCCGCTGCAATCCAAAAGGTTACTTCGCATAGGACAGCAGCTTGTGAATCCTGTCGATGAGCTTATTCGGACTGAACGGCTTGACTATGTAATCCGTAGCTCCGACCTCGTACCCGAGCCTCTTGTCTATATCCCTTCCCTTGGCCGTAAGCAGAAGAACAGGTATATTTTTCGTCACCGGATTCGCCTTGAGAATGCGGCATGCCTCGTACCCGTCTATCCTGGGCATCATGATATCGAGTATTATAAGATCCGGCTGTTCACTCCGCGCCTTCTCGATGGCCTCTTCCCCGTTCGATGCTGATATGACTTCGTAACCTTCGGCTCCAATGCTGAATTCCAGTATCTGCGTTATGTTTATCTCGTCATCGACCACGAGGACTTTGCCCCTTTTCATGGATTTCCCTCCTTAACAAGTATCTCCTCTTGATGCTCCTCGGGATCCTCCCCTGCACCCACCATGGCGGTCTCGGCAGAATTCTCCGCCGACACCAGTACCAGCCCGCATTTATCCTCCGTAGCCCCCAGTTCATCGAACGCCTTCACGAACGCTCCCACAACCTTGGGATCGAACCTCGTGCCGGATCCCTTGATTATCTCACTCCGGGCCTCGTCCGCCGAATAGCACCGCCTGTAAGGACCCTGGCTTATCAGGGCCCTGAATGAATCGACGATGTTGACGATACTCGCCTCTACAGGTATCTCTACGCCGGCAAGACCGTCGGGATACCCCGTCCCATCGTAGTTCTCGTGATGGCTGCGGATCATTCTCATTATCCGTTTCTCCAGGCTCATCGGCGAAACGAGCGAGAATCCTATGTCGGGATGCTGCTTCAGCTTCTCCCATTCCTTGTCGGTTAGCTCTTCTTTCTTCGCCCTTATGTTGCGCGGGATTTTCATGATCCCGAGGTCGTAGAGATTCATCCCCAGGCGGATCGCCGTCAGCGATTTCTCGTCCAGCCCGAGCTTTTTGCCCATAGTTATCGCGAGCAGCGTGAGGTTCGAAATATTCCTGCTTCCCCTGGCTTCTCTCAGATCGAGGATGTTCCGCATGGCATCCTTCAGTTTCTCGAAGTTGGACGATACGGTTTCGTACGCATTCAGCTTCTTTAACATCCCGGAAATAATCATCGCCAGTGATTCCATTATCTCCCTGTCGGGAGCGGAGAATTCCTTACCTTCGACGTTGTCACTGACATTCAGCACTCCTATTATCTCCGCACCATCGTACAGCGGAACGGAGATAAAGGAATGGGTTCCGTAGAACCCGGCATTGTTTGCGCGCCCCACCTCGCCGCTCTTCTCGATGTCGAGTACGTGCAGCGGCTCGCCCTTCTGGAAGACGCGACCCGCTATCCTCTCGCCGATCTCCAGCTTCGTGTTCTGGACGAATTCCGGATCGAGACCCTTGGCGGCTATTATCTGAAGTATCTGCTGATCCTTGTCCAGCAGCATTATAGAGGCCTTGCGCGCCTGCACGAATTCCGCCAGCATCTCTACCAGAAGCGACATGTATTTCTCCCTTTCGAACCTGACCGATCCGATGTGTCCCGAGGCGGCGGGCAGCCTGATGACAACATCCCTCGTAGGCAGCAGCACGGTAAATTTCGTTCCGGCCTCCTTGACGTTCTCGACCCATATCTTGCCGCCGTGCCAGTCTACTATGTTCTTGCATATCGCCAGACCTAGACCGGATCCCCCGTGCTCCCGGGTACTGGTCCCGTCCACCTGATAAAAACGCTCGAATATCTTCTCCAGCTGTTCCTCTGGAATCCCCTTGCCGGTATCGCGGACGATCAATCTCGCCGCAGCCGCTTCCTCCTCGAGGGTAATAGTCACCCTGCCGCCCCTCGGTGTGAATTTTACGGCGTTCCCGATCAGATTCTCGAGAAGCTGGCTTATCATTTCCTTGTCGGCGTCCACCGTAACAGGTTGCGTCGGAAGCTTTAGCTCGCTGTCAACGCCCGAGGCCAGGAAATCTCTCTGGAGCTTCATGTGGCTTTCGACGATTACGTCGTTCAGGTTGCATGAGGCTTTTTCGGCCTTCATGTAGCCCGTTTCCATATGATAGTAGTCCAGTATGTTGTCAACCAGCTTTATGAGCCTCTCGTTCTCCTCGGCCATCACATTCAGAAAGTTCTGGATCGTTTCGCGCTTGATATTCTCGAGATTGTCGAGAAGGGTCTCGGTGTAAGCCTTTACGGACGTCAGGGGGGTTCTCAGCTCGTGCGATACTATGGAGAGGAAATTCGCCTTGAGCTGGTTAACACCTTCCAGCTCTTCCTTGCATGCGGACAGCTCCCTCTCCTTGCCCCGAACGGCACTCTTCCATCTGTTCCTCTCGAAGACATAAGCGGCCTTGTTCGCGTATAGACCGATGAGGGCCGCCGTCCTGGAAGGGATCTCTCCGTCGAAGAATCCGACGGTCACCAATCCTATCATAGAACCCTTCCACATGACGGGAACCACCACCACACTCCTCTCTTCCCACCGGCAGCCCGCGGGAACGAGGGCTTCGTGCCCTTCTCCCAACGCGTCAGCGGTCAGGCTGTAGCCGGCCCCATAGCTGTACCTCTCCTTGCACAGCTGCTCACAGGCGTCCTTGTTGATGGATAGACTGTCCAGATCCTCGACCTCCCCGCCATCGGCAGCATGGCAACCCTTGACTTCGAAGAAGCTCTTTCCCTCTTCCGCCAATCTCAGCAATACTAGATCTGAGCCCGTCTCCTCCGCCAGAAATCTCGCCAAGTCACCGTATACGGTTTTATCGCCGTTCCCTGAACTTATACCACGGTCGATCTCGGACAGGCGGTTGAACGAGAACATTTCCGCTTCATCGGATTTCGCGGAAACGGTCTTAGCCCTGTATGACCTCCACCCTTGCGCGGCAACCGCTTCACCCTCCCGATCATGTCCCGGACTTTCGATCGTTGAGGCCAGAAGCGTGAAGAATCCCGATAGATCCAGCAGCGAATACAGCTGCTTCCAGAATATGCTGTCAACGGTTATACCCAGCACCGTCATTCCACCGACCAATGCGGCCGAAATAAAGAAGAGCGCCGATACTACCGGCAGAAACAGTCCGCTCTTCATTGCTCTATCCCTGCTCCAAAGTGATCCAACCAAGAATCCTACCGGCGCAAGCATCAGAAACGAATACAGGAAGTGCATAAGAATCGATCCGGTAAGCACCCTTGAGGCAAATGCCAAAAAGCCTCCCCCCAGAATTATCCCCGCGCCGGCGCCGCAGAGCAGAACTTTCCCCCTCAAGATACGGGAGCCGCTCACACCATCTCCCGCTATCACGAGGTTGAATACAAGGTAAATGCCCGCAGCCGAAAGGATCGACCCGATCATCGAGAGCGATATGAATTCCGTCGAGACAGCCGCAGTATTAAGGTACCTCGACACCATAAGCATCGTAAGGGCCGCGATGAAGCCGCCGGGCGCCCCGCCGCGTTCCGACCGGCTGGACTGAATCGCCCGCAGGACATATATCAGGGATGCCAGCAGAACGAAGAACAGGTATGCAAGCGTCCCCGCTTCGCCCGTGAACATCTTCTCGGCACCGCTTGTGAACAATCCAATCCCTCCGTCCTCAGTGCAGGACATGATGCTTCTTCTTGAACCTCAGTCTGTCCGTTATCCTGGTGTATTCCTCTACCTCGACCTGCCCCTCATCCATCAGCACCTCGATGAAAGCGGCCACGACCGATGAGTCGAACTGCGTGCCCGCCTGGTTTACGAGTTCGTCGATGGCCTCATGCACGCTCATCTTCAATCTGAACGGTCTATCGCTGGTCATTGAAGCAAACGCGTCGATAACAGCCAATATCCTCGATCCTATAGGTATCTGATCCCCCTTTAATCCCATGGGGTAACCGTTCCCGTCTATTCGTTCGTGGTGAAAGAGGATATTCTGGCTGACGAGCTCGACGAATTCGAATGGTCTCATGATGGCAGCCCCCCTCTGAGGGTGCTTTCTAATCTCGTCCATCTCCTTTGTCGTCAGTTCAAGCGTCTTTTGCATTATCTGATCGCTCACGCATGTCATGCCGACATCGTGCACGCTCGACACGTACTGCACAACCTGCGTTTCCTTTTCGCTGAGCGCGAGCTTGCGCGCCACCGTAGTGGACCAGCGCACGATCTTCGCGTTCTGGCCGGCCTTGTCCCTCTCGCAGCTCTGCAGCAGCGAATTGAGCGAGTCTATCGTCTCCTTGAGGAAAGCGTGGAAATCCTCGGCCGTTCTCATCCGCTCTATAACCTTGGACATTCTCAGGCTGAGACTGTTCAGAAGGCCGAGGTCGTCCTTCGTGAATGACTCTCCGGATGTCTTATTGTTTGCATTGATGACGCCGATAACCGTGGAACCGATCCTCAAAGGAACACTGATCAATGATTTCGTCTCGTACTGTGGATTATTGGGCATCTCGGATATACAGCTCTTCTCGACGTTCCTTATGAGCAGCGGCTCGCCGGAATCGGCCACGCCTCCGGCTATGCTTTCACCTACAACCACGCGCGTTTTCTCTACAACACTCTCGTCAAGACCGTAAGCCGCTTTTATGAACAACTCCTTACGATCCCGGTCCAGCAGCATCAGCGATACGATCTTGACCGAAAGAATTTCCGCTATGACCTTTACCGAGAGCTTGAACATCTCCTGAAGTTCATCGTGTGCGTCCATCGAATCGAACAGGTATCCAAGCAGATCGTTGAAATGGTGTTCCTTCGGAAGCGTGAATATGAATGTGCTGCCCTTGCCGATATCGCTCTCGACATGAATCCGTCCACCGTGCTGCTCGACAATATTCTTTACTATGGCCAGTCCAAGACCCACCCCTTCGCCCTTTGCCTTGTCAGCCTGGTAGAACTGCTCGAATATGATCTTCAGGTCCCTTTCCGGTATTCCCGTCCCCTCGTCCCTGATCCTGACATTCACAGACACGGCGTCCTCGACCGTTTCTATAAAAATCCTCGTTCCGCGCTCCGAAAACTTGATAGCGTTGCCGATCAGGTTTATGAATACCTGCTTGATCAGGTCCTCGTCGCCGTCGATCAGCGGCAGCTCGCCCCGAACATTCACAATAAGCCTAAGATCCTTGTCCTTGAGGTAGGGCTGCATCGATGACTCGACATCCTCTATCAATGGCAACAGTTCGAACAGCCTGCGCTTTAGGGTTCTCTGTCCGAACTCTATCTTGGAGATATCGAGAACCTTGTCGACCATCCTTATCAATCTCTCCGATTCCGTCGAGACGACCTTCAGGAACTCCTCCCTCTCATTGAAGTCGGGGTTGTCGATGTGCTCTATCAACGATTCCACATATGCTTTGATCGAAGTAAGCGGGGTCTTGAATTCATGGGAGAGATGAGAGATATAGTTCATCTTGAGCTTGTTCGAGTTGAGTAGCTTCTCATTGTCCTCCTTGAGGCGCTTTATTCTTCCATTCATCACCTCATAAAGCCTGCTCTTCTCTATCGCGGTCGCCACCTGTCCCGACAGTATGGTGAGCAGCCTGACATCCTCGTTTGTGAAAGGTCCCGCATCTACATCTCCGACCATGAGAATCCCCAGGTCGTCCTTGCCGCTGAGAATCGGAACGGCGATCAGCGGGCACAGGTTCCGTCCGGCCAGCATCATAGATCGGGCCGCCTTTTTATGCTGCGTCACATCGCTGATGATCAAGCCCTCCCTGAGGTTCAATACCTCTTCCACAAGGGAATCTTCCGAGATGTCCTCTAATGATTCGACACTCTCGATGCCTTTCTCGCCGATCTCGATATGCTTTATGATTTCGCGTTTCTGGTTCAGAAGAGTGACCGACGCCCAGGGCCGCCTCAGCAGAAGCGTTATCTCCTTGCAGACCATCTTGAGCAGGGTCTCGAGGCTTATAACCGAATTGATGCCCAGGCTGATGTCGTACAGCCTAGTCAGCTCGATTATCCTGCGCCTCGAGCTTATTAGCCTGTCCTCGGCGCTCATCAGGTGCACGTTGAAGTTCTCATAGTAGTTATTGAACAGATATGTCATGAGGCTCATGAATCCTGTAAGCACAAGAACGATCCCCATGAGGTACTGCCTGCTCATCATGAATGTCTGCGACTGTGTATAACTGGAATAGTGGGGAATTGCACCCCTGATCTCCAGCAAGCCTAGGATCCCTATCGTCAGTATGGTAATTGCTGTAATCACGAATCCTGCCGAAACCGTAGGCAGCAGCCTTCCTGCGAAGAATAGAGGCACAACGACAAGAAAGAGGAAGGGGCTCTCCGCCGTGCCGGTCAGATAGACCAGCACAAGCACTGTCGCGAGGTCCACGGCGACCGTGCTCCACTCCCAGACACGCCTGTACCTGAGCTGAGAATTAGAGTACCGGCGGAATACGTTCTCGAGGCCGGTGACCACGAGGCTGAGAATCGCCGAGCCCATCAGCAGGAATAGTATGGGGCCGGTCTTGAATACGAAACCGGTGATCTCCCTGGCCACGTAAACGATGCAAAAGATGGAAATCAGCTCTATCAGCCTGACCTGGGGGACGGTGATGATCACGTCGCCCTTATCTCTTGCCTTACTCGCATCGATCATATCTTGATAATTCCCATCTTGCATTCATGGCCATTCCGTCATTCCTTGCCCGGAACCGGAACGCACAAGGTTACAGTCGTTCCCTCGCCCACCTTGCTCTTTACGTGGACATCTCCATTGATCAGCGCAACGACGCTCTTCACCAGCGCCAGCCCGAGACCCAGCCCTGTAGCATCGCTGTCGTCCCCCACCCGGTAAAACGGATCGAATATCTTATCCAGTTCCTCCTCAGGTATCCCCGAACCCTGATCCTGTACCCTGAGCAGGAGAAGCTGTTGATTCGACGAGCCCCGTCTCTCCCTTCTCAGCTCCGCGGTGATTCTTACTTCGCCTCTGCCGTCGCTGTGCTTCACCGCATTCGTCACGAGATTCTCTACAACAACCTCCAGGAACTTCCCTCTGAGATAGAGAGGCCCCAGGTCTGCCGGCACATCGTTGTTGACATTCACGAGGCTGTCGGAGAACTGCGAGGCTATGTCGTCTATCAATTCGAAAAGATCGATCTTTTCCACACTGCAGCCACTTTCACCACATCCGTCAACGTGAAGCATCTGAACGAATGTGTCTATCAGGCTGTTCAGCCGGGCGGTCGCCTCCCTCACCTTGCCGAAGTACCTTCTCCCCTTGTTACCGGCGGCATCGCCCAGCTCGCTCTCGAGGAGCTCGATATATCCGCTGATGGAAGTGAGCGGCTTCACCAGCTCGTGACCGATTATCAGGCGGGCGGAGTCGAAGACGGCCCTGTAGCGGTCACACTGCTTCCCGAGGCTCTCGATACGCTCCTGGGCATCGAGGATGATGCTGTCGATCTTGACCTTTTCGTCCGCTACGGTCGTGTGCGCCAACCTTAAGCCTCCATAAGCCATCTAACGTCTTCATCCGGTCAGGGACTCACCGGCCCGGCGACAGTCGGGCTATCCGTCCACCTTCTCTTCGACTGAAGCCTCTTTCCTTCTTTCGCGAATCACCACGCTGCCGGCCATTCTTTTGCCGAACTTCTTCAGTTCCGAGGCGATATCGCTTATCTCAGCGAAGTGTTTCAACCTGTGCCCGTCGTTGATAACGAGGGCTACTGTCAGGGACATCAACGGAACCTTTATCACCTCGCCCTTCCGGTTCTTGATCTCGAAATGCCCCCGCCGGATCTCATCCTCCCCCAGAAGAACGAGCGCCCCCTTGTCGAACTCGTCTATGATATGACGCGATATGAACTCCCCGCGCTCGGGAGATGTGATGACGACGAAATCGTCTCCCCCTATATGCCCCACGAAGGCCGACGGCTCTCCGATGGAGTTTACTGCCTCCGAGATGATATCTGCGAGGAACAGTATCGCCTCATCGCCCTTCCGGTAGCCGTAGTAGTCGTTATAGGCCTTGAAATTGTCTATATCCATGTAGAGGAACGCGAATGGCTCCTTGTTCTCCAGCCTTTTTTGAAGCTCCTTCTCTATCGCCCTGTTACCGGAGAAGCCGGTGAGAGGGCTGGCCTCCTTCTGCTTGTTGTTCCAATCGATCACGTTCTTGACGCGCAGAAGAAGCTCCTCGTTGGAATACGGCTTGATCAGGTAATCATTGGCTCCGTCACTCAGTCCCTTTATCTTGTCGGGAAGATCGCCCTTGGCCGTGAGCATGATTATGGGTATCTGGCTCGTCTGGAAATTCTGCCTGATCCGGCTGCAGACCTGGAAGCCGTCCATCTTTGGCATCATGAGGTCGAGAATTATGAGATCGGGATGCTCGCGCCTGACCATCTCGAGCGCCGCTTCGCCGTTCTCCGCCGTAGCAACTTCGTACCCGTTCTTCTCCAGCTGAAAACGTACAATTCTGCGAATGTGCTCTTCGTCATCCACTACGAGTATCTTGCACTTGTCCTCATGACCCTTTTGCTGCATTAACCGACCCCTACAAAGCAGATTGCAACCAAGCGCTATAGGTGTGGAGCAAATATTCGACTATTCCCCTGGTTCGCAAGTAACATGCCAAGGGGCGGATAGGGCCGCGCGGCCGGTCCCTCCACCGACAGGCGGACTTTAATTGTTGAAAATTAAGCAGATCGGGCCCATATGGATTGGCCCCGAATCACACGGTTATCGGGGATATCATGCAATATGCTTTGCAGAAAGAAAATAGAGGAACCTGGACTCTGCACCCTTCCGTCGCCGCTTGGATACGGATCCCATATCCGACCGACCGGCTTGCTTGCGGTTACCGGACTCCGCCTAATCCGCACTTGAGCGCCTTCCACCGAATGCGGTCAATTCTACGACCACGATGTGATGGCGCCGCGCGGGAAGGTGTTCAGCTCGAGAGAGTCGCTGCGGCCGGCGCTTACGTGATGGTAGGCCGCGCAGGCTATCATGGCTGCGTTATCGGTGCAATACTCGATGCTGGGCCAAGACACCGCGACCCCTAGAGGCTTCATGTGCTCGTAGATCGATTCCCGCAGCCTCGTGTTGGCGGCGACACCCCCCGCAAGGTAGAACCTCGATACGCCGGTCTCCCTTACGGCCAACACGGATTTGAGGACCAGCGCCCTGACGATGGCCTCCTGTGCTGATGCGGCGATATCCTTTGCAAGCCGAGGAGTTATCCTCCCGAGCGATTCGACCTTGAGCCGCACGGCCGTCTTAGGGCCCGAGAACGAGAAATTACAGTCTCCGGAATGCTCCAGTCCGACCGGAAACTCGAACGCCCCCGCGTCACCTTCACGCGCCTCCCTCTCGATCGCAGGTCCCCCGGGAAACGGAAGCCCCAGCAGCTTTCCTATCTTGTCGAATGCCTCACCCGCCGCATCGTCCTTGGTCCCCCCTAGAAAACGGTACCTCCCCACCCTGTCAACCAGTATCAGCTGAGTATGCCCGCCGGATACAACCAGCACGATACAGGGCGTCTCGAACTCCCCCTCGAGACCATTGGCTAGGATGTGCCCCTCCAGATGGTGGATGCCCACAAGGGGAACGCCGAACCCGTAAGATAGCGCCTTTGCAAACGATAATCCCGTAAGAAGAGACCCGGTCAGGCCGGGTCCATTGGTTACACCTATACCGGCGAATCGGGACAGCTCGAGGCCGGACTCCCCTATAACCGTCTCGTAGAGCGGCAGGATAGTCCGCAGGTGCGCTCTCGAGGCTATCTCCGGCACGACGCCGCCGTACGTCCCGTGATCGAGCTGCGCGGCCGTCCTATGCACGACCACACCCCGCGCAGGCGAATAGACGGCGCAAGATGTATCGTCACAGGATGTCTCGATGCCGAGATAGAGCTCTTCCATCCCCCTCAGAGAACCTCCTCGCCGCTCTCGCCGGTCCTTATCCTCACCGCATCCTCGACATTCGAGACGAAGATCTTGCCGTCGCCCACCTGGCCGGTCCGCGCGCTCTCGATTATCACCTCCACGACACGTTCCGCCTTGGCATCGGCGACAACGGCCGTCACCATTACCTTGGGCAGAAAATCAACCTGGTACTCGCTCCCCCGGTAGAGCTCCTTGTGTCCCTTCTGCCTGCCGAAACCCTTCACCTCCACCACACTGAGCCCCGCCACTCCCTCCTCGATAAGCGCCTCCCTGACCTCATCCAGCTTGAAGGGCTTTATATACGCTTCGATCTTTTTCATCATCTCTCCTCAACGTTCGAATCCGGGTTCCGGATCCGCGGTGATAATACCCTGGCGCTCCACAAGCTGATGGTGATAATCTGCTTCCCGAAGAACGATTTTTAAATAGGGTACAGTAAAAACCACCGTCGTTCCAGCAAAAGTTCATGGACGAAAAGACAGAGAAACGCGTCGGGATAATGCTGGATCCTGATTCGGGCTCCGGCAGGTTGGCCGGGGTCTTAGAGGACCTCGGATTCGAACATCCGGTGAAGGCCGCTTCTCTATGGGAGAAACTTCTCGGGACCGGTACGATCACGGCTTCCATGTTCCCGCCTGCGGCACACTTCCCCATTACAGCCAGGCGCGTCGGGCGTCTGGTGTCCGAATTATCCTCTTGTCCGGATCCGGATTCTGCTCTCCTCAACCTCCAAAGGTTCGTCGAGTCCAGTCATCCGCCTTCCCGTTTCCTCGATTCGATATACATGGAAGAGCCTCTCTGCAGGCTTCTCGTGATGATCTTCTCCTGCAGCTTCTACCTGTCCGATATCCTTATCAGGAATCCGGGCTATCTCTCCTGGCTGATAGAGGGAGAAACACTGGAGTATCCAAAGGCGTTCAGCACGTACAGGGAGGAGCTCGAGAGGCAGTGCAGGCCCTTCAGGGATACGCGACGCATCATCAACAGCATAAAGAGATACAAGCGCAGGGAGATACTCAGGATCGGCACCAGGGATCTTCTGGGCATCGCGCACGTCGAGGAGATAACGGCGGAGTTATCTTTTCTTGCCGATGCCATAATCGAGAAAACGGCTCTTCTCGCCTTGGGAGTGGAGCTTAGGGGCGCAGGCGGCGATACGGACGAAAGCCACGCGGAACCGCACCCGGCCCTGGAACGTTTCTCGATCATCTCGCTGGGCAAGCTCGGAGGCACGGAACTCAACTACTCGTCCGATATCGACCTTCTATATGTATCGAATACTGCGGGCAATGGCGAGGAGAAGCTTTTCCACACGTCTGTGGCGAAGCGTATAACCGAGTACCTCACCTCTCCTACCGAAGAGGGCATACTGTTCAGGGTGGACCTGCGCCTGAGGCCGGACGGAGAGAGCGGCCCTCTGGTTGTCCTCCTCGATGAGCACACGAACTACATGCAGCGCAGGGCGCGGCAGTGGGAAAAGCAAGCCATGCTGAAGGCCAGGCATACGGCCGGGGACCCTTCTGTTTCGGATGCCTTCATCGGGAATTGCATGAGATTCGCGTTCGATCCCCTGCATTCCTACGATCCCCTGCCCGAGATTCTCACGGCAAGGGAAAGGGCGGTCAAGCTCCTGCCCGTAAAAGAGCGGAAAGGCAACATCAAGCTCATGTCCGGCGGGATACGCGATATCGAATTCATCGTGCAGGCCCTGCAGCTGGTTCACGGCCGGAAGCGGCCGGAGATAAGGTCGCGCAACACCCTTGAAGCCTTGGAACGCCTTCACAACCACGGTCTCGTGGATAAGGATGTCCACGATTCACTGGCAGACGCGTACCGGCTCTTTAGAACAGTTGAGCACAGGCTCCAGATGTACCGTGACATAAGAAGGCACACGATCCCCACTGACTACGGCAAACTGTCCAAGCTCGCATCGTACGTATCGCACGGCGCGCTGAGAAACATCACGCCTGACAATTTCAGGTCATCGTTGAGCATGTCGGTCAGGACCGTACGCAGGATCTTCGATTCGTTCTTCCGCGACAGCTCACCCGGTGAAATCCCCCTCGTGCTGTCGATGCCGCCCGGCGAGGCCGAGGTCGGGAAGATCCTCTCGCGCTACGGCATAGAGGAGGGCAACAAGAGCCACAGATTCCTGAACTCCCTTGTCTACGGAGACTTCCCCTATCTCGAGGGTCAGGAAACCATGCAGGCGGCCTCTTCCTGCCTTCCGACCATACTCGAGGCGGTTTCCGGCACACCCGATCCCGCACTCACACTGAAGAACCTCGTAAATATTACAAAGGCGGCTGGTGCTGTTCATTCCATGCTGGAGCTTCTGGCCCGTAACAGAGACTTTCTGCGCCTCATTCTCAACCTCGCCTCACTCTCCTCGGTGCTGAGCGGGGTGATCTCACGCCGCGTTGAGCTGCTCGACGTGCTGGCCGAGGGCCTGCCGCCGGGTGGGGCACCCGAGCCGGATGGATCCGGGCAAAACAGCCTCGACAAGATCAAGCGATGGCACGAGGAAGCACTCCTGCACATCCACTGCCAAAATCCCTTGCCCGTGAGCGGATTCGCGCAACTCGCCCCGCTCTTCTCGCGCCTGGCCGAACAGACCCTCGATGCGCTTTTCTCCCGGAGCGGAGGATACGACACCCGGCTGGCCCTTTTCGCCCTGGGTTCCCTGGGTGCAGGAGAATTCGGCTTCGCGAGTGATATGGACCTCGTAGCCGTTCTGCCCGACGGCGGCGACTCCGTTAAAGCATCGCAGACGGCAAGACGGCTCATCGACTACTCCCGGCGCACGGGTGCAGGTAATATAGATTTCCGCCTCAGGGGTGAAGGGGAAAGCTCGCCACTGGTGCAGACAATCGGACGTTACGACGAATACCTAGAATCACGTGCCGCCCTGTGGGAGCTTCTCGCTTTCACGAAGTGCAGGTTCATATGCGGCAACGAGGAGACGGGCAGAGAATTCGAGCTCGTGTTGGATAGGCGGCTCTACAGGGAGGGGATCGAGGAGATGCTCGGGGAAGGTATGGTCCACGAAAGAGAGAGGCTCGAGTCGCTCTCCCGTGGGAAATGGGACATAAAGCACGCGCCCGGTGGAAGTTACGATATAAACTTCATAACAGCCTCGGCTTCCCTTCTCCATGGTCATCGCGCATCCGCCGAAGCATATCAGCCCGGGATCGAAACCGCGGGAGCCAGTGGCCGACCTTCTGTTCCGTGGACGGTCGCAGACCTTCGAGGATCGAAAATAATCCCGGACTCGGAAGCCGAAGTGCTCGAAGAGGCCCGCGACCTATTCTATAAAACCAGGCTGGCCGCCGCGCTGCATGGGATCGCATACCCCCCGCTGCCCGAGCGGGAGGATTTTCTGCAACGGTACCTCGTGCGGCTCTTCGGAAACCGATTCCCCGGGGAAGGTCCCTTTATCGGGATTCTGGACGGGATCAAGAGGAACGTGAGGAGGGTCTTCCTGCGATATGTCGGCGGATCAGGTTGAACGGCCGGTTATGATTGCCTCAGAGCCCGCCGATAAGGGCCCGCGCGTTTCAATTACCACTCTTGCCCCCGGCACCGGGATCCGATTCCAGCTCTGATATCAACCTCTCGCGTATCGAGCGCATCCTCGCGATACCGCTCAGCTTTCCTCCGTCGGTGTCTCTCACGTAGAATGAATCCGCCGCAACACCCCCACGGGTCGTTATCTGCGCGCTCTGTATATCAAGGCCCTCCTCGCTGAATACATGTGTGATCCTGTAGAGAAGCCCCGGTCTGTCGCCTGCCGATATATCCACTATCGTGCACTCTCCGGTTATATCGTTCTCGAACTCGACGCTGCAGGGAACTGGTATCCCGGCGGCGGCCCTCCTTTTCCACCGGCTAACATGCGCTATGAAGGCCGCATCGAGATCTATTCTGCCGGCCAGCACACCCTGCAGATCATCGTTGAACTTCTCCCTGGCTCCCTTTGAAAGGCTCAGTCGGCCGTCTATTCCCTCGATGTGGAACAGGTCTATCACGGTGCCGTCCGAGCGCGTGAACGCGTAGGCGCCAAGTATGTTGAGATCGTTGATCGTGATGACTCCGCATAGCTGCGAAAGCCTGAAGGGCCTGTCCCTTGTGCAGATGACCAATTCGATCGAGTGCCGCAGGCGTCTTAGTTCCGTCACCGCCTGCCTTCTGCCCAACCTAGCTATCATATCGAGATGCGCCTTGACGCGTGGAGGCGATACAACCATGGTGTACCTGTCCGGAAGCCCGTCCAGATGCTTACTCATCCGGCTCTTCTCGGCGCGCGTCTTGCACAGACCCAACATCTTCTTTCGCTTCTTCGAAAAGACCTCCGAATAGGTGGCCTTGGGCTCCGACTTATCGGCCAGCAGCTCGCTCGCCTTGTAGTAAAGATTATCAAGCAGGTTTTCCTTCCAGCCGTTCCAGATCCCCGATCCGGTTGCCTTGAGATCGGCATAGGTCAGAAGATGGAGCAGCTTCAGGTTGCGGTGGTTGCGCACCTTCTTCACGAGCTGCATTCTCGTATCCCTGTCCTCCATATCCCTGCGTTGGCTGAAATGGGAAAGCAGAAGATGGTTTTTTATCAAGAAGGTGATCAAGGAGCGACTGCGGGCCGAAATAGGAAAGCTCTCGAGAATCCTGTCGGCCATCACCGCACCCGAGCGGGCATGCCCCACGGCTCCCACCTTTCCTATGTCGTGGAGCAAAGTGGCGAGGTAGAGCTCCACGGTCTCCGCCACCTCACTGTAGATACGAGGCAGCAGGCCGCCCTCCCCCTCACCAAGGTCCTCCAGGTGGGAGATCGCCTGAAAGCTGTGCTCGTCGGCCGTGTACTGATGGTACAGATCGTATCTCTTGAGGCACCTCAGCTTCTCGAACGGTGGGAATAAAAGCTTGAGCACGCCGAGCTCGTGCATGCTCCTGATAACCTGGGCCTTCCTGCCTCTCATGCGAAGAAGCTCGATGAACGATTTCTTCATGCCGGTAATAACCGCTTTCCCCGGTTTGCGCTTGAAGGCGCTCCGGATCCTGCTCTCCATATGCGGCGAGAAACGCCTGCCGCTTCTGAGTTGTTCCTTGAAAGCAAACAGCGGATCGGCTTTCATCCTTTTGCTTGTCAGCCTCAGCTCGAGCTGTCCCAGCTCCTTCGTGCCGACCCTCTTGTATAGCACACCGTCGATGATCCTCAGGCTTCCCTTCCCGCGGGTCTCCTCGAGTATGCGCTCCAGCACTCTGTAGATGGACATCGTGTTGGAATAATAATCCCTCATGAACCTTTCCACCGCGAGCAGGTCCCCCTTGTCCTTGTACCCGAGTCCGGACGCCACCCGACGCTGCATCTCCACCGTCAATACATTCGAACTGCTGCCGGTCAAAAAATTCAGCTCGTTGCGCGCCCGTACCAGAAAATCGAAAGCCCGCTTTATGCTTCCTATCTCGTCCCTGTCGATTATAGCCAGCCTGTAAAGCCCCCTCAGCGTCCCCTCCCACGGGAGAACCATCCCCACCCACCGGATCGTCTGGAAATCCCTCAGTCCGCCCGGGCTCTCCTTTACATTCGGTTCCACCAGATGGTAGCTCCACCCGTACTTCTTCCAGCGCCTTCTCGTCTCTTCGATCTTCTCGACAAGCAGCTTCCCGCTGTCCTCCTCGCGAATTCTGGACTTTATGCCGACGAGCTCGACCTTGAGCGCTTCGTCACCGCAGATCCAGCGTCCATCGAGCAGCGCGGTCTTTAGATCCGTATCCCTTTTCAAGGCCCTGCGCAGTTCCGCCACCGTTCTCACCGAGTGCCCCAGCTTCAAGCCCGCATCCCACATCAGCCTCACGAGGTAACCGGCGAATGCATTTGCTTCCTGCCCGGATTTTCTTCCCCAGAGAAACAGCAGATCGACGTCGCTCTTGGGCGAGAGCTCGCCTCGGCCGAATCCGCCGATCGCGACCAACGCGGGCATCCTCTGAAGCTTGCCCACTTTATGCATCCCCAGGGAGTCGAACAGATGCACGGTGACGAGCTCGACGGCGGCCGAGTGCTTCTTCGCGATCTCCAGCCCCGATTCCCCGGCACGGTGTCTCTGCTCCAGCTCGCCGACGTAGCGCCTGTATACGTCCCTCACCTCGCCGGCGAAAAGTGTCAGATCATCGGTCGCCTTATCCTTCAACGACGGCAGATCCGAACGTCTCAACATATCCGCTGCACTCCTCGCGCTTGCGCGACCCCGGATCAGAAGCCCCCCTGATCCGCGCTAGATATCGAAATACAAACAGAACTCGTAGGGATGAGGCCGGCTTCTGACAGGCACGACCTCATTCTCCATCTTATAGTCGATCCATGTCCTTATAACATCCTCGGTGAAGACGCCTCCCTTGAGAAGGAATTCGTGATCGCTCTCGAGCTCCCTTAACGCCGATTCGAGGTCGGGCGGAGCTTTCCTCACATCGGCGAGCTCTTCCGGCGGCATATCGTATATATTCCTGTCCAGTGGATCGCCGGGATGCATCCGGTTCTCTATCCCGTCGAGTCCGGCCATTAGGATCGAGGCGAGCGTCATGTATGGATTCCCCGTGGCGTCCGGGCACCGGAATTCGATCCTCTTCGCCCCAGGCTTGTCCGAATACATCGGAATTCTCACGGCCGCGCTCCTGTTGCGCTGTGAATAGGCCAGATTGACAGGCGCCTCGAACCCCGGCACGAGCCTTTTAAATGAGTTCGTCGTGGCGTTTGTGAATGCCAGAAGAGCCGGAGCGTGCGCAAGGATCCCACCCACGAAGTAGAGAGCCTGCTCGCTGAGCCCCGCATACCCCGTTCCGCTGAAAAGATTATCCTCTCCCCTCCACAATGAGACATGAACGTGCATCCCCGATCCGTTGTCACCGTACAGCGGCTTCGGCATGAACGTCGCCGTCTTCCCCTCGATGAGAGCCGTATTCTTGACGATGTACTTGAACGCCGCGAGTGTATCACCCATCCTCGTCAGCGTATTGAAGCGAAGGTCTATCTCTCCCTGTCCGGCCGTCGCCACTTCGTGGTGCTGAAGCTCGGGGGAAAGCCCGCATTCCCCCAGTGTTTTCATGATCCTGCTTCTGATGTCCTGAAAAGAGTCCGTCGGCGGGACGGGAAAGTATCCGCCCTTGAAGCGTGCCTTGTATCCCAGGTTCGGACCTTCATCCCTCGCCGAGTTCCAGATCCCCTCCACGGAATCCACGGAATACGAGGCTCTCGATTCTGTCTGTTCGTATCGAACATCATCGAATATGAAAAACTCGGCCTCCGGGCCGAAGTAAGCCCTTTCCGCCACTCCTGTATCTATCAGATGCTGCTCGGCCTTCTGCGCTATGAACCGCGGATCCCTGCTGAACGGTTCCCTAGTTATCGGATCATGCACATTGCCGATTATGCTCATGGTCGGGTGAAGTGTGAATGGATCCATGAAAGTCGTAGAAGGATCCGGAATCACAAGCATATCGCTCTCGTTGATGCTCTTCCACCCCCTGATGCTGGAGCCGTCGAATCCTATCCCTTCAATAAACAGATCCTTCGAGAGGCCGGACGCGGGAATGGTGAAATGCTGCCAGCAGCCCGGAAAATCCATGAATTTAATATCTATGAAATCGAATTTACCGGAAGCAGCGAGCTCCAATACCTCCTCCGGATTCTCAGCCATCCGGATTCCTCCTTTCAATAAACGAAAATTACCAGCACAGGGCTGGCCGGTCGATCAGAACGCATCCGCCGTTCACAACGAGTTTCTACAGGTATTCCTACTACAGTCAATACATATTTTCAAGATGCATCATGCGGCCTTCAGCAGCCGCGCCCGCACGATACGGGCATGACCCCTTCTGCATATCCCGGTGTTCAGCCGCTTGACAAAAATACGGCCTGCTGCAAGAATACATTCCATCCAACAGTAAGAAAACCTGGATCTCGATCCTCGATACTCTCAGGATACAAGGCGGACAACCTTGAAGAACAAACTGTCCGGCACCAGATACCTGCACCGGCCCACCTTCAGTGACGGGGCAAGACTCATGGCCCGTATCTTCGGAGCCGACGAGCCGGCGCTTTCTGCATTCGAGGCCATGCGCGAAGGTGTCGTACTAATAAACCGCAACTACGAGATCATATTCTCGAACGATGCCTTCCGGAGAATGGCAGAAACCGGGAAGAGCGATCCCCGAGGGCGGCATATAGGTGAATTCCTGGACGGCGTTAACGAAGGGTCGTTCACCTTCGACTACTCCGGCGTCGGGTCGGCTGAGCAGGCATCGACAAGGAAATTGACGATCAGCTCGCCGGCGGACGACCGATCACTGATATGCAATTGCATCGCGGTAGGCTCGGGCACCGGTGGATTCGAAGGAGGAATCCTCTTCTGCATCGACGAAGCCGGAATGCAGCTCAGGGAGCGCCGGATCAAGGATCTCGAATCGCTCAATAGAAGCATAATGGACACCATCCCCGCCGGGGTCATAGCCATAGATTCCAACCTGAGGATCCTATTCGCAAACAAAACATTCATGGTGCTGTCCGGCATGTTCAGCCCCGACCTGCTAGGCGAGCACATCACCGATATTCTTCCTTTCTCGATGCTGCGCGAAAAGCTGCTTCTGCTTCAGATACTGGAAGTGCTCGACAAGGGCGGAGCCAGATCTATAACCGACCTCCGCTTTATGATCAATGATGATGAGAGGATAGTGAATCTAAGAATACGCAGCCTCCGCCAGGAAGGTGCGAACTCGAACCTCGCGCTGCTCGTATTCGACGACGTAACGAGCATGTTCAACATGCACAAGCAGCTCGAGCATGCTCAGAGGATGAAATCTATCGGCAGGCTTGCAGGAGGCGTCGCTCACGACTTCAACAACCTCCTCGGCGGAATCCTGGGCTATGCGATGATGCTGAAGAAGACGACCCGCCTGGATAACGAGAAGGAACATTACATCGACAGCATAATCAAATCCTCGGAACGAGCCAAGGGACTGACCGATCAGCTCCTGACGATGGCGAGCGGCGGGCATCCGCCGGCCGGCGTCTTCTCGCCGGCGAGCGTGATAGGCGAGGTTGTAGCGCTTCTCTCACGAACGATCGATAAATCAATATCGATAGAAACCCAGATCGCCGGCGACGCGGCATCCGTGTTGGGTAACGAAACAAACTTCCAGCAGGCTATTCTGAACCTGTGCATAAACGCCCGGGACGCCATGCCACGCGGCGGGAAGATCGAGATAGATGTAGAAAACACGGAACTCGATGACTCGTTCTGTTCGAAGTATATAGAGGCCACCCCCGGCATGTACGTAACTATCAGGATATCGGACAACGGGATCGGGATCGACCCGAAGATCATCGATAGGGTTTTCGATCCTTTCTTCACGACCAAGAAAAAGGAAGGCGGCACGGGTCTCGGGCTCTCCATCGTGTACGGATCGATAAAGAGCATGGGCGGCTTCACGAGGGTGGAGAGCGCGCAAGGCTCGGGGACGACCTTCACGCTGTACCTGCCCGCAAGCAAGAGAGAGAAAGAATCCGAACAGGCGCCGGCCGAAACTGCCGTGCGCGGCGGTGACGAGACGGTCCTCGTGGTCGACGACGAAGCCGTGATGAGGGATCTCACATGCGACATACTGGAATCGGCCGGCTACAGAACCCTGAAGGCCATCGACGGCCTGCATGCCCTGGAGGTTTTCTCCAGGGAGAGGAGCAGGATCGATCTGGTCGTGATCGATCTCATAATGCCCAATATGAGCGGCAGGGAGGCCTTCCGGCGGCTCAGGGAGATCTCTCCGGACATCCCGGTTCTGGTGTACACCGGTTTCTCTTCGGACGGCCAGGCCGATGAGATCATGGCCTGCAAATCCACCAACCTGCTCAAGAAACCTTTCTCCGTGGATGAGATGCTTGTCAAGGTGAGGGAATCGCTGGACGGCCGGTGACCGGATCTCGCGGCTGGCCGGCAGCTCCTTCAAAGCCCTCCTGCACGGGCCCTCCACGGCGCCATGTTCATGTATCGAAGCCTGGGTCTTCTATCGGCATGGATTTCGAGCAGCGTGACCGATGCGTTATCCACGGACAGCCTGTGAATGTCATCGAGCTCCATGCCCAGAAAATGCGCGATCACGGGCTTTATGACATCGCTGTGCGATACGGCAGCGGCCCTGTCGCAGCTACCATCAGATACGATCCTCTCGATCGCCCCCAACGCCCTTCTCTGTAAGCCGGCCATCCCCTCGCCTTTGGAGAACTTCGACCTCGTTGGGCTTGATCTGTACATTTCGAATTCAGGATCGCCGCTCAGCTCGGAGTACGTCATCCCCACCCAGCCCTCATAACGCGATTCGTTGAGCCTCGGCTCCTCTTCGATTCCACAGCCCCATCTCCCGGCGAGGATCTCAGAACTCTCTGACGCCCTGACGACGGTGCTGGTATATATGACACCTATCCCTTCCCCATCGAGCGCCTCGGCGAGCATTCCCACTGCGGCCCTGCCGCGCTCGTTGAGCGGTACCGGGCTCTGCCCCATGATCCTCCGATCATGATTCCAGTCGGTCTCACCGTGTCTTACGAGATATAGGAGCACAGCGTCACTCCCAGGCCACAGGAGGCTGTCGAAGCCGCCCCCGCTCAGAAGGTGTGTTCGAACCCGGATTCTGTGAACGGCTCCAGCCGCCCACCGTCGCCGATAAACCCGATTCCCATACCGGCGCCGACGATCCGCCCGATGATCCTCCCGGCACCCATCTCCTCTCCCGGCCCCAATCCCCGCACGGCGGCCAGCATAGAATACTCCTCGCCGCTTCCCACCACCTTCGCCGCCAGCGCGAGCGCATCCAGCCCCGAGATCGCGACCAGATCGGACGGCACCGGAATCGAACCCGGATCTACTGCGGCCCCGCACCCGCTCTCCCTGCACAGGGTTGCGAGATCCCTTGCAAGCCCGTCGCTGATATCTATCATCGCCGTGATCATCGGATGATCACCCCCAAGCATCCCCGGCGGGGCCTGTGTGGACAGCGGGACTATATGGTGCTTGACGAGCATGAGTGCGTTCACGTACGGCCCGGGCAGCCCACGTTCCCTGCACCAGGCCTCGATCGTGTCCCTCCCGGTGTCAACGGACAGCCGTGGGGCCAGCTCCCCGGCGGAAATCAGCTCCGATCGATCCAGCATCGGAAAATCCTCGATGCTCCCCTTCCCCTCCTCCGTGCCGAGCATATGCCCCAGCAGGGAGATCCCGGCCCCCGAGGCCCCGACCTCGCCGAACAGCACGAGGGCGTCCCCCTCTCCCGCCCCGCACCGCCCGACCGCACACCCCGACTCGACGAATCCGAGCACGGCCACGTCGAATAGGAAGCCGCCGGGGCTTGCGACGGTATCCCCGCCGGCCGGATAGATGCCGTACGCCCCACAAACGGCCTCGAGGCCATCGACCACCTGCTCCAGATCCCCCTCCCCGCTCCCGGGTGGAAAGCCGGCGGAGATCAGAACACAGCTCGGTGCCCCCCCCATCGCGAATATGTCCGAAACCGAAGACGTGACCGCCTTCTGCACCGCCTGTCCCGCAGTGGAGCTTCCCCTCTCGAAATGAATCCCCTCGACGAGCATATCCGAGGCGAAGAGCAGATCGGATCCCCGCGGGGGGGATATCACGGCGGCGTCATCACCTATGCCCGCCCCCGGGAAACGCCCCCTGATCCTTTCTATTACATCGCCTTCCTTCATGCCGGCAGCGTGCGGCTCCATCGCACTTCCCCCGTACCTGCTATCTGTTACCAGTATCTATAATCGTCCTCCAGCTCGCTCATCGCATGCCCCAGAGCATACACGCAGTCCGTTGCCACCATTCCCCTTTCACTGAAATCCTCCGCCGCTATCCTTGCCGCCCTCGAGTGTAGATAAACCCCCACCCGCGCAGCTGCGGCGGTGCTGCAGCCCTGGGCCAGAAATCCCCCTATCGCGCCGGTGAGCACGTCTCCGCTTCCTGCGGTCGCCTGTCCCGGGTGCCCTCCCGCGTTTATGAAACACCTTCCGTCCGGCTGTGCGATCACCGTTGGAGCCCCCTTGTGAACAAGCGTTATCCCCGTGCCTCCCACGAGGGAGCGCAGGGTCTCTATCCTTTCGAGAGGCTGCCCCTTGACCGCGGTGCCGGTTAACCTCTCTAGCTCCCCCGAGTGGGGCGATATGATCATATCTTTATCGGAGGAATGATCGGCCAGCTCACCGTACCTGCCCTCGAAAGCGTTGATCCCGTCGGCGTCGATCAGGATCGGCTTCTCCACCCGGCGTACAAGCTCCCTTACGAGCTCCTCCGTCTGAGCTTCCGTCGTCATTCCCGGACCGAGGGCGAGGGCGTCGAAGCGGACCTCCCCGAGCAGGCCGTCGAGCGCGGACGGGGAGATCGATCCCGATTCGGTCTCCGGCTGCGGCAGGAATATGATCTCGGGCGCCAGCGTCTGGATGACCGGCCTGATCGAATCGGGCCCCGCCAGATATACGATCCCGCATCCCGTGCGCAGCGCTGATACGGCCGCGAGGTGGGCCGCGCCCGTATACCGCCGGCTCCCCGCCACCAGCAGGAGAGAGCCGCATCGGAACTTATGGGCTTCGGGGTCCCTCTCGGGCAGATCCTCGAGCGCCTGGCCGGAATCGGCGATGAAGAGATCCAGGCCCTCCGCCTCGATCACATGCTCCGGAATGCCTATATCCACCACCCTGAATCCCCCCGTGCACGCCTTCCCCGGGTAGAAGAACGATCCTACCTTCGGAAGCCCCATCGTCACGGTCATATCAGCCCTTACCGCCGTCCCCATCACCTCGCCGGTCCTGCTGTTGACGCCCGAAGGTATATCAACCGATAGAACCAGCAATCCGCTGTCGTTCATCAGATCTATTACCTCAGCATACCTGCCCTTCACGGGTTTGGTGATCCCCGTTCCAAGCAGCGCATCGATAACGAGATCGGTATCGGCAAGCACCTCTGACACCTTCTTCTTCCAGTCTCCCAGATAGAGATAGTACTCCTCTATCGTACTGTTCTTCCTGAACCTCTTGAGCTTGGCGAAGTTCTTGAAGGCGTCCGGTGAAAACTCCTTGGGATCGTGAAGGTAGTGCAGCATCACCCTGGTCTCTCTCTCGGCCAGCAGCCTGGCAACGACAAGCCCGTCACCCGCGTTGTTGCCCCTTCCGAGGAATATGGAAACCGACAGCTCGTCCAGCGGCTCGAGGTACTCCTCGATCACGTCGAATATCCCCTCTCCCGCCCGTTCCATGAGTGTTATACCCGGAACGAACCTGCTGATCACGGCCTCGTCGATCCTCCTCATCTGTTCACCTGTCACAACGTACATTCGTTTATTCCTTTCCCCTGTCCGGTCCGCCCCGTCAGAGGACGGCGGCTGCCAGGCTCTAAGGCCTTACCCGGTCAGGCGCCGGCCTTCCCGTTCAGCCCGTCCAGGACGGCGATCAGATCGTGGATGCTGTCTATATCGAAATCCGCTCCGGAAACCTTCGTGCCGAACGTGTCCCCGTAGCGCGCAAAAACCGTCCTTATACCGAGCTCCGCCGCTCCGGCTATATCCCTCTCCGGCCAATCCCCGACCATGAGCGCCTCGCCCGGCTCCATCCCGAGCTCATCGAGAACCTTCAGGAACGGCTCGGGGCTCGGTTTATACTCGCCCGTATCCTCGTACGTTATCACTATATCGAACATGTGGTGCAGCTGGAGATAGCATAGCCTGAGCCACGCCTCCTGCCTCGGGGCGTCGGATATCACGGCCAGCTTCAACCCCCGCTTGAGAAGCTGGATGAGGGTGTCCTTCACATGAGGGTAGAGAACGAGTGAGGCCTCCCTGGCCCTTCTGTAGCTTACTATCCCGGCGGCCAGTATCTTGTAGTCGACCTCACCCGCCAGCTCCTTGAGCAGCTTGTTGAAGACCCTCTGATACTCGATCCCCTCCTCATTGTATATGCTGTATATCTTGTCCCTTATCTCCTCGGGCGAGAACATAAGCCCCGCGTCGATCATCGAGCCGATCGCCGCTTCGATCGACGAATCCTTCATACGGACGAAATCGGTAAGCGTATTGTCCAGATCGAATATTATCAGCTTGATCATGACTTCCTTTCCCCTTGCCGCACACCCCCACACGCGTTTATTGTCATACCATGGAACATCACATGGAGCAGAACGGAGGCGGACACGGCCCGGAGATGGCGCCCCCGGGCATCTTCGAACGCGTAAACAACTACTACCTTCTCATCTACGCGCTGGCCTGCTTCCTCATGTACTACTCGGTGAGCGGCCTTCTGATACTGGGCGGACAGGTTGTCCTGTCGTTCATAATCCCGGGGGTGATCTCATTCGTCGTCCCGCTATTCGTTCTATCCAGGAGGTTCTCACTGAGTTTCACCGGGGAGTACAGGCTCAGGGCCCCCACGGTGCCGGCGGCGGCCCTAGTACTCCTCGTATCCGGCAGCGCTATCCTGCCCGTTGACGCCGTCTCGAGCTTCGTAGAGACGAGATGGCCTCCGGAGGCCGATTATATCAACTTTTTACTGTCGATCAAGCCCAAAGGGATACTGGGCCTGGTCGCCATAGCATCGGGGACGGTCGTAGTATCCCCCTTCTGCGAGGAGCTACTCTTCAGGGGATTCATCCAGCGCATATTCCAGAGAAACATGACCGGCACGCTGGCCGTCTTGCTCTCATCGGCGATATTCGCGCTGTGTCATTTCAGCGTCGCGATGCTCCCGGGCATCTTTCTTCTCGGGATAGTCCTGGGCCTCTTCTTCCTGAGAACGGGCAACCTCGCCTATCCGGTCCTAGGCCACGCACTCTTCAACCTTGTGGCGCTAGCCAGACTTCATATGGCTTCGGAGGAAGCGCTGAGGAGCACGGAGATAGCCGCCCCCTCAATGGCATGGACCTCCCTGTCGCTTGTCGTCCTGGTGCTCTCGATCTACACTTTCATGAGGCTGCCTCACGGCGGGGAATAAAAAAGGGGGGCATGAAGCCCCCTGCGATCTGGAACTATCGAATTCCCTTTCACTTGCTCGAAAAAGCCAGCTCCCTGCCCAGGCTTATCTCGCCGTTATCGATCCTTATGTTAAAACCGCATTCAGGATTATTGCAAACCCAAGCCTTGTAACGTATCGGCGCCCCATCCCTGCCGTAATCGGACAGGGGTAGAAGCACCCCCTTGTTGCATTTGAGACATCCAGTGAACTGTTCAGGCATGCTCCCCTCCCGGTTCCTCCCCTCGAACCGGAGTACTCACCTCCAATTCCACTTAAAACCCGACCTTACCCATCGATTTCGTTCTTTCAAGTTACACATGTTCACCGGTTTCTGATATACTGTCAAGGGAAAATAATCAGAGGCACGATTGCGGCGACCAGGCCGGCGGGTGGATGCGGGCTCCCGAGAACCCGTAAACACGCACCTTCTCACGTCGGAGGGAGGAACAGGTGCAGCGCCATGAGCTCTAAAAGGGCATTTCTGTTCGACCGTATGCTCGGAAAGCTGTGCCGAAAGATGCGCCTGCTCGGTTTCGACTCGGAGCTCTGCCCCGAGGGCGAATCGGGCCGCTTCCTATTGAACGCCGACCGCGAAGGCAGGATCGCCGTAACGCGTTCCAAACACTTCCAGAACCGCCCCGGACCCTCACCCGTCATACTCGAGAGCAAGGGGACCGCGGACCAGATCGCCGAGCTTTTCGGTTCACTTGCAATCCCCCCGGAGTTCGAGCCGTTCATGAGGTGCCTCGAATGCAACTCCCCGCTCGTGAGAGATAGCGCCGCTTCGGCGAAGAAGTCGGTCCCGCCCTACGTCGCGGAGTCGTTCGATGAGTTCCAGAGATGCCCCGGGTGCGGCAGGATCTACTGGAAGGGGACTCATTACACCGCTATGGCCGAAGAGGTCGATAGGATAAAGAAGACGATAGGGAAGGTGTGACTCCCCTAGAGCTGTCCACCTACCGAGCGTGAATCAGGTCTTCTGCTCCTTCTTTCGGGCGGCGGGGAACAGTATGTTGTTCAAAATCAACCGGTACCCTGGAGAGTTCGGATATATCGCCAGATCCGTGGGCGGGTCTCCCACGAGGTGCTGGTAGTCCTCTGGATCGTGCCCGCCCAGGAACGTGAATGTTCCCATACCGAAGTTGCCGTGTATGTACCTGACCTCGTCACTCCCCCTGACCTCACCGAGCACCAGCACCTTCTTCTTCAGTAGGCTGCGCCGAAACGACGTGGTCTGCCCCATGAATCCCTTCACCACGGAGACGTGGTTTTGCACGAGCATGGTCGGGACGGGATCATGCTTGGCCGAGAATTCGAACAGGGTGAAGTAGTCCCTCGCCTCCCCACGTCTCGTTGCGGCCTCGGTCATATCTATATTGGAGTATTCGTAGATATATGGATCCGATACAAGATCGAAGCCCTCGAAGGCCAGGCAGTTGCCGTAATCGAGCAGGTCCTGGCAGCCCCTAGTGATACCGTCGTGATCGAATTCCCGTGGCACGATATCTATCCCGACGGCGGCCAGTGCCACATCGAAGGAATCGCACGCCGAGCACATGGCAAATACAAACCCGCCGGCCCTGATGTATTCCTTGATGGCAGTGGCAACCGCCTTCTTCTCCTCCGAGACCTTATCGAATCCGAGCGACAGGGCTATCTTCTCGAACAGGATCTGCTGCTTTATATACCACTCATTGTGCCTGTGGCCGGCGTAGAACTTCCCGTACTGACCGGTGAAGTCCTCGTGGTGGAGGTGCAGCCAGTCGAACCTGGCCAGCCCTCCCGCCAGCACATCTGCGTCGTACACTATCTCGTACGGAATATCCGCATAGTCGAGCGCCATCATAACCGCGTCATCCCAGGGCTGCTTGTTCGGCGGCGCGTATACCGCCACGGCGGGGGCCTTCTCCAGGAGCACGATCTCCATGTTCTCCTTCTCGACCGTCTCCATTATGGCGGCCACATCCGCCCCTTCCAGCCTTTCCAGTAGCACGTTTCTGGCCTGTGCCTCCAGGACCAGGTCCGCCCGCTCCTCGAACAGGAATGAACCTCCTCTGTAGTTCAGCAGCCACTTCACGTCCACGCCCTTCTCGAGCGCTCGATAGGCCAGGCCGTAAGCCCTCAGGTGGTCGGTCTGCTCGAGATCCATAGGAACGAGGATGCCTGCGCCCTGTGCGGGACCGCACAGCGCTGCGACCGCGGCCAGTGTGAGTATTGCACGCCTCATCGTTCCCCTTCTCCCTCACCGGACTTGCCATCGAGCGAGCCGCGCAGCGCAATGTACCTCTCCCTGACCCTCTCGAGGAAGGGGTCGTCCGGGTACCTCTCGATGATCTCCCTGTAACGTTGGACCGCAGCCTCTGGATCGTCCCTCTCGGCGAGAGCCCCCAGGCGCTCCAGGGCCCTCGGCGCCAGTTCGTGCATGGGGAACCTCTCGGCCAGCGATCCGAGATCCGTCTCCGCCTTATCCAGGCGTCCCAGCCGCTCGCCTATCCGCGCCCGCATGTACAGAGCCCGCGGCAAAAGTGAGGAATCTGGATATCCGCTCATCAGGGCTCCGAGCGAATCGACGGCGGCATGATTTCCGCCTCGGGAACTCTCGTACAGCGCAGATCTGTATAGATCGAGCGCCCCGCCCTCCTCCCCGGCGCTGCCCTTTATGATCATCGCGGTCTCAAGCGCATCGTTTGACCACTCGCTCCAGGAGTATTCCTCCGCAAGGCCCGCCAGTGTATCGACGGCCTGGGAGTACCTCCCGGTCAGAAACAAGAGCCTGCCGAGTCCGTACCTGCCGATCACGGACCGCTCCGGATCGGGATCGGACGCGAGGATGGAAAGCTCCTTCTCGGCTCGTTCCCACATACCCGAAGAGAGAAGCGCCCTGACCCTTATCTCCAGCGCCCTTCGCGCCAACACCTCGTCATGCCACTCGACCGCATCCAGCAGCCTCAGGGCCTCCTTCGGCCTGAACAGCTCGTCTGCGAGAATCGATGCCCCGAGGCAAGCGGCCGCATCCGCGTGCATCGCCGCATCGGGATCGTACACGACACTGTAGACCTTTGAAAGTGCGTCTTCCAGCTTCGCGCTGTCCGGCGGCGAGAGGCTCACCGCCTGCCGCCTCTGCCGTGCAGCGGCCAGCATCAGGACGCGCGGGGCGCCGCTCGAACCGCCGTACATCCCGAGATAGACCCCGGTCACCGCGTCCAGGAATCGGTCGAATACCGGATCCGCCCCCGCCTCGCTCATCCCGGACGCGTATCCCAAGAAGGATTCCATCCCTGCACGGGTGAGAAAACGCTCATCGCCTGAGTCAAAGTACCTGTCCACATCATCATACCTTCCATCCATCACCAGGAGCAGCGCGTGTATCATCCCGAAATACGAGCTGCGGCGGTCTTCGAGGGCCGCCAGTGAATCGACCGCCGCGAGCATGTCCGCTCGCTCGCCCGCATCGGAGAATATAACGAACAGGAATCCCGCCTGATCGACGCTCGTTTTCGCCAAGGACGACAGGTACTCCAACCCCTCCATGAAGGCCGACAGGTCATCTCCCATGATCCTCTCGAGCTGAACGATCTCCATCGTGTAGCGCGAGTAATAACGTTCGTACCGGCGGCCAGCCTTCAGCGTTTCCATGGCCCGTTCGTACATCCCCGCGTCCCGTTCGAGCTTTGCCACGACCCCGTAATAGGCTATGTTCCTCCCCTCACCATCCAGGATGAGCTCCCAGGAATCTGCCGCCCTACGCCTGTCACCCATATCGAGGTACGCGTAGCCCATGGCCCTCATCATGCCGAAGGTTCCCGGATACAGCCTAAGCCCTTTTTTCAGAAGGGTTATCGCATCCTCGGGCCGCCCCGTCCTGAGATAGCATCCCGAAAGCTTCTCTATAACGGTCTTGGCATCCGGGTAGTCCTCGAGCAGCTTCTCCAGCAGGACCGCCGCCTCCTCGATCCTTCCGTCGCGGATCAGCCTTTCCGCAAGCATCGTGTTCCGGTTGAGCTCGCTATCAGCCGGACGTCCGGTCTCACGCTGCGCCGCCCGAGCGCTTCCCCCGGGACGGGCTCCCCAAGGGAGGGAAGCCGGGACGATCGTCGATACGGCCAGGAGGACCAGTGACACCGCAAGCACGGCTGCCCTGAGGTCCTCCCTGAGCCCCGAAGGGCGCCGGGGATCGAAAAGACCCGTCATTCACTCACCTCCCTCAATTCCCCCGAGAGGGCCCGGAAGTAAAGTTTTATGAGCTCCTCATACTCGGCGGGCCCCTTCTCCTGCATGGCCCTTCTGATCCTATCGAGCAGCACCTCTCTTCCGTCTATCCGGTCCAGCCAATCCCGCGGTGCCATTGCGGGCACATCCCCCGCGCTGGAGCTGATCCTGTCCCTCTTGTAATCCCTCCTCTGTATGGACCTCTGAGACTCCAACATCCTGCCGAGGATCGCCTGCTCCCTGTCCAGCAACACGTCATCGAGCGCTCCCTCCTCCAGGCGGCCCGCGATATCCTCCATCTCGTCCAGGATATCGTCTACTCTTCCCAAGATCCCATCCACGCCACCGCTTTCCCGCCGCATACTCTCGAGCACCTCGTGCATCTTCCGCTGCTCGGCCGCTATTCTAGCCATCCGTGCCCTATCCTCCATCGACCAGGCCCCGGCCCGCCCCGAGTCCATCAGGCTCTGAAGCCTCTGATCGATCGACGTCTGCCTCTCGAAAAGCCTCTTCATGTCGCCCTGTGAGCCCGTGCCCGATCCTCCCCCGGACGAACTGGCCCTGAGGATCTCGATCACGGCGAGGTTCAGATTGGTCCTGGCCTCCACCGCGGCCGACTCCGCCTCGTTGAACCTCTGCTCCTCGATACCGTCGAGGACCGAGTCGATTCTCTTCAGGGATGCCCCCAGATGCATGAACACCTTGTTCGTTAGCGTCATTGATTTCCTCGCCAGAATGCTGAGATCCTCCGTGATCCGGCGGACCGCGGATTTCAGCACCAGCTGTTCCGCTATCAGGCCCTCCCTGTCCACGCCGGGGCTACGAGACCTCAGGGACACGGAGATCCCCTCCTCGAGCTTCGACGCCTCGACCAGCTCCCTTGCCGCCCTCTCGATCCTCCCGAGAACCTCCCTGTCCACTATAATGCTATTGGACATCTGACATCTGCCGAGCGAGGTGTACAGGCTGAGCATGTCGTTGATCGTCCCATCCTGCGTGCAGCGGGCCTCTTCCCTTTTTCCCTCCTCGAGCTCTCCCGCCGCCTGCCTCATTCTTTCACCGAGAGCAGCCTCCCTCATCCTGTCGAGCATCTCATCGATCTCCTTGACCAGGGAGCTGTCGCTCTCACTCCTCGCGAATTCTTCCATATCCTCCTCGAATCCGTCCGCCTTCTCCCCCATCCTCTCCTGCTGTTCGGAAAGCCCGCTGCAATCATCGGTCTCGCCGCTCCCCTCCGATTCACACCCGGCGGCCGTGGAATCCCTGACCGCCCTCTGCTCTTTCAGCATCTCCTCCATCCTGCGCACGAGCTCCTCGATCCTCTCCTCCCTCATCACCCTCTTCAGCAGCTCTATGGTTCTCTCGAGGTCCTCGGCGATGTCGGCCGCGTCCATCTCTATCTCTTCCATGCTTGCGGCTATCTCATCCTCCGAAATTCCGCCGAGCATCTTCCTCAGCCTCTCTATGGCCTCGCTGAGATCCTTGCTCTCTATCCGCTTGAGGAGCCTGCGCATCTGTTCTAGCTTCTCCCCTATTTCCCGGGTCGTCGCCATGTTCCTCTCGAGATCACCGAGGGTTTCGCCAAGCCTGTCCGCCACATCGCCGATCTTATCCCTCATCTCGCCGTGCTGCTCGGCCACCTCCTGCCATTCCTGCCTTCTTCCCCAGCCGAGCTCCCCCTCGGAGAGAAAATCATCCGATAGCTTTCTCAACCGTTCCCGTATCCTGCGTCCCCTCTCCATCACATCCTCCAGATCCTCCTCCTGCCGGGCCTCCTCCTCCCTTATCTGTGCATAGATATTCGAGAGCGTAGGGACGATCAACCTGCGCTGCGCAGTCCTGCCGATCCCGGGGCCCGTTGCCGTGTTGTTGTCGGACACCTCCAGATAAAACAGGATCCCGTCGCCCGGGAACACCCCCACGTCCCCGAGAGACCATTCGAACAGCTCTTCCAGCAGGCGGGCCCGGGTGCAGGATGATGGTGTCATATCTATGGTTTCGAAGGCATCATCCTTGCCCTCCCTCATGAACCGAAGCTTTACCGCTGCGATCCCGTAATCATCGTAGGCTCTGTAAGCAACCGTTGTTACCAGAGACCGCGGCAGTGTCGCCCCCTCTTCCGGGGCGAAAAGCTCGACGACCGGCGGCCTGTCCCTCAGGGAGACGACCGGGTACCCGACAGGAGCCTCGTTCTCCAGCCCGATCGAATCGACAACCTCGACCGTGAACGTATCGTCACCCTCCACGACGAATGATCCCTCAAGCACACACCCGGACAGCTCGAGCCCCGCATCCTTACCCGATGCAAACTTCAAGATCCCAAGCCGGAGATCCTTGCTCGCCTCACCTTCGAGCCGGACCTCCGTGCCTCTCAGCGCGATAATCCTACCGGCCAGCGTTCTCAACGTCTCCGGTGCGGCGGCCGTGTAGTCCGGGAAATCGAGAACGGCACCAACGCGGTTGACAACGGGCCTGTGCACAACCTCGACCCTGCCAACCGCCGTGCTGTCGGTTCCAGTATTGAAGTAGTAGTCGAAACTCGTATCAACGTCTTTGAATGCATACCTATAGACCGGGAACACCGTGCCATCCGACCTCAATGTGTCGGCCTCCGCCGGACGACGTTTCCAGACGCCCGGTATATGGCTGGTCATGACAACGGCATCCCCCTCCCCGCAGCCGAACACGATCGCCTCCGTGATTACATCGTCACCGGCCATCACGGTTCGCCTGCCCTCTATCAATACAAGATTTGCCCCCCGCTTTGCGCGGAAAGATGCGCCGGGATCGAGGACAGCCGCGAATACACTCCCCATACCGGCACCGGAAAACACCGCCTGCAGGGCCAGGGCCAACCCCGCGGCGACCCCCGCCAGGGTCCACCCGGGCCTCCCGTTTCCGGAGAAGACATCGCGCGGCAGTATCCTGTCGAGCATCGCGGCCGCTTTGCGTACAGTCAGAGACATGAGCGGCCGCGAATAGTTATCGTGTCTTTCGCCGGAATCGCAGAATTCGAGGGCGGCGTAGAAGAAGCTCCCCCGGCCGGCCGCACGGCCCAGGCTCAACGCCAGATCGCCCATGCCGCAAACGGAACGGGCCATGGACGTGGAAGCATAGACAAGGGCCGCAGAGATGCCCGCCCAGAACACTATGAAAGAGAGAATAGGCAAAAACCGCCACTGCGGCATGATCCCGAACAGGGCCGTGATAACCGAGAGAAGAGCCAGCCCGGTGGTCAGCAGAACGGACACCGCTCCCCTGACCACATAGAAGCGTCTGGCTGAGGCCAGACCGGTCATCAAATCCCTGAACCGGTCCTCCCGCGCCGCCGGACCGTGGCCCTTAGTGCCGCCATCTGCATTCATGTCCTCACCATACCCACGGGTCCCCCCGCTTGCCGCCGCTCCCCGCCCGTCAGCGCGTCACAGCATAGTAGAGCACGTTGACCGCCATCCGCATCGCCTGTTCCCTCTTTCCGGGCGGGTCGTCATGCACATCTGGATCTTCGAGGCCGTCGCCTATATCACTCTCGTACGTGTAAAAGATGACAAGCCTGTCGCCGTGAAAAACTCCCAGCCCCTGCGGCGGCCCGCCGTCGTGCTCGTGTATCTTCGGGGGGCCTTCCAGATCGTAAAAACAGTGGTATATAGGATGATCGAGCGGCAGCAGCACAAGCTCCTCCTCGGGGAAAAGTTCTTGCACGGTCCGTCTGAAATGCTCGTCCATCCCGTAGTTGTCGTCGGCGTACAGAAATCCTCCGCCTGTCAAGTGCCTCCTCAGTCTGGCGAGCTCGTCACCGGTAAACTTGATGTTCCCGTGCCCTGTAATATAGAGAAAAGGAAACAGGAACAGATCCGGATCATCGAGGGACAGCACCTTCTCCCCGTAAACGGTCGGTATGCCGGTTCGCTCTTCGAATTCCCTGGAGAGGTTCGCCAGTGATGAAGGATCACTGTACCAGTCCCCGCCGCCTCCGTACCTCAGCCTTGCCACACGCAGCCTGGCATCCGGGGCGGGCACGCCATCCCCACCCTCACCGCTCCAGGCCGAGGCAAACACCGCCGCCCCCAGCAGGCACATCGATGCCAGCAGCCCGGCAGCCGCGCTCGACCTCCTCGATCTCATCTACGCCTCCTCCACGATCCGCTCCATACGCGCCTGAACCACGCCCCGCGGCCCGCATCGAATCCGCGGACCGGATTCACTTGATCCCGCGGCAATTGCCCCTCAATCCGCCAGCGGCAGGGTAACAACCGCTTTTACACCCATTCCGTGCTCGACGTTCCCCAGCACGATATCCCCGTCCATCTCCCTGGCAAGGTTGCGGCAGATCGCGAGCCCCAGCCCCGTACCGTTCGTCTTCGTGGAGAAATAAGGCTCGAAAAGCTTATCCTGAAGCTCCGGGGCGATCCCTGTACCGCTGTCCGCTATCGTCACCTCCACAACGCCGCCGGATACGCTGCATCCGACATCCACTTCACCGCCAGAAGGCATTGCGTCCAGCGCGTTCTCCATGAGGTTCACAAGTATCTTTCTCAGGCCTTCCCCGTCCGCCAGGACCTTCAGCCCTTCACCCGGCCTGAATCGTATATCCACATTTTCCGCCCCCCTGTATGCCGATAGAAAATCCTCCATGAACGGGTCGAGATCGATGACCCCGATATCCATTTCCGCCACCCTCCCGAAGCTCGAGAACTCCGATGCGATCCTCCGCAGTATCTCGATCTGTTTGATCACCGTCTCCACACCGCTCTCGAAGATCTCACCGAACTCCTCACTGCCCTCCGCATAGGCCCTGCTCATCAGCTGCGTGGAGAGCCTGATCGGTGTTAAGGGATTCTTCACCTCGTGCGCGATCTGGCGCGCCATCTCTATCCAGGCCGATAGCTTCTTAGAGCGGATCAGCTCCGTCAGATCATCGAAGACGATAACCGTGCCGAGCCTCTCCTCACCGTCTTCCAGCCCGGTCACAACGGCTTTAACCGTCCTACGCTTCCCGCCCGCCGCAAGGGTTATCTCTCTCTCGACCGAGCCCCCCGCTCCCCGGGCAAAAAGACCCATCAGCGGTCTCAGCGCATCCCCCTCGATCTCGTCGGGTCTCTTGCCAACAACCAGCTCCCTCGAAGTATCCAGTATCCTCTCCCCGGCGGGATTGAGTGTTATTATCTCTCCTTCCGCTCCGACAGCTATCACGCCGGTCGCAACGTTATCCAGAACGGTCGCGAGGTATCTCTGGCGTTCCATCAAACCGTGTCTCGCCTCCCTCAACGCACCCGTCATCGTGTTGAATGAATCGACGAGCTCACCCACCTCGTCCGGCGCCTCGGCCTCGAGCATGAACTCTAGATCGCCGTTGATTATCCTTCTCGTCCCTCCCCACAGGGCCGCTATCGGTGTGAAGATCTTCCCGGCCAGAAAAACCCCGAGAATCACCGTCGCAACGAGCAGCAGGGCCAGAAGCCCGAGAATCAGGGTGTATGTTTTCCTCAGCTCCTTCTCTACGAGCTCGGAGCGGTATAGCATCGGCACCGTGAGGATCGCGTTCTCGGCGCCCTTCATCGAGGCTATCGGGGAACTTGCCACCTGGTAGGAGTAGTCTCCCAACCTCTCCCCGAAGAGGGCCTTCCCGCTGCCCTCCAGAGCGACGTTCGCGTACACATCGGAAGCTACCAGTGGGTTCAGGAAACCGCCCATGAAAAGCTCCCGCTCGCTCGAAGCCCTTATGAGGCCCGAGTAGTATACGTTTATATTCTTACCCAGCACTCCCGCCACCCCACCGATGAATCCGTCATCCAACCTCCTCCTGTAGAAAAGGTATCCCGCACGGCCGTTCGACGACGATACGGGTACGACGGTCGCTCCATAGAGATAAGGGGGATCGTAGACCGTAAATATCTTTCCGTGAGCCTCGCCGCCGAGAAGGGCCTGCACGTCGCCCCTATCGAGATCTCCGAGGCTCTCGTCAAGCAGCACCTCGCCGTCGGTACCTAGCAGCGTGAACTGGATCTCCTCGTTCATCGATATATCCCTTACCGCGGCATCCACATCGCCGTTGAGGATATCGTCGATATACTGACTGGCCGCGAATTCCACCGCACCCGATTCAATCGTATGCTCGATCATTGCAGAGGCGGATTTCACCCCCGATATGGCTTCCCTCTCACCTTCCCCCCTGTACCTCCCCTCGATGAACCTGTTCGAGAATATCCCGAGGATCAGCACCGGCAGCACCGATACGGCGAGAAACGAAAATATGATCTTCTGCCTGAATCCCAATCCGGTCTCGAAGGAGACCGCCGGTGTGACGCTGCCGAGAATGGGAAGCCTTCTCACTATAAACAGCCCTACAAGTGAAATGACCGTCAGCACTATATCCAGGGATACAACCGCCGCCCATTGAAGAAGCGCCTCCAGCAGCCCCGCCGATCTGTACCCGACAAGATAACACGCCCCTTCATCACCTTCCATGGCCGCACATGTGTAGCTCAAGCTCCCGACCTCGAGATCGAGCCAATCCCCCTCGTATGCCGGCAGCACGGTCCCCGACGGCAGCATCGGAGTAGATGAGGCCGCTATCCTCCTCCCGGCCAGCCTTGCCACCAGCAGATCCTCCGGCTCGTCTATTCTGGGTGCTATGGAGCCCCTCTCGATATTCTGTAGAATGGCCGGCGCCATCGGACCCGTCTGCGCCAACAGCTCGGGATTCTCGAAGAAATACGGAATCGTGACCTCGACTCTCCCGACCTCCTTTCCGCCAGCCTGCACTATTGGAGCCGTACCCCTGAAATAATAGACCTTGCCGTCACGCGTATCCTGTTCCACGCGTGTCACCCCCGGCCCGTCCCCATCCCACCGGTCCCTGGCATCGGATCGAGGCGGCTCGTAGGGCATTCCGACCTCGAACGTTGAGAAGCGCTCACCCAGATCGTCGTATACCTCGATCATGCAGGATACCCTATAGCTGCTCAGCGCGCTTTTCGCCCAAAGCTCGAACGCGGTCGATTCCCTCTTTAAAAGGATTCTCGAGAATATGCTCCGGTCTGCCGTAACCTCCTCGCACAGATCGGGCAGCACGGCCTGAAGCCAGTTGTCATCAGGATAATTGTAGGCGTGCAGCTTCTCCATGACCCTGTTCTTCCTGAGCTCCTCGTACTCATCCTCGGCTACTCCGAAAACCGCGAGTGAACATATCAGGACGAGAAAGAAGGACGAGAATATTACGGAGGTCACATCCTCCTTTTTGAGAAGGGGAAACACCCTCGACGAGAGGGCGAGAAGCCCAACACCGCAGATGAGGGGCATCAGACCCAAATCAAACAGGACGCCGAGCGGCACAAGCGCCAAAACCGAGGCGATAGCCGCCTCGGCGGCCCCTGCGTTTCCCGAAACCATGATAAGCCTGGTCAGTGCGATAGCTGCAATAAAGACCGCCGACACGGAGAACAGCAATGCCATGTGCAGCACGACGACGGATAGCTCGAAGAATTCGACATCCAGCCCTATCAATCGCGGGTTGGCGTTCAATACCACCCGCGAGACGATGTTGGAAACCGCGTACAGCGAGACGGCTAGAACCGCGGTCAGCCCTAACGATTTTGCCAGCAGGCCGGGCCACGAGATCCTCCGGCCGGAGACGAATCCCCTCTCCATGGACCCCGGATAATTAGTGCGGAACGTCTTCACGGATCCGAACACCATTATCAGCGCGAAAAGCGAAGTGACCAGAAAATCCCCCGCCGTCCTGGTCAATCCACCCGGGATGTTGTCCGCGAACAGGGCCGGATCGAAAAGGCTCACGTCCAGAAAGCTTCCCGGGATCTCGAGCCTCAAAAGCAGGAACCTGATGACAACGAGGAAGCCCAGAAGCATCAGGGTCCTCTTCAATAATATCCATGACCCGGCTTCCCCCCGCGGTCTTCTCTTGCCGTACCTCCGGTACACCCAGCGGGCAATGATAATCACGATCAGGGTGATTGTCACACCCGCCCACAGTATCCTTCTTCCTTCCAGCCTCCGTGAAACGGAATCGTAGGACCTTCCGTTGATCATGAGCCCCGCAATCGGAGGCCCGATCGACGATTTTATCACCCCGTAAGCCTTCACGCCCTCGTTCGGATTGAAGAGTATCTGCGCATCTGTTTTGTCCGATGTGTACCCGCCGTGCTCCGACCTTCCACCGAGCCTGCCCAGTGAAAAATTCAGCTCGACCTCCTCGCCGTACTCCTCCGCCAAGTACTCACCGATGCTCGTACTCCTGAGGAATTGATTGCTTATGAAGTAATTTACCTCCACGGGTATATCGACGACCACCCTCCCCCCGTTTCCAAGGGGAGCATCCAGAACGAGCAGCGTGTAGAGCTGCGTTCTATCGGTGAACAGCCTTCTACCCACGCCTTGCGGCCCGATCCTCCCGAAGAATCTGGGCCGGCCACCCCAAGCCACCCGTTCACCCCTGGACGAGAACACCTGAAGCCCCATCTCATTGAACGGCTCCAGACGCCGTGAGATCGTACCGGCGAGAGAATCGCACCAGTGCATCAGCCGCCTCCGCGCCTCCCGCCCCATCTCCGACGGCCTTATATCACCTATATGCGCGGACACAACCTCGCCGGCCTCACTGGAGACGGTCTCGAGCTCGCCCAGCCTCCTATAGGCGTCGTCGTAAATCCCACCTATCCTATCCGCCTCCCTCCTGTTCCAATCGCTTTCGTCCGGGATCATGCTAACCGACAGCAGGATGGGTACTATCATGAGAATAAGCGGAATGAGAGGCACCGGCGATACGGCCCTGACAGGAGCCCTGGCGTTGCCGCCGCCTCCATCCTCACCCCCCTCGAGGATCTCAGAGAGTGTGTGCGGGTACCATCCCCTCTCGATCCTCCTGCCGCTTCTCGGATCGAATAAGCTCTTTGTCACCCTCGGCACAAACAGAAATACGATAAATCCCAGGTCCAGAAGCAGAAGCATCACCCAAACCGGAGTAGGTAGATATATGCGTCCCAGGGATAGGAAAAGGATGAAGAATATCAGCGTGCCAAGGAGAAACGCCCACAGAAGGGCAAGGAAGGTTTTCTGCTCTCGATCCATACGTCTAAGTTCCCGGTCTTCTGGAATAACATCTCCATGAATTCTAAATCGTCTTGATCTCGACCACAACCCACTTCTTCTCTTCTTTCATCAAAGTGACGTAAACCTTATCTTTGAAGAATCTTCCCCTGCCGGTATTCGTATAGCTGCGTTCGGCTATCCCGTAAACCCTCATTTCGGACCTGCTGAATCTCTGGAAGCCGACGAATTCGAACCTGATGTTTCGCATGCCCTCGAACATCTTCTTGAACATGTAGTACAGCTGGGGCCTGCTGTAATATCCCGCCCTTCTGCCCAGACCGCGGACGTTCAGAAAGACCTTGGAATCGCCTGCGAAGCTCGAAAGCTTCTTTGCGTCGGAATCCTGCCAGGCCGTCTCGATCTCACCGAAGATCTTGTGCAACTCCGGCGTGATTTCCCGCTTATCCCCAAGCTTTATCTTCACATCCCTCTGTGCGAGCGCACACGTCGCGCAAACGGCCGCCACAAGCAGCACGGATACGACAAGCCGGCCGACCACACGCAATACAGATCCGAAAAAAGCGCCATCAACGGTCCGGGAGAAGACCTTCATCTCCAGCTCACCACCAGTTCAAGAAGACAGACACCACCCCAATACCGCCCTTGCACATCCGGGCGAAACAGAGGGTAGAATGCGCAAATATAGATAAGGGCAAGGGACATGCCAGGATTATTCCGATACAATTACACTATATATAAGGAATTACAGTGCACCGGCCACCAAAGCCGTCCACTTTTGGGGAATGCTATTCTACAAAAGAGGACACCCGCCCCCCGCTTCGAAGAGCGCCCGGCCCCCGAGCCTGAGCTTATGCCGCGGGCTATCTCCAGCTCATGTATATAAAGATCCCGATCATCACCAGGCCCAGGGCGTACTTTACCAGCATCGCGCCCAGCTTCCCGATGAATGCGAAAAAACCCGTCTTGAGGGCCTTATCCATTGATTCGTAGTACAGGTACTCGCAGATAACGGCACCCGTAAAGGCGCCCGCAAGTCCGAAGAGTACGCTCCCTATGAAAGGAATCACCAGCGAACCGGCTATAACACCGCCGAATCCCCCGACGAACGCCCCGATCACGCCCCACTTGGTGGCTCCCTTCTGCGCAACGTAAACCAGCCCGAGGAACGATTCCACGAGCTCGCCCAGAATCGCAACGGCCACCATCACAAGCAGCACCCACCCCACCGTCGAGAATCCGGAGGCTATGTCATATATCAGAATGGCCGCCAGCGCGATCCAGCTCCCAGGAATCCCCAGGAATATCAGAAGATTCAGGATGAAGAGAAGAACGTAGAACAGGACGAGCCCGATATGCTGGAATATATCTGCCAAGCGAGTCCCCCGTTTCAGGGCTGAGGCCACGCGCCCACCGGCGATGCTGCCCCTGCCGGACTCCAAGCTCCTCAACTATGTGCGCTGATTCCGATCAGGTCCCGAATAAAACCGAAGACGGGCGGGTTCCCTTTCACTTGGCCCTCTTGCGCCGTGCGTCTATCCGGTTCCGCCATTCCACGAGGATGGGGCTCGCCACGAAGATGGACGAGTACGTCCCCACGATTATCCCCACCATCAGGGCGAAGGCGAAATCATGAATCACTTCACCGCCCATGACAAGCAGGAAAAGCACGACTATAAACGTAGTCAACGAAGTGATGATGGTCCTGCTCAGCGACGAGTTGATGGAAATATTTATCATGCTCTCGTATGAGGAGACCTTTCTTCGAAGGTTGAAGTTCTCCCTTATCCTGTCGAACACCACGATCGTGTCATTGAGAGAGTATCCGACGATTGTGAGCAGCGCGGCGACTATGGATATGGATATCTCCTTGTCCAGAAGCGAAAAAACACCCACGGTGATGACAACATCATGGATAAGCGCGATGATCGCCCCGATCGCGAACTTGAACTCGAACCTCCAGCTGATATAGACCAGGATCCCGAATATCGAGATGATGATCGCCGCCCATGTCCTGTTCTTCAGCTCCTCGCCGATCTTCGGCCCAACCGTCTCCGTTCTTCTTATTTCGATCTCCCTGTCCGTGAAGCTGCTTGCAAGGTCCTCCTTCAATCTCTGGGCCGCCTTGGCCTCTACCCCCAGAAACGGCATGCGGAAAGCGATCCGCGTCTCGGTCTCCTTTGTCGCGGCTATGATCCCCACACCACCGTCCCTGACCTTCTCGATAAGCCCCTCTACCTGTGGAAGCCGATCGGACTCGACGACGACCAGGTTCCCACCCTCCGAGCCGGACGCCGGATCAGGTGCGATCTCGTCTACATCGACTATGCGCCAATCGTGATCGGGCTCCGCCGCAGCCAAGGCCTCCAGCAGTTTTGTCGATGCGAGCTCGGTTTCGCTGATCTTCTCTATCTTGATCAGGTATTCGTTCACCTGTCCGAATTCCTGGATCTCCCCGCCTCCGTACCCAGCCCCCTCGACGACATCCCTGAGTTCCTTCACATCCACATGCCCGTCGAACCGAACCTGTATAAGTGTGCCTCCCTCGAAATCTATCCCGAGATTCGGCCCTCCCCTTATTATCAAGGATACAAGTCCGGCGACTATGAGGGCCATTGAAAGAATGAAGGCCCTGTACCTGAACTCTATGAATTTGAAGTGTGTCTCGCCGAAAAACCGCATTTCTACTCCTCTAAGGATGCCAAATCTATATACTCAATTTAGTTACCCTGCCGCCGCTCGTCCAGATGTCGAATATAACCCTGCTGAATACGAGGGCGGTGAACATGCTTACTACGATCCCGATGCTCAGCGTAGTTGCGAAGCCCTTGATGGGTCCCGTCCCGAACTGCCACAGAACCACAGCTGTTATAAGGGTCGTTATGTTGGCATCCAAAATGGTCGTGAATGCCCGTTCGTAACCCGCGTCGATCGAGGAGCGGACAGTCTTCGCCTTACGCAGCTCTTCACGTATCCTTTCGAAGATAAGCACATTTGCGTCGATCGCCATACCTATCGTAAGAATTATCCCCGCTATGCCCGGCAGCGTCAGCGCCGCGCCCAGGTATGCGAGCAGACCGAAAAGAACTATCAGATTGAGAATAAGGGCCAACGATGCTATTACACCTGAAATCCTGTAATAGATGAGCATGAACAGCAGAACCACCGCGAGACCGAAAAGAGATGCTTTCACACCCATGCGGATCGAATCCGCACCGAGGCTGGGCCCGACCGTTCTCTCCTCCCTGATGAACATCGGTGCAGGGAGCGCGCCCGCCCGGAGCACGATCGCCACATCCCTCGCCTCCTCGTCGGTGAAGCCCTCGATTATCCCCTGACCGTTAGGGATCTTAGTCTTAATCACGGGGTACGATTTGATCTTTCCGTCGAGTACTATGGCCGTGAAACGGCCGACGTTCTCTCCGGTGAACCTCGAGAACAGCCTCGCGCCCGTCCTGTTGAACCTGAAGTTCACAACGAGCTGGGTCGGTGTCTGTGGATCGGGTCTCGGCGATGCGTCCACCAGATTGGCTCCGGATATCATGACGTCCTTAGCCAGCAGGAAGAGGAACTTCACCCGGCCTTCCCTCGTAGTGATCCACTCATCGTACCACATGAACTCCGAGTCCTCCGGGATCTCCTCCGCCACCTCCGGCTGCGCCAGCATCCTGTTAACCCTCGGGACGTTCGCTTCGCTCACGACAAGCCAGTCCCTGTAGAAGCTGCTGAACAGTGACGAGAAAGGCTTATCCTTGTTTACCGTCTGGAGGGGTAGATCCATATCCATATCGAGCCCCGGCACGGGCAGCGTGCTGTCCGGAGCCGAGGTGTCGACCAGGGCCGTTCCCTCGACCATATCGGCCTCCGGTGTCTCGGGGACCTCGCCCAGCAGCGTATCCTGCAATCCGGGGAGAATCTCCACGATCGAATCACCCATTTCGAGCTTGAAGTGCTCGTCCAGCCTGCCCAGTATTCCGGCAACCTCCTGCTGCTGCCTCACGAGGCGCCATTGAAGCATCGCGGTCTGCCCGATCAGCCTCTTGGCCCTCTCCGCGTCCTGCAGTCCCGGCAGCTGAACGATTATTCGCCTGGCCCCCTGTTTCTGTATGATCGGTTCCGAAACACCGAACTGGTCGACGCGGTTACGTATGATCTCCAGCGCCCTGTCGAGAATATCCTTTTTCTCATCGTCCTTGAGCTGCGAATCGTCGACTTCGAGGACCAGGTGCATGCCCCCCTTCAGATCCAGTCCGCGCTTGATCGTTTTAGCCATCAGCGCGTCGAACTTATCGGGATCCTCGGTCTCGAGCCTCTCCCGCTCCTCGGAGCTCATTGTAGCCACCTGGAAGGTCGGATAGATAAAATACAGCGACCCCATCAGGATAACCAGCACAAGGATGATCTTTATTCTCAGATTTTTAGTCACTCTCTCCTCACCTTATTTCCAGCCTGAACGCCAATATATTTAATCAGCCCCGCCCTGGGACCTGTATCCCTTCAAACAGCAAGCAGCCCGCCGGAACCGGGCCCGGCCCATCATCACCATTACACCCCTCAAGGCAAAGACCCCCTCATTGCCCTCTTCCGCAGGCTTATGACAAACTGCCCCGTTGCAATGTAAGAATTGAAATTTATAACAATTAATCCACTTCAGTCAAATGGAAAATCGCAGCTTATGGCATGCCGACCGCCGCCGGAATCACCGGTAACGGCGGCCGTACGAGGGAGGAGCCGAAAAGTCCCCCTCGATGATCTCCCGCCACTTCTCGTAGCTCCTTGCGCCGCAACAAGCTACATATTCCATGCTGCCGTCCCTGACCCTCCCGATAACCCGGTAAGGCAGTTCCCCCCCGCCCGATAGAACCTCGTACCCCCGTCCGGTTGTCAGGCATACGCCCTCCTCATCGTCCATGTATGCGCGCACCTGATCGATGGACGGTTCGTATTCGGGCGGGAACAGGGTCTGATCGCTGTAGAAAGTCCACGGTTGTACTATGCTCCAGTAACTGAACGGGCATACGCCCAGGCCGTTGACCGCTGCTATATCATCGGTCGCCGGGAACAGGATCGTTCTCCCCCGCTTCCCCTGCTCCAGCGCCCTCACCTTCGTCGCCAGCTTCCTTATCCCCGGGTGCCTCACCCCGTGCCCCACATCGAGCGTGAACAGAGGTGTCATGGTCAGCACCGCCAGGTGGAGCGCAAGCATGGCCAGCGCGGTGATGCTCGCGATCCGTATCCCCCTCCCACCACCGAGGACGCGTGAGAGAAAAATGGCCGAGAATATGGACAGCGGCACGAAGACCGGCATGAGGTACCAAGTCTTGAACTCTCCGGAGAAGGTCATTATGATCACCGGCACGGCCAGCCAGAGAGGCAGTATCATTGCTTCCCTTCTGCTCTCTCCGCGGTCCGGCCTTCCGCCTCCCTTCCGAATCAGCCATCCGGCCATGCCAAGAACTCCCATAACAAACCAGATGTGCGCATCACGGATGAAAAAATACAGGTTGCTCCCCATCTTTGCCAGAAAGGCATGAACCGTTCCAGATGCGCCGTACCGGCTCCCCAGGATCGATCGCTGGTAGAGGAGCCAATTGACATGGGCCCTGATGAAACGCTGGCCGTAGAGGTCGTACTCGTATGCATACCATCCAAGCACAACTAGCGCGCAGACGGCAAGCCCGCCCCAGAATAGCGGTCTCCTCAGCAGTCCCCATTCCCTTTCGATCACTATGTACAGTGCCACTACGATTAGCGGGAACAGCCCCAGTGCGGATTTGGTCAGTACCGCCAGCCCTATCGACAATCCCGTCAGCAGGAACCACGCCTGGTTCCTTCTCCTGCCCGCGATGAATGAGAGGAGGGCGGACATGAACAGAAGCGTCATAAGATGATCCATGTGCGCCTTGCGTGAAAACTTGTAGAAATAGTCGCACAGAAGAAGCCCCGATGCGGAGAGCAGGCTGATCCATGGCAGGCCGAACAACCACTGCGCGAGCAGGTAGGTCAGCAGGATGACGAGTACGGCCTGAACGGCTGTCGGGATCCTGGCGGACCAGTCGCTCGTACCGAATATCTTGAAGCTCGCCGCGACCACCCAAATGTGAACCGGTGGGTTGTCGAACCTGACCCTGCCCCCGAATGTGGGCGTAAGCCAGTCGCCGCTGTCGAGCATCTCCTTGGCCTTCTGAGCGTAATAACACTCGTCATGCGCGGCCAGTCCTCCCCTGCCCAGCTTTATGGTGCAGAGAAACGATGCGAGCACGAGTATAACGAGGAACTGATAACGGGGGGTGGAGATGAAGCGTGTGAACGCCCCGCCTTCCGATGCGCCGTCCATGGACAGTTCAAAGAAGTGGAAACTCACTCAGCGACTACCTCCGCCGCCCTCGAACAGCCTCCCCCGGATCCCCATGCAGGCCAGGGCATACCTTGCGAGCGTCCACAGCGTGCACAATCCGTACTTGAGGGACCGTCCGAAATCAATAGAGCTCGCCTCCTTCATGTACCGAACCTCCACCGGAACATCCCCGAGGCGAAATCCGAAGTAGACCGATTGAGCGATCATCTGGCTGTCGAATACGAAATCGTCCGAGTTCCTCTCGAACGGCACGATCTCCAGGAGCCTCCTGCTGTATGCCCTGAGCCCGGAGTGCATCTCCCCCAGGTTCTGCCCCAACACTATATTCTCGATTAGCGTGAGCAGCCTGTTCGATATGTACTTGTAAAAGGGCATGCCGCCCCGCAGCGCCTCGCTCCTGGTCCTTATCCGGTTGCCCATCATGAAGTCGCAGAGACCGAGCCTTATCGGCTTGATGAGCACATCCACCATCCGTGAGTCGTACTGGTAGTCCGGATGGAGCATGATTATCATGTCGTATCCATGCTCGAGAGCATATCTGTAGCAGGTTTTCTGGTTGCCGCCGTACCCGAGCGTCCTCTCGTGCTCGATCACGGTGATCCCCAGAGATCTGGCTATCTCCACCGTATTATCGGAAGAGCCGTCATCGACGAGGAGAATCTCGTCTACAAGGTTTTCGGGGATTTCCTCTACCGTCTTCTGCAGCGTGAGGGCGGCGTTGTAAGCGGGCATGACCACAATGACGCGTCCATCTTCCGGTCCGCCCCCGTATCCGGCGTTATCGCCGGGTCCTATCTTTTTTTTTCCATTTCCATATTACAGCAGCGAGATTAATCGAAGGGCCCGACGCTGTCAAGGAGTAGGTTGGCCAAGGGGGACCTGTGAATCGAACGGTCATTTTCCGTTGAATAAATCCGGGGCTCCGCCTGTAGTATCAGTAGAAGCACATGCCAGCAAACGGGGAGGTACAGGCTTGAATCAGATCAATTTCAAATGTCCGAAATGCTCGAACCGCCAGTGTGACGTCGGCGAGTTCAGGGCTGCCGGGGGATTCTTCACCAAGATCTTCGACGTCCAGAGCAAGAGGTTCACGACCGTCACATGCACGAGATGCAAGTACACGGAAATCTACCAGGCGCCCAGCAGCATGCTCGGAAACATATTCGACTTCTTCACGAGCGGATAGGGTTCCCGGGGCGGAAAGCCGCCCGCATACGGTCCCGTCTTCACCCGCAGGCCGGTAGCGCTCATGTCAATACTCCGCCCCCGGCAACACCCCTCTCGGATCACTGCGGTGGATTCCCCTCACCCGCAACAATTGCCCTGATATCTCGTATATCATTTAAGAGATCATTCAAAACGCAAATCGACTCAAACTCCTTTCCACCCATCAGAAAGGATATAACCATGTTTTCAGTAATTACGGCCCGGCTCATCCTCTTCACCGCCCTGCTCATTTCCGCCGTCACTGCGGTGCATGCGGCTCCCGGCTGCGCTCATACCCATGCGTGCAGCTACGAGAGCCTGGATCTGGCGGTCGACAACTTCGGCATAAGCTTTGGAAACTCGTCCCGTTTCAAAGGGCTCAGGATAAATATGGTCGACGAGTACGTCGAGAGCGTCGATGGAGTCAACATAACGCTTTGGAAACCGAAAGAGAACCCCGACGCCGTACTGCGCGGTATATCATTCGGTCTGTACGGCCCCAAGGGCGACGAGCTGCATTTCATCTCTCTCGGGCTGATTTCCGTGGAAGCCGGATCATTGATTTCCGGGATCTCGGTGGGAGGGCTCGCCACAGTCTCCGAAGGCGACAACCTCGGGATCACTATCGGTGGGTTGTCGACGATCACCGAGGATACGATGTCCGGCATATCCGTAGGCGGGCTCGCAAATGTGATCGGCGGTGGAATGAGCGGGATCTCGTTCGGCGGGCTTGCGAACGTCGTAAGCGGCAGGATGAGCGGTCTTGCCTGCGGGGGGCTCGCGAACGTCGCCGGCGGCGGAATGATCGGCATACACCTGGGTGGGCTCGCGAACGTTATCGACGGCGGTCTCGAGGGGATCACGGTCGGAGGGCTGGCGAACGTGGTCGAGGGAGACATGCTCGGGATCGCAGCGGGAGGGATTGCGAATGTATGCGACGGCAGGCTGCAAGGCATCACGGCCGGAGGGCTGGCGAACGTATGCGGCGGCTATGCACAAGGCATAACCCTGGGGGGAATCGCGAACGTGTGCGGTGGGGGCTCCCGCGGTATTACGCTCGGAGGTCTTGCGAACGTGGTCGAGGGGGACGTGCTCGGGATAGCGGCGGGAGGGATTGCGAACGTGTGCGAGGGCAACCTGCACGGCATCACGGCAGGCGGTCTCGCGAACGTATGCGAAGGCAATCTGAACGGGATAACCGTCGGCGGGATAGCGAACGTATGCGAAGACAACTCGGGAGGGGTGATCGTGGGCGGTCTTGCCAACATTTCAGGCGGATCGACTACCGGTATCAATATCTCCGGCCTGGTCTGCCTGAGTGAAGGCGGCATGTCGGGAATCTCCCTGAGCGGCGGCGCCCTTATCGCCGAACGTGGGCTGTCGGGAATCAACGCCGGAGGCATCGGAATGGTGTCATTCGATGATTCCGGAATTTCATTCCACGGGATAGAGGCGGAAAGGGTGGAATGGCTGACCTTGCACGGCATAGACATAGATGCCGAATACGACATAAGGGGCTTCGCGGCGAGCGGCATAAGCGCAAGGGCCGAGCATATCACCGGATTCGCCTGCGCGTCTGCACTGGTGAAGGCCGACGACCTGAACGGATTCTCTATCGGCGCCGTGAACTACTACGAGGGCATACAGGTGGGCCTCACGATAGGCATCCTGAACTACGCGGAACAGCTCAAAGGCGTCCAGCTGGGTTTGATAAACATAGCAAAAAACAACTCAGCGCCCTTCAAGGTTCTTCCCGTTGTAAACGCCCATTTCGACTGATCCATCCGGTCAACCCGGGTTTCGGAGCAAATGTTCCGTGCGTAGCAGCTTTGCCCTTGACAACCGGCTTCCATCACCCTTTTATTGATTAAACGTGAGAGCGGCCGGAGCGCGGCAAGAATGCCACGGCATTCACCGCCTCCACGCGCAGGACGCATTTCCCGCGCGATTAATCACGATACGACGTATCACGACCGCCTTGGATCAATATGTCGATTTTCCCCGAGCCGGGGAAAAGGAGGAGTGAACTGGGATGGCCAAGGATGAACTGAACAAGATGACAAAGGCCGAGCTTGTTAAGCTTGCGAGGTCTAGAAAGCTCGATGTGACGGTCCGCATGCTGAAAGCCGAGTTGATACGTGTTATCAAAAGCGACATGAAGGGAAAAAAGCGCAAGAAACCGTCCGGTGGGAAGGGCGGGCGCGCCGCCGGGGCTCCCCGCTCGGCCGTGAAAGCCAAAGCGGCCGGAAAAAGCAGGTCCTCACCGGGACGAAAGGCCGCCAAGAGGGCCGGCGCCGGCACGAAGCCAAAGGCGGCAGGCAAACGGATCCGGGAATCCGCCGCCCCCTCAGATAAGATACCCGGTGCCAGGACGATAAGGCAGATGGCTGAGAGCGGCAAGTACTACCTGGGCTCCGAAGCCGCCATCACCCAGCCCCTCGAATCCATCGAGATCCCCAAGGAGTACGGTATAGACCGCATTGTAGCCATGGTTCGCGATCCGCACTGGCTGTTCACCTACTGGGAGGTTACCACACAGCGCTACGATGAGCTCGAGAGGATGCTCAAGGACGAATGGCCGCAGTGCAAAACTATACTGCGCATCTACGATGTCACGAAAAGGAAAAAGGTCCATTCCGACATCGAACCGGGGACGGAAGCCCGGAATTGGTACATCAATGTCCCTTCCGGGCGCCGTTTCGTGATAGCCGTCGGGATACTCTCCCCGGACGGCAGATTCATCGAGATAGCCCGGTCGAACACCGTGGAAACGCCCTCCGGGACCGTCAGTGACGTCGTGGACGACAGGTGGATGGTGCCGGAGGAGATATTCGAGCGCATCTTCGCCGCCTCCGGCGGCTACGGCGCACACGGTGGATCCGCCGAACTGGGCGAGCTTCTCGGTCGAAGGCTCGAAGAGGAGATGGGATCGGGCGCCGTATCCAGCCTCGGAAGCGGAGGTATGCGGCGAGGGGATATGGCGCGGGGATTCAGGCTCAAGGTGGCGACCGAGCTGATACTGTACGGCGAGACCGAGCCCGACGCCCGTGTCAGGATACAGGGCAAGGAAGTCAAGCTGAGAGGGGATGGCACGTTCTCGCTGCGCTTCGCGCTTCCCGACGGCAAGATCAAATTGCCCGTCACGGCCACGTCTGGCGACGGGAAAGAGGAGCGCACGGTGAACACTGCTGTCAACAAGTCCTCCAAAGAGAAAGCGCCGGTGCTCAAATGAAGGACCGGGGGAAGGGCTATCTCGCCCTGGTGCTGCACGCGCACCTTCCGTACGTCAGGCACCCCGAGCACGACGATTTCCTCGAGGAGGATTGGTTCTTCGAGGCCCTGACGGAAACATACATCCCGATGATAGATATATTCGACCGGCTCATAGACGAGAGGGTGGATTTCCGGATAACGATCTCTCTCACGCCTACCCTCATATCAATGATGACCGATCCCCTGCTCCAGTACCGTTACCTGCGTCATCTCAACAAGCTTATCGAGCTTGCGGGCAGGGAGATCGAGCGCACCCGGTGGATGCCCGAATTCCACGAGCTGGCGCTCATGTACCACTACAGGCTGTCCAGGGCGAGGCAGATCTTTCTCGAGCGCTACGACAGCAGGCTTATACCGGCATTCAGGCGCTACCAGGAATTGGGATTCGTGGAGATAATAACTAGCGGAGCGACCCATGGATTTCTGCCGCTCATGACCAACAGGACCGCCGCAGCCGCTCAGATCAGGGTGGCGGCGTCACATTACGAGAAACACCTCGGGAGGCCTCCACGAGGCATCTGGCTCCCCGAGTGCGGATACGCCCCCGGGATAGACGAGGTGCTCAGGGATTGTGGAATCCGGTTCTTCTTCACCGATACACACGGGATACTCTTCGGCAGCCCGAGGCCGAGGTACGGGGTGTTCGCTCCGGTGTACTGCAGGTCGGCCGTCGCCGCCTTCGGCAGGGACAGGGAATCGTCGAAACAGGTGTGGAGCGCCGAGGAAGGTTACCCGGGAGACTACGAATACCGGGAGTTCTACAGGGATGTGGGCTTCGACCTCGACTACGAGTACATCCGACCCTATCTGCACGGGGACGGTTCCCGATCGAACCTCGGAATCAAGTACTACAGGATCACCGGGCCGACCCCCGCCAAGGCCCCGTACAACCCGGCCAGAGCCAGAGAGAAGGCGGCCGAGCACGCCGGCAACTTCATGTTCAACAGAGAGAGGCAGATTGATTACCTGAGCGGCATTCTCGGCATCAAGCCTATCATAGTATCCCCTTACGATGCAGAACTGTTCGGTCACTGGTGGTACGAGGGACCGGAGTGGCTGGACTTCCTTCTCAGAAAGATACATTTCGACCAGGACACGATCAGCACCATAACCCCTTCGGAATACCTCGAAAGGCACCCCAAGCTCCAGGTGATCACACCTTCGATGTCCTCCTGGGGCTGGAAGGGCTACAACGAGGTATGGCTCGAGGGGAGCAACGATTGGATCTATCCCCATATCCACATGATGTCGGACAGGATGGTGGAGCTCGCCGACCGTTTCGAGCGGGTGGACGGACTCACCGCTCGCGCCCTCAATCAGGCGGCCAGGGAGCTGCTGCTCGCCCAGAGCAGCGATTGGGCCTTCATAATGAAAACCGGAACCATGGTGGAATATGCGCAGAAGAGGACCTCCGACCACATAGCGAGGTTCAACAAGCTTTATCACGACATATCCTCGTCCAGGATCGACGAGAGGTGGCTCAGGGAAATTGAGGGAATCGACAACATATTCCCCGACATCGATTACGGAGTCTACAGAACACGTATGTAGAAGACCGGTGCAGCCCAACCTGACCCCGGGAGCGATTAGATGATGGACGGCCAGAGAAACAGAAGTCTAGTTGTCCACGGCCATTTCTACCAGCCGCCCCGCGAAAATCCATGGACCGAGAGGATCGACCGCCAGGAGAGCGCCTCACCCTATCACGACTGGAACGAGAGGATCGCCAGCGAGTGCTACATCCCCAACGGCCACTCCCGCCGCCTCGACGGATACGGGAGAATCTCCCGGATCATAAACAACTACGAATGGATAAGCTTCAACTTCGGTCCCACCCTGCTCTCGTGGATCGAGAACAACTCGCCCGGCCTCTACGAACGCATTCTGGAGGCGGACAGGGCCAGCGCCGCCCGCCTTGGAGGGCATGGAAACGCGCTTGCCCAGATATACAACCACATAATCATGCCGCTGGCAAACAGGCGCGACCAGGAAACACAGATCCACTGGTGCATACGCGATTTCGAGACACGATTCTCCCGGAGCCCCGAGGGGATATGGCTTTCGGAGACCGCCATAAACGAGCAAACACTCGAGATACTGACGGCCTCGCCGTTCCGTTTCACGATTCTCTCGCCACGGCAGGCCTTGCGGATCAGGCCGCTGGATAGAAGCTCGGGTTGGAAGAACGTCTCCGACGGATCCATACCCACGGGCTTCCCCTACAGATGCTTTTCCCGTGGAGCCAGCGGCCGCCGCCGGAGGCGCAGCTACATCGACATATTCTTCTACGACGCCGGGCTGGCTCAGGACATCAGCTTCAACCACCTGCTCAGAAACGGGGACAACTTCATTGCGGCCATCTCGGACGCCTACGAGAGATGCGGGAACGACCTGGTCGTAGTAGCCTCGGACGGTGAGATATACGGGCACCACGAGCCATTCGCCGACATGGCCCTCTCCTATCTCATCGACCGCTCCCTTGCCGACGGTACTTTCAAGATGACGAACTTCGGCGCATACCTAGACGACAACGAGCCAGTGTGGGAAGTTCAGCTTAAACCGGGACCTGACGGAGAGGGAACCGCCTGGTCGTGCTCGCACGGTGTCGGGCACTGGAAAGAGGACTGCGGATGCAGCGTTGCGGCACCCGCCGGCTGGAACCAGAAATGGCGCGCACCGCTCAGAAGAGGATTCGACAAGCTCAGGGACGCCCTAACCCGGCTATACGAGATCGAATGCGGATCCCTGCTGTCCGATCCATGGATGGCGCGTAACGACTATATCGCCATGATCGAGGACGGCCTTCGGCGGCAAGCCGATCGGTTCATAGCCGAGCGTGCACGCCGCCCACTCTCGCCCTCCGAGCTGTGCAAGGTGCTGTCGCTTCTCGAGTCTCAGCGATATGCCCTCTTCATGTACACGTCATGCGGTTGGTTCTTCAACGACATTTCCGGCATCGAAACGGTACAGTGCATGCTCTACGCCGCCAGAGCCATCGAGCTCGCGGGCTACGGCGACCGCGAAAGGCTCGAGGCCCTTTTGACAGACGAGTTGGCCGAAGCGGAGAGCAACCTCCCTGACTCAGGGAACGGCAGGGACACATATATGAATTCCGTAAGGCGCTTCTCTGTAGGCAAGCTGCTGCTGACGGGACAGCACGCCATCAACTCCTACCTGTTCGGCCCCGGTGAGGCATCCGAGATATTCAAGCACAGGTTCAACCCCTTGGACGAATTCGAGAGAGGTTTCACCGAATGCACACTGAGGGCGGGCTCGGTCGAGGTCACATCCATACTCACCCTGGATTCGTCCGTCTTCAATTACGTCCTCATCGTAGGCGAGCAATTCGGGGTCACCTGCCTAGTAAAGCGCGATGAGGGGGAAGGCGACTACTCATCCGTGAAGAAGCGCATCTCGGCCATACCGGATGATGCGGATCTCGACGGGATCATCATGGCCTGTGTCGAGCGGTTCGGAAGCCAGAACGTCTCCCTGAGGGATCTCTTCCCGGAGGACAGGGAGAGGATAATAGCCAGGCTGGCGGACCGGAAGATCAAGGCTCTCGAGAAGAGCTTCTCGGATCTCTACGAAGGCAACCGTAACCTCCTACGTATGCTGAAGGAGGCGTCGCTGACACCGCCTGCCAGCCTGCTGATGCCGGCGCAGGCACATCTGACCGCAAAGCTCGTGAGGGAGGTCGAGGAATGGGAGTGCTCGCTCGATCCGGCAGGGTTGGACGGCATCAGGAAGATCATTGATGAGTCCGATCTTCACGGCGTTACGATAGATAGGACCTCTGCTGCGGAATCGTTCAGCCAGCTGATTCTGGAGAATATCCGCCAGATAGGGGAGAACCGGGATGTCGAAACGATCAGGGGGCTGCTCAAGTTCATCGAGGTGAGCGACGAGCTCGGCATCGAGATCAGCCAAAACGATATACAGAACGAGATCTTCCCCATACTCCGTGAAACCGCTCCGTCCTCAGATGCCGGCGCCGGACCGGAACTGGAGAATGCTGACGAGTTTGCTCGCGTTTTTTCCGAGATCGCCGCGCGGTTCAATTTCAACACGGACATGTGGCAAGAACGGCTTCCATGAATCCGCAGCGGCGTTGTATAATCACCGATGACTAAAATCCGGTTAGCTGCCTGAATGCGGGCGGGCTCGATTTTCCCGCACACATGGAGGAAAGCCCTGTGGAGCGCAGGAAAGCCCAAGAAAGAATCGCCGAGCTGCGCGGCGAGATCCTTCACCACGACCATCTGTACTACGTAAAGAACGAACCGCGCATCTCGGATTCGGCGTACGACGGGCTGCGGCGCGAACTGGAGACGCTGGAGTCTGAGTTCCCGGATCTCGTGACCGCAGATTCCCCCACCCAGAGGGTCGGTGCTCCTCCGAGGGATGAGCTGGCCGGCGTCAGACACACCGCCCCGATGCTGAGCCTCGAATCGGCTCAGTCGGCGGGGGATATCGAGGAATTCGACAGCAGGATCAGGCGCGAGCTGGGTAAGAATGATATAGTATACGCCGTCGAGCCTAAATTCGACGGCCTCTCTCTCGAGCTCGTATACGAAAACGGCGTGCTGGCGCGCGGGGCAACCAGAGGCGATGGAACGACGGGCGAGGACGTCACCCCCAACATAAGAACGATAGGGTCGGTTCCCCTACGGCTCCTGGCCCCTTCTCCCCCCAAGGTTCTTGCCGTAAGGGGAGAGGTCGTCATGCCGCTGGAGGGATTCCAAAAGCTCAACCGCCGGATGACGGAAAGGGGGCTGGCGGCCTTCGCCAACCCCAGAAACGCCGCCGCCGGATCGCTTCGCCAGCTCGACTCGCGAATAACATCGAAGAGGCCGCTGACGTTTTTGGCATATGAGATCATGGCCATCGAGGGAGCCGGGGCTCCGGTAACGCACACCGCCGAACTCGAGCTTCTCTCCGCGTTCGGTTTTCTCGTCGACGGGAACAGGCGTACCTGCACGGGTATCGAAGGGACGGTGGATTTTCACGGCTATCTTGCCTCCAGGAGAGGCGACCTGCCGTTCGAGATAGACGGCGTCGTGATAAAGATCGACTCGAAAGAGCTCTGCGGCATGCTCGGAACGCGTTCCAGGTCGCCCCGCTGGGCTATCGCCTTCAAGTTCGAGCCCAGGCGTGAGATCACGACGGTGGAGGACATCGTCGTCCAGGTCGGAAGGACCGGCAAGCTTACACCGGTCGCCCTTCTCGCCCCCGTTGACGTCAGCGGGGTCACTGTGAGCCGGGCCACCCTCCACAACGCCGGCGAGGTCGCATCCAAGGACATACGAATAGGGGACAGTGTGCGAATAGAGCGCGCGGGAGACGTAATACCGGCGGTCGTAGAGAGAGTCGATGGTCGTGCAGGTAAGCGATCCCGCCGATTCCGAATGCCCGGAAAATGCCCCGTCTGCTCCTCACCCGTTCTGGAGGATGGGGCGTATCACTACTGCTCCGGGGGGCTGTCCTGCCCCGCCCAGCTCAAGCGGGGCATAGAGCACTTTGCCTCCAAAGGCGCACTCGACATCGAGGCCCTGGGCACGAGAACTGTCGATATGCTGGTGGATCGAGGTATCCTGAAGGGGGTCCCCGATATATTCCGGCTCACCCCCGGCGACCTCGTGGGTCTGGAGGGATTCGCCGAGAAATCCGCAGAAAACCTCATTGAATCAATAGAGTCATCCAGGAAGGTCCCGCTCGACAGGTTCCTGTACGCACTTGGGATCCGCAACGTGGGCACGCACATAGCGGATGTCCTCGCCAGGGAGCTCGGAACCCTGGAGGCGGCGGCCTCTGCAACCGAGGAGGCGCTGGTCGGGATACACGGGGTGGGGCCCGGGGTCGCACGGAGCCTCTCCGGATTCTTCTCCGACACCGGGAATATCGATATGATAAGTGAACTGAAGAGTCTCGGATTCGAGATACTTCCCTCAGAGCGCCGCTCCACGCATCTCCCTCTCGGGGGCAGGACCTTCGTGTTCACGGGAACACTGGAGGCATTCACCCGGAGTGAAGCGAAGCGCCTCGTCGAGTCACTCGGCGGAAGCGTCTCCACATCTGTCAGCGGCTCGACCGACTACGTCGTCGCCGGCAGGAACCCGGGCTCCAAACACGGCAAGGCGCTCGAGCTGGGTGTGAAGATCATATCCGAGGCAGAATTCACCGAACTGGTGGGCGGAGCATGAAACACGGCTGCCGCCGGGATCCTCATGCGCCGGTGATATCCTTGCAGTCACCCCTCCCCTCGACAACATCAACGATCCTCCTGCACAGCATCGGAGCCACCCTGCCGGCGAACTCCGCGTTGGGGTGTGAATCCGCCGCCCCCCTGGCATACTCATCTCTCATGAAAACCCCGCCCCCGGTCTCGAGTCCGTAGAAATCCCAGAGGAATATATTATCCCCCGGCTCGTCCCAGCTTCCCCTCACCCAATCGAAGAACAGCCTCGCCCTGCGCGCCTGCGGCTGTGTCGTAGCCTTCTCGGTCAGCGCCGCCCCCGTCCACAATACAAACGTGGTATCCCCGTGCTCCCTCATTTTCTCCCTTAGAGCCAGGTATTGCAGCTTGTAGTTCTCGATCCTCTTCGCCTCCGATTCTATGTCCGGCGCCCCGGTATCCGCCTCTATCGCACTGACGGGGAAACAGTGCTTGAAGATGATCACATCGAACCTCCTGGTAAAATACCTCAGCGCCTTCTCCCCACCGAGCCGGCGCCTGCCCCCGTGCTTGACCCACAGGTTCCAGTAATCGTACGGGTAGTTTTTCCAGCCGTATGCAGACCTTCCCGGATAGGCCCTGCACTCTATGCTGTGCTTCGTTCCATTATCCGAATTGTAACCGTCGAACCACTGCCTCACGCCGGCATTCCATATTATCTCGCCGGTGCTGTGGTGCAGGAATATCATCTTCATGCCGTCCTCCATAACCCGGTGGTTCGGTGCTCATGCGCCGCCCTCACGTCCTGCGCCTCGGCCATCAGCATGTAGGGCCCGCCTCGGGTAAAAAAATTCGAAGCCCTCCGTCTTCGAGAGGGCTTCGAATACCGAATCCGTTCCAAACGGCGATCCACCCGGCCCCCATGCCGATCGAGGTCCTTTGGGGCGCCTGTGCGCAGCGGATCTATACTATCCCGTGGTCTATCATCGTGTCGGCTACCTTGAGGAACCCGGCAATGTTGGCGCCGTTCACGTAGTTTATGTAATCGCCTTCCTTGCCGTACTCCACGCACTGCTCGTGAATCGCCACCATGATGCCGTGCAGCTTTTCGTCCACTTCCTCGCGAGTCCAGCTCAGACGAAGGCTGTTCTGGGACATCTCCAAACCGCTCGTGGCCACGCCGCCGGCGTTGGCGGCCTTGCCAAGCCCGTAGAGAATCTTGCTCCCGAGGTAAACCTCGATGGCTTCCGGTGTGCTCGGCATGTTTGCACCCTCGGACACGCAGAAGCAGCCGTTCTTGATGAGCTCTTTCGCGTCGTTGCCGTCGATCTCGTTCTGGGTCGCGCTCGGCAGGGCGACATCGCACTTGATTTGCCATGGTCTCTTGCCCTCGATGTACTCTACGCCGTATTTCTTCGCGTACTCCTTTATGCGTCCGCGTTTGACGTTCTTCAGCTCCATCACGTAGGCGAGCTTTTCAGAATCGATCCCGTCCGGGTCGTGGATGGTTCCATTCGAATCGGAAAGCGTTACGACCTTCGCCCCCAACTCTATGCACTTCTCGGTCGCGTACTGGGCGACATTGCCGGAACCGGAGACCGCGCAGATCTTGCCCTCTATAGAATCGCCGCGCGTCTTGAGCATCTCCTCGGCGAAGTAAACCTGTCCGTAACCGGTGGCCTCGGGTCTTATCAGGCTGCCTCCCCAGTTACGGCCCTTGCCGGTGAGGACACCGACGAACTCGTTCCTGATCCTCTTGTACTGGCCGAAGAGGAACCCGATCTCCCTTCCTCCGACACCGATGTCACCTGCCGGCACATCCGTATTGTGCCCGATATGGCGGCACAGCTCGGTCATGAACGACTGGCAGAACCTCATTACCTCGTTATCCGATTTGCCCTTGGGATCGAAATCGGAGCCGCCCTTTCCACCGCCCATCGGCAGTGTCGTCAGGGCGTTCTTGAAAACCTGCTCGAATGCCAGAAACTTGAGAATCCCGAGATTCACCGTGGGGTGAAAGCGCAGGCCGCCCTTGTAGGGTCCGATCGCGCTGTTCATCTCGATCCTGAATCCGCGGTTGACCTGCACCTGGCCCTTGTCGTCCTCCCATGGAACCCGGAACATGATCACACGCTCGGGCTCCGCGATCCTCTCCAGGATCTTGGCTTCCTTGTACTTAGGGTTCTTCTCTATGAACGGCATGAGCGAGGTGGCCACCTCGTGCACCGCCTGGTGAAACTCCGGCTCGTTCGGATCCCGCGCCTTGATCTTATCCATAAAGGCGTCTACGGCTTTCGACATCTCGGCCTCCTTATTAGGGCTAAAAAAATCCAAGCGCCCCACCCGGGAAACGCGATTTCTCCACAGTGGACGATAGGGATTTATAAACAAGGACTACAAAAATATAATTTCACCGCTCGAGGTGTCAAGCCAATATCTAAATTTCTCAAATTTTCAGTTAAATAGAAAACCCCGATTCCTCGGCGGGGCGGGACGGGCGGATGAAGCACACCGGGAAGCACCACTCCTGTGTAAAAATGTGTTGAAAGAATCCCCACCTAGATTGTATTATATGCTAAATATTTCAGGTTACTTTAATTTCCAGGCTTTCCCAAAATCCCAGAGGTGATTAGATGATAATAGGTGTTCCAAAAGAGATAAAGAAGGACGAATACCGGGTCTCCCTGCTTCCCGTCGGAGCCGAGATGCTTACCAAGCACGGCCACAGGGTCCTGGTCGAGAAGGGCGCCGGAGTGGGCAGCGGCTTTGCCGATTCCGAATACCGCAATGCCGGAGCCTCGATCGTACCGTCCGCTAAATCCGTGTTTCAGAGATCGGATATGATCATCAAGGTCAAGGAGCCCCAGCCGGTCGAAATAAGGATGATCCGGAAGGACCAGATTGTATTCACGTACTTCCATTTCGCCGCGAGCAGGTCCCTCACGGAGGGAATGGCGCGAAGCGGCTCCATCAGCATCGCATACGAGACAATGGAGGAGGATGACGGGACGCTTCCGCTTCTTACGCCGATGAGCGAGGTGGCTGGACGGATGGCCATCCAGGAAGGAGCCAAGTACCTGGAACGCCCCATGATGGGCCGAGGCATACTGCTGGGGGGAGTGCCCGGAGTCGAGCCGGCGAACGTAGTCATCGTCGGTGGAGGCATAGTGGGGACGAACGCCGCAAAGATGGCCGCAGGCCTCGGCGCCAAGGTCACCATCCTCGATGTCGACCTGGAGCGCCTCAGGTACCTGAGCGACGTTCTCCCGTCCAACGTGACGATGCTGATGTCCAACCCGGAAAACATCCGCAAGATGGTTACAGAGGCGGACCTTCTGGTCGGAGCGGTGCTGATCAAGGGTGCCAAGGCCCCGCGCCTCGTAACGAGGAAGATGATCAAAACCATGAAGAAGGGATCGGTGGTCGTCGATGTCGCCGTGGACCAGGGAGGGTGCATCGAAACAATCAAGCCCACTACGCATTCCAAGCCGACCTACATCATAAACGATGTCGTACACTACGGCGTGGCCAACATGCCCGGGGCGGTCGCCAGAACCTCAACCTATGCGCTGACGAACGCTACCCTGCCGTATGCAGTGTCGATAGCCGACAGGGGATACGTCAAGGCCGCGAAGCAGAGCAAGGCCATCTGGACCGGTATCAACGTGCTGCGCGGTGAGATTACCGACGCCGCAGTGGCCAAGGCGTTCAGGATGAAATACGTCCCGCTGGAAAAGGTGATCTAACCGGACAGCGGTCCGAATATCAGAAGCTCCCGTGATCCTGCAGGCACGGGAGCTTCTGTCTCTACACAGCCGGGACCGTTTACACGCCCCTGAGCGCATCAGCGATCGAGCAGCGCTACCATCTCCCTGACGGCGTTCTCCATCCCGACGAAGACCGCCCTCGAAATGATGCTGTGCCCGATATTGAGCTCCTCGATCTCCTCGATATCCACGACCGGCTTGACATTGTGATATGTCAGCCCGTGCCCCGCGTGCACGCGCAGCCCGTACTTCTTAGAGGCTGTCGCCGCGTCCATTATCATCCGCAGCGCGTCCCCCGCCGCCGCGGCCTTGGAGTTCGCGTACTGCCCCGTATGTATCTCGACGGCATCGAATCCCAGCTTCGCGCATTCCTTTATCTGCGTTATGTCGGGATCGAGGAACGCGGCGATCCTTATCCCGCCTTCCTTGATCTCCCTTACCACGTCCGCGATCCTAGCCGTCGACCTCGTGAGATCCAGACCTCCCTCGGTGGTGACCTCTTCCCGGCGCTCCGGCACCAGCGTTACGGAATCGGGGCTCAGCGCGAGCGCGATCTCCTGCATCTCGGCTGTTGCTGCCATCTCCAGGTTCACCTGCGTCTGGGCCATCTCCATGATCAGCCTCGCGTCCCGGTTCTGGATATGACGCCTGTCCTCCCTGAGATGAAACGTAATCTGATCCGCACCCCCCTGCTCCGCCATCATCGCGGCCGTTACAGGATCCGGTTCCGTGGTCTTCCTCGCCTCCCGAAGGGTCGCAACGTGATCCACGTTTACCCCGAGCCTCATACGATTCAAGACCGTCCTCCTTCCTCGCGCGCATATGCGAACTCCTCGATCATCTGCGACGCCGTTACAAACCTGATCCCCTCATCGCGCGCCCTCTCAATGAACCACTTGAGCTGTTCGACCGATTTCCTTTTCACATGCATTATGCCGATCGCCCTCCCCCTCTTTTCGGCTATGGAGAGCAGCTTCAGCATGTTGTCCCTGGTTTCCTCCTCGGTATGGTCGATGATCAGATCGCTCTCGAGGCATCTGAGCCCCTTGGCCATCGCAACCTCGGAAACCACCGTACGCGATGTGGTCATGCTGTCTATGAAGAAAAGTCCTTTATCCAGGCAAACGTCCAGAACCGCCGCCACGACCCGCCCGTCTGCCGTCGCCCGCGACCCCATGTGGTTGTTCATACCCACAATCCCCGGTGTCGATTCGAGCGCTCCCGCCACTGCTTTCCTTATCTCTCCACCGTCCATCGAAACGCGGATGAGCGGCACTTCGCCCACATCATCCCCTCCCCTTTCAGGCTCCATCGGTAGATGGCACAGTACATCCTTCCCCCTCCCCGATGCCTTTTTGCATATCCTCCTCGAATACCTCAGCCCGGGTATGACCGATACGGTCAGGGGTATGTCCATCGTGATGATATCATTAACCAGAGAGTTATCGCTGAATCCAAAATCGTCCACTATTATCGCGATGGCGGGGCTCTTCGCGGCATGCCTACCATCGGATGGCTCCGCCCTCTCCTTCGAGATCACGCAGCGGTGGGTTACGGAGCCTCTTGTGCCGATCTCCATCTCGAGCTCACTCCCCCTGCCGGTTTCCCGGCAGCTCCTCACCCTTCCGCCGCCCCCCGCCACTGCAAGTGCTATCTCGTTGTTGACCTTCACCAGCGAGGAGCCCGACTGCACCCTGGCCCTCAGGACCATCACCGGCCGCCCGCGAGCACCTTCGACCTTCCCCGTCTCTATACTCCCGCCCTTCACCCCGCACGCCTCCAGCGCTCCCACTATACGTGGCTCCAGGTTGCGCTGCACGTCCTCGAACCTGCTTCCGAATCCCGAATCGAGGAGAAACGCCGCTCCCCTCTCCGTCTCCAGATACCGGATAGAACCCAAAACCGCGACGAACAGCACGGCAAGAACAAATGCCGCCGCTCCCATTCTCGATCCGCCCCTGCGTCTTTTCGCCGCCATCGGCTACAACCGCCTTTTTCCCTGTTCCGTGCGGCGTCCGGCACCCCGCCGGGGTGCCGGCTCCGCCGCCCGCAGTCTCGCCCGGAACGGTCGTCCGGGGCATGAGAACTATATGTTCGCTTCCTCTCTCTTGTCAAGGAAGGTCGCCCATAAAAAGGCCCCCGCATTCCACGGGGGCAAGTGGTGCAAATGATCCACCCTCTGGAGTTTAATCAAATCTTTCTGTCCTGGGCATATATGATCTTGTACTTGGTATCCGATCCGTACGTGAAGGGTTGAACGATGAAATCCACTATATCGTCACCCGCATAGTGGTCCATGCTCTTCATCATGACGTCGAACTTGTATGACACCGATATCTGCCAGCACCCGGGACACTCGGTCGATCCCAGGCTGTCCACTTCATCCCATGTATGCGGTGTCAGATCCATATCCATCGTCGTCACGTTGTCGAAGAGGTATTCCGTCCCCTCTACGTCCTGGTCGTAATCCATGAAATTACCGAGCTCCGCCTGATCCTCGGTCTGGTTGTACCAGATGTACCTGTCGCTGCGGAGAAGATCCTTGTATGCGTTGATATCCTTCCTGTCATACGCGATCTGAAGGTTCTCTATACAGTGCTCCTTCTTGCTCAGGTCCCCGTACTCCACGCCTCCCCCCGGATCAACGACATCCTCCTTCGGATCGAGGATGCATCCGAATAAGTACAGCAGTGCTATGGATACGAGACCGATGGCTATCGCCCTCGCCCTATACTCTCTCATATCTATACCTCCGGATAAATATTAACACATTCCAAAAAGAATTTCAAGTCCGCATGCTTGATTGCGATATATCATAATCAATCAAGCCATACATGGTCAATCGGTCTCCCTCTTGGATCCCCTCAGGTACCCCGAGGTCGGATAATTGCCGCTGATATCTATATCCTCCCATTCCTTCAGCATATACCCCTTCGAGTGCGATTCCACCTTGAACCTGGCCCTCCCCTTGATCGTATCCGGCTGCGCAGAGCCGCCCGGGTAGAGGACCATCATGTAATCCCCCTCGTACTCGGCCTTCTCTCCCTCCCAGCTCTCCTCGTCGAATATGCCGTTCTCGTCGCCGAACCGTATCGATCTGCTCCCCTGGTAGTCACCCTTTATCCTCTCCAGAACCCCCATCTCCACTTCCTTCGTCCAGCCGTCGAACCGCCCCTCGGGAAAGAGCGCAACGTCCTGGAGCCTCGGTATGTACACGAAATCAGGGTGGAGGCTCCTCTCGTAGCTCGAGTTACCTATGGATTTCAACCCGCACTGTATATTGAGGAACACGTCCTTCGGATTGCGGTCCGGTGTCACCCAGCAGTCGGGCTCCCCGCCGCCGGACTCCTCGGGATCGCGCGGGTCCAGTATGCACCCGGCGATGCATAAGGCAACCACGATCATCAATCCAGTAAAAACCACATTTCTCATAGCGCCACTCCTAGAATCTCACATTCATGCTGCTGTCGACTTCCCAGTATTCCTTTCTCTCCTTCGATACATATGGGCCGTAGTTACGCACGTAATTTATATCCAGCTCGATATCTCCGAAATCCCCGATCTTGCGCTTCCTCTTTACCTGGTACTTTATTCCTCCGGATTCGTATTCCGCCGATGAAGTCACTTCCCCTGCGCTCAGCCTGTTCTTCTCCTCGAACATGAACTGCGAGACGACTCCCAGGCTGAGATCCCTGATCGGATCGTACCTCAGACTCAAGTACATCTTGTTCTTCTTGTTCTCGCCGAGCCTGCCGTAGCGTCTCTCTCCCTCCCGCATGAGGTAGCTGCCGTTGTCCCTCAATGTATACCTGTGCTCGATGGACACGCTCAGAGTGTTGAAAGCCCGAAAACTTCCACGCGTGTTCATGCTGATCGTCCTATCCAGCGTATTCCTGTCCTCTCCGTAAAGGAAATCCGTGTACTCCATCTTGATCTCCAGATTCTGCTCCACCGTGACCCAGTGCGCCGCCCTGATGTTTATCGAGGGCCTGAGCTTGTAGAGGTAATCAACCCTGTTGTCGCCCGAAACCGTGCTGCTTATGTTTATCACCTCGTAGCGCTCGGCGTTGAATCCGACGTCCGCCTTTATCCTGGGGAAGGGTTTCGAACTAAGGTTCACCTCTCCCCACAACCTGGGATAATCCGCGTCCCGGGGATTCAGGTTCTTGTACTTGTAAAACCGCTGCCGCAAAGATAGGGCGCCCCTAGCCCGCAGCATGACAGTTTCGCTTATCTTCTGGGACATCTGGGCGGAGATTATATCCTGTCCCTCGCTGTAGCTCGAAGCCGGGTTGGCCCCGCTCTCGGACTTGTTTTCCGACTTGGAAAGCGTGACCTTTACATTTCCGTCTTTCGCATAATTATATGAAGCCGCGGCCTTCAGGACCGTCTTCTCCGAGCCCCTGGACAGCGATGTGTTCTCGAGGTATTCATCCGTATTGACCTCATGACTGAAAGAGACGTCCAGAGAAAGGTCGGATATCGGCTCTATGTAAGACCTCATCTCCGTCTTTTCGCTGAGCCGTGTGATCTCCTCCCTGTTCGCGGCTTCCGGATCATCCAGGATCTCCTGCGAATTTCCCCTGGGCGGCTCCACCTTCCTCTCTTTACCTGCCCTCTTATCGTATTTGACCTCGAATGGCTTCTTCTGCCCTTCCCCGTACTCGAGCCTCAACCGGACCGTGTCCGCCTGACTCGGCATGCCGCCGAATACTATATTCTCGACCGAGCTGCTCTCCACCATTCCGCTTATCCCAACGCCTCCACCGATAGAGAGCTTCTGCGCCGGTTTGAATCTGACGAATCCCCCCAATCCCCCCGATGCCTTCCTGTCGTACTTGAAGTCGTTCAAACCCTTCATCGCTCCCGCGGAAACCGATATCTGCGTGGCCGCCCCACTGATCAGCGGCTTCGACACCAACATCCTGGCACTTATCCTCTCATTCTCGAATATGAGGTCCTTGCCGAATCGCCCGAATCCGAAGGTCTTTTTCTTCGTATACGTCTCGCCGGCATTTATGCTCAACGAGTAGACGCCGGGCAGCGCGTTCGTCGCCGTGTTCGAGAAGCTCTCGGTGAGCTCCTCTATATCCTGGTTTCGGTAGTTCTTCTTCTCGATCACCAACGAGCTCGAGAAGTTCCAGTTGCCCCCCGTCGCCCACGACATTCTGGAGGCGCTGCCCATCTTGTACGCCCTCGAATCCGTCTTTATGAACGCCTTGATGTCCGGTTTAAGCCTCGAAATCCACGGTCCCGCCCTCTCCTCTTCGCCACCGGCGGCAGCCGTGTCCTGATCCCCGGACACCTCCAATGAATCTCCGTCTACTTCGATAGCGTCCCAAACCGACGTTGAATCATCCGGCGAATCCTCGGACCGTGCCGCCGATGGGACGGCGACAAAGGCCGAAAGGAGTAACGAAGCTGCAATAACCCCCGTTTTCATCCTCACCCTTTAACCTTCTCGAATGCACGATACATCATGTACCATGCTGCAAGATCGAGCTGCTCGGGGCGATGTGACAGGAATTTCGATGCCTCGTCCCCGGGCAGCGACAAATCTAATGCATCCGCCATGCCTGAAAAACCGCGAAGCACGTTCGAGAGCTTCTTCCTCCTCTGGGAGAAGGCGAGCTTCAAGAAATCCAGGAATGCCCGCCGATCCGTCGGTGCACCGTCTCCTATCGCAGGCACGAGCGCTAAAACGATACTCTGGACCTTTGGTCGCGGGACGAAGGATCCCGGTCGCACGGTCATTATTTTTTCTATTTCGAAATAGCTCTGCAGGAATACAGATAGGATGCCGCACTTCTTCGTTCCCGGCGCCGCCATCACCCTCTCGGCCACCTCCCTCTGGACCATCAGCACCGAGCCTGCACAGCCTTCCAGGAAAGCCGTTTCGAGAAGAATCGTGCTCGTCAGATGATACGGGATATTTCCTACGATCCTGTAATCCTCGCATCCCCTGAGCCGTGCCTCCCTGTCGAGATCGACGTTCCTTATATCCGCATGAACCACATCCACCGCGTCCAGTCCGTCCAGTTTCCCACGGAGGTATTCAACCAGCTCGCCGTCGATCTCGATCGCGACGGTCCTCACCCGCCTCCGCGCCAGTATGAGAGTCAGCGCGCCCCGGCCCGGCCCAATCTCGAATATGAGCCCCCCGTCCCCCTTGACCGCCTCATCCACTATCCTGGCGGCCACATCGGGGGAGGAGAGAAAATTCTGCCCCAGTGACTTTCTGGGCCTTCCTTTCCGGGATTCCTCCAACAGCATCTCCAGTCTAGGCACCCGTATGCCAGGCCACCATGGCTGCAATACTATCATAAATCGATCGTTCCAGGGGCAGGGGAATCGAAAACGGGCACATGCCCGTCAGGACTCGACGTGCGGGCGGACCGTGCCTATGATCTCTTTCCCATGCGGTCACAAGGCATCTATTCGGCACGGTCCGGGATCCTCTGCAATATTATACACCAAAACCCGGGGCGGCGCGTTCATTCCTCGCTTTTTCTTCCGCACTGAGGGCAGAAAACGTCATCCGCTGGGAAGCTGCTCCTGCATTCCGGACACCGGATCATCTCGCCCCTGAGCACCGAGATCGCATCAAGGGCCCCCTGTATCTCGCCTTCGTGCACGATAAGCCTGAATCCCGGAGGATCCCGCTCGGTCAGCATCAGGCATTTCAATCCCGCTTTCTCCAGGAGGGTCCTCTTCCTCTCCGCATATACGTGTTTGCGATAGTATCCAATCGAACGCCAAACGAAGGATCCGATCTCCCCCGAATGCCTTGCGCAGACCGGTAGTCCCTCTATGCTCGAATGTCCCTCTTTCAGCTGCGCGCCGCATATCGCGCATCGCTCCTCTTCGCCCATATCGCACTCCCCCCGAAGGTAATCAAACAGCCGCCGCTAGAATCCGCGGCCGCCACCTGCGTTCATGATCCCCCCCAGCCTTCATGGCACCTTCTGACACGGAAAACAGCCCCCGGAACCGATCCCACCAGCTCCCTGCACGCTTCTATATCCACCCCCGGGTAATCGACGGCGGTCACCGTGCACTCCATTCTCGACGCTGCCGCCTTGCCGATAAAATCCATCAGCGAATCGAAGGCCCGCCCACCCGCATCGGGACGGCAAAACCGGATGTATGAATCCCTGTCATGAGCGTTCAGGCTGATCGAAATGCGGTCGAAGGCCCGCTCGAGCTCGGGAACGATGTTCCGCTGATTGATCATGTTTCCGTGCCCGTTCGTGTTCAGCCTTATCTGATGCCCTGAACTCCCGAGTCTTCCGGCTGCATCTATGATATCGCTCAACCTTGTGGTCGGTTCGCCTAAGCCGCAGAACACCAACTCCCCGTACTCGGCTTCGTCCTCCAATCCGCGCACTCCCGAGACCATCTCATCGACATCCGGATCCCTCAGAAGCTTGAGATTGTAACCGTACAGGTAATTCCTCTCGCTGAGCCTGGGACAGAACCTGCAATAGTTGGTGCATGTGCTCGTAACGTTCAGATAGACATTCCCCTTCAACCTGTACGCCACCGAGGGGGCGAAGTCCGTCTCGCCCAGTAGCACGTGCTTGAAGTTGACCTCCACCGCCCTTTCGACGTCCGTGACCTCCACCGAGAGGGCATCCGCCATCTTCTCGGCAACTATCCTTACGTAGGCCGGCTCATTCCTCTTGCCCCTGTACGGCTCCGGCGGCAGATACGGGCAATCGGTCTCCGTCAGGATAGAGTTCGATGGAAGCCGAGATACGACATCTGGCAGTTTCGAGTTCTTGTATGTGATGGGGCCTCCGATACCGATCAGGAACCCGAGCTTCAATACATCCGCCGCCTCTTCCATGCCTCCCGAGAAGGCGTGAAAGATTCCTCCCACCTCCGCTGCTCCCTCCTCGTTCAAGATCCGGATAACATCCTCGAATGCCTCCCTGCAGTGAATTATCATCGGCACACCGAAGTAAAGCGCCATGCCTATCTGCCGTCTGAATACGTCTTCCTGTATATCCCTCGGTGAGAGATCCCTGTAGTAGTCCAGTCCAATCTCTCCAACCGCCAGTACCTTCTTTCTCAGCACGTGCTTCTTTATCTCCCCCTCGACGGCGTCATCCCAGTCCGCGGAATTGTGCGGGTGAATCCCGACAGCGGCATAGATCCCCCCGTACCTGTCCGTCAGCAACAAGGTCTCTTCGATCGATTCCCGGTCGAAACCGACGTTGACGATCAATCCCACACCCGCATCATGAGCCCTCCCCATGACCTGGTCCAGATCTTCGGAGAACTGGGGCATGTTGAGATGAGAATGCGAATCGATCAGCATCTATATGTCAGTCCTTGAAAAGCTCGACGCCACCTTCGTCGATCCTCGGGAATAGAGGCTCCTGGGGATTCAATCCGGCAATCCCGGTCCTCGCCGGTGGAAGCTCCTCCAGCTTCGTGCCCCCGCGCTGCAGCTTCTCGAGGAGCCCTTCCATGGAAACGGGCATGAACGGGAGCAGAACCGTGCCCGAGGCCTGGAGCACGGCCAGAAGATTTCGAAATATTGATTGCAGATCACCGACCCTTGCAGGGTCCTTGGCCAGATCCCAGGGGCGCATCTCCTCTATGTATCCGTTCGCCCTCTGAATGACGGTCCAGAACGCCCCGATGGCCCTAGAGAACCTCATGTCCTCCATGTTCATTCGATAGCCATCCAAGGCTTTCGATAGATCGTCGTAGAGATCGGCACCGGGGCCGAAATCCCCCTCCTCCACCTCACCGCCGAGATACTTATATATCATGGAAGCGGTTCTGCTGAAAAGGTTGCCGAGCTCGTTCGCCAGGTCGGCGTTGTAGCGATTCACCAGCAGCTCGATAGAGATGTCACCGTCCCTGTCGAAGGGGACTTCCCGCATCAGCAGGTACCGGATCCCGTCCGATCCGAATATCGATGCCATCCTTTCCGGATCCAGTATGTTGCCGCGCGTCTTGCTCATCTTTTCGCCCTTGAGCGAAATGAATCCGTGAGCGAACACCTTGACCGGCAATTCCACTCCTGCGGCCATGAGCATCGCCGGCCATATTATGCAGTGGAACCTCGTTATATCCTTGCCTATCACATGGCAATCCGCCGGCCAGTAGCTGTCGAAAAGCTCATCGCCGCCGGCACCGTAACCCAATGCCGAGATGTAATTGATCAGGGCGTCGAACCACACATAAACGACGTGCTCCTCGTCTATAGGCAGGGGTATGCCCCAGCTCTTGCCGAACCTGGAAACCGAAACATCCTCGAGCCCGCCCTTTATTACATTCACAATCTCGTTCTCCCTGATCTTTGGAAGAATGAACCCTGGATTGCCCAGGATATGCTCCAGCAGCGGCCCTTCGAAGCGCGAGAGCGCAAAGAAGTAGTTCTCTTCGCTTATGCTCTTCGGTTTCTGTTTGTGGCGTGGGCACATGCCGTCGATCAGGTCTTTCTCCCCTATGAACTCCTCGCATGATTCGCAGTACAGCCCCTCGTATTTCCCCTTATAGATATACCCATTGTCATTGATGCGGGTAAAGAGCTCCTTGACGGCCCTGACGTGCCGCTGCTCCGAGGTATGTATGAAGTCGTCGAATGATATGTTAAGCGATTCCCATGTCTTCCTGAACGCAATGGACATTTCACTGCAGTAATCCAGGGGCTCGACACCCCGCCGCCTCGCCTCGTTCTCTACGTTCGTGCTGTGCTCGTCGTTGCCCATCACGAAGCGTGTGTCATAACCGCACAGACGCTTGTAACGTGCCATGCTGTCGGCGCCTATCTTCTCATATGCCGTCCCCAGATGAGGCCTCTGGTTTACATAATCGATCGCCGTTGTTATATAGTATTTCTTTCCGCCCATTTATTCGCTCTCCCGTTCTGCATGGCCGCCTATCCCTTCCCGTCCCCTCCCCTCGAAGCCTTCGCGCTCATGTCGGATTCGCCGGTGTTCCGTTCCTTGGTTGTGAGGTTTTTCTTTATCAGGGCTATCGGCACCTCCGTCTGCTCCCCATCGGCGTCGGACAGTATGACCGCCTGCTTGAAGATGTCCAGCTTCTCGACCCGGAAGGGCTGCCCCTCGTACATTATCTTGCTGCCGGCCTTGGGCACTCCGGCCGCGAGCTCCTTGTAATCGCCGAGTTCGTAAGCCAGGCAGCACATCAGCCTCCCGCATGCACCCGAGATCTTAGCCGGTGTAAGGGGAAGGTTCTGGTCCTTGGCCATCTTCAGGGTAACCGGCTCGAAGTCCTTGAGGTAGGTCGCGCAGCAGAGCCTGCGCCCGCACATACCTACACCGTCCAGCCTCCTCGCCTCGTCCCTGACACCGATCTGCCTCATATCGATCCTTGTCCTGAAGATGCTGGCGAGGTCCTTTACGAGCTCCCGGAAATCAACGCGGCCCTCGGAGGTGAAGTAGAACGTGATCTTGTTCCCGTCGAACTGGCACTCCACGTCCACGAGCTTCATCGGCAGGTTGTGCTCCGTGACCTTTTCCTGACATATCTTGAGCGCTTCCTTCTCCTTTTCCCTTATTCCCTCCAACTGCTCGAGGTCACCATCGGTCGAGTGCCTGAGCACCTCCTTCATGTCGGTATCGACATCCTTGGGATTAACCTGGCTGATGGATATTATCAGCCCCATGTCCTCTCCCCTGTCTGCCTGTACGATACAGTAATTGCCTGTCTTGAGGTATAACGCCCGGGAATTAAGGAAATAATCCTTGCGCTGAGCCTTGAATTGTATCTCCACTATTTCCATTTTTATACACTACTCCAAACACTCGGCGGCCGGGAAATGGATCCCGGTGATCTTCCGGTCACGCAAATACATCCGGCGCCGATCCATTCACGTTTATGCGATCTTTATCAGGAACAATCTAATACCACTTGAGCGTTAAATCAAGGAAGAGTTGGGACATCGTAAGTTCCAAGTCCGCGTTTCTCTTCAGGTTAGCAGTGGCCGCAAGGATCTTCCGCAGGTCCTCCGGTATCTTCCTCCTCCCCAACCCTTCCAGAGATTCCCCGCCTAGTTCCACCTCAAGCTCCCTGCCCGTCCCAACTTCCGCGCAACCCGCGTTAAATCTCATGGCGGCCCTGAATATAACCGCAATCTCCCCGAACAGCTCTCCCACCTCTTCACGGGAATACCTGCGCGCCATGCCCTCGGATTCGACCAGCAGATCCCCGGACCTCCCTTCGGTGATGAGCCTCACCAGGTTAACGGCGCCGGTCCTTATCCGGGCGAATCCCTCATCGAGCAGCTTGACGGCCCGGCGGAGGTCCCCTTCGGCAAGCGACGCCAGCCTTTCGGCCTCGTCTGTGCCCAGGGACCGGTAACTTCTCAGAAACTTCACTATTACCCCATCTTCGAGATGGGCGAACCTTATCTCGCGGCACCTGGAGAGAATCGTCGGAAGAAGCTTATCGGGGAAATCCGTCACCAGGATGAAAACAGCCGAACCCGGCGGCTCCTCGAGCAGCTTTAAAAAGGCGTTTTGAGCCTCCACCGTGGCCAGATGGGCCTCTATGAGTATTACGACCGTCCTCCGCCCCTCGTACGGCATCTTGGATACCCACTCGCCGATGCGCCGTATTAGCCCTATCCCTATGCTCCTGGCCTTTCCCGAGAACTCGCCGTAATTAAAAAAGTCCTCTCTCCTGCTGTCCATGATCGCCGAGACCGATTTATCCTCCGATCCGTAGGGAATAGGGTACACGAGGTGAATGTCGGGATGCTCGAGTTTGGCCGTCTTCGAGCAGGATTGGCACCTACTCTCACCGCACTTCGCGGGCGAAACGCAGTTGAGCCTGGACGCGAGCCAAACCGAGGCGAGCTCCTTCCCCGCGCCGCCGGGGCCAGAGAAAATTATAGAGGGTGGGAGCCCCTCCTTCCCGATCATGCCTTCCAGCAGGCCCGCCGCCTGTGCCTGTGCAGAGACGATCATGCCAGCCGCTTCTAGTAAATCGATTTATAACCCCCTCTGAATCATCTTCCCACCAGCCACTCGGCCGGATCCAACGCTTCTTTCGACTTCCTGATCTCGAAATGCAGTACACTGATCGATCCACCGCGCGGATCGCCGGTCTCCGCTATCACCGCTCCGCCCTCCACGGCCTCTCCCTCTCCCACGAATATATTCGCCGTATGCGCGTAGAGCGTATAGTACCCTCCGCCGTGGTTTATTATGATGCAGTTTCCGTAGCCCGCCAGGGCGTCGGCGTATTCCACCCTTCCCCTCGCGACCGCCCGTACGGGTGATCCGACCACGGATTCTATATCTATCCCGGTATTCTGCGTTATGGTGCCGAACTCAGGATGCCTGAAGCGGCCGAATCCCCTGACGGTTCGGCCCTCGACCGGCCAAGCCATACGCCCCTTCAGCCCCCCGAAATCCCTCTCGCCATAGATCCCCTCCGCCCTGGCCCTCTCCAGCCTCTCCTTCTCGAGCCTCTGTATGAGTGCCTGAAGCTGCTCCTGGGCTTTCTCCAGTCCGGCGGCCCTTTCCCTGTATTCCCTCTCACGCTTACTCAGCGACGATAGTGTCCTCTCCCGCTTGCCCTTGTTCTCCTCTAGCTTCTCCAGCTCCCCCTCCTTATCCTTCCTCGACACGACGACCTCATGGAGAAGCTCCGTTATCCTAGCCTCCTGGCCCTCTATCTCGATTCTCCTCTCCCTTACATCCTCCACCAGTTCCGCGTCCCTCTCCGCTATCAGCGACAGGAACTTGTACCTCTGGAGAAGATCGGCGAAATCGTTTGCATCAAGCAGCTCCTGCCATATCTCGTGCGGGCCGCTCTTGTATATCTCCCTCAACCGCTTCGTCAGAATTCCAAGCCTATTTTCATATACCCTCTCGTTCGCAGCCAGCGCGTTCCTCAGCTCCTCCACCTTCTGCTCCAGCATGTCTTCCCTTTCCGTGAGCCCTCCAAGCAGCTTTCTCGTAAGCGCCTCCTCGTTCCTGAGCTTCCTCAGATAGCTCTCCACACCGATTTTTTCCTTCTCTATCTCCTCGATCTTCTTCCTCTGCTCTGCAATCTGCTCCCTAAGCCTTTTAAGCTCGCTCTCCTTGTTCTTTATCTTGCCGTCGAGATCGGTCTGCTGAGCGAACAACGCCGATGCCGATACGGCCAATGCCAGAAAAGCCGAGAGCACAAAACCCGCCGCGGTGCTCGTATGTATCGTTGGTGCCGTTTGGAACATCCGGCCGCCTTCCAAGTCGTCGAAAGCCGTGCGCTCGGGAAAATCTCGCAGCCTGATACGGGCGCGCTTGCCCCGGACCTATATCTTGAGCAGCCGCCTGACCGCGACGTAGCTGCCCACGGCCCCCAGAACGGAGCACAGGCCGATAAAAATCCCGATTGCCCCGCCTTCGAGAAAAACGAGCTCGCTGAAATATCTCTTCCCGAACAGGAAGATGCAGTAAAGCAATCCCAATGCAAACAGAGATGACGCAGCACCCAGGAGCGCCCCCTCCACTATGAAAGGAGTGCGGATGTAACCATCCGTCGCCCCTATCAGCTTCATAACCTCGATTGCCCTGCGCCTGTGGAGAACCGTAAGCCTAACCGTGTTCGATACCACGAATATCACGGAAAAGAGCACTATCAGACCCACTCCCAGATCGGTCATATAGAAACCGTTCACTATCTTCTCCCCCCTCTCGAACCACTTCTTGCCGTACCGGACCTCCTCGACCCCGTCCCATTCGGAAACCACCGCTCCCAATCTCTGCAGGAAACCGCTTGTTATAAAACGCTGCTTGGGCTTGATCCTAATCGCATCCGGCAGAGGATTATCATCCAGGTCATCGATCAGGTCACTGGCCTCACCCAGTGTCTGCCGGAACTCATCCATCGCCTCCTCCCTGGGCACGTAAACGACCTCTTCGATACCCTCTATTCCGAGAAGCCTGAACTGAATATCCTGGACGGCATTCTCATCCGTACCGTCTGCGAGATAGACGTAGACCCTCAGCTCTTTCGCGGTTCTCTCTATCACCGCGGCTATGTTCAAGGTCCCCAGCACAAAAACGAGCAGTATCAGAAGCGATAATCCCATGATAATGATCGATACGGCGTTGCTGCCCTTCCTGCGTCCGAGCATCCGCATCGATTCATCGAGTATGTACCTGAATTCGTTTAAACTCACTTCCGCAGCCTTCCGGCTTCATGTGCCGACGGCGCCATGCCGGCCGCCGGGGATCAATCTGGCACGACGTCGCCCCCGGCGCTCCCGTCGCCGGTTATATCGAGCCCCTCGAGTCGCTCGGCCTCCTCCGTCACCTTGGAATCCGATATCCTCTCACGCAGCTCGCCCACATAAACCATCTCCTTGTCCTTCACGATACTGCCGTCCTCGAGATAGATGATCCTCTGTCCGAAACTCCTGACAAGCTCTAGATCGTGTGTCGCCATCAAGACGGCCGTCCCCGCCGCGTTTATCTTGAACAGCAGGTTGAGAATATTCCTCGTAACCAGCGGGTCGAGATTGCCCGTCGGCTCGTCCGCGAGCAGTATCGCAGGCTGGTTGACGGCCGCCCTCGCGATCGCCACCCTCTGCTGCTCTCCGCCCGATAGGACTGCTGGATAGTCATAACGCTTGTGGTAAAGGCCGACACGTGTCAGGATATCCGTCACCTGGCGCTTGGTCTCTCCCAGGCCTGCCCCAGAGATCTTCATCGCGAGGGCGATGTTCTCGAAAACGGTCCTGTTTTCCAGAAGGCGGAAATCCTGAAATATTATCCCCACCCTTCTCCTGAGATGCGGAATCGTGTTGCGTTTCATCCTCGTTGACACGAACGGCCCTACCACCACCTGCCCCTCGGTCGGGTAATCGTCCATGTAGATCATCTTGAGCAGCGTGCTTTTACCAGCGCCGCTCCTCCCCACGAGAAAGACGAACTCCCCGTTGGCTATCTGCAGGTTGATGTCCCTCAAGGCGAAGTGCTTGCCGTAGCTCTTGGAGAGATGGTAAACACCCGCTATGATCCTCTTCTCCTGGCTCAATCCCTTTTCCCGCCTTTCACCGTGCAGCAGTGAGATGCCAACTCGAGGGCGGCCTCGAGGCTCCCCGTGGAAAATTCTCCGCTCCCGACTATATCGTAGGCCGTACCGTGGCACACGGACGTTCTGACGACCGGCAGCCCGATGGTCATGTTGACGCCTTTATCAAACCCTTCCATCTTGAAAGGGATCATCCCCTGGTCGTGATAGAGCGCTATAATGGCATCCTGCCTCCTGCCCTCCCACTTGCGGTACAGCGTGTCCGCGGGTATCGGCCCCTCCACATCGAATCCCTCACCCCTAAGCGCCAGGATCGCCGGTGAGATCACCTCTACCTCCTCCATGCCGATAACTCCTCCGTCACCAGCGTGAGGATTGAGGCCGGAAACTAGTATCCTCGGGCTATCGATCCCCCATAGCTCGCCGAGGGAGGCGGCGGTAACCCTTACACACCGTTCCAGACGATCCCGCGTGACTGCGGCCGGTACCTCGCTGATGGGAATATCCCTAGTGAGTATGACTATTCTCAGATCCCCGGAAACCATCATCATCTGACAATCGGGGGAATCCAGCATGGCGGCCAGCATTTCGGTATGCCCCCTGTAGGTATAACCGGCCAATACCAGTGCTTCTTTGGAAATCGGGCCCGTCACTATCCCGTCTACGTCGCCCCTGCCGGCCATCTCCACGGCCGCCTCGACCGATCTTCCCGATACCGCACCACCCTCCGCGCTCGGTTTCCCGGGCACGGCCTCTAGACCACCCGCCGTATCCACTATCACCGGAATCCCGGCTGTGCGCGCGCCCGAGAACGGCCTTCCCTCGCGGATTATCTCGAAATCCCCCCCAATGCGTTCCGGGAGCCTGGCCAACAGAGAGGAGGCTGATCCGATCAGGCGGAGATCGTATGGCTCTAACGCACCTCTTGTTATTAGCGAGGCCACGAGCTCCGGGCCGATCCCGGCGGGATCTCCGATGGTAAGGGCGAGCTTTGGCTTGCTGCCGGACATCCTCTCACCAGATTTCCGCTTCCGTCTTCCTCTCTCTCAAAATCCTGACGTAGTCATCCCGATCCTTTCGGGCCACCTGCCCTCTAGGCACGTCGACGATCTCCGCCACGACCACCCTCTTCGGATATTTTATCTCCAGGATATCCCCCGCCTTGACCTCACGGCCGGGCTTAACCGCTTTGCCGTTTATCTTCACGGCCCCCGCCTCACAGCCCTTCTTCCCCTGGCTTCTCGTCTTAACGAGACAGAGGGCCTTCAGTAGCAGATCCACCCTCATCTCCTACAGCTCCCCCTTCACCTCCACATGGTAGAGATTCTTCAGGCTCTCTATGTAATCCTGGTAACGTTCCTTGAGCTTCTGCTGCTTTATCAGCTTCCTCAGCTCCTCCTTGACCTCGCCGAGGTTGTAGGGGCGGGAGGGTGAACGTCCGAGCACCTTCACGATCCTGAATCCCTTGTTCTCCTTGATTACGGGCGAGATCTCTCCGATATCTACATGCTCGACAACGTCGAGAAAGAAATCGGGAAGGTTCTCGACGGGGATTTCCCCCACAACGCCGTTGTTGTTCCTAGACCCCTCGTCGTCCGAATACTCGGCCGCTGTTTCCCCGAAATCGGCTCCATCGAGAATCTGCCTTCGGATGCTCTCCGCCAGCTCGGCCGCCTTGCCCACATCATCCTCCGCCTTCTTCACCTTTACAAGTATGTGCCGTACCGAATACCGGTCGCCTTCTATCCCTTCCAGCTTGATTATATGATATCCGAACGACGTCAGCACCGGCCCGCTGATCTCGCCCGGTTCCATACCGCGTACGGCCTCGACAAATTCGGGATTGTTGAGTTCCTCCAGCTTGATAAAACCGAGACTCCCGCCACGTGAGGCACTCGGCCCCTCCGAGTACTGCTCGGCCAAAGCGGCGAAATCACCGCCATCTGTTATCCTCTCCTCCACCTCCATCACCTTCTCCATCGCCTCCAGCTTCCCCTGCTCGGATGCCTTGGGTACGATCAGGATATGAGCCAGTGTCATCGTGGCCGGCCTGGGGGGCAGCTCTGAAGAGTGCTCCTCGAAATACCTGGCGATCTCCCCCTCGGACACCTCCACTTCATTCATAACCTCTTTGTACATCAGCCTTTCGATCAACTCCCGGGCCCTCAGCTTTTCCATGTACAGAGAGCGCAGTTCTTCCAGGGTCAGGTCCTCTATCTCCAGCTGCTTCTTGAACGGCCCATCCCCTCCCATAGCGCGCTTGTTCTCCTCTATAGCGGCATCGACCGCCTCTTGCACATCGCTCTCCTTGACCTCGATCCCAACCTTGCCGGCATGGACCCTCATGAGCAGGTCGGCCACCATGCCCTGCAGAATCTCCTTCCTCAGCTCATCTTTCTCCGATTCGGTCATACTCCGGTCCCCGGCCTGCATAAGGTAGCGCTTGTACTCGAGCTCTATGTCGCTGCTGAACAGGGCGTGGTCCTCTACGACGGCGATAACCTCATCGATCAACTCCCCCCGGCTCTCCTGAGCCGTTGCCGGTGTAACCACAGCCAAGACGGAGGCAGCTGCGGCACACATTCCCAATACCTTCGCTCTTCCTCTCACATCTACTCCTCCGGTATTCCAACGAGGGAATCTTCCGCGCGCTCCACACGCACCGAGCTGTCCGGGTGCTCAATGCCGAATGCCAGTGCTCCCTTTAGATATCTAACGTCGGCCGACTCTCTCAGCGACTCCATAAACTCCCTGTAAGCCCTCTCCCTCTTCTCTATCATCAGCTTGTTCTCTATATGTTCGCGCACCTCGTCGATGTCCACCTTCACGAAGGCCTGCCTCGATCCGATCAGCTTGATTACATGATAACCGAAATCAGATTTAACGATATCGCTCACCTCTCCGGGTTTCATATCGAATATCACCTTCTCGAAGGCGGGTATCATATTCCCCTTTGTCAGGTACCCGAGATCCCCTCCCCGTTTGGCGTCGGGATCCACCGAATACCGATTGGCCACCCATGCGAAACTATTTTTAGCGAGAAGTTCTTTGACCTCCCTGGCCTCTTCCAGCGAGTTGACGAGTATATGGCTGACCCTGTACTCGTTGACATACTCATTCTCGTGTTCTGCGAAGTAATCAGCCACCTCCTCGCCGCTCACCCTGGTTCTCTCCCTCAGTTCAAGGAAGACCAGGTGGTCGGCCAGAAATTCCTTCTCGAGATTAACCAGTCTCGATTGTATTCGCGGATCGTTGCTGAGCCCCCTCTTGAGAGCCTCCTGATAGAGCAGTTCCGTATTTATCCAGCGCTCTATGTGCAGCCTCTTCTCCGCATCGGTGCCACCGATCCCGCCGCTCTCCGGAATGAGGTTCTCGAGATCTTTCTCGGTCAGAACTTCGTTCTCCACCGCGACGATGCCATCGACCTCTACTTCAGCCTCCTCCTGCCCACCTCCGCAGCCGTAAAGCATGAGCGCCGCGGCGACCATTACGAGGAAGGGATTATTCATTTCGACCCTCAGTTACTTGCCCTCTGCTTCCGGTCTGTCCTTATTCCTCTTTATCTCGGCCTTCTCGAGGTTTTTATCGTGTATGCGGATATCAAACTCCTCGCTCCACTCGATCATCTTCTCGTCGAGAATCTCGGCGGCCTTCTTTTCCTTGAGTATCTTTCGAATCTTCCGCGCCGCCTCGCTCAACGTGGGGATCCTGGGTTTGATTATCTCTTCTATCTTTATGACACTCCAACCCCTCGGCGAGTGGAACACATCGGATACATCCCCCACATTGGGGAGCGAGAACGCCACTCCGTCAAAACCGGGATAGCGTCCCTTTATCGTGAGACCGGTTTTCCCATCCTCTGTGATCTCGTCCTTGTTTTCCGTGTGCTTGCTGATAAGTTTCGTGAAATTTTCGCCCGCTTTCGCTTTTTGGGCAACGAGCTCGGCCGTCTCCTTGTCCGGTGACACGAATATGGAGAAGTTCCTCTTTTCGGCCGTTGACAGGTTGTCCTTGTTCTCGGCGTAGTATTCCTCGATTTCGAAATCCATTACCATTATATCTTTCCAGATCTGTTCCTCGTAGAAGTGCTGGACGAGAAGGCCTTCCTTCTTCTTCCTGAGCCCTTCCGCCACCTCCGGGATCTCCAGTATCTTCGATTTCTCCTCTGCGTAAGTCACGAGAACGTCGTTAAACACCTTCTTGTGCATGGCAAGAATAACACCCTCGTGGCCCTGCTCTCTCCGGGGACGCTCCGGAAGCCCGTATGCTTCGTACAGCGCCTCGAAATCCCTGAGTGTGAAGGAGCTGTCGGAATACTGGCAGATTATCATATCCTTGTACTTTTCCGGAATCTCCGGTTTGGGGGCGTTTTCACGCGTCACCTTGTAGCTGATGACATCGTCGAACGGCACGTCCTCGGGCAGCGATTCGTAGGCTATCCTGACGGCCTCCGGGAAGAACTCGAGGCCTATCTCCTCCTCGATCCTGGTCTTGAGCTGCTCTATCCCCTTCTTCTCCTTGATCGCTCTTGTACGTTTCTCCGCGTAATCCCGTCCGCCGATCGGAGATGATTTCCTTATCCTGTGAACCTTGAGAATGGTATAACCCGTCGATGCCTTGAGAGGCTGGGTTATATCGCCTTCGCTCGCGCCGAAAAGAGCCTCCTCAACCCACCAGTGTATCCTGCCGATGTTGTTCGAGCCTATGTATCCCCCGTTCGACGCTTCCGCGCCCATGGAGTACTTCTTCGCCATCTCGGCGAAATCCGCGCCTTCGATGATCATCTGCCTGATCTCCAGCGCCTGCTCTTCACTCGTCACGAGAATCTGGCTTACCGTATACTCGTAGTGCATCTTCTCGTAGTAGTCGTCTATTTCCTGCTCCGTCACGGTGACCTTTTTCCTGACCAGCTGATCCATCATCGAGGCGATCAGGTATGGATTCTTGAATCTATCCCAGATCCGGAGAAACCAATCCTCCTTTTCGTACCCCGCGGCAACCGCCTTGTAGGCCATCACTTCCTTGTTTATCATATGCTTGAGGACACCCTTCTTGGCCTCCAGCCCTCCTGTGTCCGGTATAAACCTGTCCTCCAGCAACCTCGAATCGTTCTCGAAATCCGCCACCGTTATCTTCTTGCCCCCTACCTCGGCCACCACGAGGTCCTCCCTCTTTGTGCAGCCCAGCGATCCGATAAGGGACAGCGCCACGAGTAAAAAGACGATTCTCCTCAAAACGTTCTCCTTTCAGAAACTATACCCACCTCACGTTCAACAGGCGATATTCATGCACTCGTCGGCCTCTCCCTGCCTGTTTCCAAGTGTAGGTAAAACACGGTCCTTATGGCTAAACTATACTATTTATCATAAAGTTCCAATAAATTCAACAGACTTTCGAGGTCCGAGACCATCCATGCCGCGCCCCGTTGAGATATCCCGGCGCGTCCGCCTCTTTGATCCGGTGCAGAGATCGAAAGGACAAGCCCCTCCCCTGCATGAAATGTCAATCGTCCCGTGAAGGTCTCCGCGATGCCCGCGACAACCTTCTTCCCCGGTATCCGTTCCCTTTCGAATGCGATACGCAGCTCCCCGTTTCCCGACGCTTCCACGACCTCGACTCCGGTCTCCTGGGCACGGAGCTTTATCTCGACGATCTTAAGCATATTCATCGCGGGCTCGGGAACCTGTCCGAACCTGTCGACCAACTCATCAGCCATGTCGGTGACGTCCCCTGCGCCCTCGATGTTCGACAGCCTGCGGTAGATATCCATCCTCTCCTCGGAATCCGAGATGTACCGGCCGGGTATATAGGCCGGCAGAGGCAGGGATACCTTTGTGCGCATGGGCTCTGCCACCGGTTCGCCTTTGAGTCTTGCAATCTCCTCTTTCAACATGCGCGTATAGAGATCGAGCCCGACCGCCTTTATCTGACCCGACTGCTGATGACCCAGCAGGTTTCCGGCGCCCCTGATTTCGAGGTCCCTCATCGCTATCCTGTATCCGGCACCCAGATAATCGAACTCGCTTATCGCCTGAAGCCTCTGAACGGCCTCGTCGGTAGGCGCCCTGCCATCCGGGACGAGTAGAAAGGCATACGCCTTTCTGTCCGACCGCCCTACGCGCCCCCTAAGCTGGTACAGCTGGGCCAGCCCGAACTTGTCCGCCCTATCTATTATGATCGTATTCACATTGGGAAAATCCAATCCCGCCTCGATGATCATCGTGCACACCAGAACATCGAACCGCCTCTGTAGAAAATCCACCATCCTCCTCTCGAGCTCGCGCTCGTTCATCTGTCCGTGCGCGTGTGCTACCCTGACACTCTCCGGAAGCAGCCGCCGCAGGAAATCCTCCATCACGCCCACCGACCTGACCCGGTTATGGACGAAGAATACCTGCCCACCCCTTCCCACTTCACGCATTATGGCTTCGCGGATCAGCTCATCGTCGAACGGCATGATCTCCGTGTGGATAGGGAGGCGGTTTCTCGGCGGAGTATCTATCACAGAGATCTCCCTGAGCCCCGACATGGCCATCGACAGGGTCCGCGGGATAGGAGTCGCCGTCATGCTCAGCACGTCCACGTTGCTCTTGATACGCTTGAACTCCTCTTTCTGCTTCACCCCGAACCTGTGTTCCTCGTCTATCACTACGAGTCCGAGGCTCTTGAAACTGACATCTTTCGAAAGCAGCCTGTGCGTTCCAACGACTATGTCCACCCCCCCGGCGGCGATCTGTTCGACAATCCTCTTCTGCCTGGAAGGAGGAACGAACCGGCTCAGCATGGCAACGTTCACGGGGAAGCCCTGGAGCCTCTCCCTGATCGTGTTGAAGTGCTGCATCGCCAGCACCGTGGTCGGAACCAGAAAAGCGCAGCATTTTCCGCACAAAACAACCTTGAAAGCCGCTCGGATGGCTACCTCCGTCTTGCCGAATCCGACATCGCCGCACAGCAGCCTGTCCATGGGGCGCGTGGACTCCAAATCTCTCTTGACCTCCTCGGTCGCCTGGAGCTGCTGGGATGTCTCCTCGTACTGGAACGATGCTTCCATCTCCAGCTGCCAGGGTTTATCCGCCTCGCACGCGCACCCGCTAGCGATCTGCCGCTTAGCGTATATCTCGACGAGATCCTTCGCCACCTTCCCCGCGCTCTTTCTCGCCTTCTCCCTGGCTCTCGTCCAAGCCCTGCTCCCCAGCCTGTCTATTGGAGGCTCCGTCCCGTCCGCGGCGAGGTACCTCTCCACCATCCTCAGCCTCGCAACCGGTATGAAAAGCCTGTCGTCCCCGGAGTACCTGATATCCAGGCATTCCGTCATCCCGCCCTCGACGTCCAGGATCCTCATTCCCATGTACCTTCCTATCCCGTGATCGACATGGACGATCAGATCACCCGGCTTGAAGTGGGAGGGATCGTATGTCAGGGACCGGCTCCTCGTACGCGCCGCCCTGTAAGGCATGTGGTAACGGCCGAATATCTCCTCATCGCTGAGGAAGAATGCGCCCAGATCGGGCCACTTGAATCCCTTTGAAAGCCATCCAACGAGAAAATCGACATCGATCTCCACCTCCTCCAGCAGTTCCACGGCCCGTTCCCTCTGTATCTCGTTTATGCAGAAGATGAAGATCCTGTTCCCCGCCCCCAGCTCCTTGCGAATATCCGACACCAGCCCATCGAGGTTGCGCCGGTAATCCCCCGTGCCCCCGCATCCGAATCTCAGTGAACCACCCCACTCCACGCTGAAGAATCGAAGCAGCCTCCTCGCTGACATCCACCGCTGCATATCTATCCGGCAGACGTACATATCATCCGGAGGCGGATACAGGTTGCCTTCCTCTCTGGAGCGGTCGAACATGCGTTCGATCTCTCTTCGGAAATCGTCGGTATCCTTCTCGATCTCCTCCGCGTCAAGGAGCACAACCAGGGGATCCTTCCCGAAGTAGCTCGTGACCGGCATCAATCCGTGCACATCCGGCGCGTAGTGCTCCATCCCGAAAAAGGCGATCCCCTCCTCGAGGCGCTTCACGGGCATCATGGCCTTTTCCAGCTCCTCTCCCTCAAGCCCCTTCGCCCTCTCCGCCAATCTGTCCCTCATCCCGTCAATCCCCTCTTCGTCGGGCGCCATGCGGTGAAGCGGCCTGACACGGATAGCGGACCTATCGATCAAAGACCTCTGTGTCTCTATGTCGAATTCCCTCATGGAGCAGATCATGTCCCCGTCAAATTCCATACGGACCGGCACGTCCTCGCAGACCTCGAAGATATCCAATATCCCCCCCCTGAGCGCGAACTGCCCCTTGGCCTCGACTATCTGGTGCCTTTCGTAGCCGAGGTGCGCTATCCGAGCCGCGAGCTCCTGAGGGTCGCGCTCCGATCCCGATTCAATGTGAATCAGCAGCGATCTGAAAAGGGACGGGGCGAACACCTTCTTCAGCGCCGATCTTATGGTGCATACGAGAATCCGGCACTCGTTCATGATGAGTTCATCGAGCGCCTTCATCTGGAGGCCCGTTATGCTCCTGTCCGGATCCTGGTAATCGTAGGGCAGTATCTCGTCATCGGGGAAGGTGACGACTCCATCGAGACCGAAACTGGCGAGGTCGCTTCCGAAATCACGGGCCTTCACCTGTCCCGGTGCGATGACCAGCATGGGAAGGTCTATCTTCGCCGCCAGAGTGGCCAGAAGCAGGGCGCGCGCGCCGCCGCTTACCCCGCTTACGGAAACATCCGCTCCTTCGGGGACCAGCTTTCTCTCCATCTCCCGGTATGCCCGAAGGGCTTCCACCTTATTCTTCAGTTCAGCCCACATTCCCCTGCTCCGGGCTCCTTCCGCTCTGCGCCTGCGCCACCAGCAGCTCTACCACCAGAATCAATGCCGCCGCCAGGAACAGGGGCAGAGAGATCTCCCTACCCTCCCTGACCTGCCTGACCGCCGAGGCCAGCTCCACGCCGTCCGCGAAAACGGCATAGCTATCCAGGCCCAGCAGTCCCGCCGCTTCATCGCACTCAACTGGTTCTATTTCAGATTCCAGCCTGCAGTCGGGATTCACGGCCATCCTCCCGAGCGTATCCGCCCCCGAATAGATCGTCACGAATCCCGGTTCCTCCACGCCGCGGATGATAACGTCCCCCGGCTCCATGCCGTGCCTCTCCTGCGCTTGGGGCCTCATCACGCTCCCTGAGGGGAGCATGCAAAGGACGCCGCCGCCGTCCCTCCCCCTCCAGGTGAGAGCGTCACCCACCAGCCTTCCCTCTCCCGCCTGACGCTCGTGCACCGCCGCAAGCAGCGACTGCTGAACGACCGGGAGAAAATAGGGCGATAGCAATAGATCCCCGGCCTCCGGGACAGGGTCGACAGCCGCGAACACCACCATCCCCTCCCCGCGCCGCTCGCGCCATAAAAACGGGGTGCCGGTCCCGAACCCGAGCAATACCGCATCCGCAGGAACGCCGCGCACCACGGCGTAGCTTCTAAATCTGAGCTCCTTCAGGCCGACGATATCGTCTTCATCGAAAGGTGAAAACACCCCGCTCCTGTCATTTATCGTCCTTACCGTCACGAACCCTTCCTGCATCTTCCTGAAGGATACATCCGGATCGAACGCGCTCAATCCGCCGATAGCCCCGATGTGCTCCGGAAGGACCAGGACGAGAACCCTGCCTCCCGAGATAATGAAGCGCTCCACGAGCTCGATATCACTCCGCTGCAACGATCCTCCAGGCCCCAGAACAAGCGCATCCATCCCCGCCAGATCACTGGAGGTGAATTCGGCCCACCTCGTCCTCCAAAGCTCGATGTCCCCCTCGGAGCCTCGGGGACTCAACGCCTGCTCCAGGTAGAACCCGGAATCGTCCGTAACGAGGAGCGTTCTCGTTCTGCCCGTCACGTGCATCGTGAAGTACCTTCTGTCATCCGCGGCCAGCCTGTCCCCGCCCTTCCTTACCTCACCCACCGGCCAGCCGGAACGTTCCGCCGAAAATGTGATTTTCTCCGTGGAGGCAACACCGGGAGCAAGCTCCATCCCCTTCTCCACGATCCTTCGGCCATCCACGAACACGAGCAGGGGGAAGGACGCTCGCAGCTCGGTGGATGTGTTTCTGAGTCTCACTTCAATGGTGATTATCTCACCCGTATGCAGGGCTACCCTAGGTGTAAGCACGGATTCGACGGCGACGTTGGAATTCTCCGCGGGGCTGACAGGCAGCAGAAAGGCCTTCACCGATGCCGGCTCGCCTACGGACTCCCCCCTCCCGCGCTCCGTAGGATCCGGCACCGCATCGTCTCCCGAAACCCCTCCCCGCCCTCCGATCGCCGTCCTCTGAAAGTCGGATATGATGAACAGCTCCTTTACCTCTCGCCTGCTCTCACCTAGCACCGCTATCCCCGTTTCCACCGCGGAACGCAGATCCGTTCCCCTCCAAGACGGCTCGAGCCCCATAACCGTGCCCTGCGCCACTCCCCGCTCCAGCCTCGATCCGCCGTAAACCGTCTCGCACCCTGTGTCGAAAAGCACTATGGTAACCTCATCATCACCGTCGAGGTTGTCCATCACATCCGAGCACCTGGATTTGGCCCTTTCGAACAAGCTCCCATGGTCCCCCTCCATCCTCATACTGTAGCTTCGATCGATGAGAACGCATGCCGCACGCGATCCGCCGGGAGGGAAAAGCGCCGCAAGCCCCCCCCTGACTACCGGCCTGGAGAAGGCCAGCGCCGCCATCGCGATCGCCGCGCATCTGAGCGCGAGGAGCAGCAGCCTCTGCATGCTCACCCTTCTCATGCTTCTCTTCGTGGAGCGCTTCAGGAACCTGAGCGTGCTGAAATGCACGTCGGGAACGCGCCGGCGGCTGAACAGGTGTATTATCAGCGGGACACCAACGGCTGCCAGAGATACGAGGAATGCCGGATTCAGAAAATCCATGTCATCTCAACCTGCTTCTCTTGCCGAGGTACGAAACAAGCGCCTGATCGAAGGGTGTATCGACCGTGACGATATTGTAGTTTATGGCGTTCTCCTTGCATTCTGTTTCCAGCTTGGCGATCCAGGATTTAACGTCCCTTCTGTACTCGTTTTTGAGAAACCACGGTTGCGTGCGCAGCCTTTCCCCCGTCTCCCGGTCGATGAACCGGACCTCTCCGCTGTAATCCAGGTTCAGCTCCATCGGGTCCAGTATATGGAACAGCACGATCTCGTGCCCCCGGTGCCTGAAGTGCTTGAGTCCTCCCATTACCCTATCCGGATCGTCGAACATATCGCTGAAAATGACCACGAGGCCGCGCCTCTTGAGCCTCTCGGCCATCTCGTGAAGCGTGCCGCTGATCTCCGTCCTATTCCCCGCTTGAATTCGTTCGAGGGTGCCCAGGAGATACAGAAGGTGACGCCTTGCCGATCTGTGCGGAATGAGCGTCCTCACCTTATCATCGAACACGGCGAGCCCCACGGCGTCACGCTGCCTTATCATTAGGTAGCTCATGGCCGCGCACAGCAGAGATCCGTAACGCAGCTTTGTAACCCCCGTGGTCGTGAAGTCCATCGATGCGCTTTTATCGAGTAGAAGTGTGGCCCTGAGGTTCGTCTCGTCCTCGAACGTTTTAACGTAGTAGCGATCGGTCTTTGCGTATATCCTCCAATCGACGTTCCTGGTCGACTCGCCAGCGTTGTACTGACGGTATTCGGCGAACTCGACGGAAAACCCATGATACGGGCTCCTGTGAAGCCCCGCTATGAATCCCTCGACTATAAGCCGGGCCCTGAGCTCCATATTGTCGAGGCGGCTCACGACTTCGGGACGAAGGAACTCGCTCAAACTGGAATTCGAACTTGCCTTCATTCAAACCTGCTCCGCTAGAACAAAACGGCCTCCGGCGATTCTGATCCCAAGTAGAAATCCGGCCGGAAGCAGCCGCTCTATCAATCCCCTACTTTATCGAGTAACCTTGCGATGAGATCTTCCGTGGTGACTCCGTCGGCTTCCGCATGAAAATTCGTAACAAGGCGGTGCCTGAGTACGGGAAAAGCCACCGCCCGCACGTCGTCTATGTCCGGGGTCGGCCTTCCCATCATGACAGCCCTCGTCTTAGCTCCGAGAATAAGGTACTGTCCCGCTCTCGGTCCCGCCCCCCATGACAGGTACTTGCCTACGTTCTCCACCCCGCCTTCCCTGCTGGCCCGTATCAGCTTCACCGCGAATCCGAGAACAACGTCGGAGACCGGGACTTTCTTTATCATCTTCTGGATTCTGACTATATCGTGCCCCCCCAGGACGCTGTCCGGCTCGACCAGATCGGTCGAGGTCGTCGTGTCTATTATTTTGAACTCCTCCTCCAGAGACGGGTAATCGACGCTGATGTTGAACATGAACCTGTCTAGCTGAGCCTCCGGCAGCGGGTATGTGCCCTCCAGCTCTATCGGGTTCTGAGTCGCAAGCACGAAGAACGGGTGCTCCAGATCGAAGGTCTCTCCACCCACGGTCACACGGTACTCCTGCATCGCTTGAAGCAGGGCGGACTGCGTCTTCGGCGGCGTCCTGTTTATCTCGTCGGCGAGCACTACATTCGCGAATACAGGCCCCTTTATGAACCTGAATATCCTGCGTCTCGTTTCCGCATCCTCCTCCAGTATGTCGGTCCCGGTTATGTCGCTCGGCATCAGATCTGGAGTGAACTGTATGCGCGAGAACCGCAGATTGAGGCAGTGCGCTATCGTCGAGACGAGCAGGGTCTTGGCCAATCCAGGGACTCCCACCAGTAGGCAGTGCCCACCGGCAAAGAGCGCGATCAGCAGCTCCTCGATCACCCTTTCCTGTCCGATTATCACCCTTGCAATCTGCCGCCTGAGCTGCGTGTGTACGTTCTCGAATTCATCGAGTACGCCTTGTCCTGCTGTCTCATCCATGAATCGCCCCTTCCCGTCTCAATAAAACCGACTGAACGAACGTCCTCATATTTCTATATACGGGAATCGGTGCCGCTGTTCCATCCTTTTTATACCCCAAGCCCTCTCATGCAATCGATAGCCCCTGCCCGCACCGTCCGGGTACCGTGATACTCGCGCATGAGGCATTTTCCACCGGCCTCCCGAACGGACGAACGAAAATTTAAATCGGGATACTCACCTGACAAGAACGAGTTTCCTCGTTCTCACAGCAGAACCGGCCCGCATCACGCAGAAGTAGATGCCCGGCGAGACCCGCCACCCGGCCCCGTTTCTTCCGTCCCACCAAACACCGTGCGGTCCTTCGCAGAGCGGTTCGTCGATCAACACCTTAACGAGACGCCCCGCAACATCGTACACGGCAATATTGACCGCCGCGCCTTCCGGCAGCACGAAAGACACCTCGGTGCCGGGATTGAACGGATTAGGAAAGTTCTGGTGGAGTGTCAGGGGCGTCACGTCCCCCGCGTCGACCCGCGGTCCGAACGCCGCCAATCCATCCGCCTCGTTCCCCTCGAGCGCCACGAAGACTTCGTCTCCGAACGGAACGGGCAATCCTAACATCACAGGTCCCCTGCCCCAGTCGCCCATTCGCGTGCTTTCCGCTACAGCCCCCCCATTCTCGAATCTTACCACCGCCATCTCCCCGGCTCCCCCTCCAGCGATAACGGCCCCACCGGCATGCACGACACCACCTATTCCCATGCTGGGGATCTCCGCCGAAGTGATCACATCCCCGTCATCGCCGTCGAGCGTCAGAACCGCATCGCCGGCCGGACCTCTGACCGTAATGCAAACCGCCCGGCCTCCGGAGTTCGACGCAACGTTTTGCTCACGCTCCGTGCAGCAAGCATTCGCCCTTTCCCCGGCACCTGCGTCGAGACCTGGCGCCGGATACGTGAAGGCGCACATAGCCCCTCTGGGCTCCCCAGTTGTATCCGTGCTCCAGAGCTCATCCCCCCCCCGCGCGTCGAAGGCCCTCACGGTGCCGTTAGTGAGCGCCACCACGACCTTGCCGGCATCGAAGAGCACCGGCGCCCCCGGTATTCCGCTTATATTCCTTCTCCATACGCTATCGCCGGTCCTGGCATCATGTGCGGCAAGCAGGCCGCCCCAGTCAGCCTTGAACACCATGCCGCACCCGGCGGCCGGGGCGTCCGCCGCACCGTAGCTCCCGTGATCCCCGCCGACCGCCCAGAGCAGCTTCCCGGTGAACGGATCCAGGGCGCACAGGCGATCCTCCCCGCCTGCCGAGAACTCCTGTATCTGCAGGAAGATGCTCCCCATGTATACAGTGGGATTTCCCAGGCGGTACTCTCCGGCCCCGAAGCTGACCTCCGGAGAGAAGGTCCAGACCGTGCGTCCGTTCCCTCCGTTCAGTGCATGGCACCATTCCCCTCCCCCGGCGTAGAAGATCCCACGGTACCAAGCGGCGGACATGGGGCCCTTCTCCGCACTCCCCGGCAGGGCGGTCACCCATTCGATGCCGCCCTCGTTTGCATCCATCGCATATACAACCCTCACGCCGTTTTCGACCCTCAACGTAAACACCGTTCCCTCCCGCACTATCGGTTGGCAGCGATGACTGCCCGCTCCATCGAAAACAGATACCCATTTCAATCCCAGCGCAGCCGGGCACGATGTGTCGTACTCCCCGGAGTGCCCGGCATTTCCCTGGAGCATGTCCGGCGCCTCAAGGCATCCATCCTCCCCCTCGTACGACACCCAGATCGATATCGTCTCCTCCAGGCTGTCACCCCTGCTGCTGAGCCATAGGGGCACGCGCACCTCACCGCCTCCGTCCGCCCCGCCATTTACATCCAGCATATATTCAGCCCACACCGAGGCCCCCTCCTCCATATCCCCTATATGATCTACCCTTTCCCCCTCGACCACCCCCACACCCGGGGGCACGTCCAGCCTCGCCGATACACCCTCGCAGAACACCCCACCGTTAACAACCTCCACGCGCAACCTTATCCGTTCGCCGTGATCCATCCCTCCATCACCGTCCCCCTCGATCTCATCGGCAATGATCCTCCTCGCAAACAGGTCCACCCTCCTGTTCAGCATCAACGAAAAGCGGCAACTCGATTCAGGGCCGGTGCAGAAGACGCTCAATTCGAATTCGGCGGTCCGCTCATCATCAAACCAACCGGCGCATTCGATCTCGAACTGCATCTCGGCACACTCGCCCGCAGCAAGATGCCCGAGCGTTGCCGGTCCACCGTCCATTATCCGGACCGCTTCTTCCGCGCAGGAGAGCGTTGCATATCCTCCCGGGAACGGCCTCCAGGCATTTTCCATCTTGACCGATATGGATGCACGCTCCCCCGCATCCACCGCTCCGTCTCCGTCCCCTCCCCCGTCACACACGGAAACAGATGTAACTTCGAAAAGATATTCCGGCCGAATTGAAACCGCACGGTCCAGCCTCACCATGCCAGCCCTGAACGTTCCCGCTTCCGGATCCGGCGCGCCACCCGCCTCATCACAGGTATAGATAACCTGTGCCTCGATCCTGCTCGGGCCCCAGGATGGATTGACGCTCTTGACAAGCGCCGCCGCCGCCGTCACGAACGGTGCTGCCATCGATGTTCCGCTCTTGTACGCGTAATCGCCGGGTACCGCCGATAGTATCGAAACACCCGGAGCGCTGCATGCTATCCAGCCGCCAAAACCGCTGAACGCGGCCAGCCCGTCTCCCCGATCCGCCGCCGCCACCGCCAGCACCTGATCGTACGCCGCCGGGTAACGCGGTTCGCAGCCGCCCCCGTTTCCAGCCGAAGCCACGAGGACCACTCCCGCATCCCGCGCCTCCTCCATCGCCCGCTGCATCAAAAACGAGCCCTCTCCGGCGAAGCTCATATTGATCACATCCGCCCCCATATCGATCGCGTAATATACAGCCTCGACGGCATCCCCCTCCCTCACCGCGCCCACGGCCCCATCTATGGCATAACCGGCCCTTAGTATCATAAGCCTGCATTCCGGCGCCGCCCCTTCCACACCAATCCCGTTGCCCGACTCGGCCGCCACTATCCCGGCAACGTGTGTGCCGTGCCCGAGAAAATCGTCGGGCCTGCAGTCCTGCGGCGCCGGGTCCTCGCCATCAGCCACATCCGACGGACCGGCAGTAACGAAGTCCCACCCGTGGACATCGTCCGTGTAACCGTTCCCGTCGTCATCTATACCGGCCTCACCAGCCGACTCCGCGGTGTTCGTCCACAACCTGTCGCGGATATCCGGATGATCCAGGTCGCACCCCGTGTCGATTATCGCAATCAAAACATCCGAGCGCCCCCTGGTCACGCACCATGCCCCCTCCGCACCAACACGAATGTGCCCCCACTGGCTCGACCAGTAGGGATCATGCACTGTGTCGGTCACCGGCGGTTCTACGGGCTCACCCCACGAGCTCCCCTCACACGGCGTTTCGCCGCCCCTGCTCGCCCTCAACGGATCGATCCGAAGCAGGACCTCATCGTACACCTCTCCTGAAAATGACAAACCGTATATCGCCCCGGCCATTTCCCCGGGATCCAGGCGGCGAACATCCCGCGGCCTTTGAACCTCTATTCTCATGAACTGCGGATAAGAACTCCCCCCCGTGTTCCCCCTTACATCGGGCCGCCCATAACAGGGATTCTCCTCGACCGATCCCGCTCCCCTGATAGTGTGCACCGTAACAGCCCAATATCCACCGAATGATTTCGATAACGCCTCTTCGAATCCTCTCGAAATTTCCATAACCAATCGTCCTACGCCGCATGCATCGGCTGTGTTATCTGATTCGGTGACCGTATCTCCATCAAGCTGCTCCACGCGCTCCAGGTCGTTCGCATCCATCCTAAAAAGATACGTGTCCCTTGCTTCTCGATTCTCGCTTTCGCCCCCGGCAGGGTTCCTTCCGTTACGGTTTTCTCCCGGACCGCGCTCCGGTGCAGCGGCAAACGCAGAGCTCCTCATCCAAACTCCGGACATAACAATTACTGCTGCGAGCGCAGATAAGAGGGCCATCACCGCACAAATAATCATCGATCGATGTTTCAGATCGCTCCTCATCGCCGTTGTTATACATCTCCTTCTAATGCCAGTATGGAAAAATCCCTGCCCTCCCGGTACAGACGCATCCCCCCGAATAATGATTTCGGTCGATCGAACCTCGACATTTAGACGTAATATTCCTCACTGTCCCCGCTCACTACCTATCTTAAGCCCCCTCCTATTTCCATAACGCCTTCCGCGCCCTACGAGGTCCCCCAGCAGTGACCCACGCCTCTTTCGTATTGACTTAATAAATCCATGCTGCTAGGGATTAACCGGTCGGAAAAGTAGAGGGTGGTGGCCCTTTGAAGAACAGGGAAATAGCCAATCTCTTCGAGGAGATAGCCGATATACTCGAGCTTCGCGGTGAGAACCGCTTCCGCATCAACGCTTACAGAAGGTCGGCTCAGGCCGTCTCAGGTATAAGCCGTGATATAGAGGAGATGGCCGCCGAAGGATCTATAGAATCGATCCCCGGAATCGGAAAGGATCTCAGGGAGAAGATAGAGGAGTACCTGCGGAGCGGTGAGATCTCCCTTCTCGAGAGGCTTAAGAACGAAACACCCCCTATTCTTCTCGATATGCTCAGGATACCCGGTATCGGCCCCAAGACGGCCTTGCTCATACATGCTGAGCTCGGTGTCGGCTCACTGGAAGATCTTAAGCGTATGGCTCTCGAACACCGTCTTCAGGAACTTCCTAAGATAAAGGAAAAGACGGAAAAGAACATCATACGGGGAATCGAATTTCTCGAGAGCTTCAAGGGAAGGACTCCAATAGGCATCGCTCTGCCGCTTGCCGAAGATATCATAGAGTCTCTAGAGGGCTGCGAAGAGGTCTCGAGGTTGGAATACGCGGGAAGCCTTCGCAGGCACTGCGAGACTGTAGGTGATATCGATATACTTGCTGCATCCAGCTCCCCCGAGGATACAATAAAATATTTCGCAGGTCTTTCTCTCGTTGAAAGTGTGATCGTATCGGGCCCGACAAAGTGCAGCGTGTTTACGTCCGACGGTATCCAGGTCGACCTGCGCGTTGTTGAAGAGAAGAGCTACGGAGCTGCCCTCAACTACTTCACAGGATCGAAGGCCCACAACATCCGTCTGAGGGAGATCGCCATAGAGAGGAATCTCAAGCTCAACGAATACGGAGTCTTCGAGAAGAAGGACGGCGGGAGCGGAAAGAGGATCGCCGGCGCCACGGAAGATGAAGTCTATTCGGCGCTCGGTCTGCCTTACATACCTCCGGAGATACGCGAGGACACGGGAGAGATAGAGGCGGCCCTTAAGGGCGGACTCCCGGAGCTCGTTTCCCGTTCCGATATCAGAGGCGACCTGCACACCCACTCCGATTGGAGCGATGGCAACGCGAGCCTCGATGATCTTGCTTCCGCCGGAAAGCGTGCAGGATTGAAGTATATCTTGGTCTCAGACCATTCGATGAGCCTGCGAATCGCCCATGGCCTGACCGCCAAGAGGCTCATCTCGCAGATAGCTGAAATAGACAGGATAAACGAGAAAATACGTGGATTCCGCCTACTAAAGGGTAGCGAGGTCGATATTCTCCCAGACGGCTCCCTGGATCTCGAAGACGGCGTGCTGAAGAAGCTGGACGTCGTTATAGCCGCGGTCCATTCAAGCTTCAAGATGAAACGCGACCGTATGACGGAAAGAATCATCAGCGCCATGAAAAACCCGTTCGTTTCCGTACTCGCACACCCTACGGGCAGGCTTCTGGGAACGCGCGAGCCTTACGATGTGGACATGGATGCCGTCATCGCCGCCGCCGCTGAAACCGAAACAGCGCTCGAGATCAACTCTCATCCCCTTCGCCTTGACCTTGATCCTGTCCATGCCCGAAAGGCAGCTGCGGCCGGGGTTCTTCTCTCGCTCGGTACAGACTCCCACGATCCCTCCCTTGAGCTTGATCATCTGCGCTACGGCATCGGGACGGCACGCAGGGGCTGGCTTTGCAAGGAACACATCCTAAACTCCAGAACCGCCGCAGCCCTCAAGAAGCTTATAGAGAGAAAAAGGAAGAGAAACCCCTAAAACCAAACCGTATGCCATAATGGCAATGCCAATATGGCAGCCCATTTGCCTATTCTCGTGCCTGCATGACATAGATCTGCCATAATCTCGAGGCCTTGATAGTGAAAGAGGAGTTCAGGTCTGTGCATATATTCTCTTATTGTTTGTAATACAATAAGTTATGGCTCTAATTCATTTTTGGCATGCATTGTGCGAATATGAACTGTGAAAGGTCAAGGAAATGGAATCAAAACGGAGGTGACCAAGATGAAACTAGTAAGATGGAATCCGGACAGGGTGATGGCGAATCCGATGGATCTTTTCGACCGCTTCTTCGACAACATGCTGTTCCCCAGGACGATCGATGGCGAGGGCAAGATGAATTGGGTTCCCCGTGTGGAAATAACGGAGGAAGATGAAAAATTCGAGATCACAGCCGAACTGCCCGGAATGGGCAAGGACAATATCAACATCCTGATCGACAACGGGACATTGACTATCCGCGGCGAGAAGAAATTGGAAGACGAGAAGAAGGAGAAGAACTACCATCTTCTGGAGAGGCGATACGGAGAGTTCGTGCGCAGGTTCAAGCTGCCCGAGAACGTAGACGCCGACAAGATCAACGCAGAATACAAAGACGGCATTCTCAAGCTGACGGTTCCCAAGACCGAAGCCGCCAAGCCCAAGGAGATAAAGGTCAAGGTGGATTGATCAGCAGCCGCAGCCGACAGGCAAAGAGGGCGGGAGCGTGAGGATCGGCGCTTCCGCCCTCTTTATCTTTCATGTCTCTATATTATGGATCTATCATACCTTCGCGGTCTCTCGCACCTTCTCCGCCTGCACGCCCTGGCTGACCGGCTGCTCAATTCTGTTGTTCGGACTCATCTTGCATGATCCCTCGAAGAAAACTCCCTCGTCGATCACAAGCCTAGTGGTCTTTATATCCCCCTCTACCCTGGATCCGGCCTGCAGCTCAACCTTGTCCTTTGCGTCTATATTACCCACAACCGTTCCGCCTATGACGGCGCTTTTCACCTTGATGTCGGCCTTGACCTTTCCTCCCTTGCCGACCACAAGCGTGCCCGGGCATGTGACATTCCCGTCGAACTCTCCATCGATCCGGAGTGTCCCCTCCTGCACATCTATGTTCCCGTCGATCTTGCACCCTTTGCCGATTATTGAGTTCATCTTTCCCTCCCCGGTGATACCTTCGTTCTCCTTGTTGAACATGAACCCCTCCTTTTCCTTCGTTCTCTTACCTCTTTTCAACCCGGGCACCTCACTTTAAAAGGTATTTCAAAGGGTCTACTGCGATGTTATTCCTCGATACCTCGAAATGCAAGTGCGGCGCGGTGCTTCTTCCCGTATTCCCAGAAAAGGCGATAGTCTGGCCGCGCCCGACTCTTTCTCCTTTCATTACTACCAGCCTTTCGTTGTGTCCGTAAAGGGTTTTTATTCCATATCCGTGATCCAGCACCACGTAGTAACCGTATGTATCATCCCAGCCCGCGTCCGAAACCTCGCCATTCGCCGAGGCTTTTACCGGTGTTCCTCTTTCAACAGCTATATCGATCCCTCTGTGATACTGACGGCTGCCCTCTCCTCCCTTAACGCTGTATCCCTTTGTGATATAACCCTTAACAGGCCAGAATGTCGGTGTCGCCATGAGCACCTGCTCCCTCTCCTCATCGAACCCCCTATCATCGCTCAGCGCTACACCGGCTGAAGCTACCGTGTCTCCATCCTTCGTATCCATCCCGAGCATACCCCTGATCCGCCCGTCCATTTCATGCAGCCTCGCGAGGTTTCTCGTCAACTCCCCAATACGCTCGTTTCTCCTCGAGAGCTCGTCGACCTGTCTTTCCAGCATAACCGTTTCCCTCGTCTTGATCAGCAGCCTTCCGTAAGTGGCTACGAAGACGATCAGCACGACGGCCGTTATCCCCAAAAGCGTCACCAGAACGTAGAACAGCCTGTAGGGCACCCTGTACGTCCTGGTTTTCTTAAGGTCGTGCGGTACGACTATTACGGAAAATGTTCCCCTCTTCATATCTGAATCAGAAAGTGGTGTCCACTCCCATCTTGTCGAGTATGGTCTCTAGCTCCTCCTCCGAGTAGTACTCTATAGAGAGCACCCCTCCCCTTTTTCTCTGCGAAATACTCGCCCTTGTCCCCAGGTATCTCTCCAGCCTGTCCTCTATGGCCTCCAGCCTCGGGTCCCTTCTCGTCTTCCCTCTCTGCCTCTTCGTCCCCCTGCTTCCCGGCGTAACGTTCTCGACATCCCTGACCGAAAGGCCGTCCCGTGCCGCTTTCAAAGCCCATTCTATCTGCGACCTCTCCCCCTCTATGGCCAGAATCGCCCTCGCGTGCCCCTCCTTGAGCTTACCCTGTTCGATAAGCGATATGACCTTATCCGGCAGCTTTAGAAGCCTCATGGTGTTATTTATAGCGCTTCTGCTCTTTCCTATGATCCCGGAGAGCTCCTGTACCGACAGACCGAACTCGGCGCAGATATTACTGTACCCTCTGGCCTCCTCGATCGGATTAAGATCCTCCCTGAGAAGGTTCTCGATCAGTGCATATCTGAGCGAGTCACAGTCGCCCACCTCCCTGACTATCGCAGGAATCGTTCTTTTCCCGGCAATCTTCGAGGCCCTCAGACGTCTCTCCCCAACGATCAGCTCATACCTGTCCCCGTCCCTTCTTACAACCACGGGCTGTATCAATCCGTGCCTTTTAATCGACGTTGCCAGCTCTTCGAGCTGTTGCTCATCGAACCTATCTCTCGGCTGATTCCTGTTCGGATCTATCCTGTCTATCTCTAGCTCCTTGACCCTTTCGGTTTCCGCAACGCTCTCCCTGAGATCCGTCGATAGCAGCGCATCGAGCCCTCTTCCCAGCGCCTTTTTTCTCATATCAACCGGTCCTTACCGTCTTTCTGGTCCCACGATCCGAGCCGGCCTGGTGCTCCTTTTTCTGCTTCTCTATAAACTCTTTAGCCAGATTTAGGTAGCTCCTCGATCCGGCGCTCTGAACATCGTAGAGAAGCACAGGACGGCCGTAGCTCGGGCATTCGCTTAGCCTCACGTTCCTGGGGATTATCGTATCGTAAACCTTCTCGCCGAAGTACGATATAGCCTCATCGGCGACCTGGCTGGATAGATTCAGCCTCCTGTCGAACATCGTCATCAGGACTCCCTCGATCCTCAGGTCCGGATTGAGGTGACGCTGCACCATCCTTATAGTATTCAAAAGCTGACTCAGCCCCTCGAGAGCGTAGTACTCGCACTGAATCGGTATCAAAACAGAATTCGCCGCGGTTAATGTGTTCAGTGTCAACAGGCCCAAGCTGGGAGGGCAGTCTATTATCACGTAGTCGTAGCTGTCATCGATCCCGCGAAGAGCTTCCTTCAGCTTCCTCTCCCTTGCTATCTGCGAAACGAATTCTATCTCGGCTCCGATCAGCCTCGGGTGCGATGGCACTATATCCACCAGATTCGTTTTCCTAATGGCGTCGCTCAGCGACACTTCTCCTATAAGCACCTCGTATATAGTGCTTTCGCCGTCCTTCGCCCTAACCCCAAGACCGCTGCTGGCGTTCGCCTGAGGATCTATATCGACGAGCAGCACCCTAACCTCGGCGGCCCCGAGGCTCGCGCTCAGGTTGACGGCTGTGGTCGTCTTGCCCACACCCCCCTTTTGATTGGCTATAGCAACTATCTTTGCCACATTGGCACCCCTTTACTCTACGGCTCCTCGCATAACAGGAGAACTCGAAAGATAGTTATCGAATTTCACCGTTCCCATTAATATCGGATTGTCGTTGTGGTCGTAAATCAATTCGGCGATCTCCTCCTCATCGGTGGTTCCCCAGTAGTTATATTCCGCATCGATAACTGTTTCGATCTTGTAGTAGAGAAGCCTTATCGCATAGCCGGCCGGCGGCATTCCGTTCATGTATATTGCGCACTGACGTATAACCGGCTCTGCGGCGCTGATCACCCGTATGCCATCATACTCGTTACCCGATATAGAACATTCAGTTATCTCGACATTATGCTCTTCAACGGCCCCGCTGTCCTGATCCACCGCTATCCCCGCATATAAGTTATTCCTCAATATGCAGGCTGTCACCGATACATTGGAGTTCGAAACATTGATCCCCGTACCGTTATCGTGTATATCACAATCCGTAATCTCGGCTTTTGATGTGTAATTGGCATTTATGCCGTATTTCGTGTTGTCGAAGATATTGCTGTTAGATATGAACAACTCGGCGTCGTCCAGCGATATGCCTTCCTTTGCGGAGTACAAGTTCATGTGCGTGATCTCAGCGACCGAACTGTTCCCCAAAGATATCCCGTTCCATCTTCCCTCAGCCGAGCACTCACTGGGCCCGATCGTCACCTTGGCACCTGATTCTCCCTCTATTATAAGCGCCCCTCCCTCTACATCCAGACCGCTGCTCGAGCCCGAAACGTAAATCTTGATACCCGCCCCTATCCTCAATTCGCTGTGGATTGGCACTTCGGCCATTCCCCCCTTTATAACATAAGTTACCGTCGGATCATCTAGTGTCAAGGTCTCGTATTCAGCTATATCTGGAAACAGCGACATCACCTGGACATAGATATATGACGACTTCCTGTCTATGCCGTCTGTCACCGTCAACTTGACCTTGTAGTATCCAGCTTCAGCGGGGGCCGTCCATAGCACAGACTGTCCCTTGCCGTCAGCCGGATCCAGCGTCCCACCCGATACCGCCCATTCGTATGAGATCTGATCCCCGTCAGGATCCTCTGCTTCCCCGCTCAGCGATACCCAATCACCGCCGCAGATATCGCAGATATCCCCGTTGATCACTATCGAACCCGGCGGCGTGTTGACGAAAGACAACTCATCATCACAACCGGACATGATCGCCACCGCGGTTGATAAAATCGCTATTTTCATGCAATAAAACAGCTTGCACTGCATGGCCGCCTCCTGGATCAATGCGGGGCCATGGGAAGTATAGTGACGGTCCGAAAAGAAATCAACGAAAATAATGCCGCATAAGGAGAGGTGTTGATAACGGCTTCTATGCCAAGCCATTACTGAAAAAACTGAAAAGGCGGCGGCCGCAAGCCCGTTCAAAGCTGTTGGCGCCCGAGGCGCCTATCCGAGTGTTTCACGTGAAACATGCCATTCAGGCTGGCGATGTTTCACGTGAAACCTGCCATCGTGCCTTCACGTCCCTATATCTCTCTTTCTAATTTTCTATACTCTCAGCGATTCTCGTTTTCCTGCTGCCCTCCTCCCTTCTTGTCCCCTCTTCCCCCAATAATCTTTCTATATACAAGTGCGGTCCCCCTTCCCCCCGGCAGCTCCCTCTTTCCCTCCAGCCTCATCGCCTCCCCCTCCTCTTCTGTCTCCTCCTCGAACCCCTTACCCTTTACCGTAACGTATATTCCGTTTACCTCGAGCAATCCCTCGGCGATCGGAAGCATCTCCTCCAGCTTCCCCGCTGCCTTCGACGATACTATCTCGTATCTTCTCCCCCTGTAGTCGGCTGCATCTTTCATGACCGCCTCGACAAACCTCATGCCCGTAAGCCTTATGACCCTGCAGAGAAACAGATAAGGCCTCTCCCTTCGCTCGAAGAGTGTGAGCCCCATCCCGGGCCTCGCGATCTTCCAGATCATTCCCGGGAAACCGGATCCGGACCCGATGTCCGCCGCCCATACCATCCCCATCTCCTCTTCCCTCCGGCGTCCCTCTGCCCCGGCGCTCCCTCCGCATCGCTCCTCTGTCCTCAGCGCCCTCTCCGCTTCAACCAGAAGCAGGGCGGAATCCAGAACGAGCCTGCATACATTCCCCTCTATGTCCCCCCTCCCGACAAGGTGCATCCTGCTGCTCCACCCTGCCACCTCGTCGATGTACATGCCGAGAAGCTCACCTCTGTCATCCGAAAACAGGCTGCTCAGACCTGCATCGCGCAACTCCCCGAGAATCCTATCCATCAGTTTGCCCGCCTCCATTGCCCTCCTCCACAGATCATCAAGCTCTCGCCTTCTTTCCCGAAGATCTCCTGGCGCGCTCGAGCATAACCATGAGTATCGACAGGTCGGAGTTGCGTACGCCCGATATCCTCGATGCCTGGCCCATCGTGCCGGGCCTGAATAGCTCGAGCTTTTCCCTCGCCTCCCTGCTTAGCGACTCTATATCGAACGAGAAGTCCTCCGGTATGCGTTCCTTTTCCATCCTGCCGAGTCTTTCGGCGATTCTCCTCTGCCTTTGTATATATCCCTCGTACTTCACCCTGATCTCCAGCGCCTCTTTCTCCACCTCGCTGAGCTGGAGCCCTCCTCCGGGAAGCGAGGATTCAACCTCCGCTATCCCGATCCCCGGCCTGTGCAGGAGCTGGGCCGCATTCTGAGGCTCCTTCACCCCACCCACCCCCGCCCCACCCAGCAGGAGATTGCATCGATCTCTGCCGATCGTTTCACGCCGTAGCCTCCTCTGCGCTCTTGCCACCCTTCTTCTTCTATCAACGACCTTCTCCCATAATCCCCTATCTATGAGCCCGAACCTCGCTCCGTATTTCATGAGCCTCTCGTCCGCGTTGTCCTGTCTTAGAAGTAGTCTGTGCTCCGCACGCGACGTGAACATCCTGTACGGTTCGTCGATCTCCTTTGTGACGAGGTCGTCTATGAGTACACCTATATACGCCTGATGCCTGCCGAGAACCAGCTGGCGCATTCCCCGCAGCCCAAGAGAGGCGTTCATGCCCGCCATAAGCCCTTGAGCCGCCGCCTCCTCGTATCCAGATGTACCGTTGACCTGCCCCGCAAAGTACAGCCCGGAAATAATTCTCGACTCCAGAGTGGGAAATATCTGGTATGGCGGGAAAAAGTCATATTCAATGGCATATCCGAACCTCACTATCTCCGCACTCTCCAGACCCCGGACGGTCCTGATCATCTTCGCCTGGACGTCACGAGGCAGGCTCGTGGAAAGGCCGTTCACGTATATCTCATCCGTATCAGCACCCTCGGGCTCCAGGAATAGCTGGTGCCTCCCCCTGTCGGGGAACCGAACCACCTTGTCCTCTATGGACGGGCAGTACCTCGGTCCAGTGCCCTTGATCCTTCCGGTGTACAGGGGCGACCTGTCCAGGCCCCGCCTTATCACATCGTGCGTTCTTCCGTTGGTGTACGTTATATAGCACGGAACCTGCTCTACATCCAGCCTCCCGGTCCTGAAGGAGAACGGCGCCGGAGAGCTGTCCCCCGGCTGTTCCTCGCAACGATCGAAATCTATGCTCCCCCTTAGAAGCCTGGCCGGAGTTCCGGTCTTTAGCCTTCTTCTCTCTATCCCCAATCCCGCAATCTGGTCGGATAGCTCGCATGATGGAGGCTCGCCCTCCCTCCCCCCCGGAAAGCTTTCCTCACCTATATGCATCAATCCGTTGGGGAAGGTGCCCAACGCCAGTATCACCCTCTTCCCGTAAATCGTTTCACCTCCGGCGAGGGTCACCCCCCGGGCCACCCCTTCCGAGACCTCGACCGCAGTGACCTCTCCTTCCCGGATCTCCAGACCCTCCTGCGCCCTCAGGGCCTCGAGCATCCTCTCATGGTAGGCCTTCTTGTCAGCCTGCGCCCTTGGCGACCAGACTGCCGGCCCCTTCGCCCTGTTCAGCATCCTGAACTGTATCCCCGCCTCGTCAATACATAGCCCCATCTCCCCACCCATTGCATCTATCTCCCTCACCAGCTGCCCCTTCGCCAGGCCTCCGATAGCAGGATTGCACGGCATTCTAGCTATGTCATTCACGTTTATGGTAACAAGAAGGGTCGAAAAACCCATCCTGGCCGATACCAGGGCCGCCTCGCATCCTGCATGCCCGCCACCGGTTACAATTATATCATAATTGCTCATCATTAAACGATCAATGGTTGTTTATAGCATAAATAATGCGTTATAGTTATTTTACTTTCCTATACAGAACTCGCTGAAGATCCTGTCCAGAAGCTCACCTTCGATCGACCTGCCCGTCACCTTGCCCAGCCCCCCTGCGGCCGACTTTATCTCCATGCTCAGTATCTCGGGCGGCGCTCCGGCATCCAGCTCCTCGATCAACCTCTCGAGCCCTTCCGCCGCCTCCCGCAGCGCCGCCGCCTGTCTCGCGTTGACCGCGATCCTCTCCCTGTTGATCTCCCCCAATCCACCACCGGCCGTTCTCTCGTATATCATAGACCGGAGATCCTCCAATCCCTGCAACGTGAGAGCCGATACGGCAATTATCCCCCCTTTGCCCACTGCCGCCTCCGCCTCGTCGAGGCCGACCCTCAAGCCCAGATCCATCTTGTTCAGCACGAATATCGTTCTTTTTCCGTCTGCCGACGATAACTCTTCGGCCAGTTTCTCTCTCCAGTCCTCGTGTCCGTCAATTACGAATAGAACCATGTCGGCGATGCTCGCCGCCCTTCTGCCTATCGATATCCCCATTGTTTCAATCTCACAATCGGTCTCGGCTATGCCGGCTGTATCCTCAAGGTAGTACGAAAAGCCCCCTATGTGTATCTTTTCCCTGAGAATGTCCCGTGTCGTCCCCGGCGCCTTCGATACGATCGCCCTCTCCTCTCCGAGCAGCGCGTTGTAAAGGCTGCTCTTGCCCGCGTTTCTCGCCCCAACGATCGTTATCCTGATCCCCTCCCTCAGCTTGTTCCCCGCAGCCTCCGAGCTCAACAGCTCCCTCAATCTCCCCTCCAGCCTCCTTGCGCTCTCCCCAAGCTCCTCCCTCGAAAAAGTTTCTACGTCCTCATCTGTGAAATCTATGGAAACCTCTACGTTGGCCAGCTGATCGAGAAGCGTATCCTCCAATTCACCGATCCTTCTCGACAGGCCGCCTTCGAGATGCTCCAGCGCCACCCTCCGCTGGAGCTTGGTCTCAGAAGCGATCAGATCGGCCACGGCCTCTGCCTGTGCAAGATCTATCTTCCCGTTGAGAAACGCCCTTTTAGTGAATTCCCCCGCATCCGCCACCCTAGCCCCCCTTACCACGGCGGCCTCGATGATATCCGATGCCACCCTCATGCTCCCGTGGCATGATATCTCGACCACATCCTCGCCGGTGTAACTTTCCGGCGAAACCATGACCGTCACGACTGTCTCGTCCAGCAGCTCCCCGTCAAGGCTCCTGATCTGTTTCCTATATGTTCTCTTGGGATGATAGCGCGGCGATTCCGGCGCCATGCCGGTTATGATCTCGATCGCTTCCGGTCCGCTCAGGCGTATTACCGCTATACCCGATTCGCCCGGCGGTGTGCTGAGTGCGATGATGGTGTCCCCGTCCCTGGTGTATCGCATCGCCTCGCCCTTGTCTCTCTCATTCATGCCCCCACCAAGGCCGCCGGCCCCCGTCCTGCTTCCCGCACCAATACCACACCAAAGCCCTGCGGCCCTCTCAGCTCTCCTTAAATCCTATTTTCCGCTGTTGTAACGGCCCCTTCCGCCCCCATGCCCCCTGACGGGGGATACAAATACCTTCCTCATCTCACCGTTACCTACCGTATATGTCGACACGCTGTCGCTGTCGGCAAGCGTAATGTGAATTATTCTCCTCTCCGAGGCCTTCATAGGCTCCAACCCCACCTCTTTCTTCGTCTTTACCGCACGTTCCGCCGCTTTTAACGCTTTCTGCCTGAGTATCTCGTGCCTGCTCTTCAGGTACCCCCCCACATCTATCGTAAGCCTTTGATAGCCTCCCATCTTCCGCGAGACGATCCTTCCTATCAGGTGTTGCAGCGAGGTCAGCGTATCTCCCTTGCGCCCTATCAGCAACCCGTCAACGCCCGCGGTTTCAATATTGACATAGACCGAATCCTCCTGCATCTCGGAGAAAATCCTGTAGTTCACGTCCAGGCAGTTCATTATAACCCTTGCAACCTCGTCTGTGACGTCCTCGATCCCCCTAGAGCTCTTCTTCCTCGCCACCCTTATCTTCGCATCTCGTGATCCGAATACGCTCAGGATTCCCTTCTGCCCGCCGTCGATAATCTCGATCTCCAGCTCATCCACGGGCACCTTCAGTATATCCAGCGCCTTTTCCAGCGCCTTCTCCACGGTTCTTCCGGTTATCTCGAGCTTTTCCTGCTGTCTGCCATCCCTCTCCGGACTATTCATCTTGCATCTCTCCCGTAATTTCAATTATATGGTCGACGCTTGCTCTTCTTAGACTGTGCCTTCCCCTTCTTCCTAGAGCGCCCACGCACCTTATCAGCTTTAATATCCGCTCCGTCATCTACAGATCTGTTCTTATCCCGCTCCATCGGGTCTGCGCCCCCCCCTTCCCCCTCCCTCTCTTCTGCTTCTATCTGTTTATGCGCATAGTACTGTTGGATTATCGTGAGAACGTTGTTTACGAGCCAATAGAGCACCAGCCCGGACGGCATCGAGTAGAAGATAACCGTGAATACTATGGGCATCATCGTCGACATCATCTTCGTCTGCGCCGCCGGTCCGGTTTGGCCCGTCGGTGATCCCCCGAGCTTCGACTGCAGCACCATCGCCCCCCCCATCAGCACCGGAAGCAGATGAAAATTGCTCCCCAGAAAAGGCAGTTTCACGCCGAAGCCGAAAAGAACATCGGGCGATGAGAGGTCGTTGATCCACAGCATGAAGGGCGCGTGCCTTAGCTCGATCGTGTTTCTCAGAACACCGAAAAGCGCAATGAAAACCGGCATCTGAAAGAGAAGCGGCAGGCAGCCTCCGAGGGGATTCACCCCCGCCTCTTTGTACAGCTTCATCGTCTCCTTGTTTAGCCGCTCCCTATCGTTCTTGTACTTCTCCTGCAGCTCCTTCATCTTCGGCTGTATCCTCTGCATATCCTTCATAGACTTGAAGCTCTTGTGGGTCAGGCGGTAGAAGAGCACCTTCGTCAAAACCGAGAGGATGATAATTATCAGACCGTAGTTCGGTATGAAGCTCTTCATCATCTTCATGAGCCTGAGGATCCAGATGCTGAAAAATCTCAACCACCCCAGCTCGATCGCCTTCTCGAGACCGTTCCCGTAGCCCTTGAGCCTGTGAATATCCAGCGGTCCCAGGTAGCACGAGAACGAATCCTCAACAAGCCTCGGATCGCCCCTGAAGGGGTAACCGATCGAGTAGCCTATCAGGCTCTCCTGCTTGCTTCCTATCAGCTTCACCGATCCGGGGCGGTTCACCTCGGGTATGATCGCGCTCAGGAAGTATCGTGATCTGGCGCACGCCCAGATCACCATGCCGCCCTCGAATGATTTCTCCCTACTGTCTCCGAACTTGCCTACCGACTCCTTGTAGAGCTCCTCGCCCACCTTCCCAAGAGCCGCGAGAAGACGCTTCTCGGCCTTCTCGTCCACCTCGTTCAGGCCCATACCGCACTTCCACGCCACCGAATACGCCCCCGTTCCTTGAAGCTCGCCGTCACGCCTCATCTTAACGTTCATTCCCACTTCGTATCCGTCTCCCGTGAACGTATACCGCTTCTCTATCCTTCCCCCTCCCGCACCCTCGACCTCGAATGCCACCTCAACCTGTTCTTGGCCGGTTACGGTGACCTGCCTGCCGTTCCCGGCGGGCAAGCCGTCTACTGACACATCGAATACCACATCGGATAGATCCCTCCACTCCCCGCCTCTCTCAACGGACAGGGCCATTCCGCCTTTCGCGCCCTCGGGCACCAGCTCGACACTCTCCTCCTCGTTCCTGGAATAATCCAGCAGCTTCACGCTTCTTATCTCTCCACCCGCGCTGCTGAGCAGAACCCTCATCCTGTCGGTCGCAACAACGACCTCGATGCCCTCACCGTCCTCTCTGAAAAGCACGGGTGCATGAGCATCCTCGATTGCGGTCTCCACCGTGCTATCTTCATGGGACGTCGTGTCTGCGATCTCCGCATCCGCCACCGGCGCTTCAACCGTATCGACCTGCGCAATCTCCAGCGCGCGCTCCCTCATCATCTTCGCCCTCTGCTTCTGCTTCGGAGCTATATAGAAGAATTGCCAAGCGAGCAGTATGAGGAACGTCAACAAAATCGCCAGCACAGATCGCCTGTCCATACAATCTTTCCCTTCAGTAAGCCCTTTATCTTCGGAAGCCCCCTGCCTCAGCGCACCGGGTCATATCCGCTGCCCGAAAACGGGTGGCATCTGAGTATGCGACGCAGCGCAAGCCAGGATCCCCTATAGGGCCCGTAGCGTCTAATTGCAATTTCCGCATACTCAGAACAGGAAGGATAATACCTGCATGTCATTGGATGATATGGGGATATTGCTTTTCTATATATCCTAAGGGCCGCAAGGCCCAATGCTGTCAGTATTCTCGATATCATCCGAACTTTGATATTAGTCCAACCTTCACCAAGGAACTCTCAACATCTTCGGTCAATTCTCGAAGCGTCGTATTCACCGGGCAGAACGCCGCTATAAATACTATCCACAGCCCCTTCGTCTCGAATCGCCCCTCCAGCTTCCTGAAGACCTCCCGCATCAACCTCTTGGCACGGTTCCTGAGATAAGCCTTTCCTACCCTTCTGCCGCTCGCCACGAATCCGGGTACTATCCCCTCCTCATCTCTCTCCAGGTAACAAATCGAGACCTTTTCGCCGGTTATTCTCCTGCCCCTCTCGTAGACCAAACGGAATTGCCCGTCCTTCTTCAATCCTATAAGCATCTTCCGTAACGGTCTGTTACACGCCTACACGGCTAGGCGCTTTCTTCCCTTAGCCCTCCTTCTCTTCATGACAAGCCGGCCGTTCTTTGTACTCATTCTCTTTCTGAATCCGTGTTTTCTCTTCTTCTTCAGGTTGTGAGGTTGATATGTCCTTTTCACCCTTTATCTCCTTGATACTCTCCCCTGCCAAGGTATTCCCCATCAGTAAGATATAAGTCTAAACCAATCAACGATAGACAAGCGTTTTCACATTGTCAAGGTTTTTGTGCCTTCTTTTTCTATCCCTTTTGTTGATTTTGCCTTTCAACCCCCTTCGTCCAGTGCCCCCTCCCCCAAAACCGGCACATCCTCTCAAACCGCCCCCCCTGTTTTTTTATCCTATAGTTATATAACCAATTATGTACTTTTTCCCCCTTTTTTCAAATTTTGTCTTGATCATTTAAATCCCGTATGCTAGATTCCCGACCGCGTGATGGTGATCATCTTAGTCACACTAGATCAATCATTGATAACTTGTTCATATCGTCACCACTTACAACGCGAATTGTGGAAAACGTTCCTAACTAGTTTTTAGTGGCGCCGTTAATGTGCTGCGAGGCCGCCACTTGCGGAGTTGTCCACAGGTGTGGATAACTTGATCCTGCCTCCGCCCGCTGCGGAAAGGTTTGGTTGTATCTGTGGATGAAAACAAAGATACGCATATCGGCCTCACGGTCGAAGACAAGGCGGAAGGCGTGAGGCTCGATCATGTTTGGTCCAATATATTGGACAGGATAAGCGGCCTGGTAACGCCGCAGAGCTTTCAAACGTGGTTCAAGCCCACCCGTCTCGTGTCCTACGAGGACTCGCAGCTCGTCGTGGAGGGCCCAAACCCCTTTTTCATCGACTGGCTGTCAGAGCACCATGTGAAGAAGATCAAGTCCGCGGCCAGAGACATACTCGGAGAGGACGTCTCCATCGAGTTCATCTCATCCCCCCTGCTTCCACGTGTTTCTGCGCCCGCGGAGAATTCAAAGAGGTCCATCCTCGTCAAGGAACCCGTCACCCTTCCCAACAGGGTCCAGCTCAACTCGCGATACACCTTCGACGAGTTTGTCGTCGGGGGCGGCAACAGGCTCGCTACCGCGGCGGCTATGGCTGTCGCGGAAAAGCCCGCCCAGGTCTACAATCCCCTGTTCATATACGGAGGGGTCGGCCTGGGAAAAACCCACCTTCTCCAGGCGATCGGCCATGCGGTCCTTCGGGCCCATCCATCAATGCACATTTCCTACGTATCCACCGAGAGCTTCATGAACGAGCTCATACAGGCGATACGCACCGGCATCACCCTCGAATTCAAGGAGCGCTACCGAAACACTGACATTCTGCTGATCGACGATATCCAGTTCCTCGCCGGCAAGGAGAGCACCCAGGAGGAATTCTTCTTCACGTTCAACTCTCTTCACGATGCAAACAAACAGATAGTCGTCACCAGCGATTGTCCGCCCAAGCAGATCCCTACGCTTCAGGAACGCCTTACATCCCGCTTCGAATGGGGTTTGATCACGGACATACAGGCACCGGACATCGAGACCCGCATCGCCATCCTCAGAAAGAAAGTGGAGAAGGAGCATATACAGATCCCTGATAGCGTGATCCAGGTCATCGCCGAGAACGTCAAGAACAATATACGTGAGCTGGAGGGTTCATTGGTCAGGATCCTCGCATGCTCCAGCCTCACGTGTCAGGATATAAACGTAGACATGGCTCTGGACGTTCTCAAGGATCTGATAAAGGAACCCGGCAAGAAGAGTCTCAACGTTCGTTCAATCCAGAAGTCCGTTTCTCAGCACTTTGATATACCCCTCGACAGCCTCAAGGCTAAAACGCGCATCAAGACCGTCGTTGTCGCCAGGCAGGCGGCTATTTACCTGTGCAGAGAGCTTACCGACCTTTCATTGGTCCAGATCGGAAAACGTTTCGGCGGAAGGGATCACAGCACCGTTCTTCATGCCATAAAGAAGATAGAATCGTTGCTGGACAGCGATCCATCGATAAGACAAAAGATCGACTCCATAAGGGAAAGTGTTTCCTGAAATCCCCCTCTATCCTTTCCCACAACGCCGCCGAGAATAATCCGCAATCCCTGTGCGCAGCGTCGGTTGTTATCCACAGTATTCACATCGAAGCTCTCAGTTTACTGTTCATACATGTTCTTAACCGCTCTCTTCGTGGAAAAATCAAAATGTTCAACATTGCAATCCACATGCCTTCAAATTCGATCATCCACGGCAGATCGAAAGAGATCCTCTATTTCAACAATTCAACACTTCCAACTACTACTACTAATAATTCCATACAATATTTGAATTAGTATATTACCCCTTTTAAATCTTTTAACATTCTTATTTTTCTTGTACACTTGACGTGCTTGTTTTATCATTTTCGTTCTTTGCGAATATATCAGGATTGTGGCTGAAACAGCGGTCTGAAATCAGGAGGTGGCGGTATGAAAATCAATATAGATTTGGATGTGCTGACAAAGAAGACAAATGCAATTGCTTCCGTGGTTCCCGTGAAAACAACAATGCCGATTCTTTCGAATCTACTTATTACCGCCGAGAAGAACGGGATTAATTTTTCAGCAACCGACCTGGATATATCCGTCACATCAAAGATCGAAGCTGATGTGAGCGAGGAGGGAAGGGTGGCGATCCCGGCAAAGAAGTTCACGGAGATAGTGAAGTCGCTTTCGGGTAAGAGCGTGACACTTTCATCGGAAGGGGAGAAGCTGAACATTGCTTGCGGGAAGAGCGAGTTTGTCGTGAACGGACGGAATCCAGATGATTTCCCAAAGCTGCCCAAGCAGGAAAGCAAGACATCTTTTTCGATAGAGACCGAACTTCTAGAAAAAATAGTACAGAAGACGGTCTACGCCGTATCGACGGACCTGACGAGGGCTTCGCTATGCGGTGTTCTTTGGGAGGTTGATAGAAGGGGTATTACATTGGTCTCTACGGATGGGCACAGGCTGTCGAAGGTCGAAGTGGAAATGGATCTCAAGGATGTTGCGAAGGTTGAGGCGATAGTACCTCCAAAGGCGCTTTCGACGATAGGGCACTACACGGAGGGTCATGAAAAGGTGGATGTGGGTATAGGCGACAACAGCATCAGCTTCGATGTGGGGGAAAGCTCTATATATTCAAGGCTTCTCGAGGGACCCTTTCCCAGCTACAAAAAGGTTATCCCATCATCGAACGAGAAAGAACTCGTTGTGTCCGCCAAATCACTTGCCGATGCAACGAAGAGGGTTTCCATACTCTCGGATGCGCTCACACATCAGGTTATATTCTCACTGGACAAAAATAAACTAACGCTGCACATAGCGACTCAGGAGCTTGGGGAGGCGAGGGAGGAGCTGGAGGCATCGTACTCCGAGGATAAGATGGATATAGGATACAACGCTTCTTATGTAATGGATATTCTTAGAACCATGGATTCAGAGGATATATCTTTTATGCTCGATAGGCCCGACAACGCGGGCATAGTGCTTCCCGTCGAACAGAGCGGTGCCATAAAACATATGTGCATCATAATGCCTCTGCGCATCAGTTGACGGAGCGGGGCGGAATGACGCGGTGATGTGGATTGATAGTATCAAGAATCGAGCTGGAGAATTTCAGGAATATCGAAAGAGCATCGCTTTCCTTCTCCAACACCTTCAATCTTTTCACCGGAAAGAACTCTCAGGGAAAAACAAACATGCTGGAGGCAATACATTTATTTTCCCTGGGAAGATCATTCAGAACGAGGCGGCAGGACGAGCTCATAATGTTCGACAGGGAGTATTTCTTTCTCAGCCTCGGTGGCGAGAGCGATACGGGCGTAAAATTCAATCTGGACATGGGCAGAGAGAAGGGTGGAAGGTTCAAGGTCTCTGTGAACGGGAAGAAACTTTCAAGCATATCAGAGATTATCGGAGTGATACCTACGGTGATATTCACGGCAGAAGACATCTACCTGACATCCGGACCGCCGGCCGCACGCAGGACCTTTCTGGACTACACGAATGCGCAGATATCTCCGCTCTTTCTTGAAGAGCTGAAGGACTACAGGAGGATAATAAAGCACAGGAACGCTCTTTTGAGAAGAGTGGGGGAAGGGGAGATCGACGCCGAAGAGCTCGGGGCTTGGGATGAGATACTGTCCGAGAAGGGGGCGGCCGTCGTGGAGGGCAGGATGGCGATAGCCGGGGAAGTGGAGAGGAGAGCGGGCGAGCTCCTGGCCGAGATACTTGCCGGGGATGAACCGATAAGGCTTGATTACAGGAGATCGTTCGGTTCAGAAGGATCGAACAACAGGGAGTCTCTGCTCGAAGCTTTGCGAGAGTCGAGGTGGAACGAGTTGAGGAGGGGGTACACCCTCGCCGGGCCGCATTACGATGATGTGGGCATCTACATCGGGGACATCGATATCCGTAAGTACGGATCTCAGGGAAGAAGAAGGCTCGTGGCAATTGTTCTTAAGCTCGCACAGGCCGCAACGATTATGGAGATGAGGGACGAGAGGCCTGTCGTGCTGCTCGATGATATATTCTCCGAGCTGGACGATGAAATAACTTCAAGGCTGGGCGGACTTCTATCGGACAGGTACCAGAGCTTCATTACATCGCCAGGAAGGGGCGGGATACCGAGGGAGGCTGAGGGAGCGTCCGTGTTTCACGTGGAGATGGGCAGGATAAGCGGAGCAGAATGCGAGTCGGATACACCCGAAGTTTAGTTCAGGTCATTCGAATGTGAATGCTCGAGTGACGAAGAAAGCATCGTGAGCCGGAGCGCATTTTTTTGTTCCATTTTGACGATCTTTTGCATAGCATTAACGGTTTGAGGGAGAGAAGAACGGAGGTCGCAACGGATGGGGAGAGGGGAGCAGAGAAGGGTCGGCGACGTCATTCCCGTGGTGCTCAAGCGGCTGGGGCTGGAAGGAAAAATGCAGGAGGCGGAACTCCTGCGAGATTGGGACGTGATCGTAGGCGAGGCCGTTTCGAAACGCTGCAGACCGGTCGGCGTGAGAGGGGGGCTCCTTTTCATTGAGGCCGAGAGCAACGTTTGGATGCAGGAGATCAGCTTCAGGAGACATGAGATATTGAAGAGGATCAAGGCCAGGTTTCCTGGAGTCAGAATAAAGGGAATAAGGATCGGGATAGAAAGGGAGAGAGAGGCGGAATGAAGCAAGAGTACACTGCCAAGAAGATACAGGTGCTGAAGGGAATGGAGGCGGTCAGGAAAAGGCCGGCCATGTATATCGGGAGCACCGATGTGCACGGACTCCATCATATGGTATACGAGGTGGTCGATAACAGCATCGACGAAGCGATGGCCGGACATTGCACGGCGGTGGATATCGAACTCAAAGAGGATGGATCGGTGGCCGTAACAGACGACGGGAGAGGAATACCGGTTGATCTGCATCCGACCCAGAAGAAACCCGCCGTGGAGGTTGTGATGACAACCCTCCATGCGGGCGGCAAGTTCGACCACAAGAGCTACAAGGTGTCGGGCGGGCTGCACGGCGTGGGCGTATCGGTGGTCAACGCTCTCTCCGAATGGTTGAATGTCGAGATATGGCGTGACGGCAATGTATACGAGCAGAGATACGAGAAGGGCGTGCCCACGGGGCCGCTCAAGAAAAAGAAACAGCAGGGGAAGAAGAACAAGAGGGGGACGAGGGTCACGTTCTATCCCAGCGGTGAAGTTTTCAAGACGATGGATTACAGTTTCGACACCCTGTCCCAGAGATTCAGGGAGCTCGCGTTCCTCAACAAGGGGATAAGGCTCAGGTTCGAGGATGAGAGAACGGGGAAGAAACACGAATTCCAGTACTCGGGGGGCATCGTGTCCTTCGTGAAGTTCCTGAACGAGAACCACACGACACTGCATAAGCCGCCCATATATATAAAGGACGTCAAGAACGGATATGATTTCGAGATAGCCATACAGTACAACGATTCGTATTCGGAAAAGATATTCAGCTTCGCGAATAACATAAACACGGTGGACGGGGGGACGCATCTCATAGGATTCAAGACCGCGCTGACGAGGACTTTGAACAACTACGCCCAGAAGAACGGCATGTTCAAGAAGAACAAGATCTCGCTCTCGGGAGATGACGTGAGGGAGGGGATAACAGCGGTGATAAGCGTCAAGCTTCCGGATCCGCAGTTCGAGGGACAGACGAAGGGGAAGTTGGGCAACAACGAGGTGAAGGGATTCGTCGAGAGCGTGATGGGGCAGAAGCTGTCCGATTTTCTCGAGGAGCACCCGCCGGTGGCCCGGAAGATCATAGAGAAGGCCACTCAGTCGGCCAGGGCAAGGGACGCCGCAAGAAAGGCCAGGGAGCTTGTGCGCAGAAAGAGCGCCTTGGAGACGAGCTCGCTCCCGGGCAAGCTGGCGGATTGCTCGATAGACGATCCGGAGAGCTGCGAGCTATACCTGGTTGAGGGGGACTCGGCGGGCGGGTCGGCCAAGCAGGGACGGGATAGGAGGTTTCAGGCGATCCTTCCGCTGAAGGGGAAAATTTTGAACGTGGAGAAGGCGAGGATAGACAAGATCCTTTCGAACGAGGAGATAAAGACGATAATCACGGCCCTGGGCACGGGAATCGGAGAGAACGATTTCGATATCTCGAAGGCCAGGTACAGAAAAATCATAATAATGACGGACGCGGACGTGGACGGCGCCCATATAAGGACGCTCATCCTGACCCTGTTCTTCAGGTACATGCCTGAGCTGGTCAGGCAGGGATGCGTGCACATCGCGATGCCGCCCCTATACCGGGTGAAGAAGGGCAAGGAAATAAAGTATGCCTACAACGAGAAGGAGAAGGACAGGATAGTGAAGGAGCTGGGAGGATCGAAAGGAGTTTATCTGCAACGGTACAAAGGGCTCGGTGAGATGAATCCCGAGCAGTTGTGGATGACGACGATGGACCCGGAGAGACGTTCGACTATTCAGGTAACGCTCGAGGACGCTATCGAGGCCGACCATACGTTCACGATACTCATGGGTGACAAGGTGGAACCGCGAAAGAGGTTTATTCAGGAGAACGCCCTGCAGGTGAGAAACCTCGATGTTTGATAGAACGGGCTGTAAGGCTCCCGGATCATGTCCGGGCGCTCAAGGAGGAAGGGGCTAAATGGATATCAACAGGCAACGGGTTATCCCGGTATGCATTGAAGACGAGATGAAAAGCAGCTACCTCGACTACTCGATGAGCGTGATCGTATCTCGCGCACTGCCGGACGTGCGTGACGGCCTCAAGCCTGTTCACCGCAGGATCCTGCTTGCGATGAACGATCTGAGTCTAGCTCATAACAAGCCGTACAGGAAGTCGGCCAAGCTGACCGGTGATGTTACGGGAAACTACCATCCGCACGGAACTGCAGCCGTATATGACGCTGTGGTGAGAATGGCCCAGGACTTCTCGCTGAGGTACCCGCTTGTCGAGGGGCAGGGCAACTTCGGATCGATAGACGGAGATCCGGCCGCGGCGGAGCGGTACACGGAAGTCAGGATGAAGGAGATCGCCGAGTACCTGCTCGAGGACATCGGCAAGGAAACGGTCGAGTTCGGGCCCAACTACGACGACACGAGGCAAATGGCCCTTGTGCTGCCTGCGAAGGTGCCGAACCTGCTGATCAACGGCGCATCGGGGATAGCGGTCGGGATGGCGACGAATATACCGCCGCATAACCTGGTGGAGATCGTGGACGGCCTAGAGGCCCTTCTAGACAATCCGGATATAGGCATCGAGGAGCTTTGCGGCATGGTAAAGGGTCCGGACTTTCCCACGGGCGGGATAGTATATGGAAGGAGCGGGATCGGCGAGGCTTACACGACGGGCAAGGGCAAGATAACGCTGAGGGCCGTGGCCAACATAGAGACCCAGAAGAGCGGCAAGGCGAGCATCGTTGTAAGCGAGATCCCGTACCAGACGAATAAGTCTCAGATCATCGAGAAGGTGGCAGACCTCGTGAGGAACGGGAAGATTTCCGGGATCTCCGACATACGTGACGAGTCGGACAGGGATGGTATGCGCATCGTTATAGAGCTGAAGAAGGATTCCTATCCCAAGGTGGTCCTGAACCAACTCTTCGCCCACACGCAGCTTCAGGTGACTTACGGGATAATCATGCTCGCGCTCGACAAGATGAGACCGGTTGTCATGAACCTCAAGCAGATGATGGGTGCATTCCTCGAACACAGGGAAGAGGTCGTAACGCGCAGAACGAAGTACGATCTCGCAAGGGCAGAGGAGAGGGCCCACATACTCGAGGGTTACAAGATAGCGCTGGACAACATCGACGAGGTGGTCCAGCTGATAAAGAAGAGCAAGTCCCCCGCGGACGCGAAGGTTGGGCTCGTGAAGAGGTTCGAGCTCACTGAAATCCAGGCCCAGGCGATACTGGACCTGAGGCTCCAGAGACTCACGGGCTTGGAGAGGGAGAAGATAGAGGAGGAGTATCTGGAACTGATCAAGAAGATCGAATTTTTGAGGTCGATTCTCGAAAGCAGGACGAGGCTGCTCGGCATCATCCGCGAGGAGCTCGAGGATGTAAAGGGGCAATTCGGGGATGAGAGGAGGACGAGCATAGTGGACGAGGAGGGGGAGTTCCAGATCGAGGACCTGATCGCCGAAGAGGACATGATCATAACGGTAACACACAGCGGTTACATCAAGCGCATTCCGATCGGAACATATAGGCGCCAGAGAAGGGGAGGGAAGGGAGTGAGCGGGCTGGGAATGAAGGAGGAGGACTTCGTAGAGCATCTCTTCATCGCTTCGACCCATAGCTACATCCTGTTTTTCACCGACAAGGGCAAATGCTACTGGCTGAAGGTCCACGAGATTCCGCAGGGCGGCAGGCTCGCGAAGGGCAAGGCGATCGTGAACCTTCTGGAGATGTCGAGAGACGAAAGCTTGGCCGCCTTAATACCGGTTGACGATTTCAGCAAGGATGCCTACCTAATGATGGCGACGAGGAACGGCTACGTGAAGAAGACGCACCTGTCTGCATATTCGAATCCAAGGCGCGGAGGTATAATCGCGATACTCACGAGGGAGGGCGACAGGCTGATACGGACGAAACTGACCTCCGGCAACGATGATATTATCCTCGCAAAGAGAAAGGGCAAGGCGATCAGGTTCAGCGAGGAGAACGTCAGGGAAATGGGCAGGGGGACGCGGGGAGTGAAAGGGGTCACTCTGGACAAGGACGATTGTGTTGTGGGCATGGTTGTCGTTAAGCGGGGATCGGAGCTTCTTGCCATAACCGAGAACGGTTACGGAAAGCGGACGAGAATAAGCGAATTCAGGAATATAAAAAGAGGCGGCAAGGGGGTAATCTGCATATCGACCGGTCCGAGGAACGGCGATCTTGTTACCGTGAAAGAGGTGGTGGAATCTGACGAGGTCATGGTCATCACCAAGAACGGGATGGTAATTCGCTGCCCGGTCAAGCAGATATCCATGGTCGGTCGCCAGGCCAAGGGCGTGAGAATGATCAACCTGAACGAAGGCGATGCGGTTGTGGACTTAGCGCTTCTTGCCGGCGAAGGGGGAGCGGAAGAAGGGAAGGCTGAAGGAAAGGAACTGGAAGAGTGATTTTTCGGTGCGTGAGAAGGGTGGGGTTTTTTCTGTTGCTGGCTGCGCTTGCAGTGCCGGCGAGCTCACCGGGACAGTGGCCTGCGATTTCCGAGGACGAGGATGCAGCGGGATTCAGGGGTGCAGGCAGGGCGGTGATGAACATAGCGGAGCAGGGGCTGCTCTGTTCCTGGCCCGAGGCTGAGGGGGGGCTCAGGTGGCCTGGAGAGGGCGGCAGGGAGTTCCTCGGCGCAGGCGGGCTTCTGGTCAGGTATTCGGTCGGAACTGGTGATTCGCTTCGCCTGTCCGATCCCACGTGCTTCGATGTGATCGAGGGCGGATTTTCCGGTAGAGGATTGCTCGAGGGGTGTGAGGGAGGTAAGCGCTATCCCAACAGGGATTGTGATGATGATGGTGACGGGGTGTCCGATGAGGATGAGTACGACGGTCTGGACAACGACGGGGATGGCCTTGTGGATGAGGACTTCGCCGCCGTCGGCAGCCAGATGACCGTCATAAGGGCGGAGGAAAGGAATACGGGTCTTGTACTGACCCAGAACAGCTACACGTGGTCTTATCCGCACGTGCGTGATTTTATCGGTTTCACCACAAAGATAGAGTACGGACGGGGAGGAGGGGCTGACATACCCGAACTGCGGATATTCGAGATATTCATGTATATGGATTTCAGTATCGGCGATCCGGATGATCGGGAGAGGGGAATTGACGATATTTACTCGTTTGTCCGGTACGACTGTGACGGGGGGGCTGGACAGGCTGCAAAGCGCCCTGGTGTCATTATGGCTGCCTCGGATGGGTGTATGCAGCCGTTTGTCGGCATGCTCGTCCTCCGGACGGAGGGGCCGTCCGGGATCGAGATGGAGGCGGATGGATCGGTGATCGAGGCGGCGGGGAACGGCCGGCAGATGAACGATCGTATAACGGGATACGAGAGAAAGGTGAAGCGGATGGGCACCCCAGTGCTCCAAACTGGACTCGCCGGGGCGGAGGCGTACAGGTACGCGCGGTTGGTGGAAGGGGCAGCGGCGCCGGAGATCGAGCGCGGGGGAGATCGGGCATTCATGTGCAGGCTTGAAGCTGTGCCCTGCATGAAGCCGGGCGACGGGATATCCGTCGAATGGGCGCTCGTGTTCGGAGAGACGAAGGAGGACCTGATTCGTAACGCGCAGCTGGCCCGTGAGACATTCGATGGCGTAGTGGACGAGAGTGGACGCACGCACAGCTGGGTGGTGCCCGCCAGGCGTATAGTGCGCATGGAACTCGAAGCCGAGCTTGCCTCGGTCTGGGCCGGCGGGAAGGGGCATCCGGCCGCCGCCGTGGCCCTGCCGCACAGGTTGGCGGCGGAGGAGCTCGAATGGCTTAGGGTGGAAGGCAAGAGGACGGATGAGTATGAGCGTGCGGGGGCCAAGATAATCGTATGCCTGGAAGAGAACCTGGTCGGTCGTGGAGGCTCCATAGAGGTGGAGGGACAGCTTTCGGACGGAACGATATTCACGGCAACGCTCGACCGCGAGGCGCTTGTATCCTATGATCCGGCCGCCGTCCTTCCTCCGGGCAGGCTCCCCGATGATATGATGCGCATCTTCCCAAATCCGTTTTTGGACAAGGTGAAGATAGATCTGCACTACTGCAGTGCGGATGTAGCGGAAGCCGGCGACCGGCAGGCCGGCGGGAGCGGCTTGAGCTCCATAAAGATCTACGATGTGCGCGGACGCCTGGTCCGCACGATCCTTGAGGACGAATTCCTTCACCCCGGCGATTATTCGATGGGTTGGGATGGGATGGATGATCAGGGTGTCGAGTTGGCGCCGGGCGCGTATTACTGCAAGCTCCAGGTAGGCTCGAGGTCCCTGACGAAGAGGGTGATTCTTCTAAGGTGACGGATAAAAACCGTTCTTCTTCTTCCAAGCAGCCCTCGGAGCGCGCGATTCTTGTCGGAGTGACACTCCCCCGTTCGAATATCGAAATCGAATCGAGCAACCTCGACGAGCTCGAGCTTCTGGCGAAGACCGCGGGCGCGGACGTGGCCGGCAGGACCGTGCAGAGGAGAACGAGGATAGACGGGTCGACCTACATAGGAGAGGGAAAGCTGGGGGAGCTCGAGGGCAGGATAGCGGACTGGGGGGCCAACCTGATCATATTCGACGACGACCTCTCCCCGGCACAGGCGAGGAACATTGAAAACAGGCTTGATGTCAACGTAATCGACCGCACGGAGCTTATTCTAGATATATTCTCCCGGCGTGCGCGAACGCGCCAGGCCAAGATCCAAGTGGAGATTGCGCAGCTGACATACGCGCTGCCGAGGCTTCGGAGGCTATGGAAGCATCTCTCGCGTCAGGCGGGGGGAATAGGCACTAGGGGGCCGGGGGAGACACAGCTGGAGGCCGACAGGCGCAGGGTCAGGGAGAAGATCGCGAGACTCAAGAGGGAGCTGCGAAGGATCCGGAGGGGAACGGGGGAGAGGCGGAAGAGGAGGAGGGATATCTTCAAGGTCACCATCGTCGGGTATACGAACGCGGGCAAATCGACGCTGCTCAACAGGCTCGCCGGGAGCAATGTCGAGGAGAGCCGCCGTCTTTTCTCAACCTTGGATTCAACTACCCGCCGTATAAGCAGGATCGAGGGGCGGGACTTCCTCTTGACCGATACGATCGGATTCATACGCAAACTTCCGCCTTACCTCATAGAGAGCTTCAGGGCGACGCTCCTGGATGTGCGGAAGGCCGACCTGCTCTTTCATATAGTTGATGCGGCGGCGCCGGGATTCGAGGGGAGGATCGATGTCGTCAACGCAGTGCTCGAGGACGTGCTCGCTGCGCGAAAGGGCGATCGGGGGGGCGAAAACGATATACCGACGCTCCTGCTCCTGAACAAGGTGGATGTTCTTGAAGATCCGGAATCGAGAAGGAGCCTGGAACGCGGGTATCCCGGGGCTGTCTTGATAAGCGCCTCGAAGGGGGAAGGGATGGGGGAGCTGCTCTCGCGAACGAGGGAATACAGCGAAAGGGATATGATGAGGGCCGAGATCGAAGTCCCCGTGGAGGACGGCAGGGCGATAGCGGAGGTCGAGAGGCTGTCGAGGGTATACGGTCGCAAAGCCGGGAGGGAACGGATCACCTACGATGTAATGGTCAAGAAGAGAAACCTTTCTCTGCTCGAGAGGGTTGGCAGGGTGAAGCTCAAGCCCCTGAAAAGCCCATGATGGCACTTTCTTGTACCTTCTATTCGATATAGAGGAGCTCGCCCCCCTCGTAGCGGACCCGGTCCGGGTACCTTTGCGAGAATGCCTTCTTCATTTCGGTTGAGTTCGGGCTTGCCGCCTTGGACTCGTAGCTCCTGTCAAGTTGAACGACGATGAATCGGGACACGAGCACGAAGAAAATCGGGACGAGCATCGGAACCATCCTCTGCCACATCTTTCCCGATATCAGACGCGAACAGAACACCGCGCCCGAGGAGATGACCATCACGAAACCAACCGAGACCAGGTAGAGATGACGTATGTTCAGCCAGTCACTGGGAAACTGGAAGAATGCGAACGGTATGACCATGATGTAAGTCCAGGCGATGAAGAACCTAATGGCCCTGTTGCCGAATATGAAGCCGAACAGCGAGTAGGAGATGACGGTCAGTGCTATCATGAGGCGGATTTCAGTCGCGAATCGGTAGATGAACCTGACCGCCGCTCCGCTTTCCGTTACGAGATGTGATGTATGTATGGGGAAGATCATTCTCACCAGGTAGCTGAATACGTTCTTAACCGCCAGGACCGCGAAACGCGCCGTTCCCGGGTGGTGCGTATAGAGGGGGGGCGTGTAGCGGAACACGACGGCCTTGACTATGAGGGCGGCAACGGCCAACAGGATGAGTATGACGAAGTTTGCATTCAGGATGCGCCTTCCCGTCCCCTCCCGGAAGAAGAAGTTGAATGCGAGGAATGCTCCCAGGATCGAGAAGCTCGTCGTTCGGGTGAGCATGGAGGCCAGGAAGAAGAGCAGCGCGAGCATGTACCACCGGCCGAAGAGCTTGCTTTCCTGTGAAAGCTCGTGCTTGAAGTAGAATATCATCGTGAGAAGCGTCATCGTGGTTATGAAGAGATCCTCCAGCCCCGACATGATCATGACGGATTTCCCGAAGCTCCCGACGGTGAAGACGAAAAGGACCCCGGAGAGCAGAGCGATCGTCCTGTCGTCGAGAAGCGTATATACAAGAATGTAAACGAGGAACGAATTGAAGCCATGCAGCATTATGTTGAATATGAAATATCCCAGGGCGTTGAAGAGGAACCTGCTGAACAGAAAGTAGTAGATGAGATAAACGATCGGCTGGAACTTGAACGGCGGATCGCTGACGAATATGGTGGAGATGTCCTCTTTTATCCTCAGGCTCTGCTCCAGCGAGTGAAAATCATCGTTGTGCCAGAATCCGTTATCGGTTGCGAGGTTGAAAAAGAGATAGCTGAGCGCCAGAAACGCGGCCAGTATTGCAAGGTTCTTAAGACGGGGCATAGATATCCTCCCAGTCGCGGTAGGCGTTGTAAGAGTGGGATTATAACATTTATCGCGGGTTTTAGTAAATCATTATCGGGGAGCAAGGAGCCCGGGGACGGCCTCAGCCGGCGGCTGCGGTACCCGGGCCGTGTTGCTCGAGGCATGCGGGAACGCACCCTGATAGGCTCAGCGGAGCCTTCGTGATTCAGTCCTGCAGGAAGAGGTGCGCGAACACCTTCGCATCCCCCAGCATGTTGTCGATATGCGTGAACTCGTTAGGCTGATGACATACGTCATCGATCTTCGACCAGACGACGGATTTGAATCCCGCGCGGCGGAAGAATGCTGCGCACGTGCCTCCACCTATGCCTACCGGCCTCGCCTCTATGCCGTAAACGTCCTTGATGGCGGCGGCTAGGGATTTGACTGCCGGTGCGTCCGGTGGAGTGGCGGGAGCCGCCGCCTCCCGCTGCGGGGAGGTCACGGAGATCTGCACCGAGAAGTCCTTCTCCACACCGCTGCAGATCTCCTCGATCTTGCCCATTACATCGTCCAGGTCTATTCCCGGGAGTATACGCATGTCCATATAGAAGACATCCAATCCCGGGAGGGTGTTTATGTTGGGGACGTTGCCATCCTTCTTGGTGGGCTCGAATGTGCTCATCGGTGGATCGAACACCTCATCGCGCGCATCGTAGATCTCTTGGAGCTTGTCGAGGCGGGTGATGAGGTGAGCCGCAGCCCTGTGCGCGTTGATGCCCTGATCGGGCGAGGAGGCATGGCAGGATTTACCCTCGGTTTCGAACTTCAGCCACAGGATCGATTTCTCGGCCACCTCTATATCGCCTCCGTCGGGCACGCCCGAATCCGGCACTACTATTATGTCGTCTTCCTTGAATATGTCGTGCTCTGAGAGCAGGTACTGTATTCCGTGGTTGCTGCCCGTCTCCTCGTCAGCCACCAGCGCCAGACCGATATCGTGGGGGGGGGTTATGCCTAGTTCCTTTATGGCCTTGGCGGCGAAGAGCGCGGTCACCATGCCGTGTTGGTTATCCTCGACGCCCCTGCCGAAGATCATTCCATCCTTCTCGACTACCTCGTATGGATCGGTCTCCCAGAGGCTCTCGTCACCCGGGGGGACGACATCCATATGGGCCATGATCCATCTTCTGCCGGTGCTCGACGCTCCCTTCATCACGGCCACGAGGTTGGGTCTGTATCCGGAAGGCACCCTCCCGTCCGGCGAGTTGTAATGCTCTAGGGTGTCGAATCCGATCTCGCCCTGCATCCACTCCTCTATGACTTTTGCCTTCTCCGCCTCTCCCTCGCCGCCGTTCTCGGGGCCCAGGGCCGGCACGGCCGTCAGCCTTCTCTGCAGTTCGACGAACGAGGCACGATAGCTTTCGATCTTATCGTACACCTTTTTAATCATTTCTGGATCCATGTCTCCTCCAGTCTCGGATATTGCAGGCTCTTTCTTGCCTGAGAGGGATTGTTATTTGTTAAACGCGGCGGGTCCGCGAAAGGGGAAGCTATCACCGGGCGAGGCTTACGTCAAGCTGTTTATCGGCGGATAGCCTTCATGGTTTTGCGCGTCTATTGTGCCGCACATTCCGTCCCGATTCTAGAATATCGAACTATCGCGCCGGTTTCATACGGTCGGCTCGGAGAGAAATCTGAAAAACGGCATTGACTGTGCAGATCGTTTCTGCTTCAATCATCGGTAAGTTCATAATTGAAAATAGGTACTAGGGGAAGGACGGGGGTGTAGATGTAGCCCTGGCGAGGTCCGAACTTGAGGGGGAAAGGAAAGACTCAAACGAGAGAAGAGGACAAAAAGGGAAGGCCTCCACCGGGAGAGAAGCTCGGTGCACAAAGCACCAGGCATATCCTTCGAAGAGTCCTCGGTAGCGGGAGTTTGGACGAAGGGCTGGAAGAAGCATCAAAATACCTCCTCGAGCTTTTCGATCTGAGATTGGTCAGCATTTTAGTGGCCGGTAGCGGGGACATAGGCTACACGGTCAGATCTTTTATCACGCCGGACGACAAACTACACTACCTTCAAGGGGCGTCCTACAGGTATGGCAACTCGGGAGACGTGGACGGTTTCCTGGGGAAGGTTTTCTCTTCGTCTGATCCGACGACTGTTTCCAAGCGCAGGATTAGATCTCTCCTCATTTCTCTTGCCGGCGACGGCGTGGTGTCCGAGGAGACATTCGACGAACTGACTCGCAGGCTTATAACCTCAGACGATCTCAACGTCGTGTTCTTCTCGGAGAGGGACAGTAGGGCCGAGCCTTTTCTCCTGCTGGCGGTTTCGAGCCCGAGGGAGTTGCTCGACGACGAGATAGGCCTGCTGGCGGAAATCACAGGCTCGCTGGCCCTATCCGTGGAGTGCAGGATCAGGATGATGGACCAGGACCGCTTGGTAAGCAAGTATGAGGCGCTCCTTGAAAGCAGGGAGAAGGCTCATTTCCTTTTGGTGGGGGGGAAGCTGGAAGTATATACAGAAAGGTTACCGGAGATGCTCGGAGTTTCGGGCGAGGATTTGCGGGGCATGAGGCTCGAGGATTACCTGGAGAGGTCGGACGGCAGGGATCTTCACAGGATGATAGAGTCGTTCATAGAAGAAGGCGAGAGCCATTCAAGCAGCTATTATCACGTTTACCGCCTTGCGCGCGGCGCAAGGGAGGTAGAGGTGAGCCTGAATTCGGTTCGGGTAAGGGACGGGTGGGGGATAAAGGGCTCTATAGCAGCTCTTGATGATAAGAACTTGCTGGAAAAGAGCGCGCTCGACAGCAAGAGCATGGAGAACATCTCGGCCCTTGCAGGCGGCGTCGCCCACGATTTCAATAATCTGATCGGCGCCATGGTAGGATATGCATCGCTCGTCAGAAACTCCATGGAGGAGAATGACGAGAGGGTTGGGCAGCTAAGGAGGATTGAGGAGGCGGGAGAAAGGGCTCATAAGCTTACTAGACAGCTGCTTTCGATATCACGCAAGGGGAAATACAGGCAGGAGGTCGTCGATATGGGGGATATCCTCGACCGCGTATGCAAGAGCTGCATAGTCCCCATGGACCACATATCCTGTATAAAGGAGTACAACACAGAGCTGATGAATGTGGAGGGTGATCCGACCCAGCTGTATGAAGCGCTTCTCAATATAGCGAAGAATGCCAGGGAGTCGATGCCGGATGGGGGGGTGGTCAACCTACGGGTCGACGGCGTTGAGCTGGATCGTGACAGCTCCCTGTTCACGGAAGGGATGAAAGCGGGGGGGTACTTGAGGATAAGCGTGAAGGACGGCGGGTGCGGAATGGGAAGCGATGTCCTGAGAAAGAGCACGGAGCTGTTCTTCACGACGAAGCAAGAGGCCGGCAAGAAGGGGTTGGGGCTGCCCGCGGCGATCGGGATTATTGAAAGCCACAGGGGGGTGCTGGAGGTCAAGAGCCGCCGGGGAACAGGATCGGAGGTTTTGATATACCTGCCGGTCACTCGGAGGGAGCCCGAATCTACAGCAACATTCACGCCGCGTGGTGACACGAAGGTGAATAAGGTGCTCGTGGTCGACGATGAGCAGATCGTATGTGAACTCGCCTCGGATATGCTGGGCCGGCTGGGGTACGACGCGGTGACCGCGCTATCGGGCAACGAGGCGCTGGAAGCGATGAGGAACTCGCGGTTCGACCTGGTATTGCTTGATCTCCTGATGCCCGAGATGAACGGTCAGGAGACTTTCCACCGACTGAAAGAAATCGATCCTGATATTCCGGTAATACTTTCCAGCGGGTACAGCGAAGATTCCGTCGTCCAGAGGCTTCTCGAAGAGGGCGCCATCTCGATGCTCAAGAAGCCCTACCGACTCGCTGACCTGAAAGTAGCTCTGGATGAGTCTGCAAGAACCATAGGCCGTTTGACAGGAGGGGATAGTGGCCATGGAAACAAAAGGCTCTAATGATCACCCCGATCCTCACCTCCAAGAGGTGGGTGAGTACGGGAACGGCGAGGATCTACAAAAAACAATCAACTGCATCATGGAGAATAATGTAGTAGGCATAGCCGTTTCGGACGTGGGCGGAGTGTACAAATCGTTCAACCTCGGAGCGGAGCAGCTTACCGGCTACAGCAGAGGAGAGATTGTGGGAAAGGATCCGCCACCGGCCATCTTCCTGGAAGAGGACACATCGGCCATAAACAAGGCGCTGGCTCTTCAGGGACATGTCGAGAATATGGAGGTGCGTCTGAAGAGGAGGGACGGCGGTCTCAGGGAGGTAAGCCTGAGCGTGTCCTCGTGCGCCAACGGATGCGAGTATATACAGTTCATCATAGACAACACCGAGAAGAAGCACCTGCAGAGTCTTCTGCTGCATTCACAGAAGATGGAGGTCGTCGGCGAAATGGCCGGCGGCATAGCACACGATTTCAACAATCTGCTGGAGGGTATCCTCGGATACACGACATTCATGATGGATATGATCGAGAGTGGCAACGAGCTCAGGTCCTATCTCGAGATCGTTGAGAGATCGGCCAAGAAGGCCTCCGACCTGACAGAGAGGCTTCTCACGTTTTCACGTGACGAGGGCAAGGTCAGTAGTCTCGTCAATTGCAATACGCTGCTTCGGGAAGTCGTCAAGCTTCTCGAGAGAACCATAGACAGGAGGATCGTGATAGAGGTGAAGCTGGAGAAAAACCTTAATGCGATCCGCGGGGCGGCCGGTCAGATCGAACAGGCGTTTTTGAATGCTTGCCTGAACGCGCGTGATGCGATGTCGGAAGGCGGGAAGCTGTATATATCGAGCGAGAACGTCGTCCTTGATAAGAGCTATCCTCCCTTGAGCCTTAACATGGGCAGCGGGAAATACGTTCGCGTGTCGGTAACCGATACGGGCGTGGGCATGGACAAGGAAACGCAGAACAGGATGTTCGAGCCATTCTTCACGACGAAGAAACGCGGTGAGGGAACGGGACTGGGGCTGAATATGGTATACGGGATAGTGCACAACCACGGTGGATTCATAAACGTGTACAGCGAAATCGGCAAGGGGACCGTTTTCAACATCTATATACCCGCACATGACGACCGGGCGCCGGAGGATGTCGTGGAGAGGGAGTGGCAGGAAGTTCCAGCCGGCAAAGGAGAGAAGATCCTTGTTATAGACGACGAGCCGATTGTAAGGGACCTCAGCATGGAAATGCTCGAAAAGCTTGGTTACAAGGCTATAGTGGCCGGGGACGCGGATGATGGGATGCGTAAGTTCAAGGAGCAGAAAGACGATATCGAGCTCGTGGTCCTGGATATTATCCTTCCGGGCGCCAGCGGGCATGAGGTGTTCAAACGGATGAGGGAGATTAAGAGCGACACACTTGTTCTTCTGTCGAGCGGCTACAACAGGGCGTTCGTGGGAGAGGAGTTCATAAACGGCTCACAGATCGATTTCATACAGAAGCCCTATTCGATGGAGGACCTCGCCAGGGAAGTCAGACGCATTCTGGACCGCAAATGAGGGCGGGCCGGACCTGCGAAGATTCTTACCGAGAGTGAAAGGCAGGGAAGAGGATATGTTTAGATTGCAATTGCTGTGTATATTTTTTTGTCTTGCCGCAGCGTGCAGCGGAAGGTGCGGGGAGGGAAAGAAGGAGCGGAGTGATATTGATTTGGGGGACCGCCTGGAGGTTTTCGTGCCGGTGCAGATAACGGTACCCTGGGACCTGCTCGATGAGCGCGATGAGGCGGCGCTGGAGAAATTGTATCTCGCCGCCAGGGTAATTGACCGGATTTTCCTGGAGCAGGTGTCGGCGGAGAACATCGATCTGAAGATGAAGCTGGAGAGGCAGGGCGATCCCGACGCCATGAGGTTCTTCCGGATTAACTTCGGACCCTGGGACAGGCTGGAGGGCAACGAGCCGGTTATAGGGGATGCGGAGAAACCCGCAGGGGCGAATTTCTATCCCGCCGATATGACTGCGGCCGAGTTCGAAGATTGGGTAGAGAGCCACCCGGACGATAAAGCTTCTTTCGAGAGCTGGTTCACGGTAATAAGAAGAAGGGACGACGGCGGGCTCTATTCGGTTCCCTATTCACGTCAGTACCGGGAACTGCTCGGTAAGGCCGCCGGATATCTCAGGGAAGCAGCCGATCTCGTGTCGAGCGTAACTTTGGCCGGTTTCCTGCGGGAGAGGGCTGATGCGTTTTCGTCCAACGACTACTTCGAGAGCGATATGGCGTGGATGGATGTCAAGGACAACGTTCTGGATGTGACAATAGGGCCGTACGAGGTTTACGAGGATGAGCTGTTTAATTACAAGGCGGCTTTCGAGGCCTTTATCTGTGTGCGGGATCCCGCTGAGAGCCGGAGGCTTGACGACCTGAAAGGCCGCCTGATGGATATGGAGGGGAACCTGCCGATAGATGATAAGCACAAGAACCTGAACAGGGGGTTCGAATCCCCGATATCCGTAGTGGACGAGGTGTTCGCCGGTGGTGACACGAAAGCGGGTGTGCAGACACTGGCTTTCAACCTTCCGAACGATGAGCGGGTGCGCGAGGCCAAGGGAAGCAAAAAGGTGATGTTGAGAAACATCTGCAGGGCGAAGTTCGACAAGATCCTGGAGCCGATATCGGACCGCCTCATCTCACCCGGGCAGCGGCGGCATGTGACATTCGAGGCCTACTTCAACCACATACTGCTGCACGAGTTCTCACACGGGCTTGGTCCGGGCAGGATCGTGCTCGAGGATGGAACGGAAACGCTGGTGAACAGAGCACTCCGTGAAACGTACTCCGCCATCGAGGAGGCGAAAGCAGATGTTGTCGGGCAGCACAATTTTTATTATCTTATAGATGAGGAGTTTTATCCCCACCTGCTGGAAAAGGAGACGGCAGTGACGTTTTTGGCAGGTTTCTTCCGCTCCGTCAGATTCGGCATCGGGGAGGCCCACGGCCTGGCCAATATGATTGCCTTCAATTACTTCAGGGAAAAGCGAGCTTATGTCCAGGATGCATCCGACGGGAGGTGGGCGGTTGACTTCGACCGGATCAGGGGCGCCGTGGAGGATCTGTCACACGAGCTGCTCATGCTCCAGGCCCTCGGTGATTACGATGGATCGAAGAGGTTTATCGAGCGGTATGGGAAGATGGACGACGTTGTGAGGGAGTCCATATCCCGCATCGAGGATGTTCCGATCGATATAGAACCGAGATACGAGCTTGACGAGAGATACGCGGGGGTGAGGCAGTAGAGGCCTGCCGGAGCAGGCTTTTATGATAAAGGAGATCCGGCCTGATTGATATTGCCGGGCGCAGCCTCCTAAAGAGGTCGGCCTTCAGGGGGTTAGGTACTGTAATGTTGGGATACCGAAGCGCCCGGCTTCCCCTGTATATATGGTACCGACCGTAGTGCGCACGCCGCCCCGGCGTGCGCGTGGGTTGGATGGATCCCGGGAGGATCGGTGCACGGTATTATTGCGTATGTTGTCCAGGAAGATAGGGGGCGCGTGGCTGTGGTGGTTATCAGCCCCGCGGGATCTCGAGAACCCCTGCACCCGAAATTCCGCTCTCCCTTATGATCAGCAGCGCCTCGTTGACTTCCCCGAGAGGGAAGAGTGTGGTCTCTGTTCGTATGGGTATATCAGCGGCGAGATTCACAAGCTCCCGCCCGTCCCGCCTTGTCGCTGCGGTCACGCTTCTCAGATTCTTCTCGTAGTACAGGTGCGTTTCATAGTCGAGCCCGGGGATGGGTGTCATCGTTATACCCGCGAGGGCCAATGTTCCTCCCTTCGCGAGTGAGGCCAGCGCATCGGGAACTATCCCTCCGGCGGGGGCGAAGACGATCGAGCTGGATGGCATTTCCGGCGGTGTGTCCTTCGATGTGCCGGTCCAGTACGCGCCGAGCTTCTCTGCGTGTGCCATGTGGTTTTTGCTCCTGGTGAAAACGAGCACCCGGCACCCCCAGTGAACGGCGATCTGGATTGCCACGTGCGCGCTCGCGCCGAATCCATAGAGACCAAGCGTCCCCCCGGGTTCTATGCCGCTGATCTTCAGGGCCCTGTAACCTATGATACCCGCGCACAACAGAGGTGCGGCCTCCCTGTCCGCGAAGCCTTCCGGCAGTGGGTAGACGAATGATGCGGGGAGGACGGCGAACTGAGCGTAACCCCCATGCTCGTGGTACCCGGTGAATCGGGCCTTCTCGCATAAATTCTCGCTGCCGGATACACAGTGAGCGCATTCTCCGCAGGTCGAGTACAACCAGGCGGCCCCAACCCTGTCGCCCGGTGCCGGTTCGGTGACTCCGGGACCGGTCCTCTCGACCCGGCCGACTATCTGGTGACCGGGTATCACCGGGAGCACCGGGAGGGCGAGGTCGCCCTCCACCGTATGGATGTCGGTGTGGCAGAGGCCGCACATGGATACGCGAACCAATATTTCACCGCTTTTCGGCTCCGGCACGGGAAGGTCCACAGGTTCGAGAGGTTTATGCTCCAGGGGTCGTGGAGCGTTCAGAATCATCGCCTTCATAACCATCGATCCCCGTTTTTATTGCCACCGCCCCACGCCATGATGCGGGAGCGGCGATCCGGCCCTATGGGAACCGGAATGTGCCGTATATGGGCAGTCCGATTCTCGAGCCCCCGGGAAAAGGACTTTTCTTATTTGAAACTCTACTATAAACTGCTCTATTTGAATAGGCAAGAATCAAGGATGTAATTGGAGGGAGAGATAATGGAGCAATTCCTGAAGGACTGTGCGCAGTCGGTGATAGAAGGAGATGGAGAGAGATCGAAGGAGCTGGCCAGTGAAGCACTGGATAGGAAGCTTCCTCTGCTCGACGTTATCGAGAATGGCTTTGCCGATGGAATAAGGGAGGTCGGGCGCTTGTGGGAGGAGGGGACGATGTTTCTTCCGGAGCTTGTCATGGGCGCTGAATCGATGAAAGCCGCCATGGATGTGCTCGAGCCCGCGCTCAAGGGGAGCGGAGTAAATCAGGGAGTGGCCGGGCGTATCGTCATAGGGACGATCGAGGGGGACATACACGATATAGGCAAGACGCTGGTGGCGACGTTGCTCGCGGCCAACGGATTCGAGGTGACCGACCTGGGGGCGGATGTTCCCGTGACGAGGTTCGTCGATGAGGCGAGCGAAAGGGAAGCTGGCTGTGTCGCCGTATCCGCGCTTCTCACCACCACGATGGTCGGGCAAAAGAAGGTGGTAGAAGAGATAAAGAAGCGGTCACTCACGGGCAAGTTGAAGGTTATGATCGGCGGGGCTCCGTGCAGCGACGAATGGGCCAGCCAGATCGGCGCCGACGGGTATGCCGGAGACGCCGTGGCAGCCGTTGCGCTCGCCAGGAAGCTGTCCGAGTCCTAGCTGGTGCGGACTGACGGAGAATGACATATGGGAAATAATTTGATGGACGCCGTCGGCCGGAGGGTAATCCTGTTCGATGGAGGAATGGGGAGCATGCTGATATCCAGAGGGCTCAGGGAGGGAGACGTCCCCGAATCCTGGAATTTCTCCCGGGGCGACGACCTCATCGAGATACACAGGGCCTACCTCGAGTCCGGGGCCGAGGTGATACAGGCGAATACATTCGGCGCGAACCGGATAAAGCTCTCCTCCTCGAGGCAGGGGAGCGGGATCGACGTGGGTGAAGCGAACGAGCGGGCCGTAGGCCTGGCGAGAAGGGCGCTGGAGGAACACGGCGAGCCTGATCGGTTTCTTGCCGGTGACATCGGACCGACGGGGATGTTCTTCGAGCCCGTGGGGAAATTGGAGGCGAAAGACGCCAGGGACGCATTCAGGGAGCAGGCCTCGGCTCTTGAAAGGGCCGGAGTCGATCTCTTTCTCATCGAGACGATGTACGATCTTCGAGAGGCGGTCGAGGCTCTGGGGGCCGTAAGGGATGTTTCCGATAAACCCGTGGTGGTTGAGCTCACTTTCGAGAAAAAACCGCGGGGCTACTATACGATGTTCGGGGATACGCCACGCAAGGGCGCAGAGGTGCTCCTGGAGAACGGAGCGGATATGATAGGGGCGAACTGCACGGTCTCGAGCGCCGATATGATCGGTCTTGCCGTGGAGTTCAGAGGCTTTACGGAAGCTCCGTTGATATTCCAGCCGAACGCCGGGCGCCCGGAGATGGAGGGAGGCTCCGCGGTTTACAGGCAGACACCCGAGGAATTCGTTGCAGATATGGCCGGGATAGTGAATGCCGGTGCGGACGCCGTGGGCGGGTGCTGCGGCACGACACCGGAGTTTATCAGCGAGCTCCACGGGTATCTGGCCGGCGACCGGTGATGGAGGAAAGCGCGTGACCGAGATAGTTGTAAGCGAAGGGTTCGAGGTCGGTATAAGCCGCTCCGAGGTGTTGAGGATGCTCGGGATCAAACTCGGCTCCGGCAAAGAAGAGGGCGAAAGGCTCAGGAGAGTGGTCGACTCGTCGCTGCAAATCGCGCGGGGGCTCATGCGGACAGCGGGCTTGTACCGTTTCGTGCCAGGCGTCGATTACCCGGTCAGAGGCATGTTCGACGAGCTGGAAAGGATGGCGTTTTGCATATGCACCATCGGGCCCGACCTGGAAAACGAAGTTACGGCGCTCGCAAACAGCGGCAAGCTTCTAGAGTCCGTCGTATTGGATTCGGTAGGGTCTGTGGCTGCGGATTCGGCGGCGGACTATATGGAAGGTGAGATAAGCGGTGAAGCGGCGGAGGCGGGCCTCAGGATCTCCTGCCGGGCCAGCCCGGGATACGGGGACTGGGACATCAAGGGGCAGGCGGGCATATTCGAGGTCCTTCCGGGAAAGAGGATAGGTGTAGAGCTTAAGGCGAGTTTCATGATGATTCCAAGGAAGTCGGTATCCTTCGCCGTCGACGTGTCGAAGAATCCGGCCAGGATGCGAAGTGAGAACTCGTGCCGTAACTGCGGCAGGCTGGACTGCATATATAAAAAGGACACTTGACGGGGAGAGTGATCTACAACCCCCTCGGGGCCGGTGGTTACTCGAAGTGTTTCGGGGGCTGCGGGCGGCCGCGCCCATGTCGTGCGCGGGGCGAGCGAAACGGATACTTCTCAAGGAAAGGTGGAGCGGCAGATGAGCATCAATCCAAGAGTCGGCTGGTTCGGTGAGAAGGACAGGGAGAGGATCGTGGACGAGGCGGTCAAGATCCTCGAGGATGTGGGAGTGTTTGTCGAGAACGACGAGGCGCTTTCTCTTCTAGACGGTGCGGGTGCTCGTGTGGACGCGAAAAAGGGGAGGGTTATGATCGACGGGTCCTTGGTGAGGAAGGCGCTCGAAACCGCACCACGGAGGATCATCGTATACGACAGGCATGGCGAGCCGGCCATGGACCTGGGGGAGGACCGTATTCATTTCAATCCGGGATCGGCGGCGCTGAGGATATTCGACAGGGCCGGCGGGAGGGCTCGGACTCCCCGGACGGAAGACCTCGTCAAGTTCTCCACGCTGATCGATGCCCTTCCGAACTACGCGGCCCAGAGCACCGGCGTGATCCCTGCAGATGTGCACGAGGATATCGCAGACCGTTACAGGTTGTATATAGCGCTGCAGTATTCGGTGAAGCCCATCGTCACCGGGACGTTCAAGGTGGATGCATTCCGGGTGATGCACGAGATGCTCTCCGCCGTGGCCGGTGACCAGGACATGCTGCGGGAGAAACCCATGGCTATATTCGACTGCTGCCCATCGCCGCCCCTCAAATGGAGCGATCTTACGGCGCAGGCGCTCATAGACTGCGCAAGGACGGGGATTCCGGCGGAATTGGTTTCGATGCCTCTCACGGGGGCGACTTCACCGGTTACTCTCGCCGGGGCGGTAACACAGCACTGCGCGGAGAACCTCAGCGGGATAGTGATCCACCAGCTGGCATCGGCCGGGGCGCCGATCATCTACGGAGGCTCTCCGGCGTGTTTCGACATGAGGAAGGGAACTACGCCGATGGGAGCCGTGGAAACGCAGATGATAGACGGGGCATACGCGGAGATCGGGAAGCATCTAGGGATGCCGACTCACGCGTACATGGGGCTCAGTGATTCGAAGACCGTTGATTATCAGGCGGGGATGGAGAGCGCCATGGGGGCCGCGATCGCCGCGCTCAGCGGTGTCAACAACGTCTCCGGCCCCGGCATGCTCGATTTCGAATCCTGCCAGAGCCTCGAGAAGCTGGTGCTGGACCACGAAGTGTGCGGGATGGCCCTGCGCCTGGCATCCGGGATAGAGCTCAGGGATGATCCGATAGCCCTGCCGTTGATAAGCGAGGCGCTCGAGAAGAAGGAGTTCCTGTCGCTCCCGCATACGGCCAGGTGGTTCCGCAAGGAGGCATATTTCCCCGATGCTGTTATTGACCGTGACACCCTGGAGGAATGGGAGAGTAAGGGGGGGCGTGATGCTGCCGAAAGAGCGTCGCGGCGTGTCGAGAGCATACTGGACGGGCATACGCCCGAGCCGCTGGACGAGGATGTAAGGGCCTTCATAGAGGGATTGATGGAGAAGGAAGCCGCCCGGGTAGGAATGGCCGGACTGCCGGCCGTCGAAGGGTCGTCCGGGTGAGAGGGCGTGTTTGATCTTGGGACGCGGGGATCCCGCCGGCGTGACGGAGATGAAGGAAAGATATTTTACACCCGGCAGCATCCGTGAAAAGGCGATGCGCATGATCGGGGAGCTGCCAGCCAGCTGCCGAGGCCGGTCCCCGTACTTCGATCCGGCCAGATCCGCTCTGCTCGTTCTGGATATGCAAAGGTATTTCTTGGACGAGGGCTCCCACGCCTATGTGCCGAGCGCGAGGACGGTCGTCCCGGGGATCAGGAGGCTGTCGGAGGCTTTCATCGGCATCGGAAGGCCGGTGATAACCACACGCCATCTCAACACGGAGTCCGACGCCGGGATGATGGCGGTATGGTGGAAGGATCTCATTGCCGAGGGGCAGGAGCGGAGTGAGATCATCGATGAGCTCGCCATCGAGGGAGCACATGTTATCGTCAAATCCCAGTACGATGCCTTCCACGGCGGAGCGTTGGAAGGGATCCTGGCGGACAGCGGTACGGAGCAGGTCGTGATAACGGGTGTGTTGACGCATCTCTGTTGCGAGACTACGGCCAGGAGCGGATTTGTCATGGGGTATTCCATATTTCTGGCGGTTGACGGGACCGCGACGTATAATGAGGCCTTTCACCGTGCATCCCTTCTGAACCTCTCTCATGGATTCGCCGTTCCTATGCTCGTGGGGGATCTTATCGGGCGTATCGGGGGGCGTTAGATGTGGAAAGAACAGGTGTTGTCGTAGTTGGGGCCGGTCCGGCCGGTGTAGCGGCGGCGATCCAGCTTGCCCGCAGTAGGGTCGATACCGTTCTTCTGGAAAAGAGCAGGATCGGGGGGCTGCTTCTAAACGCCAACCTGGTGGAGAACTACCCCGGCTTTCCAGATGGAATCACGGGGCCGGACCTCGTGGATCTGTTCGAGCGCCAGCTCGCTGAAGCCGGGATCGAACCGGTAATGGGAGAGGCCGTAAGCATGAAACGATCGGGAGAGGGTGTGGTAACGAGAACGAAGGGGATTGGCATAAGATCGAGAGCCGCACTGATCGCCTCCGGGACCGTTCCCAAGAGAATAGAGGGTATAGATATACGCGGCAGGGCCGCCGGGCGCATCTACTACGAGGTCTTTCCGCTGCTCGAATGCAGCGGGAAGAGGGTTGCGGTGATCGGGGCGGGCGATGCGGCATTCGACTACGCGTTGAACATGAGCCGCAGGAACAAGGTTGTGATCCTGAACAGGGGCGACACCGTGAGATGCCTGCCGCTGCTGTGGGAGAGGTGCGTGGTCTCGGAACGGATCTCCTACAGGAGCGGAGTGACCGTGCTCGAGATTTCCGGCGCACGCAGGGGCGTCACCCTGAGATGCAGAAGCGCGTTCGGGGAGGACAGCATAGGTGCGGATTACGTGCTCGCCGCCCTGGGCAGGGAGCCCTGCGTGGATTTTCTGGGAATGGGGATCCTCGACCCCGGGGGCCTGTGTGCGGGTGATGGCCCCTTTTTCATGGCGGGGGATGTGGGGAACGGCAGCTTCAGGCAGGCGGCGATAAGTGTTGGAGACGGGATCCGGGCGGCGATGATGATAACCGATTATATTCTGAGGGATGCCGAATGAAAGTGACGGCCAAGGCGGGAAGGGAAGATATAGCCGTTGTGTACATAGCGGACATGGGACGCGGCAGGATGGTGGAGTTCGTTGAATCGCTCGAGCCTCCCATTCCGAGGAGTAGGAAGTGGGTGATTATAATCTCCACACTTTACGGCTGCCCCGTAGAGTGCCGTATCTGCGACGCGGGAAGGTCCTATCGCGGCAAGCTCACGGCCCGTGATATGATATCACAGATAGACTACATAGTGAGGAGGCGCTATCCGGACGGGAGGGTGCCCGTGGAGAAATTCAAGGTGCAGTTTGCACGAATGGGGGAGCCGGCATTCAACCGCAGTGTACTTGAAGTGCTGGAAAGGCTCCCGACCCTCTACGACGCTCCCGGCCTGATACCGGCCGTTTCAACGATAGCGCCAGAGGGCAGCGGAGACTTCTTCGATCGGCTGGCTGATATAAGGCGGAGGCTCTACCCTCGGAGATTTCAACTGCAATTTTCCATTCATACGACGGACGAAGAGCTGAGGAACTGGCTCATGCCTACGAGTAAGTGGAGCCTTGCGAGGATAGCGCAGTACGGAGACGGTTTCTACGAGGAGGGTGGACGGAAGATCACTCTGAATTTCGCCCTTGCCGAGGGGGTGCCCGTGGATGCCGATGTGCTGCTGGATCACTTCTCTCCCGAGAGGTTCGCCGTCAAGGTGACACCGGTCAACCCGACACTTCAGGCTATGCTTAACGGGATCGTGAGCACGAGGATCGATCCCGTGAATGAATGCGGGACGGTCAAAGCGCTGGGAGAGGCGGGCTATGATGTGATAGTGAGTGTCGGCGAGCCGGAGGAAAACAGCATAGGCAGCAACTGCGGGCAGTATATATCCGGTTACATCGAAGCGGGATGTACTGTTGAAGGGAGCTACACGTACAGGCTGGTACGGGGGAGCGGGTCTGATGAGGCAGGGCGGCCCGACTCTTTGCCCGCAAAGCAGAGGCCCCCGGGCTGAGGCCCCGGGGGCTCGAGATGTCCATACGGTGATCACCGGTTCCAGGCTATTGTATTTTCGCGACCAGCGCGAATTGAATCCGCAGATCGTCGTAATCCTCGTCGGAATCGACGATCCGGTCACCGCTCCATGACCTGCTCAGATAGGTCGTCTTAAGCTGTGAGATCTCCAACATGGCAGAGATGTTTTTCGTCAGGCTGTACATGACGTTTCCGAATATCACGGAGTTCATATCCTTGAACGTGTGGCCCGATACCCCCTTCGGGAGGTCGAAGTCCTCGTCGTCCGGATCGTCGAAGGCGTAGCCGGCGTTGACCGCGAGGCGCTTGCACGGTTTCACTGCCGCCATCCCCCAGCCGCCGGTTGCGAAGATCTCTGTGTTGGCGGGATTGACGCTCTGCCCTATTCCTCCGAAGAAGGTTCCCAGGTTCTGCCCCATGAAGAACTCGCCCATGATCGTGAGCTTGGGATCCAGGACGAGCTTGACATCCGTGTTGAAAGACCATGATTCAGTCGAGACGGTTCCGCATAGCGAATCTGCGCCGGTGAACGTGAGGACCGTCTGCTCGTGCTCTTCCTTGCCGTAGTGACCTGATACGCCGATGGCGACGGAGCGCTCTCCCTCCATGTAGAAGGTTACGCCGAGCCTTCCCTGCACCGTGGGGATTGCGGCGTCGGCGCCGTCGTCTATCCCGTTACCGCTCGTGGCCTTGAGCGTGTCGCCGGCCCAGAGGTCGTCGAGATCGGATCCGAGTGTGCGCGTCGCGGCTACATCCAACGCGAGCATAGCCCTCTCACCGATGTTACCTAAGGCCGAGACCCTGAACTGCGGTCTTCGGTATCCAATGTTGCCCTGATCCCAGCACACGGTGTAGTTGACGGTGGAGGGAACCAGAGGGGATATTACGTCGCTCGTCTGACCTGCGAGCACCGAAAAGCGCCCCTTTGTGAACTTGAGGTATGCGTGCCGCATCATCGCGCCCGACTTGTTCTCGGCCGACCCGAGTCCGTAGAAATCGAATTCCAGCTTTGCCGCGGAGTTGATGCCGCGTTCCATGTCGCTCCAACCGAAATCCAGGCCGAGCCTGCTCTGCCTCGCGGTCACGTTCATTACATCACGGTCCTCGCCCGGCATGACCCAAAGAGCGTAGTTGCCGGGGTAAGACAGATTGCCGTCATAGCAGATATCGGCTTTGAAGTAGCCGCTGAATCTGAAGGTGTATGACGGACCCTTGCTGCAGCCGCTCTTAGGATCGCACTTCTTATCCTTCGCTTCTTCCGTTGCGGACCAGGCCGCGGACGTGGTAAGTGCGGATACTAAAAGGGCGGCTGCGGCCGCAATGCAGATCATCGAACGTTTCATATCTTGCTCCTTCCTGTCGAATCAACGGGGTACCGGCGGCAGCATCGTTACACTGTTTATCCGGATGACCCCCGGCTTGTCAATCGATTTCAACCGTGATCCGGATAAGCATCGTGGGTTTAGTTGGATCTGCGATTCTGGCGGAGGATGTCGTTATCCGATCTCTATCATCCTCTCTATCGCATGACGGGCCTTGGAGGCGGTCGTCTCGTCAACGGTGATCACCGGCTCGAGGTTTTCCAATGAGTTGAGCACCTTCTCGAGCGTGTTCTTCTTCATGTTCTTGCAGATCGCCGAACCGGAGGCCGGAATGAAGCGTTTAGCCGGATACTCGTTCTGCAGCCTGTAACACATCTCCTTCTCGGTGCCCACAATGAAGGCATCCGTTTCGCTCCGGCCGGCGTAACGTATCATGCCGTTCGTGCCGAGGACGGCATCGGCCTCGGCTGAGATCGACGGATTGACTTCGGGGTGGACGATGACCTCCGCACCTGGGTTCTCGACCTTGAGCTCCCTTATTCTCTGCACTGAGAATTTCTGATGCACGGGGCAGTAACCCTGCCACAGGATCATCTCCCTGCCCGTCGTGGACGAGACCCATGCGCCGAGATGCTTGTCGGGCCCGAATATGATCTTTCTATCAGCGGGGATCGTCGAGATCACGTCGAGGGCGTTCGCCGATGTGCAGCATATGTCGGATTGCGCCTTCACCGAAACGGGCGAGTTTACGTACATAACGACCGCCGCACCCGGATGCTTGGCTTTCATCTCGATGATGCCGTTCGCGGATATCATGTCTGCCATCGGGCATCCGGCCGAAGGGTCGGGCAGTATAACCTTCTTTTCCGGTGAAAGGATGGCCGCCGTCTCGGCCATGAATCGAACCCCACAGAAGATCACGATACCGTTATCGAGGCTGTGAGCGAGGCGGCCGAGGTCGAGCGAGTCACCGAGATGGTCGGCCAGGTCCTGGATTTCCGGCGGCTGATAATTATGGGCGAGAATCACCGCCCCTTTTTCAGCCTTGAGCCGGTTGATCCGTTGCACGAGCTCTCTCTCAGGCATCTTCGGATTTACCGCCTTTTTCGGTGGGTTCTAGCTCCGCCCCGCATTTGGGACAGCTCGATGCGTCCTGCGAGACCGGATGGCCGCACTGAGTGCACAACCGGAAGGGCAGGCTGCAGTGGGCACAGAACGGCTTCCCCTTCTCATCGATCACCCTACGGCAGAATGGACACTCGAACTCGGCGGCGGAATCCTCTTGGGGTTTCTCCTCCTTTACCACCCTCTCTACACCGCTCTTCTTTGCCAGGTAGTCTTCTATGGCTCTATGAAGCGCGTCGGCGCCCAGGTTGGAGCAGTGCATCTTCTGCGACGGCAGCCCCCCGAGCTTCTCGGCCACCATCTTGTTGGAGATTTTCATCGCATCATCGAGCGTTTTGCCCTTTGCCATCTCCGTCAGCATGCTGGAGACCGCTATTGCGGCCCCACAGCCGAAGGTCTTGAATTTCAGGTCATCTATTCTGTCGTTCTTGACCCTGATCGTTATTGTCATCATATCACCGCATACCGGATTACCCACCTCTCCCACGCCATCCGGATTCTCGAGCTCCCCCACGTTGCGCGGATTCATGAAGTGGTCCATGACGGTGTCGCTGTATAGAGCCATTTCTCATCCTTTTGTTTCGCGGCCTCTAGCCGCCCCAGCGTGAGCCCGGCGGCGTTCCGCCAGGCTTTCAGGCATATCCATAAGAGCGCATAACGGGCATCTTGTTTGTACTTGCCGCTAGATCGGCCGAGGGCGAAGATGCCGTGCCTATATATAATAATGAAGATAACAATCTATGACATAGAAAAATTAAATGAAAGGGAAAATGATCCTACGTCCCGGCGTGCTCCGGCAGAACGGCGCAATGTCAATATGCACAAAGGGATAGAGCTTAGGCGGCCGCTGGAGGTCTATGAATGCTCCGGACCGTCGATACCGGCATGAAAAAAAACCGTGAAGCGAATTCGGGCCAAGGCCGAAAAAAATTTGTGGAACTATGCGAAGTCGATGTTTTATAATAAAGTGCTAAATCGATGACGTGTTTCCCGATATCTCGGCTCGGGGAATCATTTGCTTCCCCCCGGTTTTCATGTGGAGAGTGTCGGGTTTTTATTTCATTACGGCCAGGGGGATGTTGTTAGCGACAGGGAGCATACCCCGCCGCACTGTCATCTTTCGGAAACTGGAGGAGTTTGCATGAGTAGAAGCTGTAAGGTAACAATCATCTTTCTAGCGGTTCTGTTCGCCGTTACGTATGCGGTCTCTTCTTTCGCGGGAAAGGACGGGAAAGAGTTTCCAAAGCTCTACATCCATAATAAGCAGGCCAACGTGCGGGACGTATACGAGGGCGCCGATATCGCCTATTCCTTCACGGTGAAGAATTTTGGGGAAGGAGAGCTGCACATCTTGAGTGTGCGGCCCGGGTGAGGCTGCTCAGTGGCCGATTTCGACAAGGTCATCCCTCCCGGGAAGGAGGGGAAGATAAATACGATAATATACGGGAATCAGATCCATCCCGGACCCTTCAGGAAGAACTACACGGTGACGACCAACGATCCCGAGAACTCCAGATTGATCCTGCTTGTATCGGGGAACGTAAAGAAGGTCTTCGACATCTCGGAGAATTTCAACATAACCGCCTTTGCCAGCGAAAGCATCGACAAGAAGGCCGTGCTTACAAACCTGCTCAAGAAGCCGATACGGCTCGTCGGGTACAGATGGTCGGAAAGGGGCAAGGATTACGACGCGATGAAGAAGCTCGTAGGTGTCGAGCTGTCCGAGATAGAGGCGGGGGTCAAGTATGAGCTCAGGGTGTGGAACAAGGGAGAGATCCGTGCCGGGAATTACATTGCGGGGGATCTCCTCCTCCTTACGGACGACGAAGATTTCGAGGAAAAGAGGATCATGGTCAGGATCCAGGTCCTGAACGATATACAGGTGCACCCCGCCAAGGTAATACTGCCGGAGATGAGGGTGGAGGAGGGAACGAGCAGGAGCTTTGACAAGACTGTAACGCTCGTAGCCACTAGGGGGGATACGCTCAAGGTGTTCCGTGTCATCCCGAGCCGTGAGGATATCACGGTGAAGCTTCAACCGGTCAAGGAGGGGAAATCGTACAGATGCTCTGTAAGGATACGGCCACCGTCGGAATCGGGCGCGTACGAGGCAAACCTCAAATTTATAACGAATTACTCGGGATACGAGGAGATAGATGTGCCCGTGAAGGGCAGCGTAAGGGTGATGAAGAAGAAATAGGGGCGGTCCGGCCCGGAGACCCCCCGGGCGCGGGGGTAACGGAACCGCGGGTCCGGGAAGGAAAGGCAATGGGAAGAATAAGGAACATGGCGGTTGTACTGTTGTCGATGCTGTTGCTGCAGGGCTCCGCAAGCGCGGCCGAGGGTGCCCCGGAGGAGTACAAAAGGATCATGTCGGACCTTCAATCCCTGAGCAGGTCCGCCCCCTTCGAGGAGATCCTCGTGATCGCGGGCCAGCGGTTGGGGGGGCTGATAGAGAGGTATCCCGGATCGAAGGAAGCCGCAAATGCCGAGGTCACGCTCGGGAAGCTCTATTGCCAGGCGGGGAGATATCAGAAATCGGTGGTCCATCTGGAACGCTTCCTCACAATGGACGTTCAGAGGGTGGCGGCTGAGGAGAACGTAGCGAGGTTCCTCATCGCCAGGTGCTATATAGAGATGGAAAGCTTCGACGAGGCGGAGAGGTTCCTGAGGCTCATAGTGGAGGCCGACAGGGAGGTAAAGCCGCAGCTGAGGGCCAGAGCGGCGCAGAAGCTGGCCCAGCTGGGAACCCTGCGGAAGCTTACGATAGGATCTCCGGCCTTAGATTTCTCCCTTCAGTCCGTAGAGGGGAAGAGGATCATGCTGGAGAGGTACAGGGGCAAGGTCGTTCTGCTCGACTTCTGGGCCACGTGGTGCCAGCCATGCAGGCAGGAGATGCCGATAGTTCGCAAGATATACAACGAGTTCCACGATGCCGGATTCGAGGTGATAGGCATTTCTCTAGACGATAACAGGGAGAAGCTGGACTTCTACCTTGGCAGCAGGAACCTCCCCTGGCCCCAGATATTCGACGGGAAGGGCTGGAACTGCGAGCTGGGGCAGATGTACGCGATCGGATCCATCCCCGCGACGTTCCTGTTGGACAAGAATGGCAGGATACGGCACAAGAACATCCGAGGGGAGAAGCTTCGGGCTGCGGTCAGGACGCTCCTCGGGGAATAGATCCGCTCCGCGTTGGCGAACGATCCCCCCTAAAAAGGCATACACCCTATCCGGCGGATTCGTGGTCGAGCAGCAGCTTCTTCGTGCGGATGCCGCCTCCGAATCCGACCAGTGAGCCATCGGAGCCGATGACCCTGTGACACGGAATGATAAGTGGGATCGGGTTTGCATTCAGTGCCGCCCCGACGGCACGGGCGCTTCGGGGATTCCCGATACGGCGGGCGATCTCACCATAACTCGCGGTTTTGCCGAAAGGTATCCTGCAGGTCTCTTCGAGAACGAGGCGTTGGAAATCCATGCATCTGAGATCGATGGGCGTGTTGAACCGCTTTCGGGTTCCGTCGAGGTAACGGCGGATCTGGTCCCGGGGCTCGGACGTCTTTTCATTTGATTCGATTATGCTTATCGGTCCGAATCTGTCGGATAGCTCGTCGAGGAATCCCCAGATGCTCTCGAGCGGGAACTCGACCATAAGCGTGCCCGACGAGCTTACGGCGACGCCTATCCTCCAGCGTCCCGATTCGAATATCGAATAGAAGACCTCTTCGGGGGCTCCTGCCCCGCTCACCGTTCTGCCTATGCTCATACCCGGCGCCTCCGAATTCTCGCTTTGCTTTATGGACGGAACCGGCCCCTGCGCAGCCGGGATCCATTTTCCTCGCTAAATGCGGGCAGCGAAGAGACGTTATAGGCCCGTACCCTTCGGATGATACCCCCATATCCAGAGTATAAGGCAGGAGAAGTGCCACGGTAAAGCCGTGAAGTGAGATGTAGAGTATAAATTTCGATTTATTTGGAAAAAAAATCTTGACACTAGGGGTGTATTGTGGATAAATACCCCTTGATTTTTCAAGTCGGGATATGCCTAGATCACCGAGTCTCTCTCGGTGATTCGTATCAAACCGTGGCAAAAAAGTATTAGAGATGCGTTTTATAGATTCGACAAATTTCGAGACACTTCTCAAGAAGCTTGCCGGTGATGGGGAGGTTTTCGTGCCCGTTCGTGATGAGGACACCGGAAAGCTGCACCTCGAGAGGCCGGAAGGCTTTCCTCTACCACAGACCTGTGATCTCGGTGGCTACAGAACCGTGGAGACGCTCAAGGCCCTGGGTCAGCTGGTCCGCTGCCCGGTGGCCGAATACCCTTCGCCGGAGGGCGATGAGCTGGCGACCGAGGGCAAGTTCCCCGCGCACATAGTGGTCGGTGCCAGGGCGTGCGATGTGAACGCGATGACGATGGTGGACAAGGTTCAGGTGGAGGGGGAGTTCGAGGACGCGTTCTACAGGATAAGACGGGAGAAAATGTTTGTAATAGCGGCGGATTGCACGGAGTGCGGTGACAGCTGCTTCTGCAACCTGATCGGCAAAAAGCCCTGGCCAGAGGGCGGTTACGACCTGGCCGTGTCCAAGGTAAGCGGCGGGTTCATCATAGAGGCCGGTTCAGAGCGCGGCGAGCAGGCCGTAAAGGATAACGAGACCCTGTTTACAGATGCGCATGAGAGTCATGTGAAGACAAGGGAGGAGAACCGGGAAAGGGTGATGGGCAGGCTCCAGGAGAACAACAGGGATTTCCCGGAGGCCGCCGTGATGCCGGAGATCATACGGGAGGCGCTCAGCGACGAAATATGGGACGAGATCGCCGCCAGGTGCGTAGAATGCGGCGCGTGCACCAACATATGCCCGACATGTTACTGTTTTATGCTCTACGACCAAGAGAAGGACGGTGAACGGTCCCAGCGCATATCAACATGGGATTCGTGCCAGGTTACGGGTTACGCGAGGATGGCGGGCATGTTGAATCCCAGGGCCAGGCTGGCGGACAGGGTCAAGCACCGCTACTACCACAAGTACGATTACCTCGTGCTGAGCCACGGGGAGATTTTCTGCACGGGTTGCGGAAGATGCATAGACGCCTGCTCGGCCGGCATCGACATGCGCGATGTCCTAAAGCGGATCAGGGCCAAGGCGGGAAAATAAGGAAGAGCCATGGGAGTGAAGAATCCATACTATCCTATCGATACGATCGTCGAGGACATCATCACGGAAACCCCGACGATCAAGACATTCGTGCTGAAACCCGCGAAGCCGATAAGCTTCCGTGCGGGACAGTTCATGCAGCTTACGCTTCCGGGGCTGGGAGAGGCCCCGTTCACGCCCAGCTCATCCCCCAGCGTATCGGAAAAGATGGAGATCACGATACTGAGAACCGGTAAGGTAACCGACGCATTGCACGAGCTCAGCCCGGGCTCCAAGGTGGGGCTGAGGGGGCCTTTCGGCAAGGGCTATCCGATGGATAAGCTCGAGGGAAAGGAAGTGCTCATCGTCGGAGGCGGGGTCGGCCTCGCGCCGCTTCGTTCGCTGATCTACGCCCTTCTCGAGAACACGTCCAAGTACAAGAGGATTTCTATAAAGTACGGGGCCAGGATGCCGGAGGAGCTGTGCTTCAGAAGGCAGTATTCGGAATGGGGCAGGGCGGCGGCCAACGTCGATTTCACCAATACGATCGATGTCCCGGCCCCCGGGTGGGACGGACGAGTGGGGCTTGTTACAACGCTGCTGGATGATCTGGATATAGATATCGACGGCAGCATAGCGGTCTCGTGCGGTCCCGAGATAATGCTCAAGTTCGTAACCCTGAAGTTGCTGGAGGTGGGGTACAAGCCGCCCCAGGTATATCTTTCTATGAACCGTAAGATGTCTTGCGGCATGGGAAAATGCGGCCGCTGCAACGTCGGGCACTATTACCTGTGCGTGGACGGTCCTGACATGTGCTACGACAAGATAAAGCACGTTCCCAATGTTTTCGGGTAGGTAACGGGAGCGCTCCACAGCGGGCGCATAGCGTGAAAAAAGAGAACCATCCATGAGAGAGATAAAGAGCAATTGTTCCTTCTGTTCCCTGGCCTGCCCCCTGATTATCAGGGGAGGCGAGAGAGGTGCCGTATTCACGGGCCAATCACTGCTCTCGCTCGACTGGGACAAGAGCGAGGGATCCAAATTCGGAGGAAGCCTCTGCGCCAGAGGCGTGGCGGCCGTGGATTACGTGAACAGCGTGAAGAGGCTCAACTACCCCTTCGTTCTAGGCGAGAGATCGACTTTCGAGGCCGCGGTCAAGGAAACCGCGTCGAACCTCTCCGCGGTCAAGAAGGAGTCCGGAAGCGAAAGCATAGGGGTGCTGCTGGGAGGTGGCCTGACCAACGAGGAAGCCACGCTGGCCATGCGGTTCACGCGCGATGTGCTCGAAACGGACGGCATAGTGCTGTTTGCGCCGGACGATGTCCCCATATTCCGGTTCCATATGGGCCATGACCTATCGGCCCTCGGGCCGGCGGGCCCTAAACCCGATGGGGATCGTGAGGTATCACTCCTCGTGGGGGACTCGTTCTCGGAGCACCCGTGCACTGCAAAGATCGTCCTGCCGGGAAAACGAGCAACCCGCGGAAGCGAGGTCATCGTAATCAGCCCGGAGAGAAACCACACGGCCTGGTTCGCCGACCGGCACCTGCAGTGCAGGCCGGCCGGGGAAGCGGCTGTCGCCGCGGGGCTGCTCAAGGCTGCGGTTGAGACCGGAGATGTTTCCCTGGCCAAGGCGCCGGAACTGGACAAGATGATCAGAGGAATCGAATGGAATGCGATCGAGAGGTTCGGCGGTGTCGGCAAGGAGGCCTTGGAGGGCGCCTCCTCATCGCTGCTTGGGGCCTCGAAGGTGAGAACATACATATCAAATATCTTCGGGCGGTTCGGAGCGCCGGAACTCACATGCCTTTTCACCGAGGCGATGACCAGGGTATGCCCGGGTGAGACGGAATTCACACCCCAGTTCGTTCAGCAGAACACGTGGGGGGTATATGCGGCCCTGTCCGGGGCCGGAGGCGGAAAGGTGTTCGAGAAGCTCGAACGGATGGAGCTGAAGGCGATGATGCTCCTGGGGCTGGATTTATTCTCCGCATTTCCGGCGGGACCGGTGGAAAAGGCCATGCGGGAATGCAAGTTCGCGGTATCGACCCAGTTGTTCTGGAACCAGACGGCGGCGAGGGCCAATGTCGTCATACCGGCCGCCGACCTGATAGAGAAAAGCGGAACGGTGTGGCCGGAGTTCGGAGAGGAGCTGGTTCGCAGCGATGTGCTCCCTCCGCCGGGCGGCGCCTTCACGGACGGCGAGTTCCTGGCCGCTCTGGCTAAGGAGATGGGATCGGATATTTCACCGGGCGGCGGCAAGGTGTCGGAGCCGGTCCGAGGCGGCGGGGACGGAAGGATGGAAGGCGGATGGAAGTCCTTCGGCGAATTGATGAGCGGCCTCGAGTCTGCGGATGCCGTCATGATCCCGTGGAGCGAGCCCGCGCATGCAGCCGACGGATCGCTGAGCAGGAACCTTCACTGGTCTATGGTAACGACTCCCGAGCCCGAGCTTATGATATCGGATGAGATGGCGGAGGAAGCGGGGATAGCGGATGGTCAGCGCGTATCGGTGGAATCCGACGGCGGCAAGGCCCTGCTGATCGCCAGGAGGACAGGGAAGGTCGAGGCGAACACCGTGGGCGCGACGATACACTTCCCGGCTGTGAGAAAGCTGTTCCCCTGGAAGCTGGATGAGAGCAGCGGCGAGATAAGCCTGTCGCCCGTTTCCGTGAAGATTAGCGGTGAGAGCGAGAAGAGCTGAATATGGAGAAAAGAGTATACATAAATATGAATCTGTGCACGGGCTGCCGGGCCTGCGCCGCCGCCTGCGCAATGGGGCACCACGACCAGGGTCTTCTCAAACACGGCGCCGTACAGGAAAAGGCGCTCATGCCGCTTCACTGCAGGCACTGTGACACGCCCCTCTGCCTGGAGGTATGCCCCCAGGATGCGATAAAGAAGGACGAGAACGGAACGATCGTCAGGATGAGCCACCTGTGCATAGGATGCAAGTCTTGCATTATGTCCTGCCCCTTCGGGGTCATGTTCATGTACTCTACATGGCATATCTCGCCCAAGTGCGATCTGTGCCAGGACCGGCTCGAAGAGGGCAAGGAGCCCAGGTGTGTCGCGACATGTACGTCGGGCGCCCTTGTGTTCGAGGAGCTGACGGAGCTGGAGAAGAAATACAAGCGCGCCGCAGAGGGCGGAAGGTACTTCGCGAGGTTCATGCCGACAAGATAGCGGAGAGATGTTATGCATTACGCCCGGTACATTTTTAATTACCTGATATTCCCGGGATTTATTTTTTCCGCGATCGTGGGCCTGCTCACGACGTGGGTCGACAGGAAGGTGACTGCCAGGGTGCAGTGGAGGGTCGGGCCTCCATGGTACCAGCCGTTCGCCGATACGATCAAGCTGCTCGGCAAGGAGATCGTGATGCCTGCCGGAGCTAAGCACACGGGCTTTCTCCTGATGCCGGTCGTTGGCCTTGCGGCGGCGACGCTCGCATCAACGATCCTGTGGCTTGTGAACCTAGATCCGACATCGTCTTTTGTGGGCGATGCAATAGTGGTGATATACGTGCTGACGATCCCGGCGATCTCGATGATCCTCGGATCCACCGCCTCGGGGAATCCGCTTGGCATACTGGGCGGGAGCCGGGAGATGAAGCTGCTGTTCGCCTATGAGCTTCCGCTCGTTATCGCCGTTCTGACGACCTTCTACAAGGTCGGAAGCTTCTCGTTCAGCAGGATATTGATGTTCCAGTCGGAAAACGGGATAATGCTGGGGAGCGTTTCCGGGGTGATAGCATTCATAGTGACGATCTTCTGCACGCAGGCGAAGCTGACGTTCGTCCCATTCGACATACCCGAGGCGGAGACCGAGCTCGCGGGCGGCTCGCACATAGAGTACTCGGGCGCCCCGCTGGCGATCGTAAGGCTGAACATGGCGATGATGTTCTTCGTGCTTCCGGTGTTCCTGATCACGATTTTCTGGGGCGGCATAGCGTTTACAGGGATGAGAATACTGACTTCGATCCTCAAGTACGTAGCGATCGTCGTCATAATAGTACTGATAAAGAACACGAACCCGAGGGTCCGGATAGATCAAGCGGTGCGCTTTTTCTGGGGCCCGATGACCGTGCTGTCCATAGCGGCGATGATCCTCGCCGTTCTGGGCTACTAGGCGGTGGAGGAGAGATATGGCGCTGGCGATGAAGGCGTTGAAGAAGTCCCCCTGGGTGTTCCATGTGAACACGGGGGCGTGCAACAACTGTGATATCGAGATCCTGGATTGCCTGACCCCACGGTTCGACGTAGAGAGGTTCGGTATAGTTCTGGTGGGAAGCATCCGGCACGCCGACGTGCTCCTCGTGAGCGGCCCGGTCACGAAGATATGCCTTCCCAGGATCAAGAGGCTTTACGAGCAGGCGCCAAAGCCGATAAAGGTGGTGGCTTTCGGAGCCTGCGGCTGCCGCTGCGGGATATTCCGTGACGGGTATAATATAGTCGGCCCTTTGGACAAGCACATACCGGTGGACGCTTACATACCGGGTTGTCCGCCGAAGCCCGAGACGATCATATCGGGGATAGTGAAACTTCTGGGGACGCTTTGATGCGTGGGCCCCGGCCCATCGGGACCGGAAGGTGAGTGCGTTTGATGGAAAAAGACGAGCTTAAGAAGAGGATAAAAGAGAAATTCGGCGAAAAGGTGGAGATCGCGGAGCGCTCTCCGGGGAGGGTGTTCGTCTACGCCGAAAACGATATATGGGTCGATCTGGCTTCTTTCATCTTTAACGACCTCGACGGTCGGTTCGATACGGGGGCTGCTGTGGACGACCGAGACGGGGTCGAGGTGATGTTCTTCATGCCGTTCGACAAGGAGCATTACTACGTGACGATAAAGACCTTCGCCAAGAAACCGCGGCCGGCGCTCGAGTCCATTTCGAACATCATAACGGGAGCGAAGTGGATCGAACGCGAGATATTCGAGATGTACGAGGTGAACTTCCTTAACCACCCGGATCTGCGCCCGCTTCTGAGGGCGGATAACAGACCGGAAGATTTCTACCCGGCAAAGCGCGAGGTCAAGGAGGAGCACGAGATGTCACGCGTCAGGGATGACGGGAGGGAGCGTTACGACGAAGTGCACGGAAAACCGCCTAAGGGCAAGAATCCGTAGGGCGGGCCCGTCCCGAAGAGGCCCTTGAGGCAACGAGGTGAACAGACATGGTTAAAAAGATACCGATCGGACCGTTCCATCCGATTCTCGAGGAACCGGAGTTCTTCGAGCTTCATGTGGATGGGGAGCAGGTCGTCGGCATAGATATGAAGATCGGGTGGAGCCACAGGGGCATCGAGCTGCTGTCGGAGCACAAGACATGGGACCAGGTCCCGTTCCTCGTGGAGAGGGTGTGCGGCATCTGCTCGGCATCTCATCCATTCGCATACGTTAAAGCCGTAGAGGACCTTCTGGGGCTGGAGGTTCCGCTCAGGGCCCAGTATATAAGGGTGATAGTGGCCGAGCTCGAGCGCCTGCACAGCCACCTGCTCTGGACTGGTCTGGCGGGCCATTTCCTCGGTTACAACACGGTTTTCATGTGGACTTGGAAGTACAGGGAGCCGCTTCTGGATGTATTGGAGGCGGTGACCGGCAACAGGAATCATTACGCGACCTACAGGATAGGCGGGGTGAGAAGGGACCTTCCCCAAGAGGAGGTTCCTGGCATCCTGAAGATGCTCAACGTGTTGGAGAAGAACAACGACCTGCTGACTAAGGCGATAGTGGACGATCCGGTCATACACGCTAGGACGAAGGGTGTAGGTCTGCTCCCGGAGGACAAGTGCCGGGAATACGGGGCACTCGGCCCGACGGCGAGGGCGGGGCACTACGATATAGATGCCAGGCGCGACCACCCGATAGACGCCTACGACAAGGTCGACTTCGACGTCATCGTCTGCGAGAACGGTGACGTTTACGACAAGGCGGTCGTTCGGCAGCTCGAGAACTTCGAGGCGATAAAGATAATCAGGCAGTGCCTGGAAAAGATGGAGCCGGGTGACATCTGCGCCGAAGTGACGGAGATACCGCCGGGTGAGGGATTGGGCGTATACGAGGCGCCCCGGGGCGAAGTGCTGCATTACGTGCGGTCGGACGGCGGGAATATGCCGCTCAGGCACAAGATACGTGCGCCGAGCTTCAACAATATACTGACGAACGAGTACAGCGTGCCGGGGAATACGGTGGCAGATGCGGGTTTGATAACGGCAGCCGTGGATCCCTGCTACTCATGCACCGAGCGTGTAGGCGTGCTGGATTCGATCGGTCGCAGAAGCGTTATCACGGAGGCGGACCTCGTGAGGCTGTCTCAGGAGAAGACGGAGAAGATAAGAAAAAGGTTTACATCTAGGTAGCCAAAAAGGGTAAGATTTCGACTTTCGGAGTTGAGGATATGCACGAGCTTCTAGTTCCTATAGTCATACCGGCGGTAGCGGGCCTGATCCCGATCTTCATTCCGCGCAAGGGAAAGATCGTTGCCGGGATCGTCAGCCTGGCAGCCTCGGTATGGGTGCTCTGGCACGCCGTGGGCCTCTTCGGGGCGGGGGACCTGAATTACGCCAGGGGGCTTTTCAGCCTCGGGGCAGGGCTCCCGTTCGAGTTCACCCTCAGGCTATACGACTTCAGCGCGTTCGTACTCCTTTTCATCGAGGTATTCGGCGCACTTGTAATACTGTACTCTATCGGATACCTGCGGGGCAAGGACACCTCGAGCATATACTACTCGTTCATACTGTGGACCATGGCCGCTGCGGCGGGAGCCGTTTTGACGGACAACCTGCTTGTGCTCCTGGTCTTCTGGGAATTGCTAACGGCACTCCTATACTTCCTGGTGAATATGGGCGCCGGGAACCACGAGGTTTCCGCGGCCAAGTGCTTCGGCGTGCTGGGATTCAGCGACGCGGCCATGATGCTCGGGATCCTGGTTATATGGGTGGTATTCGGCACGCTCTCTATGTCGGGGCTTTCTATATCCACCGCAACTCCGATAGGCATATTGACGTTCCTGCTTCTCTTCGCGGGGGCCATCGCGAAGGCCGGGGCGATGCCGCTGCACTCATGGGTGCCGGAGATCGCCGTACCTACACATGCGCCCGTGATGGCGTTCATCCCGGCCGCCCTGGACAAGCTTCTCGGGATATACCTGCTTGCCAGGATATCGCTTGACATATTCATGATACAGACCGGTTCGGCGATGTCGCTGATGATGATGATCGTGGGCTCTGTGACGATAATCTTCGCCGTGATGATGGCGCTCGTTCAGCACGACCTGAAAAAGCTCCTCTCATTCCACGCAGTCAGCCAGGTGGGCTACATGGTGCTAGGTGTGGGCAGCGGAATACCGATAGCGATAATCGGCGGATTGTTTCATATGCTGAACAATGCAATATACAAATGCGGGTTGTTCCTATCGGCCGGCGCGGTAGAGAAGAGGACGGGGACGACGGACCTCGAGAAGCTGGGTGGTCTGGCAAGGCTGATGCCGTTGACGTTTATCACGACGATGGTCGCCGCACTGTCGATCTCGGGGGTGCCGCCGTTCAACGGCTTTGTATCGAAGTGGTTGATCTATCAGGGCATGCTCAAGGGAGGCTACGTGATCTTTCTCGTGGCCGCCATATTCGGCAGCGCGCTGACTCTCGCATCGTTCGTGAAGGTGCTGCACTCCGTGTTCCTGGGCAGAAGGCCGGAGGGCTTCGACGGTATCAAGGAGGTCGATTTCTCCATGCAGCTTCCGATGGTGCTGCTCGCCTTACTGTGCATAGCGTTCGGGATATTCGCCAGATATCCGCTCGAGAGATTCATAGTGCCGGTAGTGGGAGCCTCGGATGTGAGCCTTCAGGGAAGGTCGATAATAACGGGCGAGGGCTTATGGAGCCCCAGCCTGGCGACCGCCATGATAGTGCTTGGTATAATAGTCGGACTGATCTTGTACCTGTTCGGTCGTATCAGGAGCGTGCGGATGGACGAGAATGTGTGGATCGGCGGGAATATAATGGATAACGAGGAAATAAGGGTCCCGGGGACCCATTTCTATAAAACTGTTACGGACGAGTTGAATCCTGTGGTGAAGGGTGCCTTCAGGGACGGGGAGATAGGCGCGATGGATGTGTACAACTTGAGCAGGTACATCGGCGGCAGCCTCGTTCAGTTCTTGAGGGGGCTGCACAACGGGATACTTTCAATGTACCTGTCTTGGGTTGTTATAGGGCTGGGTGTGTTGGCGTTCATACTAATGTTCCGCTGATCTCTGCGGACGTGTGAAAGGCGAGCTTATGGAGATATATCTCCTGACGCTGTTGATTTTCATGATCATAGGTGCGCTCATAGCCATAGAGACGAAGAACCTTCTCTCTTCGGTCATATCGGTCGGTGTGGTCGGATTCACGCTCAGTATCGCTTTCCTGATGCTTAGGGCGCCGGATATCGCCATAACCCAGGTAGTGGTGGAGATCCTCATACTGGTAGTCTTGATCAGGGCCACCATAACGAGGGACAACACGTCCATCGAGGGACGGGGGGGCACGTTCCCGTTCGTATCCAGCCTGATATTCTTCGGCCTCTTCCTGATCTTCGCGTTCTTCGCGCTGAAGGAGCTGCCCAGATTCGGGGAGCCGTTGATGAAGGTGTCGGAGAGATACTTGAGGATGGGGCCCGAGCAGACGAAGGCGATGAACATCGTCACGGGGATACTGCTCGACTTCAGGGCATACGATACGATAGGCGAGGCTACGGTGCTCCTGACATCCATCGTGGGCGCATTCTGCATTCTTCGCCGGCGCGGGCGCAAGCTTGTCGAAGATGCCGATGACGAGAAAACGGGAATACTCGAGGACGAGGATATAAAGGGAAGTTTCGAAGGATTCTAGGGGGTGAACGATGGTGGATCTGGACCAGGAGATTCGTGACAGCAAGAAGGGCATGACCCCCATCGTCAAGACGATCACACGCTTCGTCATGGGGATAATAGTCATGTTCGGCGCGTATATCGTCCTTTACGGCCACCTGACACCGGGAGGGGGTTTCGCCGGCGGCGTGATCCTGGCATGCGGATATATCCTACTCACGCTGGGCTTCGGCAAGGATGTGAGCCTCAAGAAGATGAACAACCTGGCCGCATCGCTCCTGGACAACCTGGGAGTGCTCATTTTCCTGTCCATCGGCCTTCTGGGAACGACGGCAGGCTATTTCTTCCTCAACTTCATAGATCATGGGCAGGATTTCAAGCTCTTCAGCTCGGGGATAATACCCCTGTGCAACATAGCCATCGCGCTCAAGGTAACATCGTCGCTGTTCGCGATCTTTCTTGCCCTTTCGATTTTCGGAAGGTTCGTTTCCACCCTCGTGGAGGAAGAGGAGTAAGGAGTTGACATGATCCTGTATTTTCTTACCTTGGTGCTTTTCGTGATGGGGCTGTACTGTCTGGTCGCGAAGAAGAATATCATCAAGAAGATCATAGGGATCGTCATTACCGAGTATTCTATAAACCTGTTCCTGATTCTGATAGGATACAGGAAGGGCGGTGTAGCCCCGATCATTCTGAAGGGCATGGATGCAGGCGTGGTCGCCGAGAGCAGCGTCGATCCGCTGCCCCAGGCGCTCGTTCTCACGTCCATAGTGATCGGCCTCGGTGTTCTGGCGCTCATGGTGGCCATATGCCTGAGGCTCTATGAGAAGTACAAGACATTCGATATGTCGGATATAAACAAGCTCCAGGGATAGAAAGGATAAAGCGGGAGTTTTCATGCAGGGTTATTATCCATTATTCACGGCGATTCCACTGGCGGCCGCCTTTCTGAACCTTTTATTCTCCAAGATAAGCAAGAAGGTCGCCGATTACATCGCGTTCTTGGCGTGCGCCGTCCTTGCCGTGATGGCGGTGAGAATGCTCTTCGAGTCGCCATTCGTATACAAGGTCGGCGGGTGGCTGCCGCCTTGGGGGATCCTGCTTGTCTCCGACGGGCTGAGCTCGTTGATGCTGTTGGTAGTCAACGTCATAAGCCTTCTCGTGATCGTGTACTCGACCAAGTACATGACTACATATACCGCCAAGGAGAAATACTATTCCCTCTTCCTTCTCATGGTTGCAGGGATGAACGGCGTTATAATCACCGGGGACATGTTCAACCTATACGTCTTCCTGGAGATTGCATCGATAGCATCGTATGCGCTCGTCGGATTCGGATGCGAGAAGGAGGAGCTCGAGGCGTCGTTCAAGTATCTGATCCTCGGCGGAGTAGCCAGCACGGCCGTGCTATTCGGGATAGCGTTCCTCTACTCGATGACCGGCACGCTCAACATGCCGGACCTGGCTCAGCAGATCGAGACGGTGGGCATGAACAGGGCGCTGGCCTTCGTGATAGCACTGTTCATCATGGGCTTCGGGCTCAAGGCCTCGACCGTTCCATTTCACGCGTGGCTTCCGGATGCCCACCCCAGCGCGCCGGCGCCGATCTCGGCGATGCTCTCCGGCGTACTGATAAAGGCGCTTGGTGTCTATACGATAATGCGGATCATGTTCAACGTGATCGGCCAGAATATGCTGGTCTCGTCGATACTGATGTTCCTCGGCGCCCTCTCGATGCTGGTTGCGGGGCTTCTGGCCGTCGGGCAGTCGGATTTCAAGAGGATGCTAGCCTACTCGTCCATAAGCCAGATAGGGTATGTACTGATCGGCCTCGGATTGGCCATCAAGCCGGGGATAGAGGTCACGGTGGCGGCTCTCGGACTGATAGGAAGTCTCTATCACCTGATCAACCACGCCGTATTCAAATCGCTGCTGTTCCTGTGCTCTGGAGCGGTCGAGTACAGGACGGGGACGCGCGACCTCGGAAAGCTCGGAGGATTGATACGAAAGATGCCGGTGACCGGCGTCACGTGCTCTATAGGATCGCTTTCGATCGCAGGCATCCCTCCGTTCAACGGATTCTGGAGCAAGCTCATTATAATTTTAGCCCTGCTGAAGGGCGGTTACTTCATATACGGTGCGATCGCGGTTCTTGTGGGCTTCATAACCCTTGTCTATTTCGTGAAGCTCCAGAAAGAAGTGCTGTTCGGTGCGCTCCCAAAGGCATTGAGCCATATCCGGGAGGCCCCCTTCGCAATGACCCTGCCGCTTGTGATTTTCGCGATCCTTTGCATCGCGATGGGCGTTGCCTACCCCCTCGTGGACAATCAGCTTCTGCAGGCGGCGAAGGATGTTCTGCTGGATAAAGTGGGCTTCATCGACCTGTTAATGGGCGGTTAAAAAAGGTTAGGCGATGAAACGAATCATTCATTTCATTATTCTCATGATCGTTTGGCTCCTTGTAACCTGGTCGCTGGACTGGCAGGAAGTACTGGTAGGAGTGATCGTCGCCTTGATGGCCGAGCTGCTTCTCGGCGACATCTTCCCCTTGGGGGCCGTCAAGATATTCAATCCCGTACGTTTCTTCTGGCTTGTCGTTTATGCCATAGTGTTTTTCTATTACGTGGTGAAGGCCAACTTCGACGTCGCATACAGGGTGCTCAACATATATCTTCCGATAAAGCCGGGCATCGTCAAGGTAACTACTAAACTCAAGACGGATATGGCCAGGACGTTCCTCGCCAATTCGATCACCCTTACACCGGGGACGCTGAGCATCGATATCGTCGGCGATCATCTATACGTGCATTGGATAAATATCGTTTCCGAGGATCAAACTGTGGAGACGGAGATCATAGTAAGGCGCTTTGAAAATCTGCTCGAAAGGATATTTGAGTGAGCGTATTTATCTGGCTTCTGATCCTCTGTCTTTTCATGTGCCTGTACAGGGTTGGGAAAGGACCTACGGCGCCTGACAGGACCGTTGCGATCGATATACTGGGGACGCTGGTAGTGGGGTTCTGTGCGGTGTTCTCGATCATAACGAAGAAGGATCTGTACATGAACATAGGCATATCATGGGCGCTTCTGAGTTTTATAGGCACGATAGCCCTGTCGAAGTATCTCGAGGGGAGGGGATTCGATGAATGAGACAGTAGGGTTGATTCTCCTCATCGTTGGAATAGTGTTCGATGTTATCGGATGCATAGGGCTTGTCAGGCTCCCTGATATCTACAACCGCCTCCAGGCGGCTACGAAGTGCGTGACGCTCGGAACTTGCATGATTCTCTTGAGCGTGCTGTTCTACACGGGCTTCGGATCGATCGGCGTGAAGGCACTGCTTTGCATCTGGTTCATCCTTATTACTTCGCCCACTGGCGCTCACGCGATTGCACGGGCCGCCCATCGTTCGGGCATTCGCCTCTGGGAAGGCAGCGTTTTGGACAAGTACGCCGAGGACGCCGAAGGTGCAATGGATAATTGAGGGTGACCGGCGATTCGTAAAGGAGCATCGGGGGTTTTAAAGAGTAATGCGTAAACCGAAACTGAGAGAGCTAAAAGAGGCGATCACCGCTCTGCTCAAGGGCCCTTATACAAGCAAGTTCCCGAAGGCGGCGGCCGTAGTGCCGGAGCACTTCCGGGGAACGCCCACGTACGAGCCGGATGAGTGCGTTGGATGCGGTGCGTGCGCTCAGGTTTGTCCCGCCGGGGCTATAACGATCTCAGATGAGTTCAGCGATAAAGAGGGGAAGGTGGTCCGCAGGATCGAGAGGGATTGGGGCAAGTGCATATTCTGCAGCCAGTGCTTTGCATACTGCATAACAGGCAAGGGCATCTATCTGGACAAGGATTTCGACAAGTCGACAGTTGATCCGTCCACATTCATAAATTCTCATAATAAGGAGCTGATCTTCTGCGAGAAGTGCGGATCCCCTATCACGGCAAAGGAACATGTCAGGTGGATGGTGAACAGGTTGGGAGAGCTGGCTTTCGCGAACCAGACCTTCACGGTCGCTAGGTACGGAGAGCTGAAGCTCTCCGAGGACGTTGCTCCCAGAGGAGACGGGGATTTCGTAAGAGGGGATTTCATGAGGATACTATGCCCGAACTGCCGCGCCTCCTATATACTTTCCGACGAATGGGGAGAGAGCTGATCGCCATCTTCTAAAAGGTTGATATCCGGGCCCCACAAGGGGTCTTTTTTTTGGGAGTGCGTAATAATGAGGGAGTGTGATGGTGGGATGTTCGGCGAGCTGATGGAACGTCTGCGGGGAAGGCGATTCGGCGTGGTCGGTGTAGGGAATGTGTTCAGGGGGGATGATGGTGCAGGTCCCGAATTGATAAGAATGATGGAGGGACGTTTCGGTCTTCCCATGGTGGACGCGGCGGAGGTGCCGGAGAACTATGGAGGCTGGGTCGCGAAGATGGGTCTCGAAGCGGTTGTTTTCTTCGATGCCGTGGAGTTCGGCGGAAGACCGGGCGAGATTCGAATCATACCGCTCCAGAAGCTCATGTTATCGGCGACGACCACGCACAACCTCTCCCTTCATTACGTGATACTATACCTGGAGCAGGAGTGGGGTGGCGAGGCGATACTCGTAGGTATAGAACCGAAGAGTCTGGAACTGGACGCTGGGCTGAGCGCGGAGGTGAGGGAGGGGGTGGAAAAGCTCGCGGAAGCGCTTGTGGAAGCGGCGGGTAACGGCCGGCCGTGATGGGATGCGGCACGACCGGATAGTGCCGCCGGACGTAAGGCCGGGAGCGTTTTTTGGATCCGGCCCGGTATCAGCTAAGTTTTTTTCCGGTCTGGAAGGCCTCTTTGTTCAGCTCACCGGTGCCCTTCGGGGCCATACGCTCGATAACATCCAGCCAATTGGAATCTTCGAGATCGATATACCTCGAAAGAACACCCAGAAGAATCGTGTTCACCAACCTTGTGTTGCCCAGCTTCTCGGCGGCCGGGTAGGCGTCTAGGACCAGAGCCTCCGGAACCTTATCCTTTATCTTGGCCTCCGCATCCTCGGGGTATGTGAACTTACCCGTGAACGTGATGGGCGGGACGATCTTCTGGCGGTTGACGATGAATGTTCCGCCCGGCCGAAGCTCGTGAATCCACCTCAGCCCCTCTGCCAGCTCGAATGCGAGGATAACGTCGGATTCGCCCGAGGGGATGAGAGGGGACATCACCTTCTCGCCGAACCGCACGTGGCTCGTAACAACTCCTCCCCTCTGGGACATGCCGTGCACCTCGCTTTTCTTGGCGTCGAGACCGCATGTTCTTGCCACCTCGCTGAGTATCTCACTTGCCAGCAGCACGCCCTGTCCGCCGACACCGACGATCAGCACGTTGGTCGTTTCGTTGTTCATTCGATCTGTCCTTTCTATTCATTGCCAAGGTTTGTGTCAACCGACGCCGCATGGGCGTGATCCGTAGCGCGTGAAGCGCAACCCTGTCAGGACTCTATCTCGACTATCGCGTCCGCGGGGCAAACCTGAGCGCAGATAGTGCATCCGGTGCATACCGCGGGATCGATCTCGGACTTGAAACGCCCCTTTTCGTTTTTCTCCGATGAACCGGAGATCGCGGGACATCCTACCTTGAAGCACAAGCCGCACGCCGTACAGAGGCTTAGATCGACTGTCATGGGTTTGCTTCTGATCTTCTTAGGGAATAGCATGCACGGTCTGTTTGTGATTACCACAGACGGGGCGTCTCTATCTATCTCCTCCTTCAGGACGTTGGTTGTTTCCTCGAGATCGTATGGATCGATCGTGCGAACGTGTTCGACGCCCAGGGCCTTGCAGAGCTTGACGAGATCTATGGCGTGGGTCTTCTCACCCGTGAGTGTCAGCGCGGTCCCGGGGTGCTGCTGGCCTCCGGTCATGGCCGTTATTCTGTTGTCCGCGATCACTGTTGTCTGCGTGCCCTTGTTGTACACGACGCTCGCGAGGGCCGTTATGCCGCTGTGTAGAAACGTGCTGTCGCCGAGAAGCGCCACGGCCTTTTTCTCGGTCTTGCCGGCCTTCTCGATACCGAATGCGTGGCCGATCGAGGCGCCCATGCAGAGGCACGAGTCGATCTGTTCCAGCGGTGGCAGGGCTCCCAGCGTGTAGCATCCGATATCGCCGGTCGTGTAAACCTTCAGTTTACGCAGGGCCACCATGAGACCCCTGTGGGGACAACCTGCGCATAGGACGGGGGGGCGTGGGAGGACCGATTCCTGTTTTACACCCGACTTGCCGCCCGGCCTCTTCCCCTTCATAACCCCCGCCTCCACCAGGCCGTCTTTGACGCGGTCCAGGTTGAGCTCGAGGTAGTTGGAGAAGTATTTCTTGCCCTCGATGGGGATCCCCGCGGCCGCTATCTGCTCCTCGTAGAATCCCTCCAGCTCCTCGACGACTAGAAGGCGCTCGACGCCTGCCGCGAAATCCCTGATCTTCTTCATAGGAAGCGGGTATCCCATCCCGAGCTTGAGTATGCTCGCCTCGGGCATCGCCTCTCTGGCGTACTGGTAAGCGATGCTGCCCGTGATGATCCCTACCTCGTTCCCGTTCGATTCGATACGGTTCAGAGGTGTTGTCTCCGCGTATTCCTTCAGCTTCTCCAGGCGCTCGATTATAACCTTGTGCCGCTTGGATGCGTTTGCGGGGACCATTACGTACTTGGCTATATTGCGCTCGAACCCGGAATGTTCGACCGTGCTTCGTTCCCCTATCTTCACTATACCCTTGGAGTGAGATATCCTGGTCGTGAGCCTGAGGAGGACGGGTGTGTCGAACTCCTCGCTGATCTCGAAGCCGAATTTGACGAATTCCTTGGCTTCCATGCTGTTGGACGGCTCCAGGACGGGTATCGACGCGAATTTGCCGTAATAGCGGTTATCCTGCTCGTTCTGAGAGGAATGGAGGCTGGGATCGTCGGCGCTTACGAGTATAAGGCCGGCTCCCACACCGGTATACGAGAGCGTCATGAGCGGATCAGCTGCCACGTTCAGCCCTACGTGCTTCATGGCTGCGAGAGACCTCGCACCGCCGTAACTGGCACCGACCGCCACTTCCAGGGCGACCTTCTCGTTTATTGCCCACTCCGCATATACATCGTCCTTGAAAAACCGGCCTATGGTTTCGAGGATCTCGGTGCTCGGCGTTCCGGGGTATGCCGAGGCGAATTCGCCCCCGTATTCGTATACCCCTCTGGCAAGGGCCTCGTTTCCGGAAAGCAGCATCTCCATTTCGGATTTCCTCCTGCGGTGTGTAATTATTCGATTAAGGGGCCTGTAGATCGGTATTTCACAGTAGAGTCAATCTACATGGAAAAGTGGAAAAATTCAACTAAATATTCAAACGGGGGGTCTTTACTATTTTATGGAATGAAATGATGTATTTAGTATATTATTTAATCATATAGCGATTACAGGGGAGGGTACGGAGTGCGCCGAGCGGTCACCTACGAAATCGATGGGGAGATAACAAAGTTCGACGAGAGGGATACCGTTTTCTCCAGGGAGGCTCTGGTGGAGGGGAGTCCCGAGGAGATCGAATACCACCGGAGATTCCCCCAGAAAGCGGAAGTCGACAGGGCCCTGACCCGGTTTATCAGGTCCAAGATGGGGGGAGGCGAGGGCGTGGATGGGTTCGGACGGGCCATCTATGAATCCCTCTTCGTGCCTCCGGCCTCGCTTGCCACCCCCGACATGGTCGACGGTGTGCCGGAAGGTGAGCGCTTTGATATGCCGGCGGCGGAGGCTTCCAGGAGGATCAAGACTTACGCGCGCCATCTAGGGGCGGATGACGTCCGCATAGGCCCGCTCAGGCCCGAGTGGGTTTACTCGCATAGGGGATCCAGGCCCTTCTTTCGTGACGGTTACGTGAATCCACCATATTTCAACGGGATTCCGCGGGGGTATCAGGGGGCCGGGTATGGAGACCCGATCACGCTTGATCACAGCAGCGCGATATCGATGGCGTTCAGGCAGAGCAGAGAACTCGTCTCGACAGGATCGACACGGGCGGTCGAGTTCGAGACCGGCAGGGTGTATGCGAAGAGCGTTCTGGCGGCGGTTCAGCTCGCGCGCTTCGTCAGGCACCTCGGGTATCCAGCGAGGGCGCACCACCTGAGAAATTATCTGGTGCTGATGGTCCCGGTAGCCGTCGATTCGGGTATCGGGGAGCTTGCCCGCTGCGGCTATGTCGTGAGCCGCAGCCTGGGCGCGAATTTCAGGCTGTCGTGCGTTACGACCGACATGCCTCTCGAGTACGATCAGCCGGTCGATATAGGGATGCAGGATTTTTGTGAAAAGTGCAGGAAATGCGCTGTAAATTGTCCGGTGGGCGCTATCTCGCTGGATGAGAAGGTGCTCGTGAGGGGCGTGTGGAAGTGGAAGATCAACGAGGAGGAGTGCCTGAAATTCTGGGCGAAGACCGGTTATACGTGCTCGATCTGTCAGGCCGTATGCCCGTGGACGAAACCGGATAACTTATTCCACAGGTCCGTCGCCACGCTGGCGGTGAACGTGCCGCCTATCCGAAGGGCTCTCGTGTTCGGGGACGATATCGTATACGGCGCGAAATTCAGGCCGAAAGCCGTGCCGGGCTGGCTCGGCGAATAACACCCGACCGCATTCCGTCTCTCGAGATAGAACCCGACGACTGCGAGGATGCCGCCTCCGATCCGGGATTCGAGCGCTCACTCATTGTGGTAGAAGAGGGTCCATACGTCCTTGTCCCCCCTGTGCAGGCTGATGAAGAACAGACCGTAGCTGTTTCCCCGTTCGGCAGAGGGGAGTATGGAGGCGATGGGTTCGTCGAGGAGTGAAGCCCGGATTCTGCTTCCGTCGGTATCCGGATCCTCGGCCAGGAAGAAGATCACCCTGTAGGCGGGCCAGCAGGCGCCGCTTTTGACATGAAGAAGCCCCGAGCGTCCGAGAACGTCTATCCCGAGCGTGTCGAGCCGTGCCCCGAGCTCGCGTGCCAGATGGGAGTAGAAGTCGACGCCCAGGCTGTCGAGTGATAGGATTTCGAGCCGGTTGATGCTCCTTTTGCAGCCGCTCTCATTCCCGCCGTCGTCCAAGGCGATCGTGTCTATCACGCAACCACCCACCATCCTTATGTGATCCTTCTTCTTTTCGGTGCCCGTGCAGGAGGCGGCCAGGAGCAGCACCACGAGGAGCACGGGCAGTATTGTGCAATGGCGTATCATCGATCGCTGAACCTTTCCGGCGGTTTGAGCCAGACGGTGAATCCGATCCTCATCTCGAACGAGGAGTACCTGTCATCGAGGGGCTCACCGAAGCTGTCGTAAACGGCGTCGGAGGGCACGTTTTCCAGGTGGGGCGATGCCAGCCGCTCCTCGCTCAGGGAGGTGCAGTACGAGCCCTCTATCGACAGGTATATGTTATCCTTGAGTCTGGATTCGATCTGTACGAGCGCGACTGCTTCGAATGCGTTCATCTTCCCGCCGCCCGATATCAGTTGGGTGATACCGTAACCCAAGCCGGCGCCCGCGTAAGGTATGAAACGGTCTCCGGCCTGCGGAAGGCGGACCTTGCCTATCAGGGCGAAGCTGTAGTGCCTCAGGTTCCCCGTGAACTCCTCCTGGATGTTCTCCTCGTCACCCTCGTACCGATTGTTGTAGTAGAAATCGGGGTGGAATCCGATGGAGAAGAAGCCCTCCAGGGCCAAGAGCTTATCGACGAACGTCCTGCCGATCGAGAAGGCCGCGCAGTAACCGGGCTTGATCTCTTCATCTCCCTGGCGGTCGAGCTCATCGGAGAGGTTGCCGAGAACCGGACGGCTGTAACCGCCGCCGAACCTTATGTATATTCTTTCCGATTCGGCCCGGCCATTGGATGGGGAGGTCGATAGAAGCAGGAGAGGAAGCAGCATCAATGTGAGTCCGCGCATCATGGATACCTCCCGGTATTTCAGAGCTCCTCGGCCGGGCCTCTCGAGCACGCTTCGGCCATCATCCGCCGGAATTCTTCCGCAGCCGTCTCTCAACCGTCTTCACCCTCCGATCCGGAGCCTCCCTCAACCACCCTGTCGAGGGCGGCCGCGTAAACGTCAAGATCGCCTGCGGAGAACAGCACGAACCTGACCTCGTCGATGTCCCTGTTTCTCAGCTCCGCCGCCGCCGTTTCGAGCGCTACCATAGCGGCTCTCTCCACGGGGTATCCGTATGCACCGGTGCTTATGCTGGGAAAAGAGACCGAGCGAAGCGCGTAACTCTCAGCAAGCTTCATGCAGCTGGAGTAGCAGCCGGCCAGCTTTTCTTGCTCGGCGGCCGAGCCGCCTCGCCAGATCGGTCCAACGGTGTGTATGACCCACTTGGATGGGAGCCTTCCCGCCGTAGTGATCACCGCCTCCCCGGTAGGGCATCCCCCTTTTTCGGCCCTTATAGCATCGCATTCCTTCATTATATCGGGACCGCCCTCACGGTGGATAGCGCCGTCGACGCCTCCACCGCCCGCGAGGCGTGAATTCGCAGCGTTCACTATCGCGTCCGTTTCCTGTCGGGTGATGTCGCCCTGTAAAAGCCTCAGGACCTTACCTGCGATTCTGATCTCTTTCATGAAGCACCATTACACCTTCTGCCCGCTCGGGGTTCGATGGCACCCCGTTATGTTACTTTAGCTGCTGCCCGAGCGGCACAGCCGGGAATAGCTGTGCGGGGCGCTCCCAGCCTCCCGCCCGGCGTCCCTGACTATTAGTTACAAGTTTTTCTCTATCCAGCCCTTGAGCTCGTCTATCGGTGCGAGCCCTACGAGCATGTCGGCGGGCGTCCCGTTTTTGAACGAGATTACAGCCGGGATGCTCCTTATGCCGAACATGGCAGCCGTATTGGGCTCCTTGTTCACGTCCATCTTGTAGAACGAGGCTTTGCCTATGTAACTGGGGCCCAGCTCGTTCAGTAATCCGCTCGTGACCTGGCATGACGGGCACCACAGGCTGTAGAAGTAGAGAAAGCAGGGCAGATCGGATCCGGCGATCTCGCCCTCGAACTCATCATCCCTGATGCTGCGCGGTTCGCCCGGCCTGACCTCCAGGCCCAGGAGCCGTTTGAGAAAGCCCATTCCAGCCACTTTCGGTGAGTATTGTGATTCGTTCAAGTAAAGCTCTGCAGGTCTGTTTACAAATATAACACGGTGAAGGCGCTCGGAGAAATAAAAATGGGACGGGGTCGGGGATGATGCCGGCACGATGCCGGCCTGACTTTCCCACGCCGGGCTGCTGGCGCCGGTCGCCGCTATGGACGATCCGAGGGGGAGCGGTTGGATGCAGCATCGTCGCTGGATGCCCCCGTGTCCCCGTCACGCCTTTGAAATGGATTGTTTTGAGGTTTGCGGGGTTATATAATTAGCTGGATTTCATCGTTCTGCAAAGGTGGTTATGATATGAGCGATAAGAGGGGTCATTTGATTATAGCAGTATCTCTGTGCAGCATGTTTCTCGCGGGGATATCGGCCGGTGAAGGCGAAGAGGGGAAGACCCGGTTGCTGCTTCCGGCCTCAGGGGAGCTCGAGGGCTGGAATGCGGACGGACAGGCGACCAGCTACGGGGCCGAGAATCTCTGGGAGTATATAAACGGCGCTGCTGATAGGTTTCTGACATACGAGTTTTCGAATGTCATTGTGCAGCATTACATAAATGAAGACGGCCTCGAATTGAAGATCGAGATCTTCCAGCACTCGGGCCCACTGATGGCGTTCGGGATCTTTTCCCAGTACAACGGCCCGCTGCTGGAGTTCACGGATATAGGGAACGATGCATTCGAGGATTCGTACTCGCTGCAGTTCTGGAAGGGGAGGTACTTCGTCAGGGTCTACGTGTTCGAGAAGGGTGAAGGACCGGACGAGGCGAAGCACGCATTCGCAGAGGCCGTGGCGGGGAGGATCAAGGAGTCCGGCTCGCCGCCGTCGGAGCTGTCGTGCTTCCCCGAGGAGGGGCTTGTGGATCGGAGCATCGGGTACGTGACCGAGGGAGTGCTCGGGAGCGAAAGGTTCCCGCCGGCATTCTCGGCGTCCTACCGCTTCGAGGAGGAGGAGGGGGTGATGTATCTGTTTCCGCTCGATACCGGGGAGCAGGCCCGCGACCTGTTCGATTGGTACGTGGAGAATACGGGCGCGGTGGTGAAGAGCGAGAAGAAGGGTAGCAGGGGATATATCGCCGGGTACGGCAAGGACAGGTACAGGGGCGATGTCCTGGCCTTCCATTGCTGTGAGTGGGTCGGTATCATTTTGGGTCTTGACCCCGGCAGCGATGAGCGTATCGGTCTCGCCGGAATGACGGTGGAAAGGATCTACGACAGGGGTTGCAGTTTCGATATGTGAATGTATTCTCGATACAAACCGAGATCATTCTAGAGAGACGGCCGGGCGGCGAAGCATCGTCCCCTGCCGGGATTCATGCGTCGCTGGTGTTGAGCGGTCCTTTTCAAACGACTATCCCTCTGGCCCTTTTCATCAAGTCAGGGATAGGCAGGTTGTAGGGACACCTGTCCAGGCATTCTTCGCATCCGGTGCAATCTTCGTAGCGCTTTTCCAGTGTCGCGAGGCGTTTGTTGGCCCAATCCTTCAGCCCGTAGCGCGTGTAATAGGCCTCTATAAGGAGCAGGAACGGTATGTTCAGCCCCTCCGGGCATGGCATGCAGTAGCCGCAGCGCCGGCAGAACGTGCCGCCCCAGACCTCCTTCTCTTCTAGAAGCTCTGCCAGCTCCACATCCGTGAGCGCGGCTGGGGCAGCGCCGGCGGCGGCGTTTTCGTCGACCTGTTCCACCGAGTCCATCCCCGGTATCGAGACGTCGATACCACGTGATAGGGCGAACCGGATCGAGGCGCCCGCGTTTGTGAGAGCGCCTCCGGCGAGGGGCTTCATTCCTATCGTCCCTACATCGAGCTTCCGTGCTTCGGGGATCAGATCGGTCTCCCACTCGGTCTCGATGGGATTGTAAGGCATCTGAACCGTATCGAATAGGCCGGTGCGCACCGCTTCGACGAGAACTGGCCTGAAGTGTCCTGTGATTCCGATCCACCTTATCTTGCCGTCTTGCCGCGCCTTGTCGAGGGCCTCGTATGCGCCTCCCGGGGAGAGAACGGCATCGAGCTGATCTCTCGATCCGACGCTGTGTATCTGGTAGATATCGATGTGCCGGGTGCGCATGTTGTGGAGACTCGTCTCGAGCTCGGCTGTTATCCCCTCGGCGGAACGCGAGAGGGACTTGCTCGCCAGGATGATCTCGTCTCTGTGCCGAATGAGGGCCCTGCCCATCTTCTCCTCGCTGTCCGTGTAGCCCCGCGCGCTGTCGAAGAAGTTTATCCCTCGGTCGACGCTCCGCAGCAGCACCTTCTCCGCCTCAGTGAAGGATATTCCCTGGATCGGGATGCCCCCGAATCCCACCACCGAGACTTCGAGGCCGGTTTTGCCAAGTGTCGTTCTCCTCATGGTAATGTATAAATTAACACATAGATGCGGGTAAATCCAGGCCTATGGATTTGGAGACGTTGGCGCAAGCGCGTGAAATGCAGTCAAGCGTGCAGTGTGGATGTCGATATATAGGAATCGATGTGGAATGGGGGAGGAAAGAATCCTCTTTGAGCTGGGAGGGCATGGTAATAGAATCGATTTGAGGAGGAAAAGCCACCGGAACGGATGCGTAGATGATGCACGCCGGGGGTGGAAACGGGATATGACCGCTGTCGCTCCGCGGTGCGCCGAAACCGGAGGTGATCGTTTGAAGAACGTGAAGATCGTATGCACTATCGGCCCCGCCTCTAGGGACCGGGGAACGCTCGAGAGGTTGATAGAGGCGGGCATGGATGTCGCTCGTATCAATTTTTCTCATGGGGAGCACGAAGAGCACAGTGAGGTTTACGAGCGGATAAGGGGCCTGAGCGATAGGGTGGCGATAATGCAGGATCTGCAGGGGCCTAAGATTCGGGTGGGAGACATAGATGGCGGGGAGATGGCACTAACAGACGGAGGGGAGATTACGCTTACACCGGATGAGGCGGACGGAAGCGGCGGCGTCGTCAACGTGTCGTATCCGGAGCTGCCCGATGATGTGGTTGCCGGGGATAGCATCTACCTGGCGGACGGGATAATCCATTTAGAAGTGGAGAAGGTAACCGGGGACAGGGTTCAATGCCGCATCCTTCATGGCGGAGTTCTCACTTCCAGGAAGGGTGTTAACCTGCCGGGCGTGAAGATCAGCGCTCCCGCGCTGACGAAGAAGGACAGGGAGGATCTCGAGTTCGGCGTTGAGCTGGGAGTGGATTATGTCGCCCTCTCCTTTGTCAGGAACATGCAGGAGGTGATGGAGCTCAAGCGCATGATAAGCAAATGGGATTCACAGGCGCTTGTTGTAGCGAAGATAGAGAAACGGGAAGCCATCGAAACCTTGAACGAGATTATCGGGGCCTCGGATGCATTGATGATCGCAAGGGGCGACCTCGGTGTGGAGATACCGGCCGAGGAGGTGCCGGTTATTCAGAAATCGATTATAGCCGAATGCCTTAGAAAGGGCAAGCCCGTCATAACGGCCACACAGATGCTCGAATCGATGGTTACGACCGAGAGACCCACGAGGGCGGAGGCGAGCGATGTGGCGAATGCCGTGTTAGACGGAACGGATGCGGTAATGCTATCCGCCGAAACGGCGACCGGCAGGTATCCGGTGGAGACGGTCAACATGATGAGCAGGATAATCTGTGAGGCGGAGAGGTACGTGGAGGACGGGTACTGTGAACGCGAAAGAGAGTCGATAGTGTCCCAGGGTTCAGGGGATTGGAGCAGGCTCGTAGGCGAGGAGGAGGGTTTCGCTCTGACCGATACTGTATGCTCGGGGGCGGTTAAGGTGGCGGAGGAAATCGGGGCGTCCGCGATAGCCTGTCTAACGCACAGCGGCAGGACGGCGAGGATGATCGCGCGATATAGACCGAATGTTCCCGTACTGGCGCTTACGGACTTCCTGCCGGTCGTCAGGCATATGGCGCTCGTATGGGGCGTTAGAACCATACCGGTAGAATGCATAGATTCGACCGAGAGGATATTCGCGATCGTCCGGGAGCAGGTGAAGAGAGCCGGTTACGGTGGAAGAGTCGTTCTAACGGCTGGTATACCGACGATGGAGCGTCGGCCGACGAACACCGTTCACGTAATTGACATCTAGGGAAAATTAATTTACGCCGATAGGGCCTGAGTTAAGAAAATTAACTGCCGAAACCAAGTGTTCATTAAGGAAAAGTTAGGGAAAAAGCAGGCGTTTAGCATAATTTGTTGAAACAGCAAAGTGTCCCAATTGTACTTTCGGACAAGAGGTTGCTAAAGTTATCCACCATATTTCAACATATTTTCCCCAGCTATTTCATCAGCCCGCAAGCTAATATCTCATTCTGGCATAAATATTGATATTTATATGGATTAAAGCCGAGTTTGAGTCCGCGGTTCTCTTTTAAACAGAGTTATTAACCCCCTGTTGTTAAGAGAAAAAGACTTGAACGTGGCGCCTTGAAGACCGGAGGTGGCCTGAGCAACGAGACATCTTAAACTCCTTCGGAACCTTAAGGGAAGGGTGGGCCGTACAACCCACCCTTCTTTCATTTCCCACAATCAATCGGCCCTCTATGTTCCTGAGCAGATTGATGTCCGGTCGGACCGGGGACCGGTCACAGGCGGAGTCACGTAGAGGATACCGCCTACCTGCGGCCCTTTTGCTTGATCGGCCCGAAGCCGACTATATCGTCGATCGCGCCTTTGCGCTTGCCCTTGGGCTTGAATACAGCCTGGACAGGCATCCCTATGGCGATGTCCTCGACGTCGATGCCGGTGATGTAGTGGACCAGGCCGCCGTCGGTGCCGGCTATCTTGATCATCGCGAGTATGCGGGGCTCCTTTCTGCTGGAGCCGTCCATGTTCTTGAACGACAGCGTGAAGCTCTCGACGAAGCCCGTGGTTCCTACATCGATATATTTATCGAGCTCCGCGAAGCAGCGGTCGCAGTAGGCTTTCGCAGGCACGTAGGAGACGTCGCATTCCGGGCAGTAGGTGGCGAGGAACGTTCCCTTGTCCTTCACCGCCCTGAAGAACTTCTCGCCGGCCAGGCCGTATGTGTAAATGTAGTTCACGGGAATGCGGCCTTCCCAGTAGGTCGGCTTTGTCGTTTTAGTTATCTTCTCGGTTATGGACATCGTGATTCCCCCTGTATAATTAACGGCGCTTACCCTTTTTGCCCGAGGCCTTCTTCCCGCCGCGCGGGCGAACCGGTTTGAAATAGAGGATGTCGGTTATTGCACCAGTACGCTCATCGGCCTTCTTCCAGACGGCCTTCACCTTCATGCCGATCTTGATATCTTCAGGATCGACCTCGCTCAGCATGTGCATGATTCCCATTCCCTCGCTTGCCCCATCGATCTCGATGACCGCCGGGATTAGCGCCGGTTCGCCCGGCTTGCGCCTTGAGGCGTCCCAGTTGACGTGGACGATGCTGAACGTGTTCACCGTACCCGTATCCTTGAGGTAGAGCCACTCGTCGGTCGGGCGGAAGCAAAGCTCGCAGAACATCCTCGGGGGCAGCATGATGCGGCGGCACTTGTAGCATACCCTCCCGATGATCTTGCCGTTTTTCAACTCGGCCAGGTACCTGCCGATTGCAACGCCGTCATCCCAAGCGTATTCGAGGTTCGGCTCCCACTTGGTCGAGAGGACCTTGCCCGTCTTTATCTCCGAGGAACGAAGCGCCTTCCCTCCGAGCTTGTAATCTTCAAGTTTCATCTTTCGATCTCCTTGCAGGGCTTCTCTATGGTCGTCTTCCTCATATTTTAACCTGCGGCTTCGTGCACCGCCCCCATGGGCGCGGCCCGAGAGGCCGCCACCTGTGATTAGTTTCTCATTACGACTACAGTCCCCATCTGCATGAGATCTCCCCATGCCTGGGCGAGACCGCATCTAGGGTTACCGGGTATCTGGCGCTTGCCGGCTTCGCCACGGAGCTGAAGATAGATCTCGATGATCTTCATCAGCCCGGTCGCAGCGATGGGATTCCCGACTCCCAGAGCGCCTCCTGATGGGCAGATGGGCATGTTGCCCTCTCGGCTCGTAATCCCGTCGGCCGTGAGCCTCGCGGCCTCTCCTCGCTTGCAGAGCATCAGACCCTCCATGTGGTGGAGCTCCTTGTAGTCGAACGGGTCGTAAGGCTCTGCTACGTGGATCTCCTTGTCCGGTTCCGTTATGCCCGCCATCTCGTATGCCATCCTCGCGGCGGCCTCGACGTACCGTGGGTAGCAAAGATCCCTGGTGGCCCAGTAAGCGGTGTCTATGGAATGTCCTATTCCGTCTATCCACACCGGCTTGTCCGTAAGCCTGCGCGCGACACGCTCGCTCGCCATGACGATGGCGGCGGCTCCGTCGGAGGCGGGGCTTATGTCTAGACGGTTCACAGGCCATGCGAGGGTCTCCGAATCGAGGACGTCCTGGACGGTGATCCTCTCGGGGATCTGTGCGCAAGGGTGATCCACTGCGTTTCCCTTGTTCTTTACCGATACAAGCGCGATGTCGGCCTTCGATAGGCCGTATGTCTGCATGTAGCGGTTCATCTCGAGGGCGAAGATCCATATCAGGTTCGGCATGAGGGGCTGCTCAGTGGTGTGGTCGAAGATCGTGATAAACGCCCCCTGCGGGTGCGGGTAGCACGAAGACATCTTCTCCTCCGCCACGACGAGGCAGATATCAGCCATGCCGCTCGCAACGTGGTACCATCCGTGGATCGGGCTGAATACGCCCGTGCCGCCGCCCACATAGTGGCGCATGTACGGTTTTCTGAAAGCGCCGGCGCCGTCGGCCAGGTACTCGCCCTTCATGTGTACACCGTCGAATGCGTCCGGGGCGGTACCGAGTGTGACGCAGTCCACGTCGTCCAGTGTCAGATCGCAGGAGTCGAGGGCCATCTTGGATGCCTGCCATGACAGCTCCTTGCCGGTCTCCTGCGCGCGCCGAACAAACTTTGTAATGCCGGCGCCAACTATTGCTACTTTTCTATATCCCATTGCGAGAGACCTCCTACGTATTCGACAGTATGGCGACAGCACCTGTCGCGGTTGGAACGCCGCGCCAGACCTGGGCGAGTCCTACATTAACATCGGGGATCTGTCTGGCGCCCGCCTCTCCGCGAAGCTGCTCGACGAGCTCCAGGATCTTGTGGGCCCCCGACGCCTCGAAGAGGTGTCCGACACCGAGCGCCCCGCCTGAAACGTTTATGGGGAGCTCGCCGTCGATATCCGTTACGCCGGTCTCTACCATAAACGCGGCTTCACCAGGCATGCAGAACTTGAGCGCATCCATGTGCTGAAGCTGTTTATAGGAGTACTCGTCCGAGATCTCCGCGAAATCGACCTCGGCGGCCGGATTGCTGATACCGGCCATCCTGTAGGCCATCTCGGCCGCGATCCGTGCGTATGCCGCCTCCCCCCAATCGCGCATCTCGAGCGTTGGGGTGTCAGTGCACCAACCCAGCCCCTCTATCCATATCGGCTTGTCGGTGAGCGATGAAGCGGTTTCTGAATCAGCAAGTACGGCGACCACCGCACCATCGGCATGCTGTGCGATATCCAAACGGTGTAGCGGCAGCGATACGGGTTCGGATCCGAGTACGTCCCAGGGTTCGATGTCGGCACCGAAGGCGGCGTATGGATTGCGGAGTGCGTTTCCCATGTTCAGTGCGACTACGTTTGCGCATTGTTCCGCCGTTGTGCAGGTCTCGAACATGTACCTGGTCATCTCCAGGCCTGCAATAGCGTGCGGGGACTCGCGAAGGGGTCTGTTGAGGACAGGATCGAAGGCAAATCCCACCAGCTCATCGACATTCTTGACATTCGAGGCTTTGCTGTGCGCCTCGATCGCAATCATCTTGAATGCTCCGGACATGATCATCATGTAACCGGTGGCCATTGCCTGGATGAAATCCCCCGGAATGGTCTGTGTCGGTTTCAGTACGGCTCCTATCTGGTCGGGACAGTACTCGTCTGCGATGCTGTACCCTTCCATGAAGTCTTCCGCCGCCGTGATGAAACCGTCGATCTCGTCGGGTTCGACCCCGGCATCAGTATATGCCTTGCGGGCCGCCTCGAAGATCATCTCTCGGTATGAAACATCGGGTGTTACGGGCTTGAAGCCCGTTGTTCCGATCCCCACGATGGCAACTCGATTGGTCATAAACCTCACCTCTCGTTGATAAGTGAGCAGGTGTAACTAACTATTGAAACCGGAAAATAGCGAAAAATCCGGTGCGTTCCCACACAATACACTAAATCGGATATTATTCAAGGGTAAAGGGCCGCGTAATTTCCGGTAGGATCTAATCTCCCTGTTATGATTAACTTATACCTCTATGGGTCCCTGGGCCGGGGGCTCGAAGATTGATCGAAAAATATTCTAATCTGCTTTGACAATGTTATTGTAATGCATTAGATTCTTGTTGATTTGGGGATTGAGAGTGGAGTTGTATTGTTTGCTCCATCTTAACCGCCGGTGCGACAATCGGGCGCCCCGGCTGAACAAAGGGATTTAAGATATAGCGGAAGAAAATAATGGGTAAAAATGAATGTGCTAAGGCAGGAGTCGCCGACAGGAAAGGTGACATTATCGTTACGCTGGAAAAGAGGTCCGATGGCGGTGTCTGTGTGGAAATCAAGAGCTCGGTGGAAAAGGTGTTCGGGAAGAGCATCAAAAAGGATATCGAGGACACCTTGGGCGAGCTCGGGATCGAGCATGTAAAGCTCGAGGCGCAGGATAGGGGAGCCCTCGACTACGTTCTGAAAGCGCGGGTGGAAGCGGCGGCAAGGAGGCTCTACGAAATCAAGGAGCCCGGCTGCCCCCCGAAGCGAAGGGTGACGTCTTCGGGGCCCGTGAAGGATCGCCTGCGGCGGAGCCGACTGTACCTCCCCGGCAACAATCCGGATCTGATGCTGAACGCGGGGCTGTTCGGATCGGATTGCGTGATCTTGGATCTGGAAGACTCCGTAGCGCCCACCGAGAAGGATGCCGCCAGGGTTCTGGTGCGCAATACGCTTCTCACGATCGATTTCGGGGGCGCGGAGAGGATCGTGCGCATAAATCCGCTCGAGACCGAGTACGGAAAGGCCGACATCGAGATGGTTCTCCCGGCCCTTCCCGATGTCCTGCTGATCCCCAAGTGCGGCGAGGCGTCGGATGTCAGGGATGTCGAGAGGATAGTGGATGAAGTGGAGAAGAGAGAGGGGATAGAAACCCGCGTCCTGCTCATGCCGCTGATAGAGACCGCCAAGGGTGTGTTGCATTCGTACGAGATTGCGTCTGCGAGCGACAGGGTGGTTGCGCTGTGCTTCGGCGCCGAGGACTTTACGGCGGACATGGGTGTGGAGAGGACCAAGGAGGGCATGGAGAGCTTCGTTGCGAGGAGCATGATAGTGCTGGGGGCGAAGGCCGCCGGCGTCAGTGCGATAGACACCGTCTTCAGCGATGTAGCGGACACGGAAGGCTTGGTCAAGAGCGCCGAGGAGGCCATGGCGCTGGGATTCGAGGGCAAGGGGGTCATACACCCCGGGCAGATAGAGCCGGTTCACGGTGTGTTCGCGCCGACTCCCGAGAGGATCGAGTACGCGAAGAAGGTGGTGGCGGCGATCGAGGAGGCCCGCAGCAGGGGAAGCGGCGTGGCTACGATCAGATCGAAGATGATAGATGCTCCCATCGAGCAGAGGGCCAGGAAGATCCTGCGCCTCGCCGAGGCGCTCGGACTGCTCGGTGAGGATGTTTTGGAATAGACGGAATCTTAAACGGATCTTGGATTAAAGATCGGGGGCGAACGATGAAAATGGTCTCCAATGCACTCGCGCGCTTGATCCCCGAGGAGATAGACGGGCGGAAACTGAAGCCGTTCATGGGGGCTCATGCCGGTCACGGCGGCGGAAGAAAGGTCGGTCCGCCGATAAGGGCGGCGGTTGATTACAAGAACAAGATGCTCTCTTCGCTGGACGAGGCGATTGACGCCTGCGGGATCAAGGACGGCATGACCGTGTCCTTTCACCATCACCTGAGAAACGGTGACTACCTTGTTAATATGGTAATAGAGAGACTGGCGAAGCGCGGTCTCAAGGATCTGGTCCTTGCGCCTTCAGCGCTCTTCCCGTGCCACGAGCCGTTGATCGAGCATATAGAGAGCGGGATGATATCGCATATAGAGGGCTCGATGAACGGCCCCGTCGGCAGGGCGTGCTCTCTGGGCAAGATGAAGAAGGCCTGTATACTGAGATCGCACGGTGGGCGTTACCGCTCGATTCAGGATGGCGATCTTCATATAGATGCCGCCTTCATCGCTGCTCCTGCGGCGGACAGCCACGGGAACGCGAATGGGGTCAGGGGCCCCTCGGCCTGCGGTCCGATAAGCTTCGCTCTGGCCGATTCTATGTATGCCGACAATGTGGTCGTCGTCACGGACAACCTGGTTCCATTCCCGAACTTTCCATGGGTCATACGGGGAGGCAATGTGGACTATGTGGTCGAGGTGGACAAGCTGGGGGATCCGGAGAAGATCGTATCAGGCACGACGCGCATAACCAGGAGCCCGACCCGCCTCTTGATTGCGAGATACGTTGCGGAATTCATACGGGATTCTGGTATCCTCGAGGAGCCGGAGTTCTCGTTCCAGGCGGGCGCAGGCGGCATCTCTCTGGCCTTCGTGCAGTACGTCGCAAAGATGATGCGTGAGCGCGGGATCAAGGCCCCGTTCGCGAGGGGCGGATCGACGAAGTACCTCGTCGAGCTGCTCGAAGAGGGATTGGTGGGGCACATACTAGACGGTCAGGCCTTCGATATAGCGGGGGTCGAGTCCCTTCGCGACAACCCCAGGCATATAGAGACGGATCCTTTCACATCCTACAACTACCACACGAAGGGCAACTTCGCGCAGCGGGTCAAGGTGGCCGTACTCGGTGCGACGGAGGTGGACCTCGATTTCAACGTGAACGTGAATACGCACTCCGACGGCTGGCTTCTGCACGGGATCGGGGGATTCACCGACGCAACGGATGCTTACGTTACGATGATAACCGCTCCGCTCATAAGGGGCCGTTTGCCGATTATCGTGGACAAGGTCACGACAGTCACGACACCCGGAGAAACCATCGACGTGATCATCACCGAGCGGGGTGTGGCGATAAATCCCAGAAGAGAGGATCTGATAAAGCGTATGAAGGGAAGCGGCCTGCCGCTGAAGACGATCGAGGAACTTCACAGTATCGCCATAGGCATGACGGGCGAGCCCGAGAAGCCCGAGTTCGAGGAACGCGTCGTGGCGCTTATTGAATGGAGGGACGGCACGGTGATCGATGCCGTGAGAAAACTCAAGATCTAGTATTATCACGAAAGGAGCGGGCCCTCGTCCGCCGGTCATCTCAACAACTCCACATCGACGGATGGCGGAGGCTTCATTTCAGAAACAAAGAAGGTAAGCTCGTGAGCGGAGTAATATCGGTGCTATCCAGCAAGCTGGTCGAACAGATCGTTCATGCTGCCGAGGCGGGATTCCACCTCTCCGATGACAGGAAACATATCTACGATCTGGCCCTAAAGGATCCTGTGACACTGGAGAACAGGGGCGGCGAGAACTCGCTCAACCGGCACGGGGCTTATTCGTTCATATCGAAGGTGACCAGCAGATCGGCCCCGTTCACGGAGGTCTTCTTCGGCAATCCGGATGAGAGGCAGGCGAGGATACTTCAAGAGGCTTCGGATTTCCTGGTCGCCTCGGGCACGGAGCTTCTGATGATGGACAAGCAGCTCGGATGGCACGGTGAGCACAGCCACCACTGCCGGACCATTCTGACCGCATCGTATGCCAGGCTTCTCGTGATGTGGGACAAGCTCATCTTCGACCTCCCGGCAGGTGGCGGGCGAAGCGAACCGGAGCAGGTGCTCGTGATGATACCGGAATGGTCCGAATTCGCCAGGAGAAGGTCGCTGCCGCCGGTTTCCATCCTGGCGGATGCGGTGAACAGGGTGACCTTTGTGCTCGGATCCGATTACTTCGGTGAAGTCAAGAAGGGACATCTCAGAATGGCGATGTACGCCGAGAAGGAACGCTACCGCGGGGGGAAGGGAGGGGGGCTCGGTGTTCACGCCGGGGGGAAGGTCATAAGGGCCAAGGACGACGGAACCGGAGGGCTCGAGGACAAGGGCGCGCTTTTCTTCGGGCTCAGCGGAACCGGGAAAACAACCCTGTCGGTGCATCACTTCTGGCTGGATCCGGATGAGGGGGAGACCGTTATCATAAGGCAGGATGATTTCTTCGTGCTTTCACCGAGCGGCGCGGCTTACGGTACGGAGGACAACGCCTATATAAAGACCGAAGGGCTGGAGGGCGAGTCGCAGCCGTTGCTCTACGCGGGAGCGACCGCCGACCATGCCGTGCTGGAGAACGTGTACGTCGAACCGGAAACCGGCGATGTCGACTTCTTCCGCTATGACCATCCATACGTGCCGGGAGGGCAGTGCTTCAACGGCAGGGGAATCGTAGTGAGAAGAGAGCTGGACTATACGGATGACAGGATCGATCTAGACCGCGTGGACATGATATTCTTCATTACGAGAAGGGAGACGGTCGTGCCTCCGGTGGCGAGGCTCAGTCTCGAGCAGGCGGCGGCGTTCTTCATGCTGGGGGAGTCTATACTGACATCAGCGGCGGACCCTACAAAGGCCGGAATGTCTGTGCGCGAGGTCGGCACGAATCCGTTCATAGTGGGGCCCAAGGGTGAGGAGGGGAATATTTTCTACGACATCCTCAAGAAGAATCCCCATATTCAGAGTTTTCTTTTCAACACGGGGGGATTCGGGGGGCGGAGCGTGGACCGCAGCTTCGAACGGCTCGATTCGGTCCAATCCCTCGAGAAACTGAGGCGTTTCTTGAGGGGGGAAAAACACGAGGATACAGGGCAGGAGGTTGAGCTCGAGCTCAAGGATGGCACTACGTCCAAGTTCAAGATCAACACCGTCCGCTACGAGACCTATCACAACTACAAGAGACTGAGATCGAGAACCAATCTCATGGCCGTGATGGAAGGTGTGGAAACAGGGAGGATCCCGGGAGCGGAGGTCGAGCTCGTCGAGGTGGCGGAACTGGCCGGACGGAAGATAAAGATACGGGATTCGGCCGCCATCATACGCGAGGTCGCGCGTTCGAGAATAAGTTGGAAGAGGGATGATTTCTGGGGGTACGAGGTGCCCCGGGACATACCCGGCTTCGACCTTCGTGTCTTCGAGCCGTCGCTTTACTACACCGAGCCGGAGCTCAGGATCTTCAACGACGCGTTGAAGATGGAGAGGTTGCAGTGGCTGGGCAGATTCAAGGATCTCGATCCCGCCATATCGCGAGCTCTGGGCTAGCGACACCGATCCGGATCATGGGCACCGAAGCTGGCACTTTCTTCGGCTGGATCTAGAAGAGCCTGTTGAATCCCACCGTCCAGCGGAAATCCCAATTTTCTTCGTCGCCGTTGAGCACGGGATGGCTTATGTACAGGGGGAATTCGGCGGTTATCCGCCACAGGCTCACACCAACTCCGAAATCCGATAGTATGTCGTCGAACGAGAACGTGCCCCCCTCTAGGCCGGGCCTGATCCAGGGCGGGACCATCTCGAAGGGACGTGCGTCGAGGACCTTCCCGAAGTCGTAAAACAGGTAGAGCTTCCTGTCGAGCATTCGCGAGAGCCTCCTGCCTACGGGCAGGGGGAACGGCAGCTCGGTTTCGATGTTCATCGACATGATGCGCTTGAAGCCGAAGTCGGCGTCGAAGTAACCGCGCAGGTTTGCGTCTCCTGGGACGTGGAAGTTGTTGTAATAGTCCTTGGGGAATCCACCGACGCTTCTGAGCCAGAACATCCTCTCCTTTTCCAGAACCCCGGCACCGGCGAGATTGAAGGTCTCCTGAAGCGGAGGATCGATCGCGCAGCTGCCCAGGAATAATCTGAACGCGGGCTTGATCGGCAGAGACACGCGCCTGGCAGTCTTCATCCTCAGGGCCAGCATGAATTTTTCGTAGCTGTCATCGCTTCCCCAGAAGGATCTATCGTAGCTCAGGAATATCGAAGAGTCGAATATGTCGGTTTTGGGGTAGAGGGCGAGGCTCAGGCCGGCTTTGAGGTTGATGCCCTTGTCGTATGTGAAGGGGAATACATAGGATGAGTCGGTCATCTCCTGGTAGTGGAAGTAGAATGACATGAACTTGGCGAGCGGATCGTATAATCCCTTGCGCCTTATCTTGTCCAGCACTATCGATGCGCCCTGGCGGCCCTCCCTGTGGTATCCCTCCAACCGTATGTGGGAATCGCGCCCGAAGTATCCCAGCGGATGCTCGAACGCTCCGTATATATCGGCGTTTTCGCTCTCGAATCCATAGGCGCCCTGGAGCGTGAACTTCCAGTACATGTCGTCGTAGCCGGTGCGTAGGCGGAGGCCTGCCTTGCCGCCATCGATGTCGTTGTAGTAACCGAACGGAGCCCAGCGGAACTCGTAAGCGTCCATGGGGTGGTAATCGTTCAACGGGAGGTCGAGGGAGAAGAACTCCCTGCGCCTGGGAGAGAAGTTATCGGCGAAGTAGATATCGAGTATCTCGTTATCCGGATTGATCGAGGCCGAGACCGGCTTCGACTCGAAGTTGAAGCTCTTCTCTATGTTCCTCAGTGTTCCGTCGATCCTCTCCAGGGCGGTGTTGCCGTTTTCCAGGCGGAAGGCCAGGGCCAGTGGCATTATGAGTTCTCCCTTGCGGTCGATCTTGATGTCCGCCCTGTAACCGGACTCGACCTTCTCGACATCGAACCTGTCCATCCTGTAATCACAGCTCTTGAGCGAGTGGAGCCACTGTTTGAACATCTCCCGAAGGTCCATCCCAGAGACCTCCTCGCAGATCGCGAGAAAGTCCTCCTCAGCGACGTGCTTGAATTTGTGGCGGTCGCAGTATATGTGCACGATCTCGCTGAAGGCCTCGTCGCCTACCATGTATCGCACGGCCCTGAGGAAGAGGGGCGCGTGCACGTAGGCCGGGGTATGATGTCCGTTTTCGAGCTTGTGCACGGGAGTCGAGATGCGTTCGGAGAATCCGGCGCGTGCCCGGTCTATGATCGACCTGGAGAGGCCTTCCCAGAGCTTCGGCTCGGGGTAGAGCGAGGCGAACCAACCTCCGCCTCGGGGCTTGCCGTACGGCCCGAAGCGGTTCTCCATGTAACGGAACATCTGGTATTGAGTGAATCCCTCGTCCATCCATGCCTCGTCCCTCTCGTTGTTCGCCAGCGAGGCATAGAAGTAGCTGTGGCCGAGCTCGTGGAGGATGAGCCCCTCGTCGAAGCCGCCGTTCATCACGAGCATCGGGTACTCCATGGCGCCGTGCGTGGGGCAGTCGGCTACGCTGATCTGGGGATAGGGGTAGGGCCCGGCGAAATCCTCGAGCCACTTCATCGACCTCAGGCTTCTTGCGAGAACGCTGTCGGCCCAGTGCCGGTTCCAGGCCCTGTAGAAGACCTTTATATTGTAACCGTTGTACAGCGTATCCTCGACAACGTACGAGGGATCCGCGGACCAGGCGAAGTCGTGAACGTTCTCCGCCTTGAACCTGACCGTCTTGACAGCGCCGCCTTCCCCCCCCCGATCCTCCGAGCCCCTGCCGCCGCCGTGACCCATGTGAGGGTGCCCTCCCTTCCGATGACCGCCACCGTCGGCGGGCGGATTCTTGTCCCAGCCGGGATCGCCCGATACGGGCACTCCGGTCGCAGCGATCACCTGCCCTTCCGGCAGCGTGATGGAAACGTCGAAGGTTCCGAACTCGCCGTAGAATTCACCAACGCGGAACTGGTCGGGGTGCCAGCCGTCACGGTCGTATACGACCATCTTCGGGTACCACTGGGCGATATCGTAATGCTCGCCGATGTACCCCGCCCTCCCCAGCCTGGGGCGTATCTTCTCCTCGAATGCTATCTCGATCTCGGCCGCTCCGCCCGGTGGGACGGGATTCGGGAATTCGCTCGTTAGGATCGTGCCTTCGACACTGAACTGTGCCTCTGCGCCGTCGATGATGAAACCGGTTATGTCGATCCATCCGCGTTTGGACTCACGGAGGCCGACGAAGAAGTGAAGGGTTCCCTTGAGGTAGTCCCGCAGCAGCGGCGAATCCTTTTCGCTGTAGGCGTTTGGGTAGAGGTGGATATGGAATTCCCTGAGTGTGTCGGGGGAGAGGTTCCTGTAGGTTATTGTCTCGGTCCCGGTGAGCATGTGCTTTGAAGTATCGAGAGTTACGTCTATGTCGTAATCGGCGCGCTGCTGCCAGTAGGGTTCGGTAAAGTGATATGTGACCTCCTGTGAGAGGGCCCCCGACGAGATCCCGGAGGCGATCGCAGCTATCAGCATAGTGAGTGCAGCTGCGGCCCTGCAAGTTATAAAGACCCGTTTCATGAATGCCCCTTCCACGTCTCGATCCTCGTCGGTCCTCTGGCGTCTTATCCCCGGTTCTTCACCCGGCGATCCCCGGGACCGCCCGTATTCTGGTATCTCCCCTGTGATCCACGTCGCCTCTCATCAGGCACGGCCCCGCTCCCCGTCCATCGTCCCGCGCCCTCTGGGATCATGTAGGTATATATCGTATTTGTACATACCAGGGAGCCGGATGTTCCCCGATTCTTGAAGCATACCGGTCCGCTGAAACTATCACAGGGATTTGGCCAAATCAAGATATTTGGGGAGCCAAACGTATCCTATGGTTCTCGCTATCAAAGAGTTCCTAACTTCATCCAGCCTGGGAGCCGGACTTATCTTAGATCACACATTATCAATATGTTCCTGACTTCATCCAGCCTGGGGAACTGATTATTTCTTCTTGTTTCAATTAAATCGAGCGGCCTGCCTCTCGGATTTGTAAAAATCCAGCGGGCAGGCCATTGCACATTATTCATTCGATTGCGGTGGATCTCGCAAAAGTGGTTTGAAGGAAAGGTACTTCATTCCCAAGAATGCGAGTGCTTGACTCAGCAACAGCACTCCAATATTTAACGATCGAATCTCGAGCTCCGAATACGGGTAGAATCCGTCTACGTTGAACTTCCACCATTCCATTCCGAGCCAGTGAACGGTTATGACGGATGTCAGGATCCCGCGCAAGACCGCTGATTTAAAGTCGAGTCTGTGGATGCGGTCAAACCTGATGGCGCCCAGATGAGACGGCATGCTGGCATTCCGCAAACGGAAATAAAAATAGATCAACGCGACAAGCGACGGGGTGGCCAGAACCTTGAAAAACTGTACGTTGATAAACGAGTCGGGGTTGTAACCCAGAACGCCGAGGACCGAACTACGGATAAAATCCCCCGTCGCGCCCCGTGAGTAGGATATCAAACGGACGAAACCAACGAACACGAGAACGCTGCACACGCCGGTTGATACTACCGCTCCAAGATTTTTTCGTCGGTTCTTCATCTGCCGGTGGCATAACATTGTCTGACAATAATTCTCTCCAGCACATTCTAGCTTCTCTGTCGAGATTCTGTAAGTGGTTTTCCACCGATGATCAGGGGAGGCGGCTCATCGGAGGGGGAGCGGTGTCTATTGTGGATCCTTCGCGGCACGCGGCCTCGAAGCGCACGGCGTGTCCGGCCGGGTTCCGGATTGTGGCTATGATTTATTATTACAAAGGGTTACGATGTCATTGCAGCCCCCCCACCCAGTGGCATATAATCTATTTATGCGGAAAGGTAATATCCGGATCGATCGGAAATTCTGCGCAAGGAGGGAAAGGTGAAGAAAAAACTTTTATTAGCGGGTCTTACATTTGCCGTGATCGCCGTAACTTGGATACCCGGCGCCGCCGGGCAGATACTGGAGAGGAAACAGATCAAGCCTGTGCTCGTCGTGATGGATGTGCAGAACAAATGGATGCCGTTTATGTCGGAGGGGGATAGAAACACGGCCCCCGGGAAGATCAACGAGCTGATCGCCCTGTTTCGAGAATTCGGTCACCCGGTCATCAAGGTATACCATTCCGATCCCGAGCGCGGCCCGGAACCGGGAACGGAACAGTTTGAATTTCCATCGTCGATCGATGTAACCGACGATGACATGGGATTAGTGAAGGAGCACGCCAGCGCGTTCACGAAAACCGATCTGGAGCGGATCCTCAAGGAAGACGGGAAGAACACGGTCTTTCTCTGCGGGCTCAGCGCGACAGGATGTGTGCTGGCGACTTACTTCGGAGCGCTGGAACGCGAGTTCATGGTTCTGATGGTCGAAGGCACGTTGCTCAGCCACGACGCCTCGCACACTAAGGTGATCGAGGATATCTGCTCTTCCATGACCTTGGAGGAGGTGAGAGAAACGCTCGAGGATCCCTACCTGTGATCCTCCCATCTCAACCTGGGGTAACCGTTGTTCTCATCGACCGCCCACAGGGTCTCGAGATGCCAATCCGCGAACGTATCCCGCCGCATCATCTCGGCGGTCGTCTTTCCGTTCTCGTCATAACACCCGAAAGCTCCGGCCCCATAGCCGCACATACGAGGCATGCTGCTGGTCTGGATATCCCAGAAGCTCGAGTATATCCTCCCGAGGATATTACAGCCGATCAATCCTCCAACCTTGCCGCCGCCCTCGAGCTGTCCGGCGGCGTAGCTGCTTGTTACGGCGCCGGTGTAAAGGAACCCGACAAGACCCCCCGTGTGAAGCCCTCCCGATACACGGTTAAGGGCGCAGCAGTTCGAGACCCTGCCCAGGTTGCTGCCGGCTAGCCCACCGGCGTGATAACCATCCCCTGCGCAGGTCACATCGTTCCTGGCGAAACACATCGAGATCGTTCCCCGGTTCTGACCGACCAGCCCCCCTGTGGTCCACCCGCCTGAAACGCTGCCTCCCTCAGCACCGCACCGTATAACTTTCCCGGCCAGGGTCCCGACCAGTGCTCCGACGGCCTCCCTCGATGTCACTTCAACTACCGGATCATGCAGTATCACATCCCTGATCTCGGCGGCCGGGCCGTCTACGACACCGAACAGCCCGGCATGCGCGATCCCCTGAGCGCCGTGTCTCAGGTTGGAGATCACCCTGCCGTTGCCGTCGAACAGGCCGGTGAACGGATCGGACTTCGTGCCGATGGTCTTGGGCTCTGAACCCGGGTGCCCGGTGAGATCGATATCCGCGATCATCAGGAAGCTCTTGTCCCAATCGCCGGGGTGTTCCCAGAGGGCCTTCATCTGATCGGCGCCGGTGATGAGATATGGATCCCCGGCCTTTCCGCTCCCTCCCGGATATCTCTCCCATGCGAGATGCGGAGCGGCCAGGCTCTCCAGGATCGTCCAGACGGGCGTGGCGAAGTCCCATCCTGCTGAGGCGAACGTGCTCATACGTGCCATCTCCTCGGTGGACAGGCCGGTTCCACCGTTGCTGCCCGGCTGCCCGCTCTTCTCGATGTCCCAGAACGAGCCGGTGACCGTGCCGTACTGGTCGTTCCATGAGTTCTTTCCCACCAGACCGCACAGATTTTCGTGATTGTCATACTTCTCGTGCTCCTCCACACGTCCGGCCGCATAGCAGCTGGAGATTGCTCCCGCCCAGGGGCTATTGAATCCGACCAGTCCGCCGGCATTGATTACCCCCCTGACGTCTGCGGTCGAATAGCAGTTGTCGATGCGGCTATCATTGAATCCGACCAAGCCCCCGACATCGGTCAGCCCGGTTACGGCCCCCCCGGAGCAGCAGTGGGATATATCTCCCGAGTTTGATCCCACGAGGCCGCCTACGCAGTTATAGCTTCCGGAGACGTCGCCGGACGCGTAGCAGTGTGATAGCGATCCCCCGTCGTTCTCCCCGACGAGACCTCCGATGCTGCCGGTTCCCCCTCTCACGCGGCCAGCAGCGTAGCAGCGGGTGATCTCGCCGTCATGAACGTTTCCGACGAGCCCTCCAACGTATCCTGATCCTGACACATCGCATCTCGCGTAGCTGTTTGAAATGCTGCTCCTGTACATGTCCCCTACGAGCCCGCCGATATACACGCTGGTTCCCTCGATCGTGCCTCCATCCACACCGCAGCCGGTCATGACGGCCCCGTGGGCCAGCCTGCCGACCAGCGTCCCGCCGGTGATACCCGAAACGCGTACATCCTTCAGCTTGACGTTCCTGATGATGGCACCCTCTCCGCTTACGACTCCGAAAAGGCGTCCGACTGAGAACTCTGCCTCGGTGCGGAACGAGAAATCGGATATCGTGTGACCGCCGCCGTCGAATACGCCCGAGAAGCCTCTATTCATCTGGCCGGCGATCGTGTTGAACGCGGGGCATCCCTCCTCACCGCTGTACATTCGCATATCGATATCGTTCTTGAGCAGGAAGTGTTTCCCCCAGTGGCCCGGGTTGAGGCCGATCGTCTGCATGTGGCCGGCGGAATATATCAGATACGGTTCCTCCTCAGTGCCCCTGCCGCCTCCGTAGCAGGAGAGTGTATATACATCTTCCGGGCTCAACGCCCCGCCGTAGATACGTACCTCGTCCAGCATGCCCTCGAAGTAATAGTTGCCCGGATCACGCCTGCCTATCTTTATGTCACCGTTCCCGCCGGGAACCATAGGCTCCGCCATGAGCAGTTCCTCGAGCGGCCGGCCGTCGACGTAGAGCTTCGCCGAGGGGTAATCGACCACCAGGGCGAGGTGGTGCCAGCTGTAGTCGTCTATGTCGACCGGCGTCCATTTCACGTTGACCTTTCCGCTCTCTCCGTTGTAGTGAAAGGTGACATCCTGGTAGATCCCTCCGGCATACAATCCATAGTACCTGTGCGAGTCGTCGGTTGTGTTGCGGACCAGGATCCAACCCCTGTTGTTGGGTGTCTGTCTGATCCACGCCGCTATCGTCAGTTTATCGGTGATGTCGAACGCCGGCCTGTACGGTATAAAGACGCCGTTCGTGGACCCGTCGAATCCCAGGGCCCCCTCGAATACACCTTCTTCCGGATGCCATGCCGATGCGCCCTCGATGCTCCCGTCGTGCCCGTTCCCCGAATAGTCGTGCGCGGTATTACCGGCCGTCTCATCGAACTTCCAGTATCCGACCGGATCTGGCAGCCCAAGGGCGGCCCGCGGCAGGATCAATGCCGCAAATAAGGTTATTGCATAAATCCCGTTTCTCTTGCTCACTCTGATTCCTCCCATTCATCTAATTCGTATACGAGTTGAATTGCACGGCGTCGGCTCGGCTGTCAATTCTTTTATTGTTATTGCCATCGCACCGGGTAATAAATAAACTTGTCGAAACGTTAACAGGGAGAGGTTGCAAAAGGAGTAGAACCCGATGAACGACACACCGGTATACACGTCCAGGTGTACGGCCAAGAACATCTGGCAGGAATACGCCATCTATGGAGACCGGCTGGAGTTTGGCACTCTGTTCGGCCGAATGACGGTTCCTTTCGATCACATCGAGCGAATCGAGGTTTCGGAGTCCGAGATAAGGGGTTTGATCAGGGGTGATCTGCACCTGAAGAATTTCCGGCCCGCCCTAAAGGTGGATTGGGCCAATTTCGTGGAGCACGTTGTGCTCGACAAGAGGGAGGGCCATATCAGGAGGATTCTATTCACTCCGGATGATCCCGAAGCGTTCAAGGACGCACTGGAAAAAGAGCTGGCACGGTACATGGATAAAGCGTCCGGCGATGAAGGGTGAGCATTTGCATCATTGCTTCTATTGATCCGCCGGGACAGTATGAAACGGCTCCGGCGGAGCGTCGGCCGGGAGTCAATGCTCTCCGATCGGCCCTGCCACAAAAATTATTTACGCGATCACCTACATCTGCCAGATACGGAGGCGTAAGTTATGACGAAGAGGTTCCTGGAGCGTTCGACGTTCGAGATACACCCGCACCTGGTTGCACTTCCTCTCGCATCACCATTCAGAAGGCTGGGAGCCTTCGTGCTGGATTGGATAGTGCTGTTCATTCCCACTGTCGTTGTATCGCTGCTGATAGCCATTGCCTCGTTGTCGCTGACCGATCCCGATGCTTTAAGGGGATTCCACGCTATCATACGCGGGGGGCTCGATGAGCGGGAGAGGATCGATGCAATGGCTGATATAGCCCCGCTTCTGGTGAGAATCGATGCACAGGGGCTGCCGGCGGCCGTCAAATTGGCGGTTGAGGAGTCGGATTATCAAAAAGCCGGCGAGTTGCTCCAGCCCTATGATTTCGATTTTTCCCTCGTACTGAAATCAAGCCCCCCACCGCTGGCGCCCGGCCATATTCGAGTTGATATACAGCGGTTTATCCCAGCCAGGATTAGAGGAATCGCGATTTTCGGCATGGCGGCTCTATATTTCACGCTCCTTACGGCGGGCGGGCGTAAAGGAACGTTAGGTAAGAGAATGCTGGGGATACGGGTTGTCAGCCTGCATGGCAGGCCGATCGGATATTGGGAGAGCTTCGAACGCTTCGGAGGGTACCTGGCCAGTGTCGGAACGGTTGGAACCGGATTATTGGATTTCTGGCGAGATCCGAACCGGCGGCTCGCGCACGATCGGATCTCCAACACGGTTGTCGTGAGTTAGGCTTGCTCATTATTTTGGCATTCATGATAACGGTTATAGTGGGACGTATCTCGACACTCTGATATGGGGACCGGCGGCATGATGAACGAAGAGATAAAGATAGAGCTCGGTTCGGTCCAGGAAACCCTGCTGCTACCCCTTTGGGCTCGGGCCAAAGAGGCCGAGAAGGAAAATCCGATCGTTCGTGATAACTATGCCAGGGATATAATTGCGAGGATCGATTATGATTTCTCCAGGATCGAATCGGGACAGGTAGCCGGCCATCAGATCGTGTGGCCGATCAGGGCTTACAACTTCGATCGTATCGTCAGGGAGTTTATGGCGGACAGCGGAGAAGCCTTGGTCATAAATATCGGGGCGGGTCTCGATACCACCTTTCAACGCGTTGACGACGGCGATGTTCTGTGGGTAAACATAGACCTGCCGGATGTTGTCTCTCTCAGGCGCAGGCTCATTCCTGATTCGGAGAGGGAGACGACCGTCGCGAGATCTATTTTCGATTTCGCATGGATCGAGGATATAGCGCGGCATACGGAGAGGCGCTCCATTCTCTTCATGGCGGCGGGGGTATTGTACTACTTCGAAGCCGAAGAGTTGAGGATCCTGTTCCGCAAGCTTGCGGGTACCTACCCCGCTGCACACGTGATCTTCGACTCGATGTCATGGTTTGCAGCATGGGGGACAAACAGGGAGATAATGAGGGACAGCGGAATGGACTCGTCCGCCGTAATCAGGTGGCACATGAAGAATGCGACCGATCTTAAAAAATGGGTGGATACGGTTAAGGTCATCGAGGAATATCCCATGCTGTCGAACCTGCCTGACGTGAGCGGCTTGAGCAGGAGGGTGATCTGGGGATTGAGGATCGTGGGCCTCTTTCGTTTATACAACATGGTTCATGTACAGCTCTGAAAGCGCCTGCTTGGTGTCGGGCAAATTCGGAATGGTGGTACAACTTGGATAATGACTATGCTACCGTTGGTTACGTCAATTTCACGGGGAAACGGATCGAAGCGATCATGTTTCCCGCCGATGGAAAGGAGCTGCGTTGTCAACCAAGAGGTTCCTTGCGGTCACGATCTCATTGTTAGTGGTTCTTTCAGGCTGCGGTGATGGAAGCAGGAACGGCGGTGACGATCTCGAGGACCCGCGACCCATCTCCGTCGAGCTCGAGGCCGAGCTGGAAGGATGGCTGTCTGAGCACGGAAGCGAGCCGTGCGAGTACGTCATCGGTCTGTTCGCCGATCATGATGTCGTTCTGTTGGGTGAGCAGCACAGGATACGTCATGACGCCCTGTTCGTCCAGGAGTTGCTGCCGAGAGTCCACGCGGCCGGTGTCACCGTCTTTGCCACGGAATTCGCGAGACGGGAGGATCAGAGGCTCCTGGATTCACTAGTGGTGGATACGGCATGGAGGGAGGATCTGGGGAGGGAGATAATCTTTCGTCAGTTCATGCCCTGGGGCTATAGGGAATACGTGGATATATTGAAGGCCGTCTGGAAGGTCAACCTCGATCGCCCCCGTGGATCGGCGCCGATCAGGGTGCTGGGACTGAACAACTCCTACGATTACACGCATTTCCGGTCCGAATCGGATTGGGATGATCCGGAGATCTGGAAGCTCGTGACGGCCGGCCAGACCGAGGAAGACTGGGCGGAGCCGGTTCTCGACGCCGTTCGCGGCGGAGCGAAGGTGCTATTGCACTCAGGCATCCACCACGCGTTCACGGGTTATGTCCAACCGAGGGTGCAGGATGCGAAGTTTCTGGGAGTCGGCCAGAAACGCCTCGGGAACTTCATAAGGGAAGCCCTGGGATCGAGGGCTGTTACCGTTTTCCTGCACGCGCCCTGGAACGGCCCCGTGGGATACAATGCCGATTTCGTTCACCCCGCCGACGGGCGTCTCGATGCTTTCATGCTGTCGAGGACCGATGGCCCGTTCCCGGTTGGGTTCGACGTTGAAGGCTCGCCGTTGGCGGATCTGCATATAGAAGAAGCAGTTTACAAGCACGGCCATGAGCCTTTCACACTTTCTGGTTTCTGCGACGGCTGGATCTACACGAAACCGGTGAGCGAATACGAGCCCGTCACCTACATAGAGGATTGGATCGATGACGCCAACCTCTCGAGAGCCCGAATGAACGCCATGAATCCCCGATGGCGCGATTTCTCCGTCGACGAGATGCACGAGGGCTGTAAGAGCTATATGGAGGACTTCAGGCGCTTTTTCGGCCGTCTGAGATAGTCCTGGCTGCGGGCGGATAAATAGTATAGATATGCTGTGATCGGCTGGGTTGACGATTGGTGGAAGGTGCCATGATCATAACCGGGCTCGAGGATAAGGTTGTTATCGTGACCGGTGCGAACCACGGGATTGGAGCCGCGACGGCAATAGCGTTCGCGCGAGAGGGCGCGAGGGTGTTCATCACATACTATCGCCTGCCCCCGGCCCTGTACGGTGAGACGAAGGAGTCCGCAGAGGAGGCCGCCGACCCGGGGCGCGCTTATTACTGCAGGATGATCTCCAGCACGGCCGATGAGGTTCTCGAGAAAATCGAGGATCTGGGAGGCGATGGCTGCGCGTGGGAAGCTGATCTGTCGAATCCGGCCAACGTCCCCGTACTCTTCGATAAAGCCGAAGCCGAATTTGGAAATGTGGAAATTGTGCTCAACAATGCCGCTTTCGATAACCCAGATACATTCATCCCAGAAGAGGAGCTTAAGAAGAATCCGATGTTCGCGGATGAATACGCAATGCATTCGATAACAGCGGATTCTCATAGCGACCATTTCGCCGTCAACAGCCGGGCCGTTGCTTTGATCATTTCGGAATTTGCAAAACGGCATATAGAGCATCGATCAAAGTGGGGCAGGATAATAAACGTCACTACCGACGGTGCGAGGTGCCACGCTTCCAATATTTCGTATGGAGCCAGCAAATACTCGATAGAGAGCTACACGAGGTCGGCCGCCGTGGAATTGGGCCCCTACGGGATAACGGTAAATGCTGTTTCACCGGGGGCTGTTCAGACGGGATGGATGACGAAGGAGCTCGAGAGGGAGCTGGAGAACGGCTATCCGCTGAGAAGGATCGGAGCCCCGGAAGACATAGCAGATGCAATCATATTCTTTGCCTCTCAGCAGGCGGGCTGGATAACGGGACAGGTCTTGTACGTTGGGGGCGGCAACAGAATGTGACGGACCAGGTCCAGGTGGCATTGTGTGAAATTGGTGAGCTGTCGTTTCTAGGCGAGGTGAAATTTGAAGGTGGTCATGAGGATGAGATTCGTGTTCCTTGCTGTAATCATCATGGGATACGGCCTGTATCCCGGATGCGAGGATAAGTCGACAAACGTAAAGAAAATCCCGATCATCGAAAAGCTCCAGGCCGCTGTTGTCGAAGTCTCGGTAGCGGCCTGCCGGATATGTCCCAATTTCGACAATCCCACGGCGTATCCCCTTGATACCAGGTTCAAGCTGGAACTATCGAACACGAACGTGGGCGACAGCATTCACGGTGTGGCTATTGACTCTATGAAGCTGTATCTATCTGCGGGTGATGCGTGCATAGGAAAGGTGGACTTCGATCCGGGTGCCTGCTTCGACCTGGCCCCGGCCAAGATTGATACGGTCGTCGTCGAAAAGCATTCGACGCATAATGATATAAACGAGTCGCATTGCGGCCAGACCATATACATCGATCTCTACATTTCGGAAGAGACGGGAGGGCAGAGGTCCTTTCGAAAGGAAGGATTTATAATGGGGTGTTATCCATAGATGCGCCTGGAGCCCCTAATAGAGAGCCATGCTATTTTCTTCGGCGGCTGAACTGGAACGGGAAGGTGATACTGTCTTATGAGAAGGGAGAAGCACATGGAAGACGGTAACGCAAAATGTAATGCGACCCATAGCGCGGGCCTGGTCTGTCCGATTTGGTATATTGGATGGCTGTTCACTGTTGCCTTTGCCCACCTGTCATTCTGGAAGGCTGTTCTGGCGATAATTATCTGGCCGTACTATCTCGGATCCACCCTTGGATAGAATTAGAGGGAGGACAATATATTTGCTTGCAGAAACGCAAGCCTCGAATAGGAGCCAGATCATTTCGGCGTTTCAGCCTCCGGTGATCCGGGCTATAGCTATGGCAGGCATTTATTCAGGGCCAAGGACGGGTACGGGAGCTAAATCGTGGATGGAGGCATATTCCATAAGGTGTGGAGAAAGGTGGTGAGTGGCGGTATGTCTGGAATTGGGGGATGGAAAAGCTTGCAGATCGTTTTTCTTCTGGTCCTTTTGAACAGCGGGCATGTTACGGCGTCGGGGCATGGGGCTATAGAAGGCAGGCTTGTGGATAACGAGCTTGGCATTCCGATATCGTACGCAAGGGTGATAATACCGGGAGAGAAAGCGGGAGGCATGACTCTTACCGATGGCAGCTTCAAGATAGTTGGGATTGAACCTGGGACGTACTCGTTGATGGCCGTGATGCCAGGGTACGAGGACGGGCTGGTTGACAGCATACGTGTCGCTTCGGGCCAAAGCGTCGAAGTCGAAATGAGCCTGACCCGTATCGATACCCTGGAGATCGCCGATTACACGGATGGTTTACCCCCTTATTGCGAGGTTTACGGGGCGGAGAAGACCGTTACCATAATGTCCGTAAGCTTTGACCTCAAACGGCCACATTCCGAGTATCTTACTGAGAGCGAGGAGGCGCTGTACAACGATGCGCGCAGAAGATATTTCCCGCATTGCGATAACGACTGGTGCCCGAGAATGCATGGAGAAGGGATTCTGGCCATAGTATATATCTGCCCCAAGTGCCGTGAGGCCCGGGATAAGTGGCTTGAGGAACATAGAGCCATAGGGGATAAGATATCTAGGAATAGATTGGTATATTAGGCTCGTGTCCGGTGGTACCTGGCGGGCCGGGGGGCGATCCCGGCTCGGCAACCGGGAATTACCGGGCTAGAGGGGCCGGGTGGCTTACTTGCTGGATTTTTTACGGGATTGATTGCGGGAGTGGGTGAGGCTCTGGTAAGATACGAATCGATATCCCTTGGGAGAATTCGACAGGCTTTTTGGGTATCGGAATTGTAAATGTTCTATTTAGGGCTTATACTCCAAGGTCCTTTCGGGTCTTTAGACCGGATTGCCGTTGCGGTGTTGTATGGTGAAGCGGTCTCGGGCGAAGGAGGTTGGAAATGAACGGCGGATTTCGGCTGATCTCGATCTTGCTGATTGCGATCGGCGGGTTGATCGTAGTCTCTGCTATGCTCTATCTGCTGTTTAACCTGCAAGACAGGGTCATATTCGCCGTGGGGATTCCCGGTATAGTAATAGGGCTTTTATTTATCGCTGCCGGCCTCTATTCGAACCGTGTCAGGAGATCATAGCTGGACCTGATATAAGATGCATGTTCGGCGTAATGCTGTTACCCGCGGTTGGGCGTGCTGGCACATTATATGGCGGCACGCCCTCTTGCCGGTAACCGCAAACGATTTCAGCCTTATTGAGGCAAAATTATCGATCGCCCGCTCGTCGTCGGCATCTATCTCCATAACAGAAAGAATAGAGCGAGCAATGAGACGCACAGCAGGGATAGGCCGCCGAATGCGATAATTGCCGCCAGCGTGATGATACGCCTGTTGATAGCATTTTTCGCCTTGTCGTACGCTTCCATCTCGTCCTCCTTCGTAAGTGGTGTTGGGGCGTCCTTCGGAATGACAGCGGATTTGGACTCAGCGGCTATCCTGGCGAGCTCCCGGTCCTTCTCGAGGTACTCCTCGACGATAGCGCGCGTATCCGCACTGACTTCATCAGACAGGTATAGGGGCAATAGATCCAAAATCACATCACGTGTTATTTTCATTATCGATAAACCTCCTCGTCGGTAATCATATTGATCAGTTTTTTTCGAACACGGTGCACCTTGACCTTGACGGAAGACAACGACAGGCCCAGGGAACGGGATATTTCGGCATAGGGCAGCCCATGCTGGGCGCGTAGTATGAAGGCCGCACGGTCGGTCTCCGGTAGAACCTGGAGGGCGCTTGTGATCTTCTCAAGGTCGATTTGCAATTCGATCAATTTATCATGCCCGATAGCCGGATCCGGATGATTGTCATCGAGAGCGACGTGGCTCTTCCTGTTTCTTCGCTGTTCGAGATACACGTTGCGGGCGATTGTGAAAAGATATGCCTTGAGTGTTTCGGTGCGGATTTTATCATTGTGTGACCAGGCGCGAACGAAGGTCTCTGACGTGATATCCTCGGCCTCGTGGCTGTTCCCGGCGAGCCAGAGAGAGAATCGAAAAACGTCGTCTGCGTAAGATTCGTACAACTTCTGGAAATCGAGCATGGTGTTCCTCCATCTAGAGTATGCATTAAGGGACGAAAAGTTACAAGGCGGCCTGAAATTGATGGATGTCGCGAACGTCCCTTGGCACTAGATGAGTGGCGGTTAATTATGCTAAGATCCGCGGAGGATGGTTGATAATCAATATGATGTCGAGTTAATCAGTTGAAATCTGATGATTTTACGGACGGATAGTGGTATCCTGCTATGGACTACGTGGGTGGAGGGCCCTGGCTCGAATCTGCAGCCCTGAGAGGCGGAAGCCGGCAGACCATGATGAACAGGTTTTTTATATTTGCACTCGCTGTCTCGCTGTCTCTATTGCCAACGGGAACGGCGAGGGCGTCCGATACATCCGATGCCGTCATTATTTATTCCGCTGCTGCGGCGATTATTGTCAATGGCGGCGCGGCCGCGGCAAACGGGATTGCACTCCTTTCGAATAATCCGAATAGAACAAACGGGATGCTTGGGGCGATATTGGGAGGCGTTTCGACCGGGGCCGCGGTTGTGGGGTATATCGCCGCGGATGGTGAAGAGCTGGAAGAGCAGTACTCTCTGGTACTGGGCGCATTAGGCTGCGCTTCATTAATCACCGGGTACCTGAATATAAGGGCTGCCGATTCGGATATTCTAAGCGGAGAATCGGCGGAAAGAGCTTTTTGGTCCCCCGTTCTGATCAGTGAAGGCCGGGAAGGATTTAATATTGGGTTGAGCGTACGGATTGAATTTTAGCACGGAGCATGAACGGGGCACCCTCAGCCCTTGGTCGCAATTGGAGGGAAATGAGCTGCCAGGAGGTTTGGAATAAATAATGTTACTAAAGGCGGCTTTAATCTGGCTCGTTCTGTCCGTTCTTGCCGTCCTGAATGGCTTAGCGCGGAATAGTTTTATAACCCCAAAAATTGGAGAGCATGGGGGACATGTGGCGAGTACGATACTGTTCTGCACCGTCATTTTTATTGTTTCGCTGATGTCCATTAGGTGGATGGGGCCTGAAAGTCGCGGAAATGCGTGGTTGATCGGTATTGTTTGGCTGGTGTTGACCGTTTCATTCGAGTTCCTGGCGGGGCACTATCTGTTTGGATCGGCTTGGAGCAAACTTCTGGCGGATTATAATTTAGCGAACGGACGCATTTGGCTGTTTGTACTCTTAACCACCTTTTTCGCTCCGTGGTGCGCGGCGGCGATCAGAGGGATTTAAAGCATCCCCGCCGTCTGATACAGGCTCGTGCAGACGCTGTTGAACCGGGGTGTACTCCGGGCGGGCAATTTAATAAGATGAAAATTTTCGGCGCAGGCTCAGAGGATCTCTTTTTGGTCGAGCGTCAATGCCGTTTCGGTCCGGTGCATCTGCTTTGGAAGCTTTTTCGGGGACACCCCAAGGTTTTCAGGATTTTTCTATCCAGATCCGGTGAAACGTTGAAGGATCGGGACCCGGGATTATTCCCCCCATCTGCACATGCCTCCTGCTCCTTGATCGATAGCGTGTTTGACGGCATAGAGTCGTTCCTGGGTGGCGACGATGTGAGCTTTTCGCTCGATATCGTCCTGCTGGGCCTGTATCCTGATTTTCAGCAGAAAGTTTTGCGTACAGAGCACGGGATTCCACGAGGAAGCGTGAGCACTTATAAGCGGATCGCGGCCCGGGTGGGAAGCAGGAACGGGGCCAGGGCCGTTGGTAATGCTCTCGCACGAAATCCATTCCCGATCATAGTGCCGTGCCACCGTGCAATCCGTTCTGACGGGTCCCTCGGAGGATACCAAGGAGGAGTGGATATGAAGCGAACACTTCTCGAGATGGAAGGGGTGGATTTCGATGCCGGGGGGCGAGTTAAGGTGGCGGGATTCTATTATTAGCGTGAAGTTTAATACTCGACGGGAGTTGTCATGGCCGATGAAGCGATAGGTGTGATGAATGCCAGTTATAGTTATGGTGATGTGGAGGCGGTGAGGGGTATCACGTTCAACGTGGATGAGGGTGAAATATTCGGATTTCTGGGCCCCAATGGTGCGGGGAAGTCGACAACGATAAAGATGCTCACCGGGCAGCTTCGTCCCAGGGAAGGAGAGATAAAGGTGCTCGGGCTTGATATCATGGGGCAGAGGGGCAAGGTGCAGTCGCAGATAGGGATCTGTTTCGAAAGAACGAATCTGTACGAGCAGATGAGTGCGTACGAGAACCTGAAGCTCTTTTCAGACCTATACGGCGTACGTGACTTCGATGCCGACGAGTTGCTGTTGAGAGTCGACCTAAAGGACAGGGGCAAGGACAAGGTGTCGACTTATTCTAAAGGGATGAAGCAACGCCTCATGGTAGCGAGGTCACTCGTCAATGAATCGAGGATATTGTTTCTTGATGAACCGACCGAGGGTTTGGACCCTAAGTCGGCGGACAGGATTCGAAATGTCATTCTCGAAGAGCGGGATAATGGGGTCACGGTATTCTTGACTACGCATGACATGATGGAAGCGGACAAACTGTCCGACCGCGTCGCCTTCATAAACAACGGGGAGATTGCAGCGATCGATACCCCGCACAACCTGAAGCAAAAATATGGAAAGCGGATAATGAAGGTGCAGATAATGAAGGATGGGGGCGATCTTGAGGTAAGGGAGATAATTATGGATGGATCGAATGCTGCAGACGATATATATGCGCTGTTCAAGGATGAGCGGATCGTTACCATTCACAGCGAGGAAGCCAGTCTCGAGGATATCTTTATCCAGGTTACCGGGAGGGGCTTGAGCGGGTGAGCTGTAGAATAATCAAGACGCTTATTTTGAAGGATCTCAAGCTCTTTTTCAGGGATAAGTTCTTCGGTCTTATGTCGATAGTAACAATCGCCATGTTTATCGTCTTCTACTTCATACTGCCAAGAGCGGTGAACGAGAAGGTGGAGATCGGATATTATGCGCCTTATACGCCGGGATTGTTGGATGTGGAGATCGAGGAAGAGGGGATCGTCATCCGGAATGTGGAGACGGAAGATGAGCTTAAACACTCCGTTATCAGCAGGGATTTCCATATCGGAATCTCCATTCCCGGCGATATTCATGAAGCACTGATGTCCGGGGAAGAGCCCGAGCTTTTCATCTATTATTCCTCAGAAGTGCCTGATGAGGTCAAAGAGCTGTACACGATACTTGTCAATGAAATGATCAACGAGTTCAGCGGTTTGAAAATGGAGCTTACCCATCATGAAATCGTGCTCGGCCCTGATATGGGGGGAAAGCAGGTTCCGCATAGGGACCGCCTGCTCCCTGTTATGGCATTCATGCTGTTGATAATGGAGACCATGGGCCTGGCGAATCTAATAACGTCGGAGCTGGGTGAGGGGAGGGTCCAGGCTTTATTGACAACGCCGATGAATGTAACGGACCTGTTCGTCGGGAAGGGTGTCACGGGAGTGCTGCTGGCGTTTACCCAGACGATATTGCTGATGATGGTGACGGGAGGCATGGAACAAAATACGGCGCTTATTGTTGTCACGCTGCTGTTGGGCTCGATCATGTTGACCGGCCTGTCATTTTATATCGCATCGATATCCAGGGATATGATGTCGGTCATCGCTTGGAGCACGCTGATGATTATTGTCCTCACAATCCCGGTGTTTTCGATTATGATCCCGGGCCTGTCGTCAGGATGGGAAAGACTAATTCCATCGTATTACGTTGTTAACACGCTTCATGCGACCGTGAACTACAACGTGGGGTGGGGCGGCAATTTGAATAACATACTGGCTCTGATAGGATTAAATTCTGCTTTTATTCTCATCGGGATTATCTCGTTGAGGAGAAAGATAGCATGAGTATAAGAAGGATATTCATATTACTGGCCAAGGAATTCAAGTATGGATCGCGAAGCTATTTCTTCATTTTTGCGGTGGCAGCTCCACTCGGCTTGACCTTGATGGTGAATCTTCTGTTTGGCTCGTTCTTTTCCGGAAAACCCAAGATCGGCCTGTATGATCAGGGTGATTCGCGGATCGTTGAGTCTTTAAGTGGCATGGATAATATCGACCTGAGGAAGTATTCGTCCGAGGATGAGTTAAAAGGCGCGGTCGAGAGGGGAGCGCATGGCGTTGGGATTGTATTGCAGGAGGACTTCGATTCGAGGATAAAAAATAACGATCCGCTGGGATTAAAGGTATATATCTGGGGGGAATGCCTATTAAAGGACAGGGTGGTCATAGGAGCCGCCGTCTTGCATCAGATCAGGTCCATCTCGGGTAAAAACGCTCCGGTTAAGATCGTTCCGGTCACATTGGGTGCCGAAAACGCCGCCTCGTGGAAGGACCGGCTTGTTCCGCTTATCGTCCTTATGGCCATTTTTATCAGCGGATTTGCAGTTCCCGCGACCTCATTGGTTGACGAAAAGGAGAAAAGAACGATTGGTGCGGTGCTTACCACCCCCGCGACTCAATATGATATTTTTATCTCAAAGGGCTTGATGGGGATAATTGTGAGTGTCCTTATGGGTGTGATGATTCTGATCTTGAATCAGGCCTTTAATGTCCAATTGGGTCTGGTAATAATCATATTGTTCCTCGGAGCGATAATGGCCTGTTGCATAGGCCTATCGGTCGGGGCGTTCATGAATAGCATGGCTTCGACGTATTCCTTGATAAAGGGAATGGGCATAGTACTGTATGGTCCGGGGATGGTCAACGTATTTCCACAGATACCGAAATGGGTAGGCAAGTTGTTTCCCACCTATTACGTTATAAATCCTCTAATGGAAATATCAAGGAAAGGTGGAAGTTGGGAAACCGTGAAGCTGGACGTTCTGACCCTATCCGGAATCATTATCCTGTTTATCGTATTAACTGGAATAATAGCGGGTAGAACAAGACAACAGGAGGCATGAGGGCTATCGGCTGCATTGCTTCGCCATCGTCATCGATTCGATGCGTGCCGCTTCGTGAGGAGATATAGTATATGCACATATATTTAGTCTTTGCCCATCCCAGCAAGGAATCGTTCACCTACGAGGTTTTACAGTCGTTCATCGGCGGCCTGGAACGGGCCGGTCACAGCTACGAGATAGGCGATCTCTATGAAATGGATTTCACTTCCGACATGAGCCCGGAGCAGTACGAAAGGGAGACGGGAGACGATCCGGATGCTGCGCCACCGTTGGATGTGGGAAGAGAGCATGACAAGATCGAGCGGGCCGATGCGCTTGTCTTCGTTTACCCGGTGTGGTGGAGCGACTGCCCGGCCAAGCTGAAGGGCTGGTTCGATAGGGTCTTATCATATGGATACGCGTACACGTATGAGAATGGAGAGCACTCGACATCAAAAATTGATATCGAAAAAGCGCTGGTCATTTGTCCCGCGGGGCATACCGTGGAACATCTCGAAGAAACGGGGATCGCCGAGAGTATGCGACGCGTTATGCTCAATGACCGGCTTCTGGGTGTTGGAGTGCGTGAAGCCGACATGGAGATACTCGGCGGCATGGTATTGCACGGCGACCAGTACAGGCGGCGGAACCTTGATAGGGCGTTTCGACTGGGCCTAGAGTTTTGATTAATCACGCTTGTCGAGAGATTTATCGGTGGTTGTCGGACCGGGTGTTGATACTGCTCTTTGCGTCGGAGAATAGGTGGTGGTTATGTCAGGAAAGCGGCAGGTGAATGAATCCCCGGAAGCGGTGGGGAAATGGGGGTGGCGTTATCATCACATTGGTGTTCCCACCGATGTTCCCCGTCCGGGCGAATGTTATCTGGGGCGGTACAAAATGTACGTATCGGGCTACGGGGACAGCCCGTTCGGGATCGAGTGGATGCGCTTCGAAGAGGACAGCCCCGTGTCGGAGCTTATCCAGAAGGTTCCGCATATCGCTTTCGAGGTGGATGATCTCGAAGAAGCTCTGAAGGGAAAAGAGGTGCTGGGTGAAGTGGTTTCGCCTTCCGAGGGAGTGACGGCGGTGATGATCGTAGATAACGGTGCGCCGGTGGAATTGCTGGAATTCGATTGTAAGAAATAGTGAGATCGTGTTGCCCCGGGGGAGACCGGGATGAGGGTCGGTGTGATAATAATTGGTTCCTGATCACGGAGTGTTCATGCCGGAAGCAGCAACAGAAGGAAATGCGAACAGTTCGATTAAAACCTGGATGCTTATATGTGCTCCACTGGTACTTTTCCTGTCATTGGCCTTCATTTTTTATGATTGTACAGTCGATGATGCATTCATCTCATTCCGCTGTGCCAGGAACCTGGCACAGGGACATGGGCTGGTGTTCAATATAGGCGATCGGGTTGAAGCTTTCTCCAATCCTCTGTGGGTTTTAATTCTATCCCTCGCTCATATGGCCGGGTTGGATATCCTGACCGTATCCAAGCTGATAGGGCTCGGGTGCGGCGTTATCACGATACTCCTCATCATGCGGTTGTGCAGGAGATCCTTCTCCATGTCCAACGGCGCCACACTCGCAGCTATGTGCTATGCGGCCACGAATGTCAGCATCGTTTTCTATTCCGTATCCGGGATGGAAACGGTTGTTTACATGATGGTAATTGTTCTCATGAATTGCCTCATCCTCGATGGGAGGGAGATCCTGGCGGGGATTGCATGTGGCGCGTTGGCCGTCACACGCCCGGAAGGGATCGTATTCGTCATCCCCCTTGTCCTCGGGTGTTGCCTCAACAGATGCAGGCCGGGAAGGATCCTCGGCGCAGCTCTGATCCCGGTTGTCACGTACGGCCTGTTTCTGCTGTTCCGCCTCGGGTATTACGGCGGCTTTTTCCCGAACTCGTACGATGCTAAGATCGGCGGGATTACGTTCAGCGTCGATTCGATGCTCTACCGCGCGCAGGCCCTCAAGAGGTATACGTGGAATTCGTCCTCGATACAGGCGCCGGTTCTTTTCCTGTCACTGGCCGGGATTGTCGTTCTTTTCAGCAGGAGGTCGGTGCCCCTGATCGCCTCGGTAGCCGCTGCATCCTTCTTCGTGTGGTTGAGCAAGGGCGACTGGATGAGTTTCTGGAGATTCTATACGCCCGTAATTCCTTTTATAGTATTGTTCTGGGCCGGAACTTTTGAGCATATCCGTCCAAGTCTCATGCGCTCGAAGAAGGGCAAGCTGGTGCTTCTGATATTTCTTCTGCCGGTATTGATAAATTTTGCGAGCACAGTGAAAACAAGGGCCAGGCTTGAAAGCGGCGAAGAGTTCAATCCGGCCATGCATTCCAAGGCGCATGTGTCGATCGGCAGGTATATCTCGGAGATGAGCGCCCCATCCGACGTCATAGTGGTGAACGAGATAGGCGCCATCGGATATTACTCGGATCTAACACTGATCGATATGCTTGGGCTGACGGACAGCCGGGTGCCTGAGCTGCTTAGACGGGGAGATCTGGATGATTATGCCGACTACGTGCTTGGCAGAGATCCGAGGTTCATCATGTTGAATGACAGGCAGCTTCCGGGCGATACGGGGCTTCACCCCGTGCATGCGGCCATCTATGACAAGATGGAGGAGACCGGTCTGTACAGGAAAGAGCGCGTTTTCCGGCTCAACGATTTCAAGAACCTGATGCTTTTTGTAAAAGAGGATTAGCGTCAATTATTTCGTTTATTCCGGGGGCCACACCTCGATGGAGAAGCCGGCGGTGTCAAACAAAGCGGATTACGGCAGCTGGATGCCATGGAGCATCCCCCTGCTCCTGCTCTGCTTGTCCATATTGCCGGTTGTGGTCACATTGATCTTCGATCAGAATCTATTGAAATGGGTGCTTTATCCGGTCTCCGCTCTTGCTTTTCTGCTCTTTCTGTACATGTCTTACGTTCGCTACATGTTCAACAGGAACGACGGCGGTTTTCAAAGGCAGTTCTATGATCTTGTGATCGACAAGCTGTCATGGCCCGGAGAAGGAAAGGTGTTGGACATAGGAACAGGCGCCGGCGCGATAGCGATAGAGCTCGCGAAGAGGCACGATGCCGCCGAGGTCGTAGGGGTCGACCGTTGGGGCAAGCCTTGGAATTACTCCCGCGATTCCTGCGAAAGGAACGCTCTCGTGGAGGGTGTGTCGGAGCGTGTTCGATTTTCTTTGTCCGGCGCGGATAAACTGCTATTCGACGATGAAAGCTTTGACGCTGTGATAAGCAACTTCGTCTTCCATGCCGTCAGAGATCACGACAGAATGTCTTTGCTTCGCGAAGCCCTGAGGGTGCTGAAAAAGGGTGGCAGCTTCTCATTTCAGGATCTCTTCAACACGCAGTTCTACGACGAGCCGGAAAATCTCGAACGCGAGTTGAAATCATGGGGTTTGTCGGAAGTTAGGTTCGTCAAGAGTTCGGATTATATAAGGATACCTCTTCCCCTGAGGATCAGGCATATTGTCGGGGACAGCGGCGTGCTGTTCGGAATCAAGTAGGAGGATCAGGCTAAACGCGATGTGGGGCTATTTGATATTCGGCGCCACGTATGCATTCGCAGCCGCCGTTCAGCCTGGCCCTTTTCAAACCTATATAATATCCCAGACATTGATGCGGGGATGGAGGCGTACGATGCCGGCTTCACTTTCTCCCATGATAAGTGACGCTCCGATCATCGTTCTTGTTTTGCTGGTTTTGAGCAATTTGCCCGCCGGATTCATTAGGCTTATGCATTTTGCGGGAGCGGCGTTCATTTTTTACCTGGCGGCGATAGCGATCAGAAACCTGATAAGGTTTGACCCGGAAAGAGATCTTGATAATCAACCGAACGACAAGACCGTTCTGAAAGCCGCCGTGGTTAATTTATTGAATCCAGGGCCGTATCTGGGGTGGAGCCTGGTGATGGGACCGTTGTTTCTCAAGGGGTATCGTGAGGCGCCGATCAACGGAATTGCGCTTGTCGTCGGATTCTACTCGACCATGATACTGAGTCTGGCCGGGATGATTTTTTTGTTCAGCTTCGCGCGCAATCTCGGGCCGCGTGTCAACCGTGCAGCCCTTGTTGTATCGATAGCCGGGCTGGTATGCTTCGGGATATATCAGTTATGGCTTGGAATCAATGCCAATCAATAGAATGACATGGCCGGCCGGGTCGATCTAGCAGCGGTAACGGCAACAAATCCAGAATTTTCCCGTAAAATATATGAGCGTTGTATCTTAGGGTATCGGCTGGGGGAAGATGGGAGGATTGATTTTTATGCATATAACACCGGCACCATAGGGATCGACGTCCCCGTCTCGATTTCCAGTTATTCCTGACGTGATTCGATGTGATTCAGGGGGAAATTCCCACCTGCACCGGCATTACCGGAAAAAGGAGGCAATAGATGAGAACCTTCGTGCGCATCAGTATTTTCGTATTTTTATCGATATTTCTCGTTCAGGTTTCACCGGCGAGGATCAATTCGCAGACGAGCTCGGAGAAGAATACGGTTTCCGTCAACGGCATCGATATGTACTTCGAGACAACCGGGGAGGGAGAGCCTCTGGTGCTGCTTCACGGCTTCACGAGAAGCGGGCGCGATTATGCTCCCTTCATCGAGAAATTCTCGAAAGATTACCGTTTGATAATCCCGGATCTTCGCGGTCATGGAAGATCTACGAATCCCGGCGGTGAATTCACGATGCGGCAGTCCGCATCCGACGTTTTCGCCCTGCTGGATCACCTTGGAATAGACCGCTTTAAAGGGATCGGCATAAGCGCGGGCGCCGTTACGATCTTGCATATGGCCGTACAGCAACCCGGCCGTGTTGATGCGGCGGTGCTGATCGGGTCGGGCATATACTATCCCGACGCCTGCAGGGATCAACTGAGGATGTTGGGCGGGAAGACCTACTCGGAGGCGGAGATGAACAGGCTCAGGGCCATCCACCACCATGGGGACGAACAGATCCGGTCTCTCCTGCGACAGCTCGGATCGCTCGCGAACAGCTATGAAGACCTGTCATTCACGCCGCCGCATCTCTCGGCGGTTGAGGCCGCGGTGTTGATCGTGCATGGAGACCGGGATTACTGTTTCCCTTCCTCGATGGCCGAGGAGATGTATTCGAACATCCCGAACGCCTATCTGTGGATCGTGCCGAACGGAGGCCATGTGCCGATCTACGGCGTTTGGTTCGAAATCTTTTTGGAAACTGCAGGCCAGTTCTTGGGAGGCGGCTGGGAGAGGTAAAGGGAGTGTGATTTGAATATCCGGCGGGGTTTAAAGTTGCGCCATGCTTTCCGTATGAACCGCTCCGGACGTATACGGGGAAATATCTGTTATTCTCCCGCGACAGTGATATATACTCCCTATTGAGGAGTTCCTGGGGAGTGAGAATCGAGGAGCACGTGGCCGGAGATGAGTCGGCGTTATCTCGATACGGGAATCACGGGCAGAATGATACAAACCCTCGATGGAGGATAATCAATGAACAGGCCGGTGATCAACCTTGAGGAGAAATTCGCAAAGTTCTCCGAGCACTGGTCACCAAGAGTCGTCGAGGGCATGAACGATTATCACTTCAAGCTGGTCAAGCTTCAGGGTGAATTCGTCTGGCATTCTCATGCGGATACGGACGAGACGTTTCTCGTGATAAGCGGTGAGATGGGCATTGAATTCCGCGATAGAACCGTTATTTTAAGAGCCGGAGAGATGCTCGTGGTTCCGAAGAAGGTGGAGCACAAACCGTATGCTGCGAAAGAATGCCGCGTTCTGGTCATAGAGCCGGCCGGTACGGTCAATACCGGAGACGCCGGTGGTGAATTCACCGTCGATGATGAGGTATGGATATAGCGGTCCCGGCATGACCGGGTGTCATGAGCGGCGACAGCCGTCGAGGTGTATATGGATTTCGCTTCTATAAAGATTCCATTGCTCCTGACCTTTCTCGCGGGGATCTCGACGGGCGCCGGCAGCTTTATCTCCCTTTTCATAAAAGAGCCGAAAGATTCGTACCTGAAGTTCGCCCTGGGATTGTCGGCTGGAGTGATGGTTTATGTGTCCTTTGCCGAGCTTTTGTCCTCGGCCGTCGATGACGTTGGATTCCTGCAGGCCAATCTCGCTTTCTTCGGGGGCATAATATTTATCATGGTGTTGGATTTCGTAATTCCGCATGAATATATCGCCGAGCGTATGGGTGAAACGGTGCACGACAAAAGGTTGATGAGCGCGGCTATGCTTACCACCATGGGCATAGCGATACATAATTTCCCGGAAGGGCTGGCCGTCTTTATGAGCTCGCTGGGGGATATCAAACTCGGGGTCGCCCTGGCATTCGCGATCGCCATTCATAATGTCCCGGAAGGCATAGCCGTGGCGATGCCTATATTTTATGCAACGAAAAGCAGGAAGAAGGCATTTTGGTACTCGCTTCTATCCGGGGTTGCCGAACCGGTAGGTGCAATAATAGGATTATTGGTGTTGAGGCCCTTCATAACCCCGTCGATCGTCTCTTTGTGCCTGGCCTTTGTGGCCGGCATCATGGTGTTTATCAGCTTCGACGAGCTCCTTCCGCTGGCCTACAAGGAGGACAGCGGGCATGTTTCAATTGCAGGGCTGATTTCCGGGATGGCTGTAATGGCCTTGAGCCTGCATCTGTTATAGTATAGCGAATCGCCCGGATCATCGATGGCTGGTGAGAGGCTGGAGGATTACTCAAAGGAGTTCAAATGGGATCGCTACGGCTTCCCCCGGCGGATAGGTATGGGATCATAGAGGCGCTGCCGGACGAGTTGTCCGAGCCGAACAGGCAGAGGATCAAGAAGTTCGGAGCGTTCATGTTCTTGTACGATTTTGCGCAGGATCATTTCGTGCGTCCGCGCCTGCACAGGGCCGATCCGCGAAGGCACGGTGATATACTGAGGAACGAGATCGCAGCGGTAAAGAGCTCCGCTGTGCTCGATATCGGATGCGGGACGGGAGCGGCTATTCCATACTTCGACGGGAGCAACAGCTATACGGGCCTTGATCTGTCGTACTCGATGCTCAGGCAGGCGGTCAAGAGGGCGAAGAAAAAGTCCTTTGCGGAATTAAGGCTGATTCAGGGAAACGCGGAGAAGCTTATTTTCGAAGACGGAATTTTTGATTTTGTGTTAATGGATACGACGCTTCATATGATACCGGATTATAAACGAGCCGTAGCCGAGGTTCGGAGGGTCATGTCCGGGGATGGCGCGTTCCTGTGCAGCACGCCGGCCGTCGGTCTTGATTCGAGATTCGATGACAAATGGGCGAAAATAGCCGGCAAGAGGGTTCTCCACTCGCTGTCGGAGGATGATATTATCGCGGTATGCTCGGGTAACGGAATGACATACGAGCGGATTGCAACCAATGGCGGTGTGCTTTACTTCAGAGCGGGAAGCAGGGAATGATTCGGACCCGAACGGCCTGATGAGTTCCGTGCCCGATTCATCGAGGTTTGGCTCGCTCACGGGGGCGGATAGTGAATTCTGCTAGATATAGCGTTGCGTTGATGCTTACCGTGATAACGCTTCCCTTTGCTTCGGTATGGCTCTTTGTGCATCCCTTCATAGCCGGGTGGAGAAGGGTGGGACCGTTCATCACATATGCATTCATTATCGGCTATGTGACGTGCGGGATCTATACGTTATGGTCGTTTAGACGATGGATTCTCTCCGTCGAATATGGATTTCATGGGTTTCTTGCCTTTCCGGCGGCTTTATTCTTACTTTTTGCATTTGTATTGAGGGTTTCCTGGAGGCGTGTGCTTAGACCAAGAACCCTTCTTGGAGTCCCGGAGATCACGGGAAAGAACGAAATTGGAAAGCTCGCCGTCGATGGCGTCTATTCCCACATACGCCATCCGCGGTATGTCGAGGTGGGTTTTGCGCTGACCGCCGCGGCACTATTCAGCAACTACCTGTCTTCGTATATAGCGGTATTGCTGTACGTACCTATAATCTACTGTGTTGCGCTGCTGGAAGAGAGAGAGCTGAAGAGGCGCTTCGGGAAGGCCTATGAGGACTACTGTTCCAGGGTGCCCAGATTTATCCCCAGAATTAGATTGCATGACGGGCGAGGTTTTGAGTAAATGATGGGGAATTACGTTGAAATTATAATTGCAGGCAATAGAATTGGCTGTGTCGATCTATAAATTCTCTGCGGTTCAGACGGCGAATTTACCTTTGGAGGGTTAGTCATGCCTGTACTCAAGAAGCTCAAGGAATTTCTGGACGGCGAAGGTATAAAGTATGTCGTTTTAAAGCACTCACCTGCTTACACGGCTCAGGAGATTGCCTCCTCCGCGCACATCAAGGGCAGGGAGCTGGCAAAAACGGTGATGGTCAAGGTAGACGGTGATGTGGCGATGGCCGTTTTGCCTGCATCTTTCAGAATAGACCTGGAAGCCTTCAAGAAAGCGCTTGGCGCGGGGACTGTGGAGCTGTCGACGGAGAAGGAGTTCAAGGATCTTTTCCCCGAGTGTGAGACAGGAGCCATGCCGCCGTTCGGGAATCTATACGGCATGGATGTCTATGTGGCCTCGAGCCTGACCGAGGATGATAGCATAGCGTTCAACGCGGGCTCCCATACCGAGCTGGTTCAGCTTTCGTACGAGGATTTCGCTCAATTGGTCAATCCGAAGGTTGCGGAATTTTCGGTGAAACGATAGAATTCTCGGCGTGATCCCGGTATGGTCGGGCATCCGCCTGGAGATCGATTGCACCGGTTCCGCTCCTGCTTCACGGGACTCTAGAACTATGGCTGCACGAAGTAAACGGGAAGGCATCTTATTATAGAGGATTATTTGCCTCATCGACGGATGAGCGAGCGGATCGAAGGGGGGGAAATCGGGACGGCACGCTGTGAGCCGTTAATCGGCCGTCCGATTGAATGACATGCCGATAGAATATAAGATCGTCTCGGGGGTCGCGGTTGCCAGATGCTGGGGGGACGTCTCGATCGATGACATCAAAAGGGTAATCGGGGACTATGTAGACGATCCGCGGCTCAGCAAGCCCCATAGGGAGCTCTTTGATCTTAGGGACGTCGGCTCGTTCAGCATCGGATACGATGGTGTACAGGACGTTACGGAATTCGTCAAATCCACCGGTGAGCGTTTCAGCCGGGGAAAGGTCGCCTATGTGGCCTCACGCGACATGCCTTACGGGATAGGGCGGATATTCGAGGTTTTCGCCGAAAGCGTGGATATCGAGCTGAAGGCCTTCAGAAACCTCGGTGATGCGTGCGATTGGCTCGGCCTGCCGCTCGATGCAGTGGAGGGTGGGGACAGAGGCGGAGGTTGAGGGCACCTGGATCATTAAAACACCGTCAATACGAAGAAGATAGGGGCATAAGCACATTCGGCCAGCGCGTAACCGATTGTAATATTATAGATTATACCTATTTCGTTGATATGCGAACTCCGGATGTGGTAAAATTATATTTAGATAAATCGGCGGGCCGCTTTTTTTTATTAGGAAAGGTGTGGCGATGAAAGTAATAGCATCTTTGCTGATCGCAACAGCTCTTGTTCTTTGCCTTTCGGTAGACGTATTTGCTACTCATGGGGAGATCGAACCTGCTGCGGACTGCTACGGATGGAGCATCACCGGCACGTTCGTCTTCGGCTACTCCAAGGAAGCCTATATCGACTATTCCGTTAAGCTCATGCAGGGCGGAGAATTGGTAATGGAGCACACGGGTACTGGAATGGCAACGGAGGCTGAACCCGATGTGTACTTTGATGGAACATGGGATATCGAGCTATGCGGGGACTATACGGTAGAGGGATATTTCCATTATACATACTCCACCATTAACGAGGGATCGGAAACCTTCGAAATTTCATTTACATGTGAGTGTGGGCAGGTAGGCTGCACATACACGCCCGGATTCTGGAAGAATCACCCGGATGCTTGGCCGGTGGACAACCTCGTAATTGGAGGTAAATCGTATTCAAAGACCGAAATGCTCAGGATATTGAATCTGCCTACAAGGGGCGACATAAGCATCAAGCTGTTCCATCACCTCGTAGCGGCGATCTTAAATGTAGAGAGTGGAGCCGATAACAGCGTACGGGCGGCTATTGATGATTCTGACGCATTTCTGAGTTCTCATCCGCTCTTCTGCAAGCCGAGGCGCGGACTGAAGAGGCAAGCCGAGTGCCTGAAGGATATACTGGCCGCTTACAATGAGCTCGAGTGCGATAATGAAGAAGAACTCTCGCTATACGGTGCGGGCAATCCCATTGATAACTCTTCCGACGAGGATGAGGAAGGGAAGTCGTGGGGAGCTATAAAGATGCTTCACAAGTAATCTGAATATTAGGGCAGATCAGCCATCGTATAGTGGAAAAACGGGGAGCACCTAAAAGGTGCTCCCCGTATATTAGGCTGTGCTATCTCAATAGAACGGCCTTTCTCGTGAACTTGTAACGACCGGCG
>CAYRCK010000002.1:0-194186 GCA_964422745.1 uncultured bacterium
TACGTATCAGGCTGCTGGAGCGGAAACTCGAACCTGCCGGTGGCATCCGTATACGAAGAGTCACCGCTTTGAACCATCCTCACAAGTATACCCTCATGACTGTCAGCACTGTCTAGATACGCATAGCCGTAGACGTAGTCCTCGGGCTCCACCGGCTCAGTGCCCTTGTCCTCTTCGCATGAGAGAAGCAGCAAGATGGAGAGAAAAGAAACGGCGAGAATCAGCTTGTTATTCATGATCGATAATACGTCCAATGAGCCAACGGTACAAATATATCGGATTACAAATCGGTTGTCAAAATTGGACGGTATCATCGCATGTCATCCACTTCAGGTATTCTCGTCAATTCGATGAGGATTTTATTATCAGTAACAATCCGGATAAAGGCCGGCAGAAGTGGGTCGCAGCAGAGGACAGGAGCCGACCGTCGCATCAGATCTAGTTGAACTCGTTGAAGTAGTGGATCTCGATCGCGCCCTCGACTATCTCTATACCCTCTATGACCGACGTCCCGATCGAGTTTCCGCCGCCGTCGATGTAGTCGACCTCGATGTCGTAGAGCCCAGGATCGAGGCGCATCCTGCAGATATATATCCTCTTCGGTATCGTGCGCCAGCAACGGATGTCGGCGCGCGTTATCTCCCTCGCGCCGGCATCGATGATCGAACCTACTATGATATTCCCCAGCACGTTCCCCGTATCCGCCTTGTCCTTCACCTTCTCGGTGGCCCCGAACTTGGCGAATGCCCTAAGCCACGCCTTGAGATGCGTCTTGGCCCTGCCGTCATCCATGTTCTTGAAGGCGATCCTGTCCACGTCCTGGGCAAGGAACGGATCGAAGTGCAGGCGGCCCGATTCCCCCAAGGAGCTCACGGCGACGCCCTCGATCAGGCTAGGCCTCTCGATCAGCTCGGGAACCTGGACGCTGAAGGTGTGGAGCTTGCCGTCATCGTCGGGAAATGACAGCGAGGCCTCGGCCTCCCTCTTGAACGGCCCGAGCCCCGTCATGATGACCAGAACCGCCTCCCCGGTACCACGCCCCGCACCACCGTCGTACTTAATCCCGAATTCCTCTTCGTACTCGGCGAGGTGATCGTCGAATCCGAGCCCGCCCGCCAGGCGCAGGATATCGGTCTTCAAGCCATCCGGCACCTCGAAGCCGAACATCGCATCGTAGTCGAGGTAGGCATCATATGCGTGCCTGTACGATATGTAGGCGTCGTTCGGCTCGCCCGCCTTCTCGTAGATGATCCCGCCGAGGTACCTGGCGAAGGCGTCGTTCCGGTACTTGTTCTCCCCCTCGTACTCCTGCGTGTAGAGATGGAGCTTGAGGTCGATCCTCCTCGCCTCCACCGCCGCGTCGTCGAGCATCCCGAGCTTGAGGTAGTTCAGCGCCATGAAGACGTTGACGAGCACCCTCTCGTAATCCTCGCCGTCGTAGGGGCAGAGGTTGTCGGAGGTGATCGCGCAGGCCGTCTCCCTCGATAGGCTCTTCGTGTAGAGCTCCTCTATCAGCGCCTCGGCCTCTGCGAACGATGCGTTGCTCGCCTCGTACTCACCGGCGTAATGGGCCAACGCCCCCTCGTTCAGGAGGTATAGGAGCCTGTTCGTGTCCCCGAAGTTCTTCTCGTTCTCCGAGAGCTCGGTGAGGGCGCTCTCGTAATCCTTGCAGGGCAGGAAGCCGTCGACCTCCATCTCCCTCATCATGGTTGCCGCGCAGCCGATGAGGAGGATAGAGGCTAGAATGGCGCATAGTAGGCGCATATTACGGGCCTTGAATCTATTGGGACTAATCTTCAGGAGTCCGGCCTAGAAGGAGTGCTTGTCCCTCGTTACGATCTTCTTGATCTTCTTCTGGCCCAGCCAGACCTTCTCGTTTGTCTCGATGTTTATCAGCTCCAGGTCGACCTGGTAGAACTTGGCCTGGGTCCCCTCCACCTGATCGATGATCGTGTTCAACACGCCGAAGAGCATGTAGTCGGCCCCGAGCTCCTTGCCCATCTCCTTCATCGTCTCCGGAGATGCGTGGATCGACTGGTCGTACTTCTCGTCCCTCATCGCCTCGCGGATGTCGCTCTCGGCCACGAAGGAGACACGCGCGCTGTTGACCAGCTCGCGCTGAAGATCCTTGACGAACGTCTCTACGGCGATGTGCTCGTGGCTCTTGTTCTGTACCGTCCCTACGAGCACGACCGGCTTCTTGCCGAATTTCCCCGTATGCTCGCCGAGCCACGGCCTGGACAGGCAGTCGCTTATCATCTCCTCCGAGACGAGCCTCGAATCGGTGTCGTTCCATACACCGCTCAGATCGGTGACCTCGTCGGGCTCTGTTCTGGTGACCTGTATCTCAGGCCCCCCGCATCCCGCGAGGAAGAGGACCGAAACAGCGAATAAAGCAACCACGCATTTCATAAAGCCTCTCATGATACCTCCCTTTCAGGTCAGTCGCCCCTTTCGATCGTAGCTTCTAGCTTCGCGAATGCCTTCTTAGCATTACCCCTTATGTACTCCTTCATCTGTGGTCCGATCGTATCGATACCGTCAAGGCGCTTCTCGAACTCCTCCAGCTCGAGCCTCGCCCTGACGTACACGAGCCCCTCGGGCTTGTCGAGGAAACGGTTGATGACCTCTATGCCGGCGGCGGCCTCTTCGACGAGGGAGCGCCTTGCGCCGTCGATATCTCGGTCCGGCGCTGCGACACCGGCACTGTCGGGCGCCGCAGGCCTGTAGCCGTCGATGATCCTCGAGACCTCGGCCTCGAGCACCCGTGCGATTCCGGCCACGGCTCGGTCCTCTGCGGTCTTGATGGCGAGGGCCCTGTTTCCCTTGATCCGCGCGACTCCCACTCCGAAGAGGTCTCCCACAGCATCGACCCTCTTGGGGCTCGATATCCAGTCCGGGAGATAGGAATCGACCTTCACGGCGCTCTTCTCCGGGGAGCTGGAGCCGCACCCGCAGAGCAGGAGCGGGACGATCAGCGCCACCAGGGGAATCCTCATCATCGAAACCTCCACGTTAGATGGAACCGGGCTTTAGATCCTGCTTAAGGTCCCGCCCGTTCGCCACCGCCTCGCAATGGAGCCGTTCGGGCGGCGGCAATCGATTGTTTACCCGACAGCACGTGCGGTGTCAAGTGGTAATCTGCTGTATATAAATAGAATACACCCGCGCGATCGCAATGTTCCCCTTTCATCGCGGGTCTAATTCTGTTATAATAAAACTAGTTATAAAAAAGGGGGCGATATGAGATGGAAGGCTATACCTTGCGCGCTGCTGGCAGCTGCCATCGCCGCATTCCTGATGCCGGTCCAAGCGGTCGGCGCGGAGATAACGGTTACGTATAGATTCGAAAGTCCCGATGTTCGGAGTACGGGGGACGGATTCACGCAGATCCTGTTCCCCAAGACGGTGCAGGGAGGCAGGCCGGGGGAGCCGAGCTACCCGTTCCGCGGTGTCAGCGTGCTCCTTCCACCCGGTGAATCCGTGCGCCGCGTCGATATAGAACGAAGGGGCTGGACGCTCATAGCAGGCGATCACAAGCTCTACCCCAGGCAGCACCCGGTGCCGGGCATAGGGAAGGATGGAGGCGGTAGGTTCATCGTAAATGATGCGGCCTACGAGATCGACCGGTGGGTGCAACCACCCTCATCCTCGTTCTCGACCCGCCACCTGAGGGGACACTCGATCGCCGTCGGCTCGTTCTGCCCGGTCGGCTATCATCCGGCAAGCCGCACGGTCGGCTACTACAGCGAGGTGAGCATAAGGATCGAAACGGGGCCGGATGCAGCCTCCGCCGGCGCCCTGGTCTTCTACCGCGGTGACGGCGAAACCCGCAGGCGTGTAACCGATCTCGTAGACAACGATCACGCCATCTCAGGATACGACGGAACGGCGGCCCAGGGAGGGGCCTACGCCGACGAATACGAGTACCTGATAATAACGAACGAGGACCTCGAGGACGACTTCTCGTCCCTGTGCGATTTCTACACGCGACTCGGTATGAGGACCAGGATCATGACGATCGAGGACATCGTGCCCGCCCAGCCGGGTATCGACAGGGCCGAGAAGGTAAGAAACGCGATAATAGAGGAGTACACCGACCACGGCATCACGCACGTGCTTCTCGGAGGCGACAGCGACGGCACGCCGGACGGCGCAACCGATCTGGTTCCGCGAAGGGGCTTCTTCTGCCAGGTATACTCGAGTTACGTGTACGAGGACGAGGCCATCCCGGCCGATCTCTACTTCGCGGCACTCGACGGCAGCTGGAACGATGACGGGGATACCCTGTGGGGGGAGCACGGTGAGGAGGACTGGTACAGCGAGATAGCCGTCGGACGCGCCTGCGTCGACTCGGCCTCCGAGGCGGGCAGCTTCATCAACAAGACGATCATGTACCAGGAATCGCCGGTCTCCACCGACGCCAGGGACGCCCTGCTGCTCGGCGAGAAGCTGTACAACGATCCGCTCACCTACGGCGGGGACGAGCTCGACCAGCTCGTCGGCACATGCACGGAGTATGGATTCACGACCACCGGCATGCCGGAGGACTTCAATATCACAAAGCACTACGACCGAGACGGCGGATGGTCGGGAGCGACCGCGATTGGCGAGATCAACGCCGGCACGAACTGGGTGACACATTCGGGCCACTGCAACACTACGTACGCCATGCGTATATACATCGGCGACGTCAACGACACCGAATTCACTAACGACGGTGTCGGCGCCGGATTCCCGATAGTATACACCTATGGGTGTTTCTCGGGCTCCTTCGACAACGACTGCATCGGAGAGAAGATGACGATCATAGAGCACTGCGCGGCGGCGTTCCTCGGCAACTCGCGGTACGGCTGGTTCACCGAGGGCACGACGAACGGTCCCTCCCATCACTTCCAGAGGGAATTCTACGACGCCATCTTCACGGAAGGGTACACCACGCTGGGCGCAGCCAACCAGAGGTCGAAGGACGAGACCGTCCCCTTCATCGACCTGCCCGCGGAGTACGAGCCGGGCGCACACAGGTGGTGCTACTACGCCCTCAATCTGCTGGGCGACCCGGCTCTCGACGGATGGACCGATACGCCGGAGTCGCTCTCGGTGTCGCATCCGGCATCGATAAACCGCAGCGACACGCTGCTCGAGATCGAAACCGGCGTAGAGGGCGCCCTGGCAGCCCTGTACCTGGACGGAACATGCTACGGCAGGGGCACGGCGGGACCTGCGGGCCACATCGACCTGACCTACATGGCTCCCCCGTTCGGCTCGCAGAAGATAGAGCTGAGCGTCCGCGCCCATGATCGTTATATATACAGGGACAGCCTCATGGTCGAGAGCACGACCGATGCCGACGTCCCGCCCGCGCGGTTGACGCTCGAGCAGAACGTCCCCAATCCGTTCAATCCCAGCACGGTGATACGCTTCTCGCTGCCGGAGGCCGGATTCGTCGACCTCAGGGTATACGACGTAGCCGGAAGGGAGATCGAGCGGCTGATACACAGGCGAATGGACGAAGGCACGCACACGTACCGGTGGCTGCCGGAGGGGCTGGGCAGCGGCGTATACTTCTACGTCCTCGATGTCGGCGGATTGCGTATGACCAGAAAGGCCGTCCTTCTAAGGTAACGGCCTCACTTGCTCCAACGAATGTGCTGCGGCGAATCAGTCATCGATGATGATCATTCTCGGCGGCGGATTGCCCTCCGCGTAATCCTTGTTCTCGTCACAGTAGACGACGAACGGATACGCCCCCAGTTCGGCGTCCGCCGGGACGGTCAGCTCCATCTTCCACGCCCTGTCGCCGTTTAGGTCGATCGCGCGGCTGCTCGGCCCGAACAGGGCCTCGTTCGGGAACATAATAGTCACGTTCTTCTCCCCGACGGATTTGAACTCTATGATATCCCCCCTGGCCGCAATCACATCCCTCGGGACAACAACGTTCCACCTGGAGCTGCTCGCCACCCTGATCCTGTGCTTGGTAGCTCCTGCCATGGTATCACCCTCTTTCCTTTTGAATATCTATAGTCATTAAGAGTCTGGGTCCCTGTTCTCCAGCATTCTCTTGAATCTATCGTCTGCGCGAAGCTCCTTCACCCCCGGATACCGGTCTATCGTCGATAGGGGAAGCCCCCTGTCGATCGCGGCCCCTATCCACTCGAGAGCCTCCTCACGCTCCCCGAGCTGTTCGTAGGTGTCGCCTATCAGAAACATGACCTCGGGATAGGACGGTTTCCGGGATATGGCCCGCTCGAGCATGGCTAGCGACATCGGCCCGTTACCGAGCTTCGCGTAGTAGGCGGCGAGGTCCGAAAGAACGAACACATCCTCCGGATCCCCTCTGAGCGCCTCCTCGGCGAGCTCTGCGGCCCGCCGGTAGTTTTCGATCGCGAGATCCCTCTTCCCGGGGGTCCAGTAGTACGACTCGGCGAGCATGCCCCACACCGTATAATCCGTATCGTTCATGTTCAGCGCCTCCCTGTACATAGCGGCGGCATCCGCATATCGGGCTCCGTAGTAGTGCAGCGTGCCGAGATTCGAATATGCGGAGTAGTTCGGCTCCACCTGAAGAGAGCGTTCGAAGTTGCTCCTAGCCTCGTCCCAGCGCTCCAGCGAGAAGAACGTCACGCCGAGGTTATTGTATCCCCTTATATTGTCCGGCTCGATATCGACGACCTCCTCGAACTGATCGACCGCCTCCTCGTAGCGGCCATGCCTGAGATAGAAGGCGCCCAGCCTGTTGTACGGGGATATATCTAGAGGCCTTAGATCCACGGACCGCCTGTACGCCGCTTCCGCCCGATCGATCTCACCGATCGACTCGTACATGCGCGCCATCCTCTTGCATGCCTCGATCTCGCATGGATTTATCTCGAGGGCCCGTTCGAAATTGAGTGCGGCCTCTTCGTGCCTGCCCGCTCCGTCCTGGATGATACCCAGCGAAGTATGAGCCCGCGCGATCCCGTCGCAAAGCTCTATGGCACGCTCGCAGAATCCGATCGCCTCCTCGAGCCTCTCCCCGTCGCCGGCGCCGTATTTCTCCCACAGGCCCTCCCCGAGCGCGGCGTAGGCGAGAGCGTAGGATGAATCGTGCTCCACCGCCTTCATGAAGGACTCGATCGCCAGATCCGTATCTCCACCTCCGCTGTACGGATGCATGTAACCTTGGCCCCTCACGTAGTGCTCGTAGGCCTGTGGCACCGTGGTCCCGCCTGCGGTGAGCACATCGGTGGCCTGTGGCGGCAAGTCGAGACCGAGCATCCCGGCCAGCTCCAAAACCACGTTATCCTGCCAGGTCGATAGATTACTTATCGGATCGCTGAACTCCTTTATCAAGGGAGCGGTAGTGCGCCCCGAGCGGGAACCGCCCTCCGTGTTTTGGACGGTGAGCTGCAAGTAGATATTGTCACCATAACGTTTCATGCTCCCGGTCGCCGCCAGGCCGGCCCTGAACGACCTCCATGCATCTCCGGGATTAACCGTCCCCCTCTTGCATACCTCCCCGGCAGAGACCAGCTTGAACGAGGGATTGAACTGCTCCAATCCCGAGAGTTTTCCCGTAAGGTATCCGGCCAGGCCGTCACAGAATGCCCGGTCGGTGTCCTCTCCGCCGACGAATTTGAAGGGAAGAACAGCGGCGGTCGACGGCCCCTGCATCCCGCCCGGACCGAACCATCCCCTGACGGCCTTCCTCCACTGGGGATTCAAAAAGATAATCACCAGGATCAGCAGCAGTATGGCCGATGGAAATAGATAGCCCCTCAGGACGGGCTTCCTTGACCGCAGTACCTGCCTTGTGCGGCCCGGTGCCTTTGTCAGCTCCTCACCTGCGGACTTGATGAAACGCCTGAGATCCGACTCGAGCTCAACGACGCTGCCGTAGCGTTCATCGGCGGCCTTCTTCATGCAGATGCCGACTATGCGGTCGAGCTCGGCGGAAACATTCCCGTTAATCGCCGCCGGCCGCCGGGGCTCCTTGTTGCAGATCGAGTACATGACCGCCTGTTCGTAGTCCCCCTCGAATGCGGCGCGCCCGGTCAGCATCTCGTAGAGCATCACGCCGAGTGACCAGATGTCCGTCCTGCGGTCTACGCTCCGGCTCCCGACCTGCTCGGGGGACATGTAAGCGGCGGTGCCCGCGGTCGTGAACGTTCTGGTGACACCGGCCTTCCCCGCGAGCTTGGCCAGCCCGAAATCCAGGATCCTCACACTGCCCTCGTCGGTCAATAGGATATTGGCGGGTTTGATATCCCGGTGTACGATCCCCTTTCCATGGGAGGCGGCCAATCCCCCGGCCACCTGGAGAGCTATCCCGGCAGCTTCGACCACGGGGAGCGGTCCGCGCTCGATCCTGCGCTTCAGGGTCTCCCCCTCGTAGAATGCCATGCAGATGAAGAGCCGCCCATCCTCGGTCTCATCGATCTCGTGTATCGTGCAGATGGCCGGATGATCGAGGGCGGAAGCAGCCTTCGCCTCCTGTATGAAACGGCGCTTCGCCTCCCCGTCCTCGCTTAGATGGTCTGGAAGAAACTTGATCGCAACGAACCGGTTGAGCCGTGTGTCCTCGGCCTTGTAGACCTCACCCATCCCTCCTTGCCCCAGCTCCTCGAGAATCCTGTAATGGGATACCGTCTTTCCTATCATCTTATTATTTTTGATGAGGTTCTATACGCGAACACCAGCCGCAACGTCGCTATTGAAATCCCAAATAGTAGCTTAACAGGGAACAACGCCGGAGTCAATTTCTTTCTATCGTAAATGATTCGATATAACTAATTATATGAGGATTGAATGGTAGAAGCGGATTGCCGCCAGGGGCATCTTCAAGAAGGGGGAGCGGTTCTTCTACATGGGAAATGTGCGGGTCTAGGATTCGGTGTCTATTTCGGAAACAAAATCAACCGCCTTCACCCCCGTCCTAGGGATTTCATCTACGAGCTCGAACCGGCACGTGAGCGGGTCACCGTATATACGGCGCACCGTATCCTCGAAAACGCTCTCGAACCGGGCCCCGGCGTCGGGTGATCTCCCCGATTCGAGAACGAACGTGAACTCCAGCTCGCCCCTCGCCCTCTGGCGTGCCTGGCCCCTGACAACGCCCGCCCCGCTCTTCACCAGTCCCTTCAAAACGTAGTAGACCGTCAGGCTGGGGAAGCTCTCCCCTCCCCTGCCGAGTATCCTCCTCCCCACCCTTCCCGTGATCTCCTCTATCACCTGGCCCTGTCTCCCGCACGGGCAGGCGTATTCTGAATCGCGCAGCCTTACGTAATCGCCGAGCCTGTATCTTATGAACGGGAACGAATGCGAGAGAAGGTTGGTGACGATGATCTCACCGTTCTCCACCTCCACCACCACGTGCTCCATGTTCACGTGCATGCTCCCCTGCGGGCACTCGAAGGCGATGATGCCGGATTCCGCGGCTCCGTACTCTCCCGTGATCCTTCTTCCGAACGCACTCACCGCCTCGTCATGATAGTGCGAGTAAATCTTCTCCGACGTCCCCTTGACCAGGAGCATCGAGAGATCCCGGGCTCCCTCATGCCTGCGGTTGATGAACCTCGCGAGCTCGTATAGCATGCTCGAATACCCCTCCACGAACCTCGCCCCGCGCAGCTTCCGGTAGAATGCCTCCATGGTATCATCGGAGAGATCGAACCTCTTCGTCCTGAACCTGTTCTGAAGACGGTCGCCGATACGCACCTTGAGACGCTCCCACGCCGAGGACGGTATCCCCCACATATATCCGTTCCTCATCCAGGGTGCCACACCGTACCAGCCGTACCCCCTGGCTATCGCCGCCCGGTGCCCGGCGTCCCATCCGGACGTCCTGTAGAAGGACAGGGGCGCACCAGATGTCCCCGAAGTCTCCGAGAACAGGAGCCTGCCCTTACGCCCATCGTTCTGTATGTCCCCGGCGTTTCGCGCCATCTGGTCCTTGCCGAGGGACGGCAGCTTCCCGAGGTCCTCCAGTGATCCGACCTCGGGATCGAAGGAGTTCTCGTCGAAATATGCCCTGTAGAAGGGAGAATTGTCACGCGCATGGGTGAGCAGCCCCCTCAAGCTGTCGAGCTGGTGCTCCACGAGGCGGTCGACACCCCACCATTGTGATTCGTCGAGCCGCTCGAGGTGGCGCAGCACGGGTGAACGGCGCAAAGCGCACCCGGCACCGTACATGATCCTGAAGAGATGATCACCCATACTCAGCACCTCGACCGTCCCGCAAGCCGGATCTTCACGAGGCTATGACCTCGCGCACCTTCTCTATGAGGATGCCCTTAACCACGGCCTCCTCTGTCAACGACCCCACGTACCCGAACGCATTCTCCGCAATCGCCGTGTAAAGTGAAGGTTCGGCAAGCAGCCTGGAAAGCGCCTCCCTGATCGCCTCGGGCGCCCTCACGGGGACCAGAAGCCCCCTGACACCGTCCTCCACAAGATCCGGGATCGATTTCCATTCGGAGGCAACCACGGGCACACGGGCTGCGAAGGCCTCGAGCACCACGGCCGGCTGGCCTTCCCCCGCATGGTACGAGGGAAGGAGCAGAACGTCGTAACCTGCTATAATCCCCCGGACCTCGACCGGATCGACCACACCTCCGTACTCGAGGTTATCGTGGTCTGATATGGCGCCCAGGAACTCTTCGCGGTCACCAACGGCGATCTCACCGTAAAAATCGCAGCCGAACCTGTCATCACCGCCGATAGCATCAATGATGTCGAATACACCCTTTTCCCTTTTGACCTGCCCGACGAATACGCAGCGTCCGGACACGGTTGCCCCGGGCTCCCGTGGCTTCGTGTCCCGCTCGACGATAAAATTCGGAAAACACACGACCAGCGCGCCCGGTATGCCGATATCATCGACCAGCTCCGCCGCCATGCGCTCCGTTTGAGGCATGATACAGTCGGTTCTCCCCAGAACTGAAAGGACGACAGCCCGCCAGGGCCCCGGCAGTCCCCGGATCCTCTCCGCCATGTAGGCGCCGAAGATCTTTACGATTACCGGCTTGCGCAGAATCAGGGCCTCGAGGATCAAGAACAATCCCACCGTGCAGATGAATCTGCTGTTTGCCCATAGAAGGACTGCACCGACCCCGGGCATCTTGAGAAGCGATTTTGAGACTATCTTAAGGGCCCTTGCGATATCACCGATCGAGAGGCTCTCATCGGGCAGTCTCACACCGCGTCGTGGAGACGTATCCAGTGAAATAACATCGATGCCGGCTTCGCCCCAGTAACCGCTTTCCAGCACGTACCCGGTGGATACCGTATCACCACCCAGGGGTGGTGGCAGGGGGCCGATCAGCAGGACACGTTCGTTTCCCATGCGCGACACTATACCATCACTCTAATTACCTTTTCAACCAGGACATTCCTCAACCGTGGATAGGGGGAAGCGGCCTATGAGCTCCCGGTCCAGGCGGCTTGGTGGAGAGGGGGCTCCAGACGGCGCGCCCCCGGTCCAGGCGGTTTGAACGAATTATCTATTGATGGCAGAACCCACATTTGGCACAATAGTATCCTCTTGCAGTTCCGTCTCCGAAATCAGTCCGCCCTACCAACCGAGCCGGGAGGTTGAATATGAAATACCGTATCGATCTTCGTAATGAACTGACTGTCATTACGGTTCTCGCCCTGGTATCGTCTCTTGCAGGCTGCTCGTCCGCTCCCACTCCTTCCACGGGAGAGGTGGGTGGTGAGATAACCTTTAGATACTCTCTCGAGGAAGGTGATGTCCTGAAATACGAGGGCTACGGAAACAGGGAGATGCAGTTTCAGGGGATGTCCATGGAAACCATACATTCGGACAGGATCAGCATAACCTACGACCACGAGACCGATGACGGCAACCTCCTGGTGGACTTGAAGTACCTCGAATCCAGCGACAAGATGGTGAGGCTCGACGGATACGAGGAGATCGATGCTCCCGTCAAACCCGAGGGAAGAACGATCTCCGTCACCCTGTCACCGAAGGGAGAGGTGCTCAATGCCGGCGGCTTCATTGTCGGCATATCGGGCAAGAACGGGATCAAGAACTACGTCGATAAATGGTTCTTCGAGCTGCCTGAAGATCCCGTGAAGGTCGGCGATACCTGGGAAAGGGAGATCGATGAAGAGGATGAGAGAGGCAAGATAACAGGGCTCGCCAGGTTGGAACTGAAGAAGATCGAATACAAGGACGGAATCGAGGTGGCGGTCATCGACGTCGATTACGAGGGCCAGATCATCTCGGAAACCCCGTCAGGCAAGATGACCGGCACCAATGAGGGTGAATCAACCTTCAAGATCGCGGTTAAGGGCGGATACATCGTCGAGAGCTCGGGTTCTTCGGATTTCAAGGGAGCCATCGTATCCGAGGATGCATCCGGAGGCGAGCAGAAGCAGAAGATCACAGTCGTAAACGACGACAAGGTGAAGCTCTGCAAGTAGGGGGCGCCCCATGACGCGGTTATGAGCCACTAACGGCGTTAGGGTAACTTAGCTTGACCATAGTAGATACGCACGGCGGCAGGATAAAGGTCAACTCGCCGGCTTGACAGCGCCGCGGGAAATGTGTTAAGCTCATTACGTGAAATTGATGAATAACTCTCCTCTTCTCTCCTCGCAAAAGAAGTGATTCATCTAAATCCGCAGTAGTTATCGATATCAGTAAACAACGAGGAATCCCAAATGCGCTATTACACAACAATTACTGCGTTTGTGCTGATATTTGCAGCCAGTGAGCTCTTCTCCGGGTCCGATGCCGCCGCCGAGTCGGCTGAATTCGGCGCTTGGGCCAGGGTGCAGAGCGAACGCTTCGATGCAAGATGGAACAGCATAGCAAGGACGGCCCCGACGAACGTAGAGGCCTCTTTCTCACGATTCAGGTCCATGAGACCTTCCAAGGTAAGGACCGGCATCTCGAAACGCTCCAATCTATGGACGGGGAGCAAGTCGGGATTCATCCACAAGGGTGGCAGGATGCCCTTCATGGAGCTCTCCTCGAGGCCCCGAAGGGGCCCATCCCGAGGAGTGACCGGCTTGAGAAATCCCGCCAAGGCGCGCCTGAACGTGCCCCACAGTGGTATTCGCAATCCCAGAGCCGGGATCCCAGACAAGCACTTCTTCTCCAACGTGCGAAGCAGCACAAGGCCCAACCTCCGGATCGGAAGCCGCACGGGCGGCAGGAGCCGCAGCGGATTCACACGGCCCGCCTACAGGGTCAACAGGCCGAGAGGGATCAGGAGGTAAGAACGGAGCCTCCTGGGACCCTATCGCCGGCTAAAGTGTCGATATATTTTACACTTTTTTGCGGGTGCGAAAAACCACCCACTTATTGCGATGCCTAACATATTGAAGATTAACAAATTATGTTATACGACAAGTGGCACGCAGCTTGCGAAACAAAAGGGCAAGAGGTAGATGTAATGAATTTGGTTTACAAGAAGATTGAAAAAGGAGCAGCCATGAGGAGAACCCTTCTGCTCGGAATCGCCTTACTCGTCGTTTTCGCAATGACCGCCCCGGCCCTGGCGTTCCCGAGACTCGAGACGTATATAACAGATTCCAGATATTACACCGCTTACAAGAGCGACCGGATGTCGTGGATCAGCAACAACGAGAACTTCGATCTGAAGGTGATCGGACAGTGGAGGGGCGGTTACCGCGCCCGGCCGGCATACGACTATCTCGACTGCCAGCTGGCCATCAGCATCCCGAGGAACCAGAGCGGTAGGATATGGATCAACGGTATAGAGGTTACATCCTTCTCGGGCTTCCAATCCGCAATCCCGAGCAATGTCAATGCGCCGTTCTACCTTCCACTTCAGTCCCCCTCACTCTCGAGTAGATACAACTTCACGGGGATCGGCAGGATCGACAACGATCAGAGAAACGCCTGGAACTACTCGAGAAGGCTGAGAAACCCCGGCTGGGGTGATGAGCTGGTCCTGGATGTAGTGGTAAGTGGATACGACTGGGTGCATTTCGATGCGGTCGGAGTGAACTCGCGGGGCAGGACGGTCGCCAGCTCCCCGTACCGCAATGCCAGCTACTTCGCGACACCCGAACCCGGCACGCTGAGCCTCCTGGGGTTGGGGCTTCTGGGAATGGTGCCGTTGCTGAGGAAAAAGAAAAGGTAATAGGCCTCTGATTTCAATAAATCCTTGTTGTCCACCTGTCGGGCGCCCTACCGGGCGCCCGTTCTCGTAGAAATTCTCATACACTCCTTTATCAGCTTGTCTTGAAGGACAGAATGGATATAATTACGACCGTACAAAATCCCTGCGAGCGACCTCTGCACCCGGATGGTATTATTGACGGAGAAAACCGAAAAGACAGGACAGCAGGGCAAGGTATTGAATCCGGCGCTCATCCTCATAGCGCTAGTCATGATCCTCATCCTGTACCTGCCCGTGATCGTGAAGCTCGCACGCCAGTGGCTCGGCGACTCCAACTACAGACACGGTCTGCTGATACCGATCGTATCCGCGATCGCACTATGGAAGAAAAGGGATTTCTTCAGGCACGCGCGGGTCGGTGGCGATACTTTTTCCGGGCTGCTTCTCATGGCCGCCTCCTCGGTGCTGCTCATCGGAGGGACCGCTGCATCGGAGCTCTTCACAGCAAGGCTGTCCCTGCCCGTTTTCCTGATCGGGGCGACTCTCTTTATATTCGGCAGGGCGATCACGGCCGCGGCCATACCCTCGCTGCTGTTCCTCTTCATGATGATCCCGCTCCCATATATAATCTATTACAAGGTGACGTTCCCATTACAGCTGTTGAGCGCAAGGCTCGCTGCCGGCGCGCTCGGATTCGCCGGTGTAAGCGTTATAAGAGAGGGCAACATACTCTACCTCCCGAATTACGCTCTCGAGGTCGTTGCGGCATGCAGCGGTCTTCGCTCGCTGATGACGATGCTTACGCTGGCCCTCGTATTCGCCATGTTTTCAACCATGTCACCGATCAAAAAGTTATTGCTCTCCTTATCCGCCGTGCCCATAGCGGTGGCCGCGAATGTGGTCCGCCTGACGGTAACCGCCCTTGGTGCCTATACGATAGGCCCGCAGTTCGCTGATGGGACCATACACGAGATCTCGGGGCTCATCGTGTTCGTGACGGGATTCATCCTGCTTATGATAACCGCGGGGATACTGAAATGGATAAAGTTAAACCGGCGAGGACCGTTATCCTCATAGTCATTCTATCGGCAATGACCGTCTATACGTACTTGCTGCGCTCGACGCGGTCGTCAGAGCCCGTCCTGCCGGATCTCGACATGATCCCAATGGCATACGAGAACTACTCCGGTGACGACGAGCCGATAGGACCGGAATCGCTCCGGATGCTCGGAGCGGATGCTACGTCTTTCCGGGTTTACCGTGACGGAGACGGGAGGATATACTGGTTCTTTCTCGGCTTCTTCGCCTCGCAGCAGGAAAATTCCCAGATACATTCTCCGAAGCACTGCTATCCCGGGTCCGGCTGGGATATCCTGGAAGAGGGATCGATCCACATAGAGGCAGGCAGCACAGGTGTCACGGCGAAGAGCATCGTCATACTCCGCGGCGCCGACAAACGCCTCGTGATCTACTGGTTCTGGACGAGGGATGGAGTCATCACTGACGAGTTCTCCCTCAAATGGCACCAGATGAAAAGCTGCCTGCTCGCCCGGCCGCCATCGGCCGCTTTCATACGATTTTCAACGACATTGACGAAGGGGGAACAAGAGGAATCCCGGGAAGCGCTGATCCGTTTCATCGAGAGGCTTTCACCGGACATCGAGACCGTGCTGGACAGGACATGGCGTGGACATACCGGGACGGATGGTGGGGCCGATTAGTATTGAACAGATGTGCATCAAACTGGTAAAAGGATAGACGGAACAAAGCTACCGTTACCATTTCAAGGAGAAAGACACCGCGTGGTATCCAAAGATACGTCCGGCGGCGGCAGTGAGGGATTATCGAGGTTCGACCTTTCCAGGAGCCTCAGCTCCGTGTCGAAGACATTCGTCACTGCCCTTTCACTGTTGACCAGCATCAAGGTCGCGGTACCGCTGCTGCTCTACTTCCTGCTGAAACTGCTGATCCTTCTTTTATACTTGACTAGCACGTCCGGGTTCTGGAGTTCGTTCTGGGCGATCTTCGTCAGAGATCTCATCGGCGGACAGTTGCAGCACTACCCGGCTCACCTGATGTACATGCTCCGCATACTGGGACGATTCGATATCGCAATCGGCATCCTCGTTTTCGTGATATTCCAGGGAGCCACGATCCTTTTAGTCCGGTCCGCATACGAAGAAAGGGCAACATCGCTCGGAGGCGGTTTCTCGGGCGCACTCGCAAGGTATCCCCACCTAGCCGTGGCGGCCCTGCTGGTGTCTGTCGGAGCCTTCGGAGTGATCAAACTGATCTCCGCCCTCTCAGGCCTGGCTCCCGGTCTGAACCAAGCGGTGTTTACGGGAGCGGCATTACTGGCAGGGCTCGCAGTGCAGGCAATGTTCCTGTATTCGCCGGTCATCGTGATCCTCGAAGGCAAGAACGCTATCGGGGCGGTAGCCGCCAGTTTCCGTACTGCGGTGCGGCATGCAGCCAAGACGGCTCTGATCGTCACGCTGCCTTTCATCCTCACACTTCCGGGTATCCTGCTCAGCTTAAAAGCGGAGTTCATCGCCCTTCGGCTGTCTCCGGACTTCATGGTCTACATATATATAATAAACGAGGTGCTGCATCTTGTGTCGGCGTACCTCATCATCAGCGGGGCGGCTATCGCATATACCGACATGAAGGTAAAAGTCAAAAATGCGCCCCGGCAATGAACCGCCTGGAAACGGAGGAATTATATGAGATATGGATGTCGAGCACCGGAACCGGAAGAGAGATCACGTGCATCCTGTCAGCGTGGACTGCTTCCTTATGCACGCGGCCGTAAAAACCACCGCCTGAGCATTACCATCCTCTCAGCGGCCGTGCTCTGCGCCTCACTCATGCTCTCCTGCGGCGAACACGGAGAGAAACGGCGCTACGAGGCGGAAAAATCCCTGTTCAGATCGAGAAAGATGATGGATGAACTGACAATCGCCGCCGGCAAGCCTGAGTTCCTGGACAAGACGATCCGGGGTTACAAAGAGCTCGTGAACGAATTCAGAGGCGAGATGGACGAAGTGGAGGGAATGGATGAGATAGTGGTCACCGCACAGATGGAGCTCGCGGAGCTCGAATTCAGGGCCGGTATGCTGAAAGAGGCGAGAGACGATTTCGTAGAGGCGGAAATCCTTGCGAAAAACTTCCCCCCCGCACGAGCCAACGCACTGTACTCGGCCGCCTTCATATCGGAACAGATGGGCGATCCAGACAAGGCCGAGACCTTTTACGAGAAGCTACACTCGGATTTCCTCGACAGGGACCGAGCCATGGAAACGGCCGCAATGGAATCGAGATACCTCGTCGCTCCCATCAAGCTCGCCGAACTATGCCTGAGCTCGGGGTACGGCGAGGGAGCAGCCAAGTGGTTGGTCGAGGCCGAGAACCTCTACCGCTACCTCGCCGACAACTCGGATGATCCCGGTATCGTCAAGGAGGCCAGATTCAATCTACTAACGGTTTATCTTCGCGGAAAGCGCTGGCGTACGGCCATGGAGAAGACAGCGGAGTTGAAAGACCAGTACCGTGAATCCGCAGACAGAACGTCACTGCTCTTTCTCGAAGCGAAGATACTGGACGAAGGCATGTCGATGCCAGGCAGGGCGCTCGAGGTCTACTCGGAGATATACACGGACTTCCCTGAATCCAACGAGGCCGTAGCATCTCTTCTCGCTGCCGGTGGAATACTCATGCGCGAGGGGAAACACGGCAGAGCGGAGTCTATATACGGCAAGGTCGTAGAATATCCCGGCGTCAACCCCACGGAAGCCTCTGAGGCCGCATGGAAGCTGGCAGCGATATCGGAATCCAAGGGTAACTGGATAGACGCTTCCCTGCGCTACAAATCAGTATACACGAACTATCCTGGCACGATTTACGCCTTCGAAGCCCCGATTCACATAGCCAATCACTACCGTGACAACGGTGAGGAAGGTGCAGCGGTTGCTGCGTACAGAAGGGCGGCGGATTATTACAAGGGTCTGGCGTCGGATCATAGTACGTTGGCCGTCAAGGTTATGGCCGAGCAGTACGGGGTGCGTACTATGATCGAGCAGGGCCTGTGGGAGGAGGCCGCCGGGCGTCTCCTCGAGCTTCCGGATGAATACCCAGAGTATCTGCGTTTCAGGGACAACTACATCATGGCCGCCTCGATATTCGACAAAGAACTCAACGATAAAGAGAGAGCGGCAGAGATCCTTCTCGAATGCATCGAGAGATACACGGGGACCGGAATCGCGGCCGAAGCGGAGAAACGGCTGGAACAGATAAGAAGGTAATGCAATGAACCTTCCCTCTTTTCTTTCATTTGCGGCTGCGTTCGTTCTGCTGCTACTGGGCATCGCCCATTTGATGAGCAGGGAAAAGAACCTGGAGAAGGCTTTTATGATTCCCGCCGCGTTTGTACTGGCCGGGATCGAAACCGCACTCGGATTCATCATTAGGTCAGACACCCCGGACGAGGCTTACCCGTTATTGCGGATCGTACTCGTGTGCACGGTCCTGCTGCCCGCACTCGGGACCTCGTTCTTCCTGGTTTTCGGCAGAAGGGAAGACCAATCCATTCACGCGAAGCGGCTTCCCTGGATCATATCGGCCGGAGCCGTCCTTTCTGCGGCGGCTTTCCTGCTGCCCGTTCATGTCATCATCGAAAAGATACATTTCGTAGAGAATGGACCGTTTTGGGGAATGACCTTCTCCGCTTACGGAAAGGCGGCGGCCGTCTACCTGCTTCTGTCCAATGTCCTGTTCCTGTATCTATTCGAGAACCTGTTCAAGTCGGCCACGGTCCCGGGAAAGGTGGTGCTGAAATATCCCCTCCTCGGACTGCTCGCCGCCTCCTTCATAAACTTCATAGTGATAAGCAGATTGCTGGTTATATCCATCCTCGACAGAAACTTCCTCGCCGTACAATCATGCGGCGTCATAATGCTAGGCACATCGTTCCTCTACTCCACCGCCAGGTATCGGTTATTCGACGTCAAGGCCGTGCCGGCGCGCGGAGCGGCACCATCAGTGATAACCATCGTCATCTCAGGGCTCTACCTGCTGTCCCTCGCCATGATCTCATACGCCGCTCTTGCCACCGGCATCCCCTTCGACAACTTCGTCATATCGGTGCTGGGCATCTTCGCGCTTTTCCTCCTATTGGCCGTACTAATCTCGGGGAAGGCCAAGAGAAGAATAAGGCGGTTCATAAACGAGAACTTCTACCCCGACAGGTACAACTACCGCAGGGAGTGGAGACACTTCGCCGGGCTGATGGCGGCGAGCTCCAATGTAGACGACTTTCTCTCAAACATCATCGGCTCCCTCTGCGAAACGATGATGGTGCGCCCCGGCATCATCTGGGCCGATGTGAAGGGCGGAAAATCAGCGCATTACGGCGCTACGGGCGGCGTCCCCGCTGACGAGGTGCTCCACAGGCTCCTGGACGAGTTTTCCGGTGACCCGGTGATCCTGTTCAAGAAGCATCCGTTCGAGAAAAGCGGGACGGAGCACGATATCGAGGGTCAAGACGGACGGGATAGATCCATGAACTGGTGGCGAGCGGCGGCTGCGCTCGGTCACGGTGAGGAGCTTCGCGGCCTGATCATTCTCGGTCCGAAGGATATGAATACGCCATTTACAGATGAAGATAAGGATTTCCTGGCGACCATCGCCGACCAGGCGACACTCACCCTCGAAAACCTGATTATGGAGGAGAAATTCCTCGAATCGCGGCAGATCGAATCCTTTAATCGATTCGCTTCGTTTGTAGTGCACGACCTGAAAAACACCGTCGGCATGCTGTCGCTTACTGCCGAAAACGCCAGGATAAATTTCAGTAACGTCGAGTTCCAGAATGACGCCATCGAGACCGTGAAGAGATCGGTTGAAAGGATGCGCGCACTCATCAACTCCTTGAATGCACACAAATCCCCCACCTCCCTTACGAAACGGGAAACCGACATATCGATCCTTATCCAGGAATTCGTGAATTCTCTCAAACCCATTGCGGCAAAGAAGGAGATTGCATTAGAATTCGATGGAGAGCGGGGAATCAAGGCGGAAGTCGATAAGACCGCTGTCAAGCGAATCATAGAGAACCTCGTTTTCAACGCAATGGACGCAACTCCTAAGGGTGGCAGGATAGACGTGCATGCCGGCAACTCCGGCCCTCAGCGCATATCCATATCCGTCGAGGATTCAGGGATCGGCTTCGATCCGGATTACATGGCAGACGATCTGTTCCGCCCGTTCAAGAGCACGAAGAAGGACGGTCTCGGGATCGGACTGGTGCTGTGCAAATCACTCGCCGAGGCCCACGGTGGAACGATAAGTATCGGCTCCGGGGACGGAGGAGGAGCCATTGTGACGATAGAGCTGCCGCGATCATCCCGCGGCCGCGCAAGGAAGGAATAAGATTGTCCGACACGACACTTTTAATTGTGGATGACGAGAGAGCGATCCTGAAGCAGCTGAACTGGGCGCTCAAAAGCGACTTCTCCATCATAACCGCAAGGACCGTCGAGGAGGCCGAGAGCGCGCTCCGAACTTACGAACCCGAGATTATGATCCTCGATCTGTCCCTCACTGACGATCCCGGAGGCCTGGAGGGATTCGGTGTCCTGGAATCGGCGTTGAAGCTCGATCCTACACTAAAGGTAGTGGTGATGACCGGACACGACGAGAAGGAAAACGCGCTCCGTGCGGTGGAAATGGGAGCCTACGATTTCTACGCCAAGCCGGTTCAGATCGACGAGCTGCGGGCCATACTGAAACGGGCGGCGTACCTCCGGTCTCTTGAAGAGGAGATATCGAGCCTGCGTGAACGGCACACGGCGAAACACGAGTTCGAAGGGATAATAGCGTCGAGCAAACCAATGTTGAGCGTATTCGATTCAATAAAACGCGTTTCGCCTACGGACGTCTCGGTTCTCATATCCGGGGAGAGCGGAACCGGGAAGGAGCTGGTCGCTCAATCGATCCACAGAAGGAGCCCCCGCAGCGACAAGCCGTTCGTCCCGATAAACTGCGGGGCGATCCCGGAGAACCTGCTCGAAAGCGAACTCTTCGGCCACGAGAAGGGGAGCTTCACGGGGGCCCACGCCTCCAAGCCCGGTAGGTTCGAGATGGCCGACGGCGGCACGATCTTCCTCGATGAGATCGGCGAACTATCTCCGTCGCTCCAGGTCAAGCTGCTTCGCTTCCTTCAGGACCAGTCCATAGAACGTGTCGGAGGCGGCGAACCGATCCAGGTCGACGTCCGTGTAATAGCGGCGACTAACAGGGTGCTCAGGGAGATGCTCGATGACGGAAGGTTCCGCGAGGACCTGTTCTACAGGATAAACACGATAAGCATACATCTTCCCCCGCTGCGCGAGAGGGGCGGCGACCTGATGCTGCTCGGAATGCACTTCCTTCACATCTACAACAGGAAGTACTCGAAGAGGATCAGGGGATTCAGCGGGGCGGCCCAGAACGCGATCACCCGGTACCTCTGGCCCGGGAACGTCCGTGAGCTCGAGAACCAGGTGAAGCGGGCCGTCATAATGGCGACCGGCAATGTGATTCAACCGACGGATATGGACCTTCTCGAACCGGAGAGGCAAACTCTGAAGGAGGCCAGGGATGAGGCCGAGCGCCGCATCGTCTCTAGCACCCTTCTTCACGAAAGGGGTAACGTATCCAACGCCGCCAAGAGGCTTGGAATCACCCGACCCACACTTCACGACCTGATGAAGAAACTGGAGATAGAGGCCGATGACTTCAGAACACCCAAGGGCAGGGCATAGCTCCCCGTGACCGGGACACAGCTTGACATAAACAGGAAGCAGACTCCAATGAACAGGGCAGCGGCTTCACTCACTCTGGCCCTCGCGATCACCGCCGGCTGCAGCAGCCAGTCCTCGAGGTTGACGGATACCAACCCGCCACAGGGTGATACGGTTAGGATAGCGTTTCAGGACGGGATATCACCCGCACCGGCCTACAACGGCACAAGGGATGCATTGCTGAAGGATGGGCCTATCTGGGAGATCAGGAACGGCAACTTCGGCACCATCGCCTCGGATACGCTTGGATCGGTCGAGCTGCCGGATACGCCGTATGAGAGAAGGTACATAATAAAGATGGACCTCTCCTACGTCGTCGGCTGCCTGAGGGTTCTCGAAGCACGGCTTATCCTGAGGATCGATCAGGGCACGACCGGCGCGCTCACCTTGAACGCTCACGAGGTAGTCGTTCCTGCCCTGATCACCGGATCATGGCCGGAGGGCTCGGGCACCCTGGCGAGCGGGGTCTCATGGCACGCGGTTGACGGTGTTACGCCCTGGGATACCGAGGGTGGCGATTATCTTCCGGAGATCCTTGACTACGTTACGGTCGGCACCGATACGGTAGCGACCCTCTCGCTCCCCACCGATTTGGTCCATGAATGGATAGTGCAGCCGGCCAGCAATCACGGCCTGATCATAAGGGCATCGGGCACGGTCGACGAATCGTACAGGCTGGTTCACACCCGTGAAGCGGCGGTGCCGGCGTACAGGCCCCGGCTCGAGCTCGAATACCTGAAGAGCGGTTGAGGCTGAAACGGGCCCGGCGGAGCCGGGCAGGGCAATACAATCCTCCATAAAATCTCCCATACCCCGCAAACCCCGCCTATGGACACCGGGAATCCGACAATTCGATCCTTTTAACGCTTTTTTCACCCCCAGGGTGCCGGTGCGCCCGATGGTACAATATTTGCGTACCCACCGTTTTTGAACAACCCAATCAACCCCATAGATACCTTTTTCGCATACGGGAAGGTGTTCAAGTGACTGCAAAAAAAGCTGGTTGCGCAAACAACTCGGTGGCCGCACCCAGGAGGGAAAAAAAGCGCAATAATGCAACTCTTACGATTATTAACGGCTGTTTCGCCGGCCTCGACATCAAGCTGGGAAAGGCAAGAACGGTTCTCGGGAGTGATATCGAATGTGATGTGTGCCTCGATCATTCATTTGTCTCATCCGAGCATGCGGCTATAAGGAGCACGGATGACGGGTTCACGATAGAGGACCTGAATTCCAGGAACGGCACAACCGTAAACGGCCAGCAGATCAACAGCAGAAGACTTAGAAGCGGAGATATGATCGAGATAGGGAGCTTCCAGCTTAAGTTTGCGTGCGGCAGCGCAAAATGATACGATTGTAACGAGAGGAGGCTCCAAATGAAAATAAGACTTCGAAGGCTGATGCCGATATGCATCGGCCTTTTCATGCTCCACCTACACCCCGCCTGCGCTCCCAGAGTTTGCGTTGGACCCACCCCACCACCTCCGCGCAAGGAAGTACGGACGGTTAAACCATTCAAGAAGGCCGTCTGGATTCCGGGGCACTGGAAATGGCGCAACAGAAGAAAGGGTTACGTTTGGGTGCCGGGGCACTGGAAGAGGGTGCGCTGAGTCTGCACGGCGCCTGATCCATGCCCGAGCTGCCTGACGAAAACCCGAGGCCGGCCGGTATCGCGTACGGCATAAAAGCCTGGCCTAAGCATCATCCATTCTGTTATCCTATGGTACCGTCCGTTGTCGCCGTCCCGGCGAGCGGGCCGAAGGTGGCTATGATTCTGCCACCGCATATCCGATTGCTAAAAAGATGAATATCCAATAAGCACTTATCTCGGCACGTAGGCCGGAGAAAGGATTTGATTGTGATGAATAACGAACCCGCCAGGGAAAGCGGCATGAGATCTTTCCCCAGCTCGTTCTGGATCGCAAACGTAATGGAGCTCTTCGAGAGAGGCGCCTATTACGGCCTGAACGCACTGCTCGCGATCTACCTCTCCAATAAGGTGGCCGATGGAGGACTTGGATTCTCGGAGGATATGGTCGGGCTGCTCCAGAGCTTCGTTTACGCGATGACCTACGTCATCCCGATACTCGGCGGAGCGCTGGCGGACAGATACGGCTACAGGCGCATGCTTCTCGTGGCCTTCTCCCTTCTATCCGTCGGGTATTTCATATCCGGGCAGGTCACGAGCTACGGAGTGATATTCGTATCCCTGCTCGTCATGGCCACAGGATCGGGCCTCTTCAAGCCGATAATTTCAGGTACGATCGCAAGGACCACAACAGAGAAGAACTCGGGTATGGGCTTCGGGATATACTACTGGATGATCAACCTCGGCGCTCTGATAGCGCCGCTGGTGGCCGGGGCCGTCAGGGACAACCTATCCTGGAGCATGGTATTCACGATCAGCTCGATCTACTGCGCCTTGATGCTGATCCCATCGGCTTTCTTCTACCGCGACCCTCCCAAGCCGAAGGATACGAAAAAGTTAAAGAAAGTGCTCGGCGGCGCCGTCACGGTCCTCTCGGATGCTCGGTTCATGCTGCTGATATTCGTCTACTCCTGCTTCTGGATCCTGTATTTCCAGAACTTCGGCTCCGTCCTGTGGTACCTGAGGGACTTCATAGATCCGACCCCGGTGAATGAGCTCGTCTCCAGGATAGGTATCGACTTCCATTTGGGTCCCGAACACGTAACGGTGATAAACGCCGGAACGATCGTGCTGCTGCAGATAGTCGTGAACCTGGTGGTGAGGCGTTTCAAACCCCTTCCAACGATGGTCGTGGGCATACTCATCGGATCGGCTGGATTCCTATGCCTGGCGTCCTCGCAGCACGCATGGATATTCGTGCTGGGAATAGCGGTATTTTCCATCGGTGAGATGACCTGTCATCCCAAGTACTACAGCTACATCGGACTGGTGGCGCCGCAGGACAAGAAAGCCGTTTACATGGGCTACGCCTTCCTCTACGGGGTGATAGGATCGCTGGTGGGATCAAACGTAGGGGGCGAGATGTACTACGCATTCCTTGCGCCGCTCAAGGGACAGGCAGGGATCTCCTCCGTGCTCAGAAATTTCTGGATTATCTTCGCCGTACTAGGCGTAGTCACGATGTTCGGTCTCGTCGTGTACAACAAGCTGTTCGGAGAGGATACCGAGGAAACCCGGAGTAAGGCGAGGCGCGTCATGCTTTTCATATACGGATTACTGTCGGTTCTTTCTGTTTTCATGGTCGTATTCGTATGGATGACCAAGGGTGCGGTTCCCCCGAAAACGTGGATCCAGGCAGTGATCATGTTCATTATCGGCCTCGGCGGGCTATACACGCTGGTCAGGGCCCGGGAGGATGCATGATATCTGAACGTGCACCGTGCGGCCACAGACAAGTCGATATTTGCGGTGACGCGAGCTCCAAGTGCTGCATGAGAACGGCAATGCGTGCTACCCCCGGACTTCTGCCGTCCGTTTCGGTTGTGCTCCTTATGCTGATGCTGCCGGCATCGTGCTCCAGAAACGCCGGGTGTGACGGGGGAGATCTGAAAATCGACGAGAACCTCTATGGATTCTACCTGGGGGAATCGTACGACGAGCTCTTCGATCGATCGCACAACGTGGTGGCCTGGGAAAGGATGGATGTTCCCTACCAGAGCCGCCGGGGGGATATCTACCACCTCTCGGGATCACTCGACAACTCGCCGGATGTGGATCACGTCCGACTGACCTTCCTGGACGGCTGCCTTTGGGAGATCATAGTTTACTTCGCCGAGAAGGATATGCGGCATCTGGATTCATTGAAGCAATTCTACGAGGATAGATTCGGAGCCAGAGCCAAAGCTCCTCCCGGCACGATAGAGAAGGTGTTCAAGACCTACTGGCTTCCAGGCCCGGGGATGGGTGTGACGCTGAGACTAATCAAGAAGCCGCAGGGCGATGAGCTGTATGTCCAGTTCCAGCACAACATCCTTCATAAGCGCCTGATCGAGCGCAACAGACGATCGGGGGACGAAGAGGGATAACAACGCCGGTGCGTTCCGCCCCGGTATGACGACCCGGATCCGGATACCGAGTATATCAATACCTATATCCTGCGCGCCACCATCACATGCTGATGGAAACGGATATCCCGTCCGGTGCACTGTATCCCGAAATCCCGAAATCCCGCCGCAACGTCATCCATCCCTTTTCCGTTGTGCTTCGAGTGGGTCCTCCCCTCGGAAACGTGCACCCTGTCCAGTATCTCGAATCCCTCATCCGTGAAATCGGCCAGCAGCAAAGTCCCCCCCGGCGCCAGCACACGCGACACTTCGCTCATGATCCCCGAACAGTCTTCCAGGTGGTGAAGAACGTTTATCATCGATACGAAGTTGAAGCGCCCACCGTCGAACGGCAGAAGGTTGGCATCGGCCACCAAAAATCCGATCCGCGATTCCACGCCCGCGTATCGGGCGTAGAGAACGGCCCTATCGATCTCCTCCTCGGATATATCCACGCTCGAGACCGGAAGTCCGCGCCTGGCTATCTCAACAGCCGCAGCCCCCCGTCCCGTGCCTATGTCTAGGACAGGCGGCCTGATATCCCCGGCGGAGTCCACTACGAAGCCCGCGGCCTTTTCCCTGTCAAAACCGTGCTCGAGATATAGGGCGTTCCTGCGAGTGATCTCCTCTGCGAATCTATCCAGCTCGGCCGTGTATCGCTCTTCAGCTCGACGGTCCATTACAGCCCCTCCCGCTAGACCTTGGATAATCCCTCATCCAGGTCCTCGATCAGCTCGTCTACATTCTCTATGCCGACCGAGATCCTTACCAACCCGTCCGTTATCTTCGCATTCCTTCGCGCCTCGGCGCCCATAGTGGCATGAGTCATGGAGGCCGGGTGCTGTATGAGTGTCTCTACACCGCCCAGGCTCACAGCAAGCGTATGCAGCTTGAGGGAGTTCATAAGCATCTTGCCGGCTTCGATCCCTCCATCGAGTTCGAAGCTGATGATGCCCCCTCCCCCCTTCATCTGGCGCTTGGCCACCTCGTGCTGGGGATGTGACGGCAACCAAGGGTAAAAGACCCTCTCCACCTTCCCGTGGCCTTCCAGGAATCCCGCCACCTTCTCCGCACTCACGCAGTGCCTGTCCATGCGTAGTGCCAGCGTCTTGACGCCGCGGGCGACCAGGAACGAGTTGAATGGATCGATTACCCCGCCTATCTGGTTCAGAACCTTTCTGAAAACCTTGTAGTCGTCCTCATCTTTGACCACGATCATCCCCGCAACGACGTCTGCGTGACCATTGAGAAACTTCGTCATTGAATGGACAACAACATCAGCACCCAATAACAGCGGCTTCTGAAGTATAGGGCTCATGAATGTGTTATCCACTACAAGCCTTGCACCGTTCTCATGAGCTATGTCGGAGACCGCGGCGAGGTCGGACACGACCAGTGTCGGATTACCCGGAGTTTCCACATACACGACCTTCGTTTCGGGCCTGACCGCTTTTTTGATCGCTTCCAGGTCGGATGTGTCGATGAAATCGCATTCGATTCCGAAACGTGACATGACGGTCGCAAGCAGCGTGTTCGTAGGCCCGTAAACGGAGTCCGAGCAGATGACATGGTCACCGGCGTTGAGCATTGCGGCGAATGTAGTATGTATGGCCGCCATCCCCGAGCCGCATCCGAGGCCCCCGAATCCCCCTTCGAGAACGGCGACCGCCCTCTCGACCGACTCAACGGTGGGATTGGCCATGCGTGTGTAGATGTAGCCCTTTCCCTTACCCGAAAAAAGATCCGCGCCATGATCGACATCCCTGAACGAGAATGTCGACGTTTGATAGATTGGGGTGATGACGGTCCCGGTCCCGTCTGGAATCAGGCTTGCATGAACGCACTGGGTCTCTTCGTTGTGTTTTCGGATATCCTCCATTCATCCGCTCCTTTCATTTTTGAAACTCCCGCATCTAAACAGTGTGATAATCCATATATCTCAAACGTCTCCGGCGCCGCTCCCGGGTCGCCGCCTTACACGGTAGTTCTCTATCGCCGCTCCCAGTGCTCCCGCACCGAGGTTGGAGCAATGACGCTTATCATCCGGAAGTCCGCCGACAGCCGACTCGATCATCTCGGGCGTGATCTTCGCCGCTTCGTCCAGGCTCTTTCCCTTCGCCATTTCCGTCATCGCACTGGATGTCGCTATCGCCGCGGAGCATCCCTTGCAAAGAAACCTGATGTCATCGATCTTTTCGTCAGCGACCTTTATCGAAACAACCAGGAAATCGCCACATACGGGATCACCGGTCTCCACAACGGAATCGGCGTCCTCAATAATCCCCGTGTTTCTGGGTTCTAGGAAGTGATCGAAGAACTGGGCGTTTACTATATCCACAATATACCTCAATGATCGCAGATATTTTCACCGGTTTCGAGCGTCTCGGAGAGGAATGACTCGACAAGGACCTCCGGCTCCTGCGACCGTGCGCCGATGATCACCTCGATTCCCCTCTCTTCGAAGAGGCTTCTGGCTCTATTACCCATTCCACCCGCTATTATCGTATCCGCTCCCCTCTCATTGAGCCACTTTGGGAGCAGACCGGGCTCGTGCTCCGGCGCATCCACGTACTCCGTCGACAGTATCCTCTTGTTCTCCATATCCACGTCCAGGAAGGCGAATCTCTCGCAGTGGCCGAAGTGCATGCTGAGCTTACCACCGGCGATTGGGATTGCTATCCTCGATCTCGCACCCGTTCCATCCTTCGAAGATCCATCGGATCCCCTTTGAGGCGCTTGACGTCCCCCGGTACGACCGGCGCTATTCTCTTTCGACCCTCCACCCGATGCGACACCGTCGCCTCTCCCCGATTCAGATCCCGCATGCCGCTTCTCAATCGCCAGGAAAGGAGCTGCAATGGAGGCGAAAATCCTGCCGGTCTCCGTTTCCGGAAAATTGGCAACGAAGGGCATCCCATCGTCACCGGCGGAAACGATGGCAGGATCCAGAGGCACCCTGCCCAGGAAGGGCACTCCCATATCCCCGGCCATCTCCTCCCCTCCACCGGTCTTGAATATATCAGTCCGTTCCCCGCAGTTCGGGCACACGAAACCGCTCATATTCTCAATGACACCCAGAACCGGAAGTGAGAGCTGGCGACAAAAAGTGATACACTTCCGCACGTCGCTTAGGGCCAGCGGCTGGGGTGTCGTGACGATTATCGCCCCATCGGCGTCACTTATCAGCTGGGCCACGGTCAAGGGCTCGTCACCGGTCCCCGGAGGTGAATCGACCACAAGGTAGTCGAGCGGCCCCCACTCGACATCACCCAGAAACTGCTTTATGACATTGTACTTCATGGGGCCGCGCCATATCACCGCATCATCACTGTCTCTCAGCAGAAAACCGATCGACATCACTCGAAGGTTCTCCCCTATCGCGAAAGGATGAAGCGCCTTGTCGGTCCCACCTACCGGCATGCCCTCGACACCGAGAAGTGTAGGTATGCTCGGTCCGTGTATATCTATGTCGAGGAGTCCTACTTTCTTTCCGGCTGCTGCCAACGCGACGGCAAGGTTAACTGCCACCGTGCTTTTACCGACACCCCCCTTCCCGGAAAGCACCAGCAGTTTATGCTCGATAACATCCAACCTCTCCATCAGCTTGCGATCTTCCGGTTTATTACCCATTTCCACTCCTGATAGATTTTCTCACCGATCCCCATTCCAAATAACTTAATATATTCCATAGCTTTACGCGCTTGGGCCTCCACACCGAAGCGCTACGTCACATGTGCGGCAGCCGATCCTGCCTCCACGAGTGTCAGGGTCGCGAGTTTCACGAGTTCCCGGCTCCGGCATGGAGCCGTGCGTGCACCACCGGCCCGAACCTGGTGTCCGTTCTGTGCCAGACTCCACTCTCCTGATCTTCGAACCTAGCTGCGCCTGTAGGGCAGAAATATGCACATAAGCCGCAGCGTTCACAAGCGATTTTATAGACGGCGAAAACAGGCCCGCCGGTGTCCCAGGGGGCGCCGTCACGGACGGAGGCGCCTCTATCACAGGCCCTCCGTTGTCGTTAAGGGCGCCGTCACGGAAGGAAGCGCCTCTATCCATATTACCAGAGATTTATCTCTCCTCGGTGCTCCGGGTGCTCAATTCTTTCTGAATAGAACGGCACCGCATTCAGGGCATTTTGTGTTACTGCACGGAACACCGAAACTGCGCTTCAAGGTTGTCCCACATTTGAGACAGACACATTCGCCATATCCGGTATCGGTGTTCGTCGAATTCTGGCTCTCGGGGGTATCTTTATCACCCGAACTCCCTCTTCCGGTTCCGGCACCACTCCCGCCTCCCCTGCCCCTTCCACCGGACGATCCGGCCCTTCCACGGCCACTTCCGTTTCCGGATCCACCCCCGCAACGCCCCATTCCTCTACCAGTTTTCGGCCCCTTACCCGCAGGACCGGTTCCATCACCTCTAGGCATACAATCCTCCTACCATCTTGATTCGATTATGCGCAACTACTTCTCTGAAGCTGCCTCGAGACGGTCCATTCGTTCCTGAACCTGCTCCAACCTCTGCTTGAGAGCCATAGCCTCCCGTTTCAGGAAATCCAGTTCGCTCTCACTCGAGTCAACCAGCTGCGCGCCTGTATTGTAGGGATCACCGTAACCGCAAGGCGATCCCCATCCGGTCCGTCCGGGTAATCCCGTGGCATGGAACATATTCCCTAATCCGAAACCTCCGCCCCTTCTGAATCCGCCTCTTCTGCCCAGGCCGCCTCCTCGACCCGGTGCCGGACTTGCGTACCCGGGCGCTTCGTTGCCTGCACAGTACCCCATGCCTCTTCCTGTCATCGGCCCCATCCCGCTTGGTCCTGTTCTATCTCCAGCCGGCATATCGCTCACCTCCTCGCCGCATCGAAGATTACTCATTACCAGTGCCCCTGCACATCTGGAGCACCCGTTTCATTCAGTTTCCCCTTCCTGTACTCATCGATGGCCTCCTTGATCGTTCCAGAGGCTCCGCTGAAAATCCTGATCCCCGCCGCCGTGAGTGTTCTGAACGCCTTTGGACCGCAGTGGCCAGTAATTACGGCATCCACCCCTTCAGATACAACCGTCTCGGCGGCCTGTATCCCCGCCCCCTGCATCGCATTCAGGTTCTGAGCGTTGTCAACAACCCTGAATTCGTCCGATTCCGTATCGTAGATTATGAAATAGACCGCCCTTCCGAAACGTTGATCGACCTCCCCGTCCATAGAGGCAGTCCGTGATGTCACAGCTATCTTCATTTCAATCCTCCATTTCGCTTTTATCCAATTTCCCGGGCCCTGGAGCACCTCTTCCCCTTCTAATCCCCCTACCCGCCGATAGATCACCCATCCCCCTTTTACGTCCCGGACCGTTCCATCCACGCCCCGTACCCCTCTCCCCACCACGACCACACCTCATTCTGCGCCTTCCCATGAAACCCGGCATCATGAACCTCGAATCCCCAAGCTCATCCGTAATGAATGATTCGAGGACGTTGCCGCATCTCCCGCTCACCCAGGGAATAAGCCTTATGCCTGAGGAATCGATTATCGATGCAGCTCTGTTGGAAACGGCACCGCAAATCAAAACATCTACATCCAGCTCCAGCAACCGACGCACCTTCTGAATCGCGTGCTCCTCGGCAATAGTATACTCCCGTGAATCCGTGATCTTGTCCCCCTCTATATCGACCACCCTAAAGGTTCTGGCCGCGTCGAAAAGGGGGGATACCCGTCCGTTCCAATCTGTTACGGCTACTTTCATTGCATTTTCACTCCTAAAGCTATGCTTACGCACAGGCTATGCCAAAGACAGTGGTATCGCGATTAAGCAATACATATGATTAAACATCATATGGTTATGCATTTCATACTTATAGGCTAATGGACCATTTAAAATGATACAATTGCGTAATTGAAACTATACGAGTTCATCCAACCGTCGCACTTATGCAGCCTTTTCGCCCATTTTTATGTGCCTGCCGGCACCGAGGCTGAAATGCATCTATTATATTGTTGTCAGTGGATTATGGATGCGTACCGGAGTGGCACAGAGTTCATTCCTCGGCCGCTCGCCTGCTGCGGCCGTCCGTATCGGGAAGCTCGATGCCGAGCCTTTTTATCTTCCTCCAAAGCGTTGTCTTGTGGATCCCAAGTGCGCGGGCGGTGGCCTGACGGTTCCAGCCGTTGCTCCTCAGAGCCTCCAGGATGAAGCGGGCCTCGATCTCGTCGAGACTTCCGGCGCCCGGCCTGGATTCGGTCCCGGCATGAGCCCTAAGGTGACCGGGCAGATGCTCGATCTTTATGGTGCCGCCCCTGCACAGCACGAATGAGTGCTCTATTATGTTTTCCAGCTCCCGCACATTCCCGGGGAAATCGTACCCCATGAGGACCGAAATCGCCTCGGTCGAGATGCCTGATATATTCTTGTTCTTCAAGCTGTTGAACTTGACTATAAAATGATCCACCAGATGAGGAATATCCTCTCTCCTATCTCTAAGAGGTGGTATGCTCAATCTGACTACGTTAATCCTGTAATATAGATCCTCCCGAAATTCACCCTTAGCTACCAGCCTGCCCAGATCCTTGTTGGTCGCCGTTATGACACGCACATCCGCCCGCTCGGACCGTGTGGCACCCAACGGTTCGTATACACGCTCCTGTAGCACCCGCAGCAGGCGAACCTGCATTGCCGGAGAGACATCCCCTATCTCGTCCAGGAATATCGTGCCCCCCTCTGCAAGTGCAAAGCGTCCCGGCTTATCACGTCTCGCATCGGTGAATGCCCCGGCCTTGTATCCGAACAGCTCGGCCTCGAGAAGGGTATCCGGAAGGGCTCCGCAATTAACGGTTACCAGCGGCTTCCCCGATCTCGGGCTCGAACCGTGTATCGCCTTGGCGAAAAGCTCCTTACCAGTGCCGCTTTCCCCCTCTAGCAATACCGTGCTGTCACTCTCCGCCACCTCCACGAGGATATCGAAGAGCTGTAGCATCTCGTGGTTTTTGCTCACTATATCGGCGAATGTGTGCTTGCTCAACAGCTCCTTTCTCAGCTCTTCCACCTCGGTCAGATCCCTGAACGTTTCCACGCCCCCAATCACATTGCCATCCTTGTCCTTCAAAAGGGCCGTGGAGATACTTACCGGTACGGACTCCCCGTCCCCTCGAACGATGGCTATCTCTTTATTTATTATCGGATTGCCCGTATCGATCGTCTTTCTCAAGGCGCACGCGTTCTCGCAGATCGTTGCGCAAAAAACCTCCGCGCAAATCCTCCCGATGGCCTCCTGCCTCGGTATGCCCGTTATCCTCTCCGCAGCTGCATTGAAGGAGGTTATACGCCAGTCCAGGCTTACTGTAAATACCCCGTCGGCGATGCTGTCGAGTATGATATCCGTTTTGGATTGAATCATAGGCGGAATATAACCATATGTATGGATCCGTTCAAGACAAAACGTTGCAAAACCGCTACCATATCGTCTGCAAACGGAAGAGTCCGACGGTTGGTGTGGTCTCCTCGATTGACAATCCCTCGATTCGAGGACTACTATGGAATCGATAGATTCATAAAAAGAAATAAAATTTCAATTTCGTAACAAAATGGTGTTCCACCCTCACGGTGGGCAAACGAGGAGGTGCCGGTTTGGAAAACAAGACCAGGGGATGTACCGGTTTAGGAAAAAAGATCAGAGGATGCGCCGGCTTTGAACTTAAGATCAAATGTCCGCCTGCCCTTGCATCGATGCTAACTGTGGTGGTTCTGATCGTATCGCTTATACCCTTGGACGCAGAAACCCTGGATAAACGTGAGATTGTACTTGAAACCAAGATAGTCTCGGCAACAATCTACAGCAGGGAGGGTCAGATAATCAGGCGAGGGAAGCTCGACGTCGGGCCCGGTCAGTACAGCATCTTGTGCGACGATCTGCCGGGAAATTTCGACGAATCCAGCATCCAGGTCGAGGGCAGGGGCACGGCCAGGGCCCAGATCATCGGGATCGAGAAGAAGAGGCTCTGGACCGACACGGCCGAGACACCCAGGTACGGGGAGCTGAAAGAGAAGCTCGAGATGCTGGAGTTCAGGAGGGATTCGCTCAACATCCACATGAAATCGATCAAGGAGAGGATCGAGTTTCTGGGCTCTCTCGCCAGGTTTCCCCTGGAGAAGGGCGGAGAGAAGCTCGCGCCGGAGATCTTTCGGGTGGATGACTGGAAGAGGCTCATCGATTTTCTCGACGTCGGCAGGATCGAGGCCGATCAGTCAAGGTACAGGCTGGCAAAGCAGATCGATCAGCTGTCGAACGAGATCAAACGGACGAGGGAGCAGCTGGATGCGATCCAGCTCAAGAGCGACCGCGGGTGGAGGCTTGTGATCGACTGTGATGTGAAGACACCCGGCGATCTGACACTGGACCTTCTCTACCGGGTGCAGGCGGTGGGTTGGACCCCGGGCTATGTCGTGCGCTATGACATTGCCGAGGAGAAGATCGACCTTTCATACAAGGCTGGAATAGTGCAGCTTACCGGTGAGGACTGGCGGGACGTCTCGCTGACGCTCTCCACCGCGATGCCTCATACGGGAGCGGCGCCACCTGTCATCGATCCATACGAGCTTAGGAAAATCCCGAGTTTCAGGGAGGGGATCAGAATGCAAAAGGAATCGCCTCCCGGGATCATGAAAGCGGATGAGGAGCTCCACGTGAGGGGCGGCAGACCATCCGAGATAAAGCTAGATCTAAAAGGTGGAGGCACGCACGACGCCGTCCACGCCGTGACCGGGATAGCCACATCCTCGTTCTCCGCGAACTTCAACGTCCCGGTCCCCGTGGACCTCGAGAGCGGCAGGGATCCGCGCCGAGTGATGATAATGCAGGGCGAGCTCCCGGGCGAGCTCTCGAGAAGCTGCGTTCCGCGCCTCTCCAAGCACGTATTCACGAGCGCCGCCGTCACGAACAGCCTGGACGCACCGATCCTTCCGGGCATCGCCGAGGTATACATCGACACGGACACCGAAGGGAGCCGAACCTCGACCTTCGTCGGCCGGGAATCGATAGGCCCTGTGGCACCGGAAGAGAAATTCGACCTGCATCTGGGTGTGGATCAGGACATCAAGGTCAACTTCAAGCTCGAGAAGAAGGAGTACCTGTCGAAGGAGGGCAAGAGCAAGAGGAAGGTCCGTTACCACTTCACAGCGGAACTCGAAAGCTTCAAGAAGAACGATACCGAGGTGACCGTCAAGGACCGAGTCCCCGTATCCTACACGAAGGAGATCAAGGTTGGCGATATAGACCTGACACCCCCGCCCTCGGAAAGGTTGGAAAACGGGATCGTCACCTGGGATCTGAAGCTGATCCCCGGCTCGAAAAGCAGGATCTCGATAGCCTACACGATCGAGTTCCCCGGCGACTGGCCGGATCACTACATAAACCTGGAGTAGCGGAATAGGCCTCGACAAATCAAGGTTTTAGAGCTCCGAGACCTGGGTACGGTTCAAGAATCCCGAGATCCCGGATCGATTCAAGAGTCCCTGTGCCCAGAGAAACATCGGGCGGATCCCGCAGCGCATGGGGCACCGGGGGCACCGCCCGTGTAACTTTCAACCGAATCCTGCGTAAATGGATACGTATCCTGAATTCTACTTCAGGTGGTCGATGAGGATCTCGGCCTGTTTCCTAGAAAGGGTGATCTCGTTGCCGTTGTCGTCCCTAATAATGACATCGTTTTCACCGATGAACGCCTCGGGGCAGCACTTGCCCTCGCCGCACAGCACTACCTTCTTCATGCTTCAGACCTCCTTGCAACGAATATCACGCGAACAACGCAGAAGGTATTGGAAGAAATATAGTCAACATGAAGCAGCCGAATCAACAACAATCGGCGACCCGCCTCTCCGGGCCGGGAGGTTCGGGCCCCGGATCGATACCATCATCGGCGATCCGGCCACGCTGGGCCTGGCGGTGCGGGCTCGCAATCGACGCCATCACCGGCGATGCGACCCCTTTGCGCAGGGAAGCGCGCTTGCCAGATCGATACCATTTGACTCCCGAGGACTCATGCTGTTAAGATGCGGAACATTCTAACGGGAATCGGGGACGGCGTCGTGACCGGGCTCGAGGAGGCTTATGGTTCCGTGGGCGCGTTCCTATCCATCTTGAAGAGGAGGTACAAGGTGAACTCTAATATCCTATTACGGTCCGCTGCCAAGTGCAGAACGGCGGCGTATGCTCTAGTAATGCTGCTGATGCTTTTCCATTGCGGCTCGGGCCTGGCGTCTACTGAGCGGCCTCTTATGCGTTTTCCGGATGTGCATGATGGGCTGGTCGTTTTCGTGCACCAGGCCGATATATGGTCGGTCCCGGCCGAGGGTGGTGTGGCCACCAGGCTCACGATCCACGACGGCGCGGAGACGTTCCCGAAGTTCTCACCGGACGGTTCCCTGATCGCCTTTACGGGAGAGTACGATGGTAATGCCGACGTATACATTATGGACGTGCACGGAGGGGATATCACCCGTGTAACTTACCATCCCTACTACGACGAGGTCGTAGGATGGCATCCGACCAAGAACAAGATCATCTTCCGCTCGTTCCGGAAGAGCTTCAATCGCTTCAACCGCCTCTTCCTGATATCGCCCGACGGCACCGGCATAGAGGAGCTCATCATGCACGAGGCGGTCCAGGGAAGCTTCTCGCCGGACGGAAACAGGATAGCCTACAACCGCATCTCCAGGGAATCTCGGACCTGGAAGAGGTACCGTGGCGGAACGGCACAGGATATCTACATGTTCGATTTCGTGAAGAACAAGGATAAAAGATTGACCGACTTCGAGGGCACCGACAGGATTCCGATGTGGATAGGCGATAAGATATACTTCAGCTCGGACCGTGACCGCGTGCTCAATATCTACTCGTATGATACCGGCTCTGGTGAAATCGATCAGGTAACGCGTCACACTGAATACGATGTCCGCCGACCGAGCATGGGCGGCGACCGGATAGTGTACGAGCTCGGCGGCACCCTCTGGCTGCTCGATGTCTCGACGGGGGAAACCGGCCGTATCCCTGTGGAGATCCGCGCGGATTCACCGGAGGTAAGACCCTATATCAAGAAGGTGGACGATCTGATAACGGGTTACGATTGCTCCCCATCGGGGAAACGAGCGCTGGTGGTCGCAAGGGGTGAGGTCTTCACGGTGCCCGCCGAGGAGGGTGCGATCCGCAACCTTACCGAGGATTCCGGAGCCCGGGACAAGGATGCGGCCTGGTCCCCGGACGGGAAAAGCATAGCCTACCTTTCGGACAAGAGCGGTGAATACGAGATATACATCACCGACCAGACGGGCACCGATAGAACGAAGATCAGCGAGCACAAGGACGGCTACCGCCACACCCTTCGGTGGTCGCCGGACAGCGAGAAGATCGCGTTTGCGGATCAGACGCTGAGCCTCTACTTCATCGACGTAAGCAGCAAGAAGATCAAGAAGGTGGACAAGGCCGAATTCGAGAACATCGACGTCTCATTGGATCTAAAACCGATCTACGACTTCCACTGGTCGCCGGACAGCCGATACATCGCCTATTCGAAGATGAACGAGGACCTCGTGTTTCAGGTGTACATATACTCCCTTGAATCGGGTGAATCGAAGTGCGTCAGCAACGGCATATTCAACGATTTCGAGCCGGTGTTCTCCAAATGCGGAAAATACCTGTTCTTCGTGTCCAACAGGCGGTTCGACCCGACGTTCTGTGACTTCGAATGGGAGATGACGTACAAGAAGGCCGCCGGAATCTACTGTCTGAACCTCGATGAACAAACAGAATCCCTGCTACCGTATAAGAGTGACGAGGAAAAGGATGCCGGCGAAGAGAAAGATGAAGAGGATAATGATGATGAGAAAGGTGTCGAGATAGACTTCGAGGGAATCGAGAGCAGAATCGAAGCCCTACCGCTGCCGCCCGGCAATTACCGCAGTCTGGCGACAAACGAATCCTCCATATTCTACCTCAACAAGGACGAGGGAGATTTCAACCGCTTCGAATTCCGCGCAATAGGGCCTCGCGACCTCATGCGGTTCTCGTTCGACGACCGCGAGGAAAAGACAGTTATCAAGGAGATCGATGGCTACAAGCTCTCCGCGGACGGAAAGCACATCGTTTACAGGAAGGGCAGCTCCATAGGGATCATAGAAGCAGCTGCCGTTGAGTCGAGCGGCGAATCGCTTGACCTCTCCGGACTGGAGATGCTTCTGGAGCCCATGGCCGAGTGGAAACAGATCTTCAACGAGGCGTGGAGGATGGAGAGGGATTTCTACTATGAGCGCAACATGCACGGGATCGACTGGGACGATATGCGGGAGAAATACGGGAAACTGCTGCCGTACGCCTCATGCCGCGGGGATCTGAGCTACATTATCGGCGAACTGATCGGCGAATTGAATACGTCCCACACGTACGTTTTCGGCGGTGACTTCCAGAGGGAATCGGAAAATGTCAACGTCGGGATGCTCGGAGTGGACTGGGAAACCGACGACTCCAGCGGCCGCTACCGCATCAAGAAGATATACGGCGTCCCGGACTGGACAAGAGAGACAATTCCACCGCTGGCAAAGCCGGGTCTGAACGTAAAGGAAGGCAATTACGTCCTTCGTGTAAACGGGAAGGAAATCACGGCGGACCGGAACATATACAGCTACTTCCAGAATATGGGCGACAAGCAGATCACGCTTCTGGTCAACGGCAGACCGTCGGAAAAGGGCGCGAGGGAAATCACCGTTGTCCCCCTGAGGGGCGAATACACGCTCAGGTATCTCGACTGGGTCGAGCACAACCGCATTGTCGCGGACAAGGCCTCGAAGGGGGAGATAGGATACCTCCACCTGCCCGACACATATCTGGGTTCCGCAAGGGAGTTCCCGAAGTATTTCTACTCGCAGACCAGAAAGAAGGGCCTGATAGTGGATGGGCGTTTCAACGGTGGAGGTCTCGATCCCGCGATATTCCTCCAGCGCCTCAACAAGGAAGTCCTGGCGTACTGGACACGCAGATACTCGCACGATCAGACCGATCCCGCTGTTGTAACGCGAGCCCATCTCGCATGCCTGACAAACCGTCAGGCAGGCTCGGGCGGCGATATGCTCCCGATGGAATTCCAGATGCTCGGTATGGGACCGGTGATAGGCACACGGACATGGGGAGGCCTGGTCGGTGTATCCATGTGGATAAGCCTTATAGACGGCGGCGGTTTGTCGGCACCCGACTACCGGATATACGATCCGGAGGGTTACTGGATAGTCGAGAATACTGGAGTCGAGCCCGATATAGTCGTGGATCTGGATCCCGTCGAAATGGCGAGGGGGCATGACGCACAGCTCATGAAGGCGGTCGAATACCTGCTGGAGAGGATCAAGGAGGATCCGCGGCCCTGGCCGGAACACGAGCCGTTCCCGGTCGACCGCTGAACAACCGTCGGATGTGTTCGGTGGGGGAAGGCTACTCGGCCTTCCTATCGTTTAGAACTCTATGAAGCATGTCCATCAGGTGCTTCAGCTTGTAAGGCTTCTGGATGAATCCGGACAGGCCTGCGACCAACAGGTTCTGGGCGAGCTTTTCCTCGCTGTAGCCGCTCGAGAGGATAACCGGCACGTCCTGCCGGATAAGCCTCAGCTGGGAAAACACTTCCTCACCGCTCATCTGCGGCATAGTCATGTCCAGGATGACGCAGTCTATCTCTTCGCCCCGTTCACGGAATATCTCTATAGCCTCTTTCCCGTCAGCGGCGGTCAGGACACTGAATCCCCCCCTTTCCAGCATGCGCCTGCCCACATTACGGACCATCTCCTCGTCATCGACGATCATTACCGTTCCACTGGCCGTTACCCGCTCGCCGCTCTCCGCATCCTTTGATGCCTTGCTAGCGGCCATTCCTGCGGCGGCCGGGAAAAGAACCCTGATCTTGGTGCCCTCGCCGGGCCGGCTATCGACCATGATGGCACCGTTGTGCCCACGGACGATCCCGAGAATAGCTGCCATTCCCAGGCCTCTTCCTGTCGCCTTGGTGGTAAAGAACGGATCGAATATCCTGGCAACCGTTTCATTGTCCATTCCACAACCCGTATCCTCGACCTCTATGAACACGTACACCCCCTCCTGCACTTCCCCCCTCAGGAAAGACTCGGCCAGATATTCACTGTCGCACTGAAGCAGCCCTGTCGTGATCGCTATTGCGCCTTCCCTGTCACCGATAGCATCCGATGCGTTCACGATCAGGTTCATTACGATCTGTCTTATCTGCGCAGGATCAGCATCCACCGGAGGCAGATCTTCCGGGAAGTTGTACCTCAACCTGATCTTCTTGAATATCGATACCTCTAGCATATGAGCCATCTCGTTCACGAGATCCGATAGGTCGATCTTCTCGACCACGAATCTACCTTTACCCGAATAGGCCAGCATCTGCCTGCACAGCTCAGAAGCGCGGCGCGAGGCCCTCTCTATCTCCACCACGCTGTTACGGGCGGGTGAGACGTTCGAAAGCTCCATGAGAGCCAGGTCGGCGTTCCCCAGGATCGCCATCAGAAGGTTGTTGAAATCATGCGCTATTCCCCCGGCCAGAACCCCCAGGCTCTCTAGTTTCTGCGCATACTGAAACTGGGCCTCGAGCTTCCTGCGTTCCGACTCCGACCGTTTGCGCTCCGATATGTCCTTGAAGACGATAGCGAAAGTGCCCCTGCGCGGGGAGAAAACCGATATGTAAAGATCCATACCGAGGGGTTCGTAGTAAGTCTCGAAAGCGGTGGATCCACCACTCTCCGCAATATCCGAAAATATCTCTATGAACGGCGCCTCGGCTACCTCCAATACCTCGGAGGCGAGCTTGCCGATCACATCCTCCTTCTTGAAACCGAGGATGCGCTCGAAAGCCGGGTTGACATCCAAGATCAAATAGTCCACACATTTTCCGGACTCGCCGGACACGACCTCGCAGAGACCGACACCCTCGTTCATCCCCGTGAACAGCGTTCGGAACCTGTTCTCGCTCTCCTTCAGCGCCTCCTCTGTTCTCTTCTGCTCGGTTATGTCCGTGCAGACCCCTATCAGCCTTATGGGTTTCCCCTTGCTGTCCAGAACAGAAATACCCCGGTCCGTCCAGTGCCTCCAGCTGCCGTCCTTTCTGCGTATCCGGTATTCGGTGTCGATTGGGCCGCCGATCTCCCTTTCCATCTTCACCTCGCCATCGAGCCTTGGCCGGTCATCGGGGTGTATCGATTCGAGCCATGCATCAAGTGTTCTGTCGAACTCCCCACTTTCGTACCCCAGAACGCCGTCTATGTCACCGAACCACTCGAGGCTGCCCGACTCGATATCCCACTCGTAGATGAGATCGCTCGCACATTCGGCCGCCAGCCTGAAGAGCTCCTCGGTTCTCTTGCGATCGGCGATCTGCCTCGCCACCGCAACGTAAGAAACTGCATCCTGTGATTGATCCCTCACCGCATGAGCGGATACCAGGGCGGGGAACTCCTTGCCGTCCCTCGTCAACAAGGTGAACTCCAGGCTGCCGGAAGACACCTCCCGCTTTATGCCTTCGAAATGATCGAGGGCCTTTCTCCTGTCCCTCTCCGCGACCAATTCCATCAGGTTCAATCCTATCATCTCCGGCTCGGAAGCGAAGCCGTGCATCTCTAGGGATGCCCTGTTGCATTCCAGTACGTTACCATCGGGATCTACTATGCAGATCGCCTCCGAGGAGGAATCCATCAGAATCCTATATTTCTCTTCACTCTCAAGCAACTCTATGGCCCTGTTTTCGGCTGCCCGCGCATTTCCCGAACTCGATTTCAAGTCTTCCAGCTTCATTCGTCCGATCCGTTCTAAAGATGGATTGCAGAATCACGCACGTCACATCCTATGCACAACCACTTCAACACCTATTGATCGGCATAGCCACCGGTCATTCTTTAACGAAATATGGCTGAAGACTACAGAGGCGCTCCGGAGGAATCCGTGATGGCGTCTTACGCTTACAATATCAATACCCCATGGCGCAGCCGTCCTTCCTTGACTCGGAAGCGCCAATAAGAACATCGTTATCGTGATCCCACCATATCCCCTGGTATCCGCCGAATCCACCCGCCTGCTTCACTAGCCTGTGCCCCCTCGAGATCAGCTCCCTTATCACTCCCGGTGCCACACCACTCTCTAACGCCACACTGCCACCGTCATTCATCGCCTCACCGGTCGGCTGCGAGGAACCCATATGCCTGAAGCGCGGAGCGTCACCCGCCTCCTGCACGTTCATCCCGAAATCGATTATGTTGCATAGGACCTGTACATGCCCCTGCGGCTGCATCGATCCTCCCATCACCCCGAAGGAGAACACCGGCCGGCCTTTCAGTGTAACCATGGCCGGTATGATCGTGTGAAACGGCCGCTTATGCGGCTCCAGCGTATTGGGGTGTTCCGGGTCCAGGTTGAACAGCGCCCCCCTGTCCTGCAGGCAGAAACCCAGCCCGTCGGGAACCGGGCCTGAACCGAAGCCCGCGTAATTGCTCTGAATCAGCGATACGAAGTTCCTGTCACTGTCGGCTACCGTAAGGTAAGTGGTCTCACCCGATTCGAGCCTCGAATCGGCCGCATCGATCTCCCTCATCGCCCTTTCCATGTCTATCATGCCGCGCCTGGAATCCGCATACTCCTTGGAGATGAGCCTATTCACGGGGACATCGGAGAAATCGGGATCGGCATAGTAACGGGCCCTGTCCTCGAATGCGAGCTTCTTCGCCTCGATCAGAAGGTGCAGATAGTCGGCGCTGTTGTGCCCGAGCTCAGACAGCTCGAATCCCTCCAGGATGTTGAGCATCTGGAGTGCGGCGATACCCTGTCCGTTCGGCGGCAGCTCCCAGACCTCGTATCCCCTGTAGGAAACACTCACCGGTTCGACCCAGGTCGACTTGTGGTCCTCGAAATCCCTGTACCTCAGGTATCCGCCGATCCTCTTGGAGAATCCATCTATCGTCCTGGCTATCTCCCCCCTGTAGAACGCGTTACGGCCCTTCTCCGCGATCATCCTGTACGTACGCGCCAAATCGGGGTTACGGAATATCTCCCCCTTCGCCGGGGCGGATCCCCCGGGCATATATGTCGCCGCAAAATTCGGCTCATCCTTCAGCCTCTCCGCACCGACGGCCCAGTAATGGGCCACGACCTCGGATACGGGGAACCCTTCTTCAGCGTACCTAATCGCCGGTTCGAGTATCCTCTCCATCGGAAGCCGGCCGAATCTCTCGTGCAGCTCGAACCATCCGTCCACACAGCCCGGAACGGTTTGCGGGAGCACACCGGTGTAAGGGATCCTGGAATGCCCTCCGGCTTTCACCTGTTCCCGGTTGAGGAGATACGGGCTCCGGCCGCTCGCATTGAGCCCGTAGAGCCGCTTGGTCCTCGAATCCCATACGATCGCAAACAGGTCGCCTCCTATCCCGTTGGCCACGGGCTCCATCAATCCGAGAGCGGCGTTCACCGCTATCGCCGCATCCACGGCGTTTCCTCCGCTCCTCAGTATCTCGATCCCCACCTGCACGGCCAGGGGTTGGGCTGCACAGACGATCCCGTGCCGGCATATCACCTCGGAGCGCGAGGCGTCCATCCTCCCGCTGAGCCTGTCGAAGGCCTCGGAGACTCCGGGAATGAGCGTGGCGGAAAGCACCATGAACAGCACAAGGAGCGGCGGGTGCCAACAGTGTATCGAATGAGCGAACTTCATCTTCACCTCCGGTCATACGGCCCCACGCCGGTTCTCAACGCGGACCCTTTCCGATAAACCTCTCGAGCCATCCGTGGAACTCCCCGTACCAGAAGATCGAGTTCCGGGGAGTAAGGACCCAGTGATTCTCGTCCGGGAAGTATATGAGCTTGGCTGTAACGCCTTTCGCCTTGAGCATGCCGTATGCCTCCAGCCCGTTACCTACCGGCACCCTGTAATCCCTCTCGCCGTGGATGACAAGAGTGGGCGTAACATAGTTATCCATATTGTGCGCCGGAGACCACCGTATCACGTTCTCAAGGGCCGTCCACGGAGTCCCTCCGTAAGCACGCGGCCTGCCGGAAGTGATGTCCGATCCGAACTGGGCGCAGAGATCGAACACACCTGCATGATTGATGATGCACGCAAAACGGTCAGTCTGCGTGCCGATCCAGCTCGCCAGGTACCCGCCGTAGCTGCCCCCGGCGACGGCCATTCGATCCTCGTCTATGAAACCCTTCTCGAGCAGGAAATCAACGGCATTCATTACGTCGATAAACGGTTTGCGGCCGTGCTCGCCAGTTATCGCATCGGTGAAATCCTGACCGAAGCTCGATGATCCGTGAAAATTCACCAAGGCTGTCACATAACCCGGCGCCGCGAACACCTGGGTGTTCCAGCGGGGATGGAAATCATCACCGAACGTACCGTGCGGCCCTCCGTGAACAAGAACGAGTAAAGGCCATTTCCTGGAAGCGTCGAATCCGGGCGGATAGAGGATGAACATCTGAACGTCCGCCCCTCCAGCTCCCTCGAACACCGTATCCTCGAATCTACCGAATTCGATTTCAGCGAGGATATCATCGTTGAAATCCGTGATCTTCCGAGGCTTCGTCCCGTTTCTCTTGACCGTCCATACCTCGTTGGGTTCGCAGTTGCTCTGGTGGAGGAACGTCAACTTCCCCCCTGCACTCACATCCACCGATGTATTCGTCCCGCCTCCAAATATCTCCCTAACCCCGTCTCCCCTGATCCCCACGGAGTAGAGCGATCGCATCGCCCTGTCCTCGGCCGTGAAATAGACATGCTTGCCTCCCCTGTCCGTCACCCATCCGGAAGGGGAACGGTCGAAGTCCTCGGTGAGGAGCCTCTTTTCACCTGTTTGCCTGTTGTACCTGACCAACCTTACCCGGTCGCCGTAAAAACCTAATATCTTTTGCCTCCCATAGAGAATATACTTTCCATCGGGTGTATAGTAGGGTGAGAAGTCGTCGGCCGGATTCCCCGTCGTAATATTATGGTAGCTTTCGGGATCATCGAGGGAAAGGATGAATACGTCACTCGTCAGAGAATCGTAAGGGGCTCCGTGCCTGAATGCGGAAAAGGCTATCTCCCCGCCTTCCGGTGATATATCGTACCTGACTCCCCTAGTTCCGAACAGGCGGTCCCACCCCGGAGTGAGGTCGGTGACCTCCTGGCTTTCGACATCCACCATGAACAGGTGCGGGATCGTCCCATCCGTGAGCCAGTGATCCCAGTACCTGTAAAACCTGTCCTCGGTGACCTTCGCCGTCACCTTGTCGTCCTCCCTTCTTTTCAACTCCGCCCTCATCGAATCCAAATCGCTCTCGAAGCCCGGAAGTATCTTCGAGTAGAATACGATCCCCTTTCCATCCGGCATCCACTTCGGATTGGATACGCCGAGCGGCATATCGGTCAGGCAAACGGCCTCGCCTCCGTCCACGGGGATCAAATGCAGCTGCGGCTTTTCACCCTTGCGGGCGGCGGTGAAGGCTATACTCCGCCCGCAGGGGCTCCATACGGGAGAGCCCTCCGTCGTCTCGCCCGTGGTGAATCTACGCAGATAGGAACCGTCCGTAGCGACGAGCCATATATCACCCTGGCCCTTGTTCTCCTCTATATCGTACTCGGTGACGACGACCGCCGCATACTCGCCGTCTGCGGAAACACTGAGGGAGCCGACACGCTTCATGCTCCAGAGAACCTCAGCCGTGATCGGTCCGGGCTCGCCCGCCGCAACCGCAAGAGAGACTATTAGTGACAGCAAAATAACCATACAGAACGCTGTTTTTCGGCAAAGACAACTCAAGGCTTCCTTCCTTTCTGTAACCGTGAAATATGAGCGAATACCGGAAATCGAGACTTTCTTTCCCGTCAACAGACTACCCCCTGGATCGCGTGTCTGTCAACAACTCGGTAGGTGACGGGCGTTGTCGAAAGTCCACCGTGATCACATGCGATCGGAAGCTCGTGTCTCCCGATTCCGGTGGTCCGCTTATCGTGGGGGGACGCGATCGCAGGTGGTGCGCACCATACGTAAAAGCCCGAAGCCGGTTTCTTCTTACAATCACTTCGCGTCCGGCTCCGGGCTTGATTTGATATTACCGTAATTCCGATTACAGCCGACGGCTCCCAGGTCTACCCCGGTCATGCGGCGGATGAGATTCGTCAATACGGCTCACTCTATGCTGAAATCCTCCATCATGTACATCCGGGACTCCGTTACCATATTCCAGGTCTCGGCTATATCCCCCCTGATCAGGCGATATACGACATAGTGCGCCGCGGCGGTCAGACCGCCTTCACCGCCGGTTATCGCCTCAAGCAGGCCTTTCTTCGCCGGATAGTGAACAACGGTTACGCCATCGCCGGCCGGTATCTCCGCGAGCTCCCTGGCCAGCTCGATGGCCCTGTCCAGGCCGCCCATCTCATCGACCAGGCCGTTTTCAGCACCCTGCCTACCCGACCATACACGTCCGTGGGCCAGCTTTTCAGCCTCTTCGAACGTCATTCCCCTGTGTTCGGCCACATCCTCCAGCCAACTGTTGAAGCCGTTCCAATGATCATCCTCGAATCGCTTCCGCTCCTCCTCCGTGAAATCCCTGTATGACGAGAAAAATAGGGCCATGGGGCCTTTTGTGGCGAAGTCGTTCGTAATCCCCAGCTTGTTTAGAAATCCCCTCATGTTGAACTTCATGCTGATCGATCCGATGGATCCGGTTATCGTCATCGGATCCGCGATGATCCTGCTTGCACGGTAGGCTATATGGTAACCGCCCGAAGCCGCCACGTCGACCATCGACGCGACCACCGGTTTCTCGGATGCGGTGATCTCCACCTCGTGCCCTATGATGTCACTCGTGAGGGCGTCACCCCCGCCGCTGTCGATGCGGAACACGATCGCCGCCACGTCGTCGTCCTCCCTGGCGCGCTTGAACTCGGCATTGATAGACTCGTGCCCCATTATCAGGCCGAACATGGGATCAACCTTGTTCTTCCTCCCGCCGATCATGCCCTGCGCATGGATAACCGCGATCTTCTTCTTTCCCTTGATACCCAGCTTCTCCGGATCCTCATCAGCATACCGGCACTGCGAAACCGTGCGGAGATCCTCATCATCGTCGCCCTTAAGCATATCGGCCAGCTCTTCCCAATAGAGCTTCCTGTCGATCAGCCCACCCTCGACCGCCTCCTCCGGGGTGAATACGGCGAGCTTCATCATATCGATGACATCCTCCTCGCTGAGCCCGCGGTCGCTCTCGAGGCCCGTGATGAGAAGCTCCCAGAACTCGTCCAGCAGCCATTCCTTGTTCTCCCTCGCCGCCGCCGACATGTCCTCGCGCATAATCATCTCTGCCGCGCTCTTGTAGTCCTTGATCTTGTGCAGGTTGGGCTTTATGCCAAGCTTATCGAGCGTGCCCTTCAAGTGCTCGGTAACTGCGGCGAAGCCCGTGAAGGAGAAGTAACCGGTAGGAACCATGTATACAGAATCGCACGCCGCCGCCAGAAAGCAGGTTTTCCTGTCCATGGAGTCCGCGAAACCGTAGACCTTCTTGCCCGCCTCCCTGACCTTCTTGATCGCACCACGAATCTCCTGCATCTTCGCCCCGCCGAAGCTGCTGCTGCTCGAAAGCTTCAGAATCACTCCGTCTATGCGGTCGTCCACGCATACCTTGTCCATGTTACTCAGTATGCGCTGCAGCGTCTCGGCCTTCCCCCCCATCAGCTCCCCGATCACCCCGGCTGGTGGATCGTACTCGGGCAATTCGCCGTAGATATCGACAACCAGATAAGAATGGTCATCTATCTTTGATTTCTGGCCGGACTTGACCGCCACTATCGAAAATATCACCAAAACGAACACCAGCACCGCCAGCATGCAAGCAAAAAACGACCTGAAAAACGACTTCATCCAAACACCTCCGTAATTGAGGGGATTAAAATTGCACAGCCAATTAACTATACGTCCTGATCCCTAATATGTTTCCGTGTCATATCATACGCGCGGATTCAATACGCCGCACCGGATCGCTCCCCCTTCACGTTCAACTGGCGGCCCGCATATGCCGCACCGCAACTTCCCGGCAGTACTATCTCAAACCCTATCCGCGCAACCAACCGCCTAGAATTTCTCGTCGTACTTTGTCCAGAGATCGTCGCCGAGCTTCCAGTACGCCTCGTTGATCTTGGTGCACATATCGCAGCTGTACTTCGTAAGGTAGCTAACGGCTTTTTCCGGATCTTCGTTGTGAAGGCGAAGCGCCTCGTCCTCGATCCTCTTCTGATCCTCGAACGCCCTTCTCCTGATGGGATCCCGTACTGCATAGACGTCGTGCCGCATATCCCCCCACCTGTGTGCGGCGATCGTGCTGACACGGTTGACGCCCCACCAAGCGCTGTCCCTCGAGTAGGCGGGCCTGCCGCCCTTACCTCCCATCAGATACGGCTCCGGGAGCATCTTCGTGCAGCAGTACAGGGGAGCATAGCACGTCATCGCCGGATTATCCCAACCGAACCAGACGAGCCCGCCGATCGGATCGGGCAGCCAGTCCCGCGACTGCGTTATTATTACGTATACGCAGTAGTAACGGGCGATTGTCCGCTCACCCATCTTGTGCAGCGCACCGTTGATCTTCCATAGAGGCATCTGATCGTAATCCATGAACGGATTTGCATAGGGGCTCTTCACGCTCTTGCCGTCCTCATCGGTCACAAGCATGAATTTTGTCATATCGTAGTCAGTATCCTCGTAGGTGTCCGCGAAGAGCTCCATCATCCTCTCGACGGTGACCTTCTTGTCCGGCTTTACCGAGAACGGGTAGTTCTCGTCATTCGCATCGAGCCCGAGAGACGGTGCCAGAAGATCGAAAACGCGCCACTCCCTTCTTCTCGCCCACATCGAAGTGCGGTCACCGTATACGTAGCAGAACTCGAACGGCTTCCCGCTGTCCTTATCCCACAGGCACAGCTCCTCCGCTGCCTCGAACACGTTGTCGGAAGCCATGAAATAGTCCTTGTTCTTCAAGTCGATACCGCGAATGCGGCTGCTGTTGGCGTTGACGCTCACATGGCCGTCCGGAACACGTTGGGCGGCCCAGACCGCCCCGAACCTGCCCTCCCCGGGGCCTACGACCTCGAAGTGCCAGACCTCTTTCGTGTCTGCGATCGTTAGGCATTCTCCCCCGTCGTTGTATCCGTACTTCTCGAGCAGCTTCCCGGCAAGAGCGATCGCCCCGCGGGCGGTCCTGCACCGCTCGGCCATCAACCGCGTGAGCTCGTAGCAGTTCAACATCCCCTTGTCGCTCTTGAGCTCCTCCTTGCCGCCGAAGGTCGATTCTCCGATCGACAGCTGGTGCTCGTTTATGAGTGAGTATATCCCCCAGATATGCCCGTATGTCTTCGTCTTATACGGTATGGCGCCGTTATATACAAGGCCGGTTGTGTCCCCGGGGGATACCATGTAATCGGTCTTCATGAAGATCGTATCCATCGCCCCCCCCGCATGTTCCATTCCCGGCACTATGCCTATCCACGTTCTTCCGTCATGTCCGTCACATGTGTGTGAGGTCATCACGGATCCGTCAGCGGAAGCCAGGCGCCCCACGGTTATGGTCGTGCATCCGTCCGGGCGCTCCTTTACGGTGCCGGCTGAGACAAGCGCGGCCGTAAAAACCGCTATGAGCATTACGGACAGGGCCAAAGGCAGGAGACCACGGCTGTATGGTGCATGATTTATCCGGTTACCCATCCTGTTACCTCCTATAAGGATAGCATCATGTCCAGGGTCGCGTGAATCTGTGTTTATACCACAAAGTGAGCGATAAGACAACAGCATTTATGGCCGCCCTAGAGCTCGCTCCCGCACGCTGGATGGGGCGATTTCCCTTGCGTGCTCCGAAAAAAACATTTAACCGTATTATCGATAAGTCGTTAAGATAAGATATGCCCCGGTGCCGGCGGATCCGGCAAGGGCCGCGCAGGAAGGTCCGAGCTGGGATGAGAGGCGATGATAAGAGTATCAGACGATATCGAGATACCGGACAGTGAGCTAGTATTCACGTTCTCCCACAGCAGCAAGCCGGGTGGTCAGAACGTGAACAAGGTCAGCACCCGCGTGACCTTGAATTTCGACGTGGCCAACTCCCCCAGCCTCTCCGATGATCAGAGGGCTCTGATACTATCAAGGCTCGGTTCGAGGATAAGCAAGAACGGTATACTGAGGATCTCTTCGCAGAAGCACCGCACCCAGAGCGCCAACAGGACGGCCGCAACGGCCAGGCTCAAGGAGCTGATGACGGACGCTTTCACACCCGTGAGGCATAGGAAGAAAAGCCGCAGGCCGCCTTCAGCTATCGAGCGAAGGCTCGATGACAAGAAACGCCGGGGAAAACGAAAAAGGGAACGCTCGAAAGTGATCGAGCCCCCCGATTGAAAACGGGACCGGGCTATTGACCCGGCCCCGCAACGATCCACCGGCCTTCAGGGCCTATCCGATCCGCTCATGTGCATCAAACGGCATCAATCCTCCCCCTCAGGGGCCGGCATAGTGAAGGTTCTTGACCCGAGCTCCCTGTCGAGCATGAGTAATCCATGTCCGGATTCGCCGGTGAGCTCGAGGTTCTGCACGTTCTTCGACGCCGACGCCTCCTCCTCCACCTGCTCGTCCACGAACCACTGAAGCAGGCTGCCCGACGCGTAGTCGTTCTCCGATTTCGATAGCTTGACGAGCTCGTTGATCTTACCGGTTATGAACTGCTCGTGCTTGTACGCATCCCTGAACGCCTCGAGAGGAGATTTCCATACGGTTGGCGGCTTCTTTATCTCAAGAAGCTCGACCTCACCGTCGCGTTCTATTATATGATCGAAGAACTTGATCGCGTGGGTCTGCTCCTCGAGGGCCTGGACCCTCATCCACTGGGCCATCCCGTCCAGCCCCTGTGAATGGAAATAGGCCGCGATCGACAGGTAGAGGTATCCGGAATATAGCTCGTGCTGGATCTGCTCGTTGAAGGCATCACGAATCTTGTCTTTGATCATCCGACATCACTCTCCCTTCCATAATCCGTGAACATTGCAGTATTCACGCGCTGACACGCTCCCGGCCGAAACCTTGAATACAGCCTCGGGAGCATCTCCCGGATTCAAAAAATGCCGGAAAGTATCACCGTCGGCGAACAGCTGTATCCATTCGATATAGTGCTTTTCCTCCATCGGATGGGGCACGCTGCCCACGATCACCTTGTAACCGCCGTCGATCTTCTCTATCACCGGGACATGTTTCTCGGTGGCCGCGTCCTCGGTGTTCTCCTCGTGGAGCTTCATCGCCTGGCCGCAGCACACGAGCTCCCCGACACCCTCATGGAGAACCTCGACGATATTACCGCAGACCTCACACTTGTAAACCTGCAACTTCTTGGTCATTCCATAACCTCCTTTTTCACTGTTCATTCCAATGCAAGACGACAACATGGTTCTCCGGCGGCCGGCAAAGACCGCCGGATCTCCACAATACGATCATCACTACCAATTCTCACCCAGAAGCTCGAAATGGGCCCGCGGGTGCGCACAGGCCGGACATTTCTCCAACGCCTCCGTGCCCTCGTGCAGGTAGCCGCAGTTACGGCAGCGCCATACGACCTTCTTCCCGCGCTCGAACACGGCTCCCGACTCTATATTGGCCTTCAGATCATTGTACCTCTTCTCGTGCTGCTTCTCCGCAACCGCTATCGCCTCGAATATCTCGGCGATCTCCTCGAATCCCTCCTCACGGGCTACTTTCGCGAAACCGGGATACATCTCGGTCCACTCGTAATTCTCGCCTCCCGCGGCCTCGGCGAGATTATCGGTCGTGCATCCGATAACGCCCGCCGGAAAAGACGCCTTGACCTCCACTTCCCCACCCTCGAGAAGCTTGAACAGCCTCTTTGCGTGCTCGCGTTCCTGGTTCGCCGTTTCCTCGAAGATGGAGGAGATCTGTACGTACCCCTCCTTCTTCGCCTGGCTGGCAAAGTAGGTGTAGCGGTTTCTTGCCTGCGACTCGCCGGCAAAAGCCGTAAGGATATTCTTCTCGGTCTGTGTGCCCTTCAATGACATTGCAACCCCCTTCTCAAGCACTGCTCATACATTATTCTCACATTTTCATCTCATCTATGTAAAACGCCTCGAAAATCGCGCTTACGATCAACGCATCCGGGCGGTTGTCTCACTCGATCATACCTTTCGTATGCTTCTCCTCATGTTCCTTCTTTTTCAGAAAACCAACGGCCAGGACCGCCGCGAGCACAACGGCGGCCGCGATCTTAACCGCATCCGGCAGCATCCGACCGGTGCCCTGAAGAGGTGAAGTATCGTGCGCTACGTACACGGCATCCAGTAGCGCACCGGCGGCAAGGGCCGTGACCGCCACAGCGCCCAGGTACAGAAACGTGGTCCTCTTTCCCATCATCTTCCAGACCGTGGTGATCGTGGCAGCATTGGTGGCGGGTCCCGTCATAAGAAAAACGAGAGCCGCTCCCGGTGAAACACCTTTTGATATGAGCGCAGCCGCTATCGGAACCGAAGCGGTGGCACAAACGTAAACCGGAGTGCCGGCCGCCATCATAACCAGCATGGACAATATACCACCACCGAGAATCCCTGAAAAGAGATTATCGGGAACGATCGCGGAAATCACACCGGCCAAAACGACCCCAACGATCAGCGCCCTTCCGATATCCCGCGGTAGGGTCAGGAAACCGTAACTCAAAGCCTTGACGAAACCGCTTTTTTCATTCGCCTCGTCACAGCATTCACAGCTGCAGGTTCCGGCGCCCTCCCTCTCCCGTTCACCCTCCGATCCGAACCTCATTACCAGCCCCCCGCCTATGATCCCGCTCACGAACGCCACGAACGGCCTGATTACCGCGAACACCGGACCGAGCAGGCTCAGCGTGACCATTATGCTGTCAACGCCGGTCTGGGGTGTCGATATGAGGAAGGAGCTCGTGGCCCCCGAGCCCGCGCCGTGCCTGCGGAGCGACGCACCGACAGGGATCACGCTGCACGAACAAAGAGGGAGCGGAACTCCGAGAAGTGAAGCCTTGACCACCTGCCACATGCCCCTGCCGCCGAGATGCCGCTCCACGGTTTCCGGTTTGATCAAGACGGAGAGGGCGCCAGCAAAGATGAATCCGAACAGCAGATAGGGGGCCATCTCCTTGAATGTATTCCAAACAGCGATCATTACATCACCGATCATGATCCTAAACAGCCTCCCTCTTCCCCGAGGCGCCCAGTGAAAGGGCCACGTTATCGTCCATCCCTATCATGTCGATGAACAACCGTCTGTCTCGGTCCCTGCGTATCCCCAGGCGCGTCAACGCAAAATCGTACTTAACCGGATCAGCGGGTGAGATCTCCCTGAACCCCCGTGTCACTTCGCGAGCTGTCTTCAGGCTGGCCTGGTTCCGGTCCGTCAATCCCATCGCCCTCGAGAATCTGAGCATATGCGTATCGAGCGGGACGAGGAGCATCGAGGCCGGGACACCGCTCCAAACGCCGGGGTCCACTTTATCCCTGCGCGCCATCCACCTGAGATAGAGGTTCAGCCGCTTGCAGGCGCTGCCACGTTCCGGCGCCGGCAGGAGCTTCGCCGGACCTTTGTCGCATCCGCCGCAAAGCTCGGCAACGAAGTGGGCGAGCGCGGGCATCACATCCCCGTGGTCGCCGCGCAGCCCATCGATGAAACATCTCTCCAATGAACCGTATCTATCGAGCACCCTCCCCACCCCGGCAAGAAAACTCGATATCTCATCGCCGCAAATCCACCTATGCTTGAACCCCGATAGAAGGGAATTGATGCTCCGGGGGATTTCATTCTTCACAAATTCAGCCGGTGAACTCCCGAGCACATCGAGGACCCGCTCGATGCTGCGCCCTATCTGGACGACGTTCCCGAACGCGAGCGAGGACGCAATAAGGCCGACAACCTCGATATCTCGTGGATCGTCGTAGTTGTAAAGGCAGTAGAGCGGATCCGGCTTGACGTACACGCGGTCGTTGTAGCGCATGTACAGCCTCTCGAGCATGGATCCGAGACCGCGCCCTAAATTCTTACTGTCTGTTGAATCCATCTATCTCGATCCTTTCGATTTTTTGCAGGCCGGACAAAGACCGAGGTACTCGAGCCTGTACGAAACCGCCTTATAACCGGTCTTCCTGCACACGGCCGCGTCGAGATCCGGGATACTCACATCTGCGGGCAGGTCATCGATCCTGCCGCAGCATATGCACCTGATATGCGTGTGCTGGTGCAGGCTTGCATCAAATCGCATGCGGTTTCCCGCAGAGTCGAGTTTATTGATCACGCCTTCCTCGGAGAGAATCTCGAGGTTCCGGTAGACGGTGCCGAGGCTGATTCTCGGCATCTTCTTCCTGAGCATGACGTAGAGCTCGTCTGCAGTCGGATGGGTTTCGAGCTTCCTCAGCTCCTCTAGAATAAGCCTTCTCTGCCTTGTCATTCTTATCATGAGCTTCTTTCATCTTATTAATAATAGTTACCAATACTATTATATGGACTCTCAGCCCCTTCGTCAATAATTTTTTCACCTGGCGGCATCCTGCTGCAAGAGCTGATCCCGGCGATCTGAGAGCCCGAAGATCACACGAAGGAAATGCCACAACGTATCCCCATTCCCAACAAAGAGTTTCTTGACAGCGTTGGTTTAAAGTGGAACAATCGTCACAAGTCACTAAAGGGCATACAAATTGTGATCCTGACAAGTTGATGCAAAAACCTTGCGAAGGGAGGTCCTATGAAAAGCGAGCGTCTAATACTGATGCTCCTCGCTTTGGCTTTTGCCCTTCATCCGCCGGATGCCATGGCTCAGTACGACGTACCCCATGGAGTCTTCAGCAATGGCGGAGGCGTCAGAAGCGGGAGCAACTACAGCTACGATACAGCAGGGCAGACCGCGGTTTTCACGTCCAGCGGCGGATCATACGTGGTTAAATCGGGCTTCTGGTATCTGGCTGATATATCCTCGACCGTGGATGTCGCCATGGCGTCCTTCATGGGAGAATATACGGATGACGCGGTAATCCTCAGGTGGAGCGTTCACTTCGATGCGCCGTTCGACGGTTTCAACGTTTGCCGGGCCGAGGGCGATGAGACGGAGCTGTTGCCGGTCAACGAGGCACTACTGCCTCCGGACGGCGAAAACGAGTATCGGGACTATGGTGCGATTCCCGGAAGGAGCTACACGTACAGGATCGACGCCCTGGAGGACGGCATCATCACGATGTCCTCCTACACGATCAAGGTCGTCCTGCCTCCGAAGCCTCTCACCCTCTATCAGAATCACCCCAACCCGTTCAACCCGTCCACGAGCATCTCGTTCTTCCTGCCGTCCGACCGGCACGTGAACCTGGTCATCTACGACATAAAGGGCAGGAAGATCAAGACGCTGGCAAACTCGTCCAGGCAGGCGGGTAAACATACGATCAACTGGAACGGCACCAACAACAGCGGGCACAACGTGAGCTCCGGCGTCTACTACTACCGGCTCACGGCGGACAAGAAGGTGATAACCAAGAAGATGGTTCTCCTGAGGTAGATCATGCGTTGTGCACACATTCAAAAGTATGGGAAGGACGTTAGACGGTTGAGACGAATAACGGGTATAGCGATCAGGCCAAAGACGTGGAGGTTTTAAGAATGAAACTGACAACTATTTCAATTTTATTCATCCTGCTGCTCTCGGGATTCGCGTATGCGCAGATCCCCAACGAGCTGAACTACCAGGGAGTACTGACGGACGCCGTCGGCGATGCCGTACCGGACGGAACGTACAGCATAGTGTTCAGGCTCTATGACGTTCCCTCGGGGGGAACTCACCTATGGCAGGAGACCGATCCCGCCGTCCAGGTGACCAAGGGCATCTTCAACGTGCTGCTGGGATCGATCACCCCGCTGAACCTGCCCTTCGACGAGCAGTACTACCTTGGGATATCGGTCGAGGGCGAGCCGGAGCTCGTCCCGCGCATCCCTTTGACCAGCGCGGCCTATGCATACAGGGCGATGGGCGTTGTGGGGTCAACGAACTACATTCCCCCCACCGGTGATGTGGGTATAGGGACGTTGAGCCCGGATGATCCCCTGCATGTCTATGAAGAGTATAACGGTACCGTGACGATAAACGTCGAGAATCCGTCGACGGGAACCGCCTCTGCGGAGGGGATCGAATTCACCGACGAGAACGGTTCGAATGCCGGACTAAGAGCATTCGATCCGGCACATCCCACCAGCCCCAACTATATGCATCTATACAACAACAGGACCAATGGAGAGATCCATTTGATAACGCTTGGGCAAAGGCGCATGGTAGTCAACAACGCCGGTGACGTCGGCATCGGCACCCCATCGCCATTAGAGCGGCTCGACGTGAACGGCGGCATCAAGGTCGGCCTGTCATCCGGCACCAACGCCGGCACGATCCGCTGGACCGGCAGCGACTTCGAGGGGTACACGGGCAGCGACTGGATGTCCTTCACCGATACGGGAAGCGGGACGCTACCCGCCGGCGCCAACGGCTACACGCTCCGCCACAACGGATCCGACTGGGTCGCTACCAGCACGATATACAACAACGGCACACAGGTCGGTATAGGAACGACCAGCCCCGGGGCCGGACTGGTGCTGGCCAAGGGTGGGGACATGTGGAACCCCTCGATCGGCATATGGAACACCGACTCCGATATGGAATGGCGCATGATGGTGGCCGATGACTCGGATTTCCATATAGTAAAGCTTTCGGGTAGTACCTTCACGCCATTTACAGCCACGGATGAAGGGTATACCGGCATCATGACCACAACCCCCGAAAGCAAGCTCCACGTGGCGGGCGGCGAGTGGGACCTGGACAACACAGAGGGAGACTTCAAGATCGGTGACGCGACGTACAGGCTCAAGGTCGGTGTGGCCACCGGCGGCGGCGGCGCCGGGACGGCGGGCATCAGGGTGCAGGGAGGCGCCGAGAAGCTGATCCTGGGCGCTGGCTCATCAGAGGTGCTCTCCGTGGAATCTGACGGCACAACCTCCCTGGGCTCGTCCACCCAGAACGCCAACCTCGAGATCTTCCGCGACGGATCAGTGAGCCCGGTTGTTCGAGCTTACGGCAACAGCTACGGAGGAAACATCGACCTGCGCGACGAGGCCGGCAATTACTTGGGCGGCATAGAGGCGGATGCTAGCGGTCAGGGTGGATACCTTTACGTTAGAAGAACCACCTCAGCCAACGGCTTCCTCGTTGACGGCAACTTCTCGAGCGACAGCCCCCTGGTCGCGATCTACGGGGCGAGCAGCAACTTCTACTTCCGGAGCTACTACACCGGTGACCTGGCCGTTGGGCTTCCCGCCAGCTCCGTCGGGAGCAGCGAGATCGACGACGAGCCGGGAGTGGCGAGCATAAAGGAGTGGGACATTAACAACGGGCATCTTGAGACCACGGTCACGGTACTGGCATCGAGAAGCATTACGGTGCCCGATGGCGGCTATGTCCTCGTTTTAAGTTCCTGCCAGGCATCCGTGAGTCATACAACCGGCACCACCAGCTCTGCCAATCTGGGTGTATCGAACGACGACACCGCTTTCCCTGAATGCCAGGATGTCGGGTACTACATGTCCTCCACCCTGCCTACCGGGCTCTACAGGTGGCCGATCACAAGCCACGGCCTGTTCTCTGTAGGTGCAGGTACGCACACGTTCTACTTCCTGGGTCAGGAGCTGACAACCGCCTCATACTACGTGAACGACGTCCAGCTAACGCTCGTCTATCTGCCGACCGCGTACGGCACGGTGACGAGCCCCGCCATAGTCGCGGGGAACGAGGAGTCCGACGACAACGTCGGACCGAAGATAACGGCCGCCGACATAGCAGCGGAGCGCGCGGAGTCGATAGCGGCCAACGATGCAAGGATTCAGAAGGAGCTCGAGGACATGCGGGCCGAGATCGAGGAACTGAGGGAAACCGTGGATAGGGGAAACAGATAACCCGCATCAGACCAAAGAGCGGGCCGGAAGAACCGGCCCGCTCTTTTTTCATCAAGACGACCCCTTAGATACGTCAGGATCCGAGGACTTCCACGATCAGGTCCTTGAGCTCCGCCGATGTATAGGGTTTCACGATCGCACCGATGAAGCCGTAATCTCGATAGTTGACCATCACGGGGGCGTTTGGATATCCGCTCGATACGATAACCCTGGCCTCCGGATCGATCTCGAGCAGCCTTTTCACCGCCTCCTCGCCGCTAATCCCGCCCTTGACCGTAAGATCTATGATAACGACATCAAACGGATTCCCGGCGTCCATCGCCTTTCTGTACTCATCGACCGTTTCGGGCCCGCTCGAAGCGCATTCGGCCGAATACCCTATAGCCCTCAGCATCTTAGGGACAACGGAACGCAGAAGCTCCTCGTCGTCAACAAACAGGATCCTCTCGCATCCGGACTTCAAATTTGGACCGATCCTCTTATCGCTCTCTTTCGTGCCCATTTCCGCTGCTCCTCTGTACAACACCCCGCGTAAGCCGGAATCCGGTTATCTGCGTCAGATATCATCCCTAATTCAGGTTGTAAAGATTATTTCAGTAGATAATTAGCACAATGATATCGATTTGTCCACAATTAGTTAAGCAAAATCTATTTACATCGACTAAAGAGAAATGCCGTAATCCGAAACGGCAGGCTGCGGTGGCTGATACGCAGCACTGCATGGCATGGAGCCGGCCGGTTGCATATATTTGTTCATACTGATCGGATTATGGGCTATCATAATATCAGCTATGTCGCCGTTAGATGTTTGGATATCGAAGGGGAGGCCCGGAAATGCTTTTGCCAGAGAGTGAGCTTTTCAAGAAGAGGGGGATCTTCCGCAAGGGGATGGACAAGGAGAGCATCAAGAAGAGCTTCGCGGACCACCTCGAGTACTCCATATCCAAGGACCAGTACACCGCGACCCACCTCGACCTATACAAGGCCCTGGCGCTGACGTCGCGGGACCGCCTGATCGAGCAGTGGATCAGGACACAGCAGATGTATCACGAAAAAGACGTTAAGCGCGTATACTACCTCTCGGCCGAATTCCTGATGGGGCGCCTGCTCATCAACAACATAATCAACCTGGAATTCTACAAAGAGGTCAAGGAGGCGATGGAGGAGCTCAACCTCGACATCGAATCCCTAGCCGAGCAGGAGCCGGACGCGGGTCTGGGCAACGGCGGCCTCGGACGCCTCGCCGCCTGCTTCCTGGACTCGATGGCCACGCTCGAGATCCCCTCCTTCGGTTACGGGATCAGGTACGAATTCGGCATATTCGAACAGGTGATAAGAAACCTCGGCCAGGTAGAGCTGCCCGATGCCTGGCTCAAGTTCGGCAACCCGTGGGAGATAGCGCGCCCGGAGTACAGCTTCCCGGTCCGCTTCTACGGGAAAACAGTCGATACCAAATGGCCGGACGGCAACTGCAAAACGGAATGGATCGACACCGCCGATGTAGTGGGCATCGCCTACGACACACCTATCCCCGGATACGACAACATAACGGTTAACACGCTCAGGCTGTGGTCCTCCAGGGCATCCCAGGAATTCGATCTGGATTACTTCCAGGACGGCGACTACCTTAAGGCCGTCGAGCAGAAGAACCTGTCAGAAAATATCTCCAAAGTCCTATACCCGAGCGACGAGAGCCCCGAGGGCAGGGAGCTGAGGCTCAAACAGCAGTACTTCTTCGTCTCCTGCTCCATCCAGGATATCATCCGCCGGTATCTCGCCGACCACGCCACCTTCGACAGGTTCCCCGAGAAAGTCGCCATACAGCTGAACGACACGCATCCATCGATAGCGATAGTCGAGTTGATGCGTATCCTCATCGACGAGCAGCACCTGCCATGGGGCGACGCGTGGGATATCACAACGAGGAGCTGCGCCTACACTAACCACACACTGCTCTCCGAGGCGCTGGAGAAGTGGCCCGTACCCATATTCGGAAGACTTCTGCCCCGCCATCTACAGATCATCTATGAAATCAACAGCCGCTTCCTTCGTGATGTCAATCTCAGATATGTCGGTGACAACGCCCGCGCGCGCCGGATGTCCATCATAGAGGATGGGCCCGGCGGACGGCAGAAGATTCGAATGGCCAATCTAGCCACCATCGGATCACACTCGGTCAACGGTGTTGCGGAGCTTCATACGCGACTAATCAGGAACAGCATATTCAGGGATTTCGATGAGATGTTCCCCGGAAGGATCAACAACAAGACCAACGGGATCACACCGCGGCGATGGCTTCTGGCGGCCAATCCCGGACTGGCGGCGCTGATAACCGAGAGGATAGGCAACGGCTGGATCAAGGACCTCGGCGAACTGAAAAAGCTCGAGAGGTTCGCCGGTGACGAAGGATTCCAAGAGCGGTTCAACGGGATCAAGAGGGAGAACAAGCAACGCCTGGCCGATATAACGGAAGACCTTACCGGCTACATAATCGATCCCGACTCTATCTTCGATATTCAGATCAAGAGGATCCACGAGTACAAGAGGCAGCTGCTCAACATCCTGCACGTGATATACTGCTGGCTCAGGCTGAAGGAGGAACCGGATTTCGAGATGCACCCGCGAACCTTCATATTCGCCGGAAAAGCAGCCCCCGCCTATTTCATGGCGAAGCTCGTGATCCGGCTGGTATGCCACGCAGCCGGGATGATAAACAACGATCAGCAGACCGAACGTTTCGTAAAGGTCGTCTTCCTGCCTAATTACCGCGTGACGCTTGCCGAGAGAATAATACCGGCAGCCGATATCTCCGAACAGATCTCGACCGCCGGATTCGAGGCTTCGGGAACCGGCAACATGAAACTGGCCCTCAACGGCGCCCTCACGATCGGTACGCTGGACGGCGCGAATATAGAGATCAAGGAGGAGGTCGGGGACGAGAATATCTTCATATTCGGTATGACGTCAGACGAGGCGGCCGCGCTGGCGCCAAACTACAATCCCCGCGAATATTACGAGAGGGACCCTCTGCTCAAGAGAGTGATAGACCTCATCGGTGAAGGTTATTTCTCCCCTGCCGACAAGGGATTGTTCATTCCATTGGTGGATTCGCTGCTCAACAATGACCGGTACATGGTGCTGGCGGATTTCGAGGATTATCGAAGATGCCAGGAGGATGCCGGACGGGCATACGGTGACAGGGATAGATGGACGGAGAAGGCTGTTCTGAATGTAGCCAGAATGGGCAAGTTCTCCTCCGACCGCGCGATACTCGAGTACAACAGGGACATTTGGCATGCGGACACGCTCGAGATCACAAAGGAAGGAGAAAAGCGCGGGAAGCTCCCGGAGCCGGTCAAGCAGGGAAAAACCGTATAGAGCATTTCCGCGGTGCCCGGCATTGATAGCCCCGAATGCGGGAACCACACGCGCCTCCCCCATAGGTCTCGATATATGGGTTGCACATCGAAAAATCTTCGTTAATATTATTATCAGAAGGGCTATGAAAAAAGATATCCTCACGATCATACTGATATCCCTCATGTCTCTAAACCTGCGGTGTTCCGACGATTCGACAGGAAGCGGTTACCATTCGAGCGGTCAGGACGGCATGCCATCCGTCAAGGATATAATCGTTCCGGACCTCGAAGGGGACATCGAGCTGAAACATGGGCAGAGGGCCATCGTGGAATCGGAAAACCTGGAGATAGAGTTCAGCCGGGTTCTTCTCGAATCGAGATGCCCGGAGAACGCGGTTTGCGCATGGGAAGGCCAGGTAGAAGTAGAGATTCTGCTTTCCAGGCCTGACATTGATCCATCCTCGGTTGTGACCATATTGAAACCCGGGACCGATCCATACGAAAACCAATACCTGAGCGCATGCGCTCTGGAATACAGGATAATCCTCCTCTCCGCCCTTCCATATCCAAGCCAGGACCATGAAACAGAGCCGGACGACTACGAGGTGACGGTAAGGGTGAGGAAGGAACCCCTGTGCTGTGATCCGCACTCCGTCCAATTCACGTGGGCTTCCCCCGCCTCGCTTCAGAGGGACGCCTTTTCGATAACCGACTGCATGATCGAGGAAAACACTCTAATCATGAGGGTGCAGTACGGTGGTGGCTGCCGCGAACACGACCTCCGCCTCTTCATGCAGCCGACATTCATGGAATCCTATCCCGTGCAGGCAGCGCTCTACCTCCAGCATGACGCTCATCGAGACATGTGCGAGGCTCTCATCACGGAGGAGGTCCGGTTCGACATAAGAAAGATCAGCTGGCTGTACTACAGGTTCTACAACGGCTACGACGATATCATTCTCAACATCTACGGCTACTTCGAAGATACCCGCAACGACCCTTGCATCGCCGTGTATTCGCCCCGATGATCTTCCGATCCGAGGGTATTCTATGACAAAGAAGACCAGAAGAGAATTCATCCGGTCCTGCTCTTCGGCCGCGCTGTCAATGCTGGTTCTCCGGCCCCTCCACGCTTTGGCCGCCGCATTCGGCGCAGGGGGGAGAAGTCCGGGTACGATATCAGGCCATGCCAACATACAGGTCATCTCCGGGGAAGGGGGCCGCCCCCCCACCGCATCCGGATTCGAACCGGGGTACATCGGGCTTCATCGAAGCGGCGAGCTCAAGGCCAGGGGCGAAGAGCTCCGGGAGATAATGAGAAGCTGCAGGCTATGTCCGAGGGAATGCGGAACGGACAGGCTGGACGGGGCAGAGGGATTCTGCCGTGCATCCTCGAAGCTCGAGATCTCATCCTACCACCCGCACTTCGGCGAGGAGCGCCCCCTGGTGGGCAAAGGAGGATCCGGGACGATCTTCATGACCAACTGCGGCTTGCGCTGCGTCTTCTGCATTAACTGGGAGATCAGCCACGAGGGGCGTGGCGATAGGTACAGCACCTCGGACCTGGCCCTGATGATGATGCATCTTCAGAAGATCGGCTGCCACAACATAAACCTCGTAACCCCGACCCACTACTCCCCGCACATAGTGCTGGCGCTCGATACCGCGGCGGGACTGGGGCTGAGGCTCCCCGTCGTTTACAACACATGCGGGTGGGAACGTGTAGAGATACTCAAGAAGCTGGACGGAATAGTCGATATCTACCTTCCCGATTTCAAGTACTTCGACTCAGAGATGTCGGCGAAATACTCCGCGTCGGCCGCCACATATCCAAAGATGACCATGGATGCGCTGCTCGAGATGCACCGCCAGGTGGGCGTTGCCAGGCCGTCCGAGGACGGGCTCATGCGCCGTGGCCTGATGATACGCCACCTGGTGATGCCGAACGGGGTGAGCGGGACGGGAAAGGTGCTCGGGTGGATAGCCGAAAACCTCCCGAAGGATACATACGTCAACATAATGTCCCAGTACACACCCACTTACAAAGCCGCCGAATATCCGGCCATATCGCGAAGAATCACGCGCGAGGAGTACGCAGACGCCGTCGCTCGGGCAAGGAAGCTCGGCCTATCGAACCTCGATATACAGGGGAGCCCGCCGGGTTAGCGCCGTCCGGTACAGGCCAGCGAAAAATTCCTTACATTATTCCCTCGAGGAAGCTATTATATGTACATCCCTTACAGCGTGCAGCACGGGTGCATGCCGGCTTTTAAATCGCAATAAGAGGTATGAAATGTCTGACAGGCTCCTACGACGATCCATCGCCGTCCTCGTTTTCATCATCAGTCTAACGGTCTACGTGATGACCATGGCAGTAACCACTTCATTCTGGGACAGTGGTGAGTTCGTAGCGACATCCTACATCCTGGGCATTCCCCATTCTCCGGGCACGCCCCTGTATGTTCTCGTCGGCCGCGTATTCTGCCTGCTGCCGCTGGCCATATCCCCGGCCCAGAAGGTCAACCTGCTATCCGCGGTGTTCGCCGCACTCGGTGTCCTGATGGCGTACATGGTCATCTCGGCCGTGATCCGCTTCATGTTCGAAGAGGCCAAATCGGCTGTCGGGAAATTCGTGCGATACGCCGGCCCCGCGGTCGGCGCTTTCTTCCTGACGTTCAGCGACACGTATTGGACCGATGCTACGGAGGCGGAGGTCTACGCTCTAAGCGCGTTCGTTATGGGATTATGCACGCTGCTAGCCCTGAAGTGGCTGAAAAATCCAACGGGAAAGCTCACAAAGGAGTCGCGTGAAAGGATCCTTGCTCAGACCGGTGGGGACGAAGGCAAGGCGGCGGTTATGCGCCTGGAAAGCGAAGGTGCAGGCCATTCGAGGAATCTCGTTTACATGATAATCTACCTGCTTTCCCTGGGGATCGGATTTCACCTCGGGACGATAATCGTTTACGGCGGCATCTTCCTGCTGTTCCTCATGATCCGCAAGAAGGCGTTCACCGACTTCGAGATCCTGATATTCACATTCGGCCTCGCCGTCATGGTCGCCGACATGACACTGCACAGGCAATCCTCCCTGACCATAGTCGGCCTGGTCATATTCGCATGCCTCGTGATCTGGAGCACACTTTCATCCAGCAGGTTCACGCTGAACGCAACAGCGCTATTCATACTGGGCATATCCGTCCACCTATTCCTCTACATCAGATCCGGCCTCGACCCGATCATCGACGAGGTCGACCCGGAGACCTGGAGATCGCTATATGCCCACCTGCGCAGGGAGCAGTACCCTCCCATAAACGTGTTCGCCCGTAAGGCCTCGATCGTCTTTCAACTCAGGCACTTCTGGACGTACTTCAGCGACCAGTTCCGCCTGCTCGGCGACATCGGTCTCGGATCGTTTAATATCGGCAGGGCGACCGTTGTCCTGCCCACCGCACTCGGAATCTACGGTGTAATATCGAACTTCACCAGGGAGAAGAAATCCTGGGTGCTGAACTTCACGAACCTGGCGCTGAACTCGATCGGGTTGATCATATTCCTGAACTTCAGCGACAGCGAGGTGCGCGAACGTGCCTACTTCTACAGCGGGGCCTTCTATTTCTTCTCGATCTTCATCGGGATAGGGGCCACAGCCTTCCTCATCGCGACGCTGGAGAAGGCTGAAAAAGCAAAATCCCACATGAAGAAGGTCGCGGTCATCGCGGGTGTCGTCCTTATAGCCCTGTCGATAACGCCCGCCACACACCACTGGCACACCCATGACAGATCGAGAAACTTCATACCGCGCGACTACGCGTATAACATGCTCGTAGCTCTCGAACCAGATGCTATTATCTTCACAAACGGCGACAACGACACGTTTCCTCTCTGGTATATACAAACCGTTGAGAATTTCCGGACGGATGTAAGGGTAGTGAACCAGATGCTGCTCAATACCGACTGGTATATCAAGCAGATACGTGACGAAGAGCCCAGGGTTCCGATATCATTGACGGACGTCGAAATCGCTAGCATTAGACCGCTTAGGGCAAAGGATGGCATATGGTTGAAATCGGACCTTGCCATCAGACACATCCTTCAGCAAAACAACTGGAAAAGGCCCATCTACTTTGCGACGACGACGGCTCCCGGTGTTTGGCAGCGATACGAGGAACACCTGGAGCTGGAGGGCATGGCCAGACGCCTCGTCCCCTATAAGGGCAAGGCCATGTTCAACGCTTTCATAGTCGAGCGAAGCTTCGATTCACTTTACGAGTTCAGGGGCGTTCTAACGGAAGACCGAAGGACCGACAACTCCGTTTACAAGAGACCGGACGTGAAAATGATGTTTTGGAACTTCGCCCTCTCGGCTTCGCAGATGGCCGTAGCCTCCTCGAAAAGAAACGACCTCGATGAGGCCGTGAAATGGGCCGAACTCTCCTACTACCTTCAGCCCGATTACAGATGGGCGAGGAAATACCTTGGATTGCACTATATCTGGAACAACCAGCCGAAAAAAGCCATAGAACACTTCACGAGGGAAATCGCCAGGGATCCGGGCAACGGAGAGTACTGGGTTGGTCTGGCCGGAGCCTATGAGAGGGACGGCCGTTTGGAAAAGGCTTTTGAAACCCTGCGGGAGGGAGCCGTGAGGGCGCCGGAGCACAGACAGGTCTTTGGAAACGGATTCCGTGTCGCGGGGAGTCTGGGCCGCGGACAGGATGCCATCAATTTCATAAAGAACTGGATAGACAGGCATCCGGAGGACAAGGAGCTCATGTCGCTTTACAGGGATATCGATAGAGTGCTGTACGATGAATTCGGCATAGGAGCGCCGCCTGACAGCGGCATGCTCAGGAAAGAAGCGACCGAAGAATAGAATCAAGCTGAATCCCGCTTCTTGAATGCGGGATATCGCAGGTTGATCCCGTTCCACATCACCTTTAACAGCAAAGAGAGAGGTAACCGGATTTGAACAGGAATTCGACAAAGGTCGACGGCGGCGCGGATGTGCCCGGGGCGCCGATCGACTTTATCAGGGCCATCGTCGAGAAGGATATAAGAGAAGGAAAGAACGGCGGGCGCGTGCATACGCGTTTTCCGCCTGAACCAAACGGCTATCTGCATATAGGCCATGCAAAATCCATATGCCTGAACTTCGGCATAGCCGCGCAGTACGGGGGGCTCTGCAATCTCAGGTTCGACGATACCAATCCCAGCAAAGAGGACGTCGAGTACGTAGATTCCATCATGGAGGACGTGAGGTGGCTGGGGTTCGACTGGGATGACAGGCTGTACTACGCCTCTGATTATTTCGAGCAGCTCTACCAGCATGCCATGAACCTGATCAAAATCGGCAGGGCCTATGTATGCGATCTAACCGCCGACCAGATAAGGGAATACCGAGGCACACTGACTGAACCGGGAAGGGAAAGCCCCTTCAGAAACCGCCCCGTAGAGGAGAACATCGACCTGTTCGAACGAATGAGGTCGGGGGAATTCGAAGACGGCTCGAGGGTTCTCAGGGCGAAGATCGACATGGCTTCCGGAAACATGAACCTGCGGGATCCCGTCATATACCGCATACAGAGGAGCCACCATCACCGGACCGGCGACGATTGGTGCATCTACCCGATGTACGACTTCGCTCACTGCCTGTCCGATTCGACCGAGGGCATCACCCACTCCATCTGCACGCTGGAGTTCGAGGACCACAGACCCCTGTACGACTGGTATCTGGAGCAGCTCGGTGTCTTTCATTCCCAGCAGATAGAGTTCGCCCGCTTGAACCTGACATACACGATAATGAGCAAACGAAAGCTGCTTCAGCTGGTCGAGGACGGGCACGTCAGCGGATGGGACGATCCGCTGATGCCGTCCATATCTGGGCTGAGAAGGCGGGGATTCACACCGGAATCGATAAGGAACTTCTGCAATATCATAGGCGTTGCCAAGAGGGACAGCATCGTCTCCATAGATCTTCTCGAGCACTGCCTTCGGGAGGACCTGAACATGCGCGCACCACGGGTGATGGCGGTTCTGAATCCGCTAAAGGTCGTCATCGATAACTATCCGGAGGGCAAAACCGAGGAGCTCGAAGCGCAAAACAACCCGGAGGATCCTGGAATGGGCACTAGGAATCTTTCGTTCTCCCGTGAAATATACATAGAAGCCGACGACTTCAGGGAGGACCCACCGAAAAAGTTCTTCAGGCTCGGCCCGGGACGTGAGGTGCGTTTGAAACACGCATACTTCATCAAATGCGAGAGTGTCGTAAAGGATGAGGGGACGGGGCGGATTACCGAGCTCCACTGCACCTACGATCCCGATACCAGGGGAGGAGAGGCGGGCGACGGCAGAAAGGTCAAGGGAACGCTGCACTGGGTATCCGCCGATCACGCGATCAAGGCCGAAGTGAGGATTTACAACCGTCTCTTCACACGTGAGAATCCGGGCGATATCGAAGAGGGAGAGGACTTCAAATCCTATCTCAATCCGGACGCCGTCGAAAAGCTCACTGACTGCCTCGTGGAGCAAGGGCTGGCCGATGCCGCACCGGGCGCCCAGTTCCAGTTCCTCAGGCAGGGATATTTTTGCGTGGACACCGATTCCGCCGCCGGTGCGCCGGTATTCAACAGGACAGTACCACTGCGCGACACATGGGCGAAGATCGAGAAGAAGCAGGTCCGGTAGTCACAGCTTCTGATCACCGGAAGTAGTGGTAGCCCATATCGACAACGCCGCTGTCCGCCACGGTATCCGTCCTCGTGGTTCCCCCTGACATATCCAGGGAATTGGACAGGTCGCTTCCCGAATCCACGCACGGGCTCTCGACGGTCTGCCCGGCGGCCGTCTGGCTGAGGTAGTAATCGCCGGCAGGACCGCTGACGAACAGGGGATCCAGCCTGATATTACCGCTGCCGTCGGCGGTTCCGTCCTCCGACGATCCGTAGCCCCCCTGGTCGATATTCGAAAAGGATATGACCGGCACTTCACCGTATCCGATCTCAATATTGTCGAGGCTGGATACAGCGTCGTTCCACCATACGATGCAATCCGTTATGCGAGCACTGCTGTTCCAGCTGCTTATACCGCCGCCCGACTCCGCAGCATTGTGGGCGAAGGTGCAGAGCGACACTTTGGCCGGCGAGTTATAGTTATTCATACCGCCTCCGCTGGAGCCTGCCTCGTTATCTATAAACAGACAGTTCGTGATCACCGGCACATTACGGCTCGACGTCGAGTTGTTGTACATGCCGGCTCCTGAATCGAATGATATGTTGTTCGTGAATACGCAATCAACGATCAGGACGGCGCTCTTTATATTGCATGCGCCTCCGCCGCTGTGATCGGCGAGGTTGCCATTGAACGTGCACCCGGAAATCACCGAGGGGCACTCGTGGTTGTAGATCCCGGCCCCGTACCTGCACGCGTTGCCGACGAACACGCAGTCGGTGAAGACGGGCATTCCCGCGGAGGAGCCTTCGCTGTCGTTACATACGCCCGCGCCGTCATACCCCGCCTCGTTGTTCTCGAACGTGCAGCCGGTCACCTCCGCACCGCTCCTGTAGTTGAACATGCCGCCGCCGAGCCAATCGCACCGGTTTCCCGTTAAAATGCAGTTTGCGACCGTCGGTGATACGCCGTTATTTAGCATGCCTGCTCCTGAGTCATCCGGATACTGACCTTCCGCCCTGCCGCCGGTTACCGTGAACCCGTCCATCAGCGCGCCGTCCGCTCCGGTCACGACGTGGCAGGCCACACCCTCGCCGTCGAGAACAGTCGGATTCGCCTCCGCATCTCTCATGGTGAGGCTCGTATCACCCGGCTCGAATCCCCCGTAAACGGATACACCCTCCCTCAGCGCCAGCACCGCCATATGCCTGTCGGACGTGTCCCGGCTCGCGTAAACACCTGCGGCGATCCATACCTGCTCTCCCGTCTCCGCGGCGTCGACCGCGGACTGCGGGTGGGTGAAGGCGTCCTCCCACGAGCCGCCGTCATCCAGTCCCGCCGCACCGGCGTCCACGAACCACACATCCCTCCTCGCCCCTCCCACGGGAGGGGACACGGCATCGTTACCATCTTCGCACGAGAAAAAGCAGACAAGAACGGCGGCCGGAATAAGGATCATCAGCATCAACACCTGAAATTTGTGCATAACACACCCGCCACGCCTCATTAAATTATCAAATTTCCGATTACAATCTGTAATATAATCAATTCGCTGCCGCCGGAGCAAGCCGCAGTGGGCCGGACAACGGTGAAGTCCGTGAAAAAGCTGCACTAAGCATAATATGGTACCCGATTATGTTAGTAAGAAAAGGGTGTAAGATGTATGCCGCCTGTCAGCTCTTATCCTCGATAACGCGCCCAAGCTCCTCGACGGTGATACCGAGCTTTTGGGCGGCCTTCGTCCTGTCGTCTTCGAAATGCTCGAGCGTTCTCAACACGTGTTCCCTGACGACCTCGTTCAGCTTCCTGGGAGTGAAGCCATCACGGACCGCCTTGCCGGCCATGACCTTGTCCCTGATATAGGATGGAAGGGAATCAACCGTGATCGTGTCCGATTCCTCGTGAACGACTGCACCGGCAATGATGCTGCGGAGCTCCTGAACGTTATCCGGAAAATCATAGCCCTTGAGCAATTCCAGAGACTCGGTGGATATTCCCGATACGGACTTGTCCACCTTTTCCGCCTCCTCCTTCAGAAAATGCTCCGCAAGCAGGGGGATATCGCCGCTCCTGTCGCGCAGTGGAGGGATCCTTATCGAGTTCACCATCAGATGATAAAGTAGATCCCTGGAGAATGTATCGTTGTACTCCTTGCTCGCCAGATCATTGGTTGATGATACTATCATTCGCACGTCGATCTTCCTGATCCGGGTGGAACTCTCGCGGTAGTATTCACCTGTCTGAATGACACGTTTGAGACGAACCTGCATGGTCAGCGAAAGCGCATCGATATTGTTGAGAAATAGCGTACCATGATTGGATTCCTCCAAAATGCCCGGGGTCTCCTCCCGGGCACCCCTCCAGTCCCTTGCCTGCCCGAAGAAGAATGCCGGGAATTTGTCCGGATCCTGGCTGTTGGCCTCCAAGGCCACGAAGGGTCTGTCCCTTCTCTCGCTGGCCTCGTGAATCGCCCTGGCAATAGCTTCCTTTCCCGTACCGCTCTCCCCCCATATGAAGATGCTGAGGTCGCTCGAGGCGACCTTTTCCGCCTGGTGAAACAGGCGGATCATCTTCTTGTCCTGGGTCGGAAAATGCGCGAATGCCGCCTTGTGCGCAAGCCCCCCCCTCGTCAATTCCTCCGGAAGCTGCTCGATGCTCCTGTGCAGGGCGCTGTGTTCGATGGCGCTGTCCAGCACCTCCAGGAGCTTATCATCATCCGCAGGCTTTATCAGATAGTCGAACGCGCCGAGCTTCATGGACTTGACAGCGAGATCGACGTCACTGACGCCGGTCAGGATAACCACGGGCGTCTCTATCCTTTTCTGCCTCATCGCCTGCAGGACATCCATACCGCTGACATTGGGCATATCGAGATCCAACAGTATGACATCGAAGTTTTCACGGTCCAGAAGCGCGGCGACTTCCCTCGAATCGTTCACGACCGACGGTTCGAACAGGCCGGATTGAACCAGAAACACATTCAGGTAATTGGTTACAGCCACGTCATCATCGACAATCAATATTCTTTTCATTCCTGCACCTTCGCTGATTTTACGGGACTGCTTCTTGCGGGGATTTTAATCGTGAATTTCGTGCCACTCCCCGCCTCGCTCGCCACCGATATATTGCCACCATGCTCCTCGATAATCTTGTAGGCTATAGCCAATCCCAAACCCGTTCCGCCCTTGGCCCTCTTGGTCGTGAAGAACGGATCGAATATCTGCTTCATCGTCTTCTGGTTCATTCCCATCCCGTTATCTTCGACCTCGACCAGCACTTCCTTTCCGATGAATCTCGTCTTTACGGTTATCGTGCCCTTCCTCTCGTCGGGCATGGCCTCACTGGCATTGACCATGAGATTCACCAGAACCTGCTCTATCTTCTGGGAGTTTCCGGCGAAGGTGGGTATATCATCAGCCAGATCCAGCACTATCTCCGCTCTCTTGTGCACCTGGTTATGGACGAGCCTCGTGCTGGCTTCGATTAGCGTGTTTATATCTATGGTGTCAACGAGCAAACCCTCGTCCTTACGGACAAATGTACGAAGACTTTCAACTATACCCTTTATCCTTTCCGATCCGTGGTTCATATCGTCCACGAGCATCATGATATGCTGACGGAAAAAATCGTAATTCAGCCTCGCTATCTTGAGGTCCGGGTTGGATTTAAAGTACTCGTCCACAATCGGGAGCATATCCTCCAGCGACTGCTTGATGATCTTTATATTACCACGTATGAATTGATTCGGATTGTTGATCTCGTGCCCGATGCCGCTGACGAGCTGCCCCAGGGATGCGAGCTTATCCGCCTGTTGAAGCTGCTGCTCGTATGTCTTCTCGAGCGTGACATCACGATAGAACTCCAGGATCCCGTCCACCTCATGGTCCTGGTTGTAGACCGGCAGAGCGTGTACCTGCAGGTACTTGTCCTCTTGCTTCATCATCAGGGAAACGGGCGTCTTATCCTTCAGTATCCTCGCCAGCCGGCAGTTCTCGCAGGGCCGTTCCCTGTTGAAAAACACCTTGTAACAGTAGTCGCCCGGTTCGACATGCTCCCTGTTCGTCATCACAACCTTGCGGTTCTTATCGATCAGCACGACATCGTCGGGTATCGCCTTGAACATCGTTTCCAGGCGGGTTCTCGATTCCTCCCAGTCGCCCTTCACCCTGTCCAGATATGTGTCGACTACATTCAGCTTGTTCTTCTGCTCCTCTAGCTCCTGGGTCCGGGCAGAGATCTCCTTCTTGAGCCCCTCGATCCTCTTGTTGTAATCGGCTTCCTCCTCCTCCATCATCTCGACCCTCTCCCTGAGCTCCTTGCGCTCGAGGGCGAGATCCAGCATCCTCCCGATCTCGTCAAGCATCTTCTTCTCCTCGGGCAGCAGCTCGTAACTCTTGTCGAGGTACCCGACGCGTATCTCGCCTTTCTTCTGCCCCCCGAAAACGATGCCGACGGATATATAGTTATCATGAGACGGCGGTTCGCCGTACTCCTTGCCCTGGTATACTGAATAGACCACGGCCTTCTCCGGATAAAGCATGCCAGGGCTGATGATCCGAGGTAGTTCGGTGAAGAACTCGTCGATCGAGCTCGATGTCTTGATGAACTCGGCCACGCTGTAAAGGCACACGAGTTCCTTGATCCTCTCATCCTTCTCCCGTTCGCTCAGCTTGCTGAAGCTATCGTATCTGTTGCCGAAATATATACCGATAAAACCGCCGTCCCGGTCCGCATGCCCGGCCTTCAACGGAATGGCCACATCATCGTTATGAGCAGGAGTGAATACGACGATCGCCCGTCCCCCCGAGCGGACCTGATCGGCCGTCGATCTGAACGTGCTGAGCGAGGAGGACTCGAGAACGTCGGCAAGATGAGCGCCTTCGATGGACATGTCTTCGGAAAAGCAATCCTCTATCAGCATTCTGCTCGCATGAATCACCTTCTCGTTCTCATCGACGACGAGAAGGTAATCGAAGTTCCCCTCCATGAAGGAATAGAGGTTGTCCAGTTTTAGCATGAGGTTACATCCTTGAGACGCGCCGGCTCATCGAGCGCCGATCCTGAATCTCTCCGCCCCCACTTCCCTGATCTTTCTCTTGTATCTCTCTCCATGGGTCATCGGATACTGAATAGAACCGGCACGCACCCCCGTATCAGCGGCCACAAGCGCCGCCTTTCCCTTCAATTCCCTATCTTCGCCCGTATTATAGTAGAAACAGGAGAGCTTTCCCAGTTTAGCCGATACTATGCTCCGTATCTCATCACCGGTGTCCGCCGCGATATCCAAACCGAACTCCCCGGCCAATCCGAGGAGCACCTCCCTGCCCGAAAGACCGGCCGGCGGCTCCACCGCACGTTTGAACTCCACAAGGGTTCCCTCGAAGTTGCACCTCGTCCCCTCGGTCTCGAGATATGTCGATCCGGGCAGGACGACGTCGGCGTACTGCGTTGTCTCCGTATGCGTCCAATCCATGGCGGCTAGAAACTCGATATTCTGAAACCAGGAGCCGGTGCTTCCCCACGCGAAAGGATCTTCACCTATCACGAAGGCGGCCTTTATCTTCGACTTGGAGAGCAGTTCTCTTATCTCACCGTGCCCTCTAGCCCCGGCGATCCTCACCGGCGACGGCTCTCTGCCCGCCGAAAACGCCGGATCGGCGCCCATCACCTCCAGCGCGGCGCTGTTGGAGATGATTCTCGGGAACAGAATATCCACATCGGCTCCCGAAGCCCTCAACAGTGTTACAAGATTGGCCAGCACCTCCATATCGCCCGGAGCTTGATCCTGTGTTCTATCGGGAGTGTGTATGAATACGATCCTCTCAGCATCTCCGATTATCTCCGCAGCTCTGTGCATATCATCGATATCAATGCCTGAAATCCCGGCAGCCTCCCCGGCATCCGAATCCACACCGGCCTTCAGCCCTCCCGCATGGACGGCATCCTCGAGCGCCCGGGGCGATATACTCCCCTTTTCAAGTAGAAGCCTCGTTATTCCCTTCCACAGTACGGATGCCCTTCCCCTCATGGGATCCATGGCAAGGGTCGAGAGAAGCTGATCGGTCCTGTCGAGCACGGAATTGGCCACGATCAGGTTCGTTCCGCTTCTAACCGCCTGGATGACATCGACGGCGAGGATGAGATGATCCGACTCGAGGGATGTGTTGTTGCATATTACGAGATCGGCCTCCTCGATGCATGATCTGTCCGAAGTGGAGGCCGTAAATCCGAATGCGCCATCCAGAACCCCCGCCTCCTTGATCGTGCCTAGTATGGAAAGCGAGGCTATGTTGTTGGTCCCGAGGCCGTCCCTTGCTATCCTGCCCGCAATGTACAGCTCCTCGTTTGTAAGCTCCGGTGAGACGAACACCGCGACGTTTTCCGCTCCATACTTGTCCGCGATCCTCCTCATCCCGGACACCACCAGTTTCTGCGCGCTCTCCAGATCGGACTCGGCCCTATCGACACCACTGCGTACGACGGGGGACACTATCCTCTCCTGCTTGATGAACAGCTCGTATCCGAACCTGCCATACCTGCAAAGGTATTCGCCGGGAACACCCGACGGGCCTATGAAGTATCTACGGTCGCTGAACCTCTTCACGGTTATCGGGCATGCCAGCGAACAGAATCCGCAGTGCGTAGCCACATCCTCCGTCTCTAGGCTGGCCCTCCCGGGGAAAGGGTATTTCACTGTCAAAGCGGCGGTCGGACACGCATCGACGCAGTTGCCGCAGCTGACACAACTTGTTTCGATGAGGGGATCGTTCATGGCGGGCCTCATCTCCGTTTTAAAGCCCCTTCCCACAAGACCCAGGGCGGAGATCGGCAGAACACGCTCGCAGGTCCTTATGCACCTGGCGCAAAGAACGCATTTATTCGGGTCATAGATGATGTACGGGTGGCGGTCGTCGATCTTGTGCTTTCTCACGTACCCCTTGTACATTTCCATATCGACGCCGTAGCGCTCCGCTCCGAGCCGCAGATCGCAATCATCGAATCTCACGCAACCGCAGGATAGACAGCGGTCGCATTCATGCACGTTGTCCTCGTACTCGAAGCCCGTGGCCACCTCATTGAAATTCCCCCTCCTGGAATCCACATCGATCGTATGCACTTCATGCCTGGGGCTTTCAGTGACGTCGCCCAGCTCCGCCTTGCCGGGCTTGCTCCAGAACTCCTTCCTTACGATGAACGGTCTTTCAACCGGCTCATCCCCCGTAAGGTAGCCGTGTATCGCCGCCGCCGCCTTTCCGCCGTCCCTGATCGCATCGATCACAACCGTAGGCCCGTCATCCGCGGCGTCACCACCGGCGAAAAGACCCTCGATATTAGTTCCCATAGTATCGTTGTCGACGACTATCGTGTTCCAACGCGTGAGCTCCAATTCACGTCCCTCTACATCTACAAGTCCATCCAGCAACGGATTCTGACCTATTGCCGCAACGGCCAACTGGCAAGGCAGGTCGAACTCGGATCCTTCCAGGGGAACCGGTCTGCGCCTCCCCGATTCATCGGGCTCTCCGAGTTTCATCCTGATGCAGCGCAGCGCTTTCAACCTTCCCTCTTCCGAGATTATTCCCGTAGGAGCTGCCAGCTCCATGATCTCGATCCCCTCGTCGAGGCAATCTTCTATCTCCATCTCGTCGGCCGGCATCTCCGCCTTGGTCCTCCTGTAGAGCACGATAACCTTGTCCGCTCCCAGCCTCCACGATGTCCTGGCCACGTCCATCGCCGTATTGCCCCCGCCGACTACGACTACGGTCCCGCCGACAGGTTCGGGATCGTTCGCCTTCTCGGTGAGAAAATCGGCCCCGGAAACCACTCCCTCGGTTTCGAACTCCCCCTCCACCCTCATCGGCTTCCCGGCCCAGGCCCCGGCACCCAGAAAAACAGCGTCATGCTTCTTCATGAGCTCTTCCAGCGTGACGTCCCGTCCCACCCTGACGCCGTATCTTATCTCGGCTCCGGTCCTCTGAATATACTCGACCTCGGCATCGATCACGTCATCCGGAAGCCTGTAAACCGGTATCCCATAACGCAGCATTCCTCCGGATCGATCCATCGCCTCGTATATGACGGCTCTATGGCCATTCTTGCCGAGGAACCAGGCCGTTGTGAGACCCGCGGGGCCCGCACCCACTATACCCACGGTCTTGCCGGTCGAAGGTCGGCATCGAGGCTTTCCCTCATACGTGCCCGGGGCGTCGGTGACGAACCTCTTTATGGCATTTATGCCTACCGGGCTGTCCACATCGGTGCGCCGGCAAACGATCTCGCATTTTCTCACACATACCCTTCCGCATACGGCGGGCAGCGGATTGGCTTCCCTTATCAAATCCACCGCTTTCCTGTATTGGCCCATGGCGGACAGGGCTATATATCCCTGGGCATCGACACCGGCGGGGCATCCTTCCATGCATGGAGACACGCAGTCCGCATAATGGTTGGAGAGAAGCAGTTCGAAGGCTGTTTTTCTCGACTTGATCACCCGGTCGTTATTCGTCTCTATCACCATGCCGTCCTCGACCTTGGTCGCGCACGACGGAACGAGGTTCTTCCTGCCCTTCACCTCGACCACGCACACGAAGCACGATCCATAGGGTTCCAGCTCAGGGGAGTAGCAGAGGGTCGGTATGTCGTCCAGCCCGTTCTCCCTGACAACCTCGAGGATGGTTTTACCGGAATCGCACTCGACATCCCGGCCGTTGATTCTCACTTTTACTCTTTCCATCGAACGGCTCCTCAATGCTTGTAAACAGCATCAAAATTGCATACCGTCACGCACTTTCCGCATTTGACGCAAATCTCGTTATTGATCACATGCGGTTTTTTCGGCTCTCCTGTTATTGCGTTTACAGGACAGTTCTTTAGACAGAGGGTGCACCCGGTACACTTCTCGGGATCGATGTCGAAGTCGACAAGAGCGGAGCAGCTCCCAGCGGGGCATTTCTTATCCTTGATGTGGGCCTCGTACTCGCTGCGGTAATAACGGATGGTCGAGAGCACCGGATTCGGAGCTGTTTGTCCGAGCCCGCACAGGCTCGCCTCTTTGATCCGCTCGCCCAGCTCTATAAGCTTGTCGATGTCGTCCGGCTCCCCTTCCCCCCGCGTGATCCTGGTGAGTATCTCCAGCATCCTGAGAGTGCCTATCCGGCAGAATGTGCATTTCCCGCACGATTCGTTCTGCGTGAATTCGAGGAAGAACCGGGCCATCTCCACCATGCATGTCGTATCGTCGAGAACCACAACGCCGCCGGAGCCCATGATAGCGCCGGTGGCCGGTATGGATTCGAAATCAACGGGAGTGTCGCCGAGATCGGCCGGGATGCAGCCGCCCGACGGTCCCCCCATCTGAACGGCTTTGAACTCCCGTCCCTTCTTTATGCCGCCGCCTATCTTCATGACGAGATCCCTGATCGTGGTTCCCATCGGAACCTCCGCCAATCCTCCCCTACGCACCTTTCCGGCGAGAGCGAAGACCTTGGTCCCCTTGCTCTTCTCGGTGCCGTATGCGGCATACGAACCGGCACCGTTCACTATGATCCAGGGCACGTTCGCGTATGTCTCGACGTTGTTGTTATTCGTGGGTTTCTGCCACAGCCCCTTTTGGGCGGGGAACGGAGGCCTTATACGAGGCATCCCCCTCTTCCCCTCTATCGACGCGAACAGGGCCGTTTCCTCTCCGCATACGAATGCGCCGGCCCCCTGCTTTATCTTGACGTCGAAATCGAATCCCGAGCCGAGGATGTTCTTGCCGAGAAAGCCCCTCTCTCTCGCCGCGTCGATCGCTATGTTCAATCTCCTGATGGCCATCGGATACTCAGCCCTGCAATAGATATATCCGAATCCCGCACCGATGGCCTTCCCGCAGATTATCATCCCCTCCAGCACGGCATGGGGATCCCCTTCCAAGACCGAGCGATCCATGAATGCTCCCGGATCTCCCTCGTCGGCGTTGCATACCACGTACTTGGTATCGCTTTCGCTCCCCGCTGCGAATGCCCATTTGAGTCCGGTTGGAAATCCCGCACCGCCACGGCCTCTGAGCCCGGAATCCTTTATCTCCTGGATGATCTCATCCGGCTTCATGTCGAGAAGCGCCTTGCGCGTTCCCCCGTAGCCCCCCACCGCCTCGTAATCATCTATCGATTCAGGATCGATCTTTCCGCAGTTTCTCAGCACTATCCTGTCCTGGAGCTCGAAGAAGGCATCCTCCGAACCCCCGGAAATATTCCCGGCGTCAAGAATCAGGGCGACATTATCCTCTAGCAATTCGCCTTTTTTCAAGTGCCGCTCCACTATCTCGGCAGCCACCTCCGGTGTAACGTCACCGTATATCACGCGGGAATCGCCATCGCGAATCTCCACAAGAGGCTCCCTGTAACACATGCTCAGACATCCGGTTCGTGAGAGCTCGAATGCGCCCGGGTCATCCTCGAGAAGCTCGCTGAGCCTGTCGTAGGTATCCTGGGCGCCGGCTGAGAGGCCGCATGTGCTCATTCCCACAATTACTTTCTTCATCTATTCACTCCATGATTTTCCGACAACGCCGATCGCCCCCTCCGAAACACTCATGCCCGATCTCCACTGGCGGGGCGCTCGGCGCCTCTTCCGGAGCTCGCCTCTTTGCGCCTGTACCTGCGCAGCAGCTTTCTCAGGGAAGCCGGTGTAAGGCGTCCGTGCGTATCATCGTTGATCATTATCACAGGAGCCAGGGAACAGCACCCGATGCATGCGACTGTATTGAGGGTGAACAATCCATCCTCCGTCGTTCCTCCCACCTCCACACCCAGCTCATCCTCTATCGTCTCGATGATCATCTTCGATCCGGACACGTGGCAGGCCGTGCCCGCGCAGGCCCTTATTACGTACTTGCCCATCGGGCGCAGCCTGAACTGGCTATAGAAGGTTATGACGCCGTATACTTCGGATTCGGGAATCCCTATAACACCGGAAATGTAACTGATAGCCCTTCGGGGAATGTATCCAAAATGATCCTGGGCCGATTGAAGCAGGGGGATCAATTCCCCGGGGGCGCCGTCATACTGCCATAGACGGTAGCTGAAATCATCATCTCTGCCAGCCGTTGTCACCTCTCCCTTCTCCGGGTATCACCGGCGCTTCAGGGGACCGAGGTTACAGCCGCCTAAGATCAGGAGGCGGCCGATTTGGATAATAGAATTTAACGGTCTATCCGCCGGCGGGCGAAACCGGGGATCAATCCTCTATAAGCTTGACGACGGTAGCCTCCCTCACCCTTAAGACACCCTCTATCTCATTGAGCTTGTCTATGATTTTAGATGAACGTCCGACCGCGCTCTTGCCCGTGATCATTCCCACGAGCTTGGTCCCTCCGTCGATCACGTCGCAGAAGATCACCTCGTCGATGAAGAAAACCGTCGTGAAAATCTGTTGAATCGCATCCTTGTCGATATCTACGATGATGTAGCTCGTCGTCCCCGGCTGCTTGTCCGGTGTCACCTGCGCGGGCTGTTTCACAGCCTTGGAGTAGATATCGATGAATTCGTCCACATCGCGGTCGAGCTTCGGTTTTTCCACCGACGACATGGAGCTGACCTCGACTCCTTCCATGGAGCCGATTCTATCGAATACATTATTAACCTCGGCCTCGGAATCCCCCTGGGCAAGTATGATAACGTCGAAATCGCCTCTGACGGCTTCACACGATTGCACACCATTCATCTGATACAACTCGTTGAATATCTCCTTGCTCCTCTTACCATCCGTGATCTTCACGGTCAGATAAGCGCTGACCGACTCCCTCATGCTCCCCGCTTCCTCGGCAGCCGCCTCGGGCTCCGGGGCCGTCGATCCCGGAGAGAGCTCCTCTAGAGCCTTGACCAGATCCGATATCTCGAACGGCTTATCCAGGTATCCGGTGTTATGCTCGGATATCGCCGCCAGCTTCAGGGATTCATCTCCGAATCCGGTTATCACGAGTACCGGGAGCTCGGGATGCTGAATCTTGATCACCTTCAGTATCTTCAGCCCGTCGATATCGGGCATGAAGATATCCGTCACCAGATAGTCATAGGCGATCCCACGCTCCCTTGCGCTGTCGAGCTCGTGAATCGCCGATATTCCGTCGGGGCAGGCGACCGCGCTGTAATCCTCCTGCGTCAGTCCTACGGTCAGGTTTCTTCTGATCTCAGCCTCGTCATCGATTATAAGCACACGGCCTTTCAATGGAATCCTCCTGTTATTAGAGCACCCGAATTGGAGAGGAAAGCAGTTCAGTCACCCCTTGGTTCAATATACTGAATTTGCACTAGTCTAAGGATAGCTTGCAAAGACATTGTTGTCAAATAATTTCGCTATATCTGATACAAGAACGCTAAAAAAACTACACCTGACCAGGGCCCGAACAGGCGGGATAGAGCAACTCTTTGATAAATTACAATATACGGTTCATCAAGGATCGTCATGCCCGGGTCAGCACGAACAGCTTTCCTGACAGAAAATCGGTTATCCACAGCCTTCCGGCGCAGTCCACCTCGGCCCGGGAGATCCTGAAAAGGGCGTCGGCGAACTGCCCCCTCACGTAGAATGATACGTTCCTCGTGTCGAAGCTCGTATCCCCGAAGGGGTATTCCTCGCGGTGCAGAAGCTCGAACGATCCGCTCGAAGGATCGAACTGCACTATCGATAGCGCCTCCGGGCCGTGCACGGTTATCACCATACGGTCCCCCCAGCAGACCACGTTGTCCGGTGTCCCCTCATACGGAATATCGAACTTCTCCGCCTTCCCGTCGATCTCCTCTATGCTGCCGCCGCCGTGGCTGATCGCATAGATCCCGCCCATGCACCTGCAGAGCTTGATAGGATGCCGCCCGGTGCAGAATATCCTGGTCCGGAAGGTCGCCTTGTCGACGATCGTAACGCTCTCAGAATCGAAATTCGCGACGTATATGCTCTCCCCGTCGAACTCGAGATCCGTCGCCGTGAGCCCAAGCGTCACCCTGCCCAGGACCTCGCCGGTCCCGGTGTCTATGACCTGGAGCAGGCTCGGATCATCGTCCCGCTCTCCTGTTCGGACCAGATAGAGCCTGTTCGACGTCTCATCGTAACGCAGGATCCTCTGCGTTATCTCCCTCTCCACCGTGTCCCCGAGCGCGATCCTCGTCCGCGAATCGAACAGTCGAACCTCGTCTTCGAGAACCCCGACGAACTGCTCCTCCCTGCCCCAGTTGTTCTGGCTGAAGTAAAGCGCACCCTGACCGTCCACTGCCATCTCGTGGGCCTGCCGGGGTATCCTGCGGTCGTAAAAGGAGAGGTCCTTCGAGGATATCGTGAGAATCCCGTTCTTCGCTCCCCAGATATAGACCGTAGGCCAGTACGACTGGTGCGGACCGTAGGAGAGGTAGACATCCCCCAGGTGATTGTGAACGGCACTTATGGGGTAATCGCCCGGAAGGCGGTGAAGATCGTAGCTCCCGTCGGGACGCACCTCGGCGAGCTGGTCCTCGGAGCTGAAGACAAGGAAGCTCCCCCGCCCCTCGAGCTCTATCAGGTCCACCGGGGCCCAGCCCGTGTATATCTTTCCGCTCTCACGGCTTACCGGATCCAGCACGCTGATCGCGGCGCCGAATGTGCCGTTTACGGCAGTTGCCCCCTTCGGGAAATAGATCAGGTTCTCACGCTTACTGAAGGCCATCGTGAACATGTGCGGTATGATTCCTAGATCGGTTATCCTCTCTCGAAGCCTTCTCGTTGCCAGATCGATCACGTCTATCTCACCGAACGCCCAGCTGGCGACGTAGAGCAGGTCCCTATCCCGGTCGACCGCACTCGCGTCGTTGCCGTATGCAGGTATCTTTATCTCCGCAAGCTCCACCTCTCCGCCTCCCCCGAAGCCCACAACGTGGACCGACGGGTGGTTATCGTAGGCCACGTAGACCTCCGAGCGCCCCGGGTTGTAGCATATGCCCACGCCCTCAGTGAATTCGGGCATCGTGACGATCTCATCCTCTCCTCCGAAGACATCGATCCTCGCCGTCTCGATCACCCTACGGTCGACGGTCTCCACCACGATGAAGAGGGCCCCATCCGTTTCGTCGTAACCTGCGAGATGCCAGCGTCCCCCCGCCGTGAGACCGAGCGGCCTGGACTCGACTAAAGCCCCGTTATCGGCGTCCAGGATGTAAAGCGCGGGATCGATTCCATCGACGGCTATAATCCGGCGCGTCCGCCCGTCCGCGATCACCTTGCGTATGGGCGGCGGGGGCGTGGCGTTGAGGTTTATCAGATCCTCGCGAAAGTCCAGCCAGTCGATCATTCTCAATCTACCGGCCGAAGCATCATAAAAGCCGAGCTGCTTGCTCTCCCTTCCGGCGAGAAAGACGTTGCCCGTCTTTTCATCCACTGCGACCGACTCGAACTGCACCCGCGTATCCACCGTAACGGCGTTCCCGTTCCCGGGAGAAACGATATAGAAACACCCGGCCCCGACCAGATATACGTCGCCTGTTTCGTGCCGGCAGGTCAATGCCTCCGATTTGAGGTGCTGGAATGCGCGGCCGCCTAAGGGGATATTGTCCACCTCGTTCGTTCCGCAGTCTAGGACGGTCATCGAAGAGCTTATCGTGTTAGCCGCAATGAGGCGGTTTCGCCGCTCGTCCATGAGCAGCAGCACGGGGCCCGCCGCATTTACATTGACCCCGGGCACTTTTAGGAAATCGACGGTTCTGACCGACACCCCCGTGCCGGCGTAAGAGGATACGGCGAAGGCGAGTACCAGCATAAGCGTGATTGCCCGTTTCATGATCGCTCCTTTTATTCAGATTGAGTCCAACGTACAGCCACAGAGTCCATCAAGATCATCCGGATGCTCCGGAACTAAATTACGGGCATCATTATATCGCCCTCGTGCAGAGACGTCCAGACCGGACGGAACAGAGGCAAGGCGATACATGAAATCTCGTCCAGCAAATAACTGTAATCTAATTTAAAACAAGATCTTACATCACATCATCAGGGGCGGCGGGCGAGCATCTATATTTCTGCAACTTTTCCCTCACAGAAACCGTAAATACAGTAAATACAGCTATAATGCCGAATCCTTTAAAAAGAACAATCGAATCGGGAGAAGTAAGCATGAAACAGATATCCTCTTTCACGGTCCTGGTATTGATGCTGGCGCTCGTGGCCGGCTACTGGGGCTGCGGCGGCAACTCACATTCAAATCCCAACGGCGATAAGGAGGAAGAGCTTGTCGTGCCGGTCGAGGTCGCAGCGATCTCCGTCGGGGAGATATCAGCCTATTTCACGGGAACCGCCACCATTGAGACCGAGGAGGAGACCGAGGTCGTGGCCAAGGTCGGCGGTGTCGTGGAGCAGATCCTCGTCGAGGAGGGTCAGTATGTCAAGTCAGGCGACGTGCTGGCAAAGCTCGATGACGAGAAGATATCGGTTCAGCTGGCGCAGTCCAGGGCCAGCCTGAACAAGATGGAGAACAACTACAACCGGAACATCGACCTGCACGAGAAGAAGCTCGTCAGCACCGAGGTGTTCCAGCAGGTCAAATACGAGTACGAGCACCAGAAGGCCGCATACGATCTGGCCAAGCTGGATCTGGACTATACGTCTATCCGTACGCCTATAAGTGGAGTGGTCGCCGAACGCAGCGTCAAGGTGGGCAACATGATCCTTCCGAACCAGTCCACGTTCCGCGTGACCGGCCTCAATCCGCTGATCGCCGTTCTTCACGTGCCCGAAAGGCAGCTCGGGAAGCTTCGCGTGGGCCAGAGGGCCCTTTTGACCGTAGATGCGATGGACAACGAGAATTTCAACGGGCGCATAAAGCGCATCAGCCCCGTCGTGGACCCCGCCACCGGCACGGTGAAGATAACCGTCGAGACCAAGGACAGGACGGGCAGGCTGCGGCCCGGGATGTTCGCCCGTATCAAGATCATATACGACGTGCATTCGGATATACTTCTAGCCCCGAAGGATGCGATCATGTCCGAGGACCGTGAGTCCGCAGTATACGTCGTCAGGGACAGCGTTGCGTACAGGCAAACCGTTGCGGTCGGATACACGAACACGACCCATATAGAGATTCTCGAAGGCCTCGAGCCGGGAGACACGGTTGTTACGACCGGAAAGGGAAGCCTCAAGGACAGCACCAGGGTCGAAATCGTCACAGATTAACAGGCAGGCGTGTGAGGCTGCGCGGCGACGCTGGGCAACGCCTGCTTCCGCGTGAACCGGCGGCCTTCGAGTTCAGTAGAAATATATTTATGAAAGAGAAGTATTAGAAGAATGAAAATCATAGACATCTCAATCAGGCGGCGCGTGACCATCGCGATGTTCACCCTCGCTGTCATCCTCTTCGGTTTCGTGTCGTTCCTTCGTCTGAAGATCAACCTGCTTCCCGAGCTTACATACCCGACCCTCACCATAAGGACCGAATACACGGGCGCCGCCCCCGCAGAGATCGAGAACCTAATTTCCAAGCCGATCGAAGAGGTTCTGGGTGTGGTAAAGAACGTGAACCGCGTAAGCTCCATATCCCGCTCCGGGCAGTCCGACGTGATGCTCGAGTTCGAATGGGGAACGGACATGGACTACGCCGGCCTGGACGTCCGCGAGAAGCTCGATGTACTCGAGCTTCCCCTAGAGGTCAGGAGACCGTCCATACTGAGATTCGATCCGTCACTCGAGCCCATTATGCGGTTCGGCTTCTACAGGAGGCACGGCGACGCGGATGCGGCCGGCGCCGGAGCAGACAGCAGCGCGGTCCCGGGAAGCGCTGCAAGAGGGGTCAAAGGTGGATTCAACGAGGAAGAGCTGAAATTCCTTAGGCGCTTCGCCGACGAGGATATAAAGAAGGAGCTCGAAGCTGCGCTGGGCGTCGCTGCGGTGAAGGTGAGCGGCGGTCTGGAGGACGAGATCCAGATACTCGTGGATCAGGGACGCCTGGCACAGCTCGACCTGCCCATCGAGCGGCTGGCGGAGCAGATAGGGGCCGAGAACGTGAACCTCTCCGGCGGCCGTCTGGAGGAGGGAACGCAGGAGTTCCTCGTTAGAACCTTGAACCAGTTCCAATCGATAGACGAGATCAGCGAGGTGATCGTATCCACGAAGGACGGAAAGCCGCTGTACCTCAGCGACATCGCAACCGTGAGACACAGCTACAAGGAGCGGGAGGCGATAACCCGCCTAGACGGCATGGAGGCCGTCGAGATTGCCATATACAAGGAGGGCGATGCCAACACCGTCGCCGTAGCGCGCTCGGTAGAGAGCAGGCTCCGGCACGTACGCCGCTTGATACCGGAGGGGTACGAGCTGGTGAAGGTCTACGACCAGTCGACCTTCATCACGCAGGCGGTCAACGAGGTGATACAAGCGGCCGTCATAGGGGGACTGCTCGCGATAGTCATACTCTACTTCTTCCTTCAGAGCTTCTGGACGACCGTGATCATCTCACTCTCTATCCCCGTTTCGGTCATAACCACATTCAACCTCATGTACGGCGCCGACCTGACGCTCAACATCATGTCGCTCGGAGGAATCGCGCTCGGTATAGGGATGCTGCTCGACAACTCCATCGTAGTACTCGAGAACATCGCCAGGCACAGGGAAAAGGGCAAGAGCGTCATCGAGGCCGCGAGGGACGGCGCAAGCGAGGTCGGCAAGGCGGTGACCGCATCCACCCTTACAACGGTGGCCGTGTTCCTCCCCCTCGTGTTCGTCAAGGGCATATCCGGGCAGCTCTTCAGGGATCAGGCCCTGACGGTCACCTTCTCGCTCCTGGCCTCCCTCGCAGTAGCCCTTACACTAATCCCGATGCTCGCATCTACGCAACGCGCGAAGGCGGCCGGGGAACCGGCTGCGGAGCTTGCCCCTCCGAGAACGCGTTTCGGCAGGGCCATGCGCAGGGTAAGGATCGCGCTGTTGACGGCGGTGCCGGTCTTCATAGTCAAGATCATAAGGATAGTGATAGGTGCTATCTCGCGTGCCCTCCTCTTTCTCATCGGGCCGTTTCTCAAGATCTTCCAGAGGGTTTACAACTGGGTCGAGGTCAGGTATTACGTCCTTCTCGAATGGTCGCTGATGCACAGGGGAAGGGTCATACTTACGGCGTTCAGCTTGTTCGTCATATCGATACTTCTGATACCGGTACTCGGTGTCGAGCTGATCCCGCAGCTTTCGCAGGGTGAGTACCGTGTGGAGTTCAGGCTGCCGCCAGGCACCCCCCTGGAAGTGACGGACGGCATAATCGCCGGGGTGCAGGATTCGGCGTCCGAGATAGATGGGATCACCACGACCTTCTCGGTTTCGGGGTCGGGCAACCGGATGGACGCGGATCCCGAGCAGGGAGGGGAGAACTGGGGAGAGCTCAACGTGGTGATGGCAAGTGGATCGAGGCGCGCCGACGAGGAACGCACGATGGAATTGATGCGTGCCGGCATGAAGGACATCCCCGACCTGCAGTACAAATTCTACCGCCCCACCCTCTTCAGCTTCAAGACGCCCGTCGAGATAGAGGTGACCGGGTACGAGCTCAGGAACCTCAAGAAGGTCAGCGGCGAATTGGCTGATAAGCTGGAGGAGTCCCCGCGTTTCGCCGATGTGAAGTCCACAATGAGAAGCGGACACCCGGAGATCCAGATAGTTTTCGACCGCGAACGCGCCGCCTCGTTGGGCTTCGCCGTATACCAGGTCGCCGACCGGGTCGTAAGCAAGGTCCGCGGCGATGTAGCCACCAGGTATTCGTGGCACGACCGCAAGATAGATGTGCTCGTGCGTGCGAGCGAGAAGGACCGCAACTCGGTCGAGAAGATTCGCAAGCTCATCATAAATCCCGAGAGCGACCGTCCCGTAACGCTCGATGCGGTTGCCGATATCGTCGTCGATACCGGTCCCGGGGAGATCAGGAGGATAGACCAGGAGCGCGTCGCACTCGTCTCCGCCAACCTGAACTACGGCGATCTCGGGACTGCAGCGGAGGAGATCAACTCGATAATCAGAAGGATACCCATGCCGTCTGGAATAACGGTGAACCTTGCAGGCCAGAACCGGGAGATGACCATGTCGTTCCGGTCGCTCCAGTTCGCCCTCCTGCTGGCCGTTTTTCTTGTATATCTCGTTATGGCCTCACAGTTCGAGTCCTTCCTGCACCCGTTCGTTATACTGTTCACGATCCCACTTGCGTTGATCGGAGCCGTCCTGGGCTTGCTTGTAACCGGCTCTACTATCAGCGTCGTAGTGTTCATTGGGCTGATCCTTCTTGCGGGGATAGTGGTGAACAACGCCATCGTGCTTATCGATCTGATCAACCAGCTCAGGGCCTCAGGCATGGAGAAGGCTATGGCCATAGTGGAGGGGTGCCGTTCGAGGCTTAGGCCGATCATGATGACGATGCTCACGACGACCCTGGGCCTGCTGCCTCTCGCCCTCGGTCTCGGAGAGGGAGCCGAGCTTCGCTCGCCTATGGCGATAACGGTTATCGGAGGATTGACCGTTTCGACCCTGCTGACATTGGTCGTCATACCGGTTGTATACTCGGTCCTGGACAGGAAAAAGTGAATAAAGGGGGCGCGCAGCAGTCCGCCCTCCGAACACCGGACACAGAACGATGAATATCACGGAATCATCCCTCAAGCGACCCGTAACGACCCTGATGATCTTCGTCTGCCTTATCGTGATAGGAGTGATCTCCTCGAGGCTGCTACCTCTGGAGTTCTTCCCCGATCTCGACGCCCCCTTCATATTCATCGACATCCCATACGTGGGCTCGACCCCGGAGGAGATCGAGAGAGAGATCACGAAACCGGTCGAGGAGGTCGTTGCCACGATAAGCGACATAAAGAAGATGGAATCGAACTCGTACGAGAACGGCTCCTGGGTGCGCCTCGACTTCGATTGGGGCATAGACGCAAACGTCAAGGCCCTCGAGGCGAAGGAGAAGATCGACGCCATCCGCCACCTGCTGCCGGCCGACCTGGAGCGCTTCTACATAAGGAAGTGGTCAACAACGGATATGGAGATCCTCGTGCTGCGCATATCCAGCAACCGGGATCTATCAAACGCCTACGACATGCTCAACCGGAACATAAAGAGGCGCATCGAACGGATAGCGGGCGTTTCCAAGGTGGACCTGTACGGTGTCGAGAAGAAGGAGATAAGGATACAGCTGTCGGCCGACAGGATAATCGAGCACAACGTGGACATCAGGCGCCTGACCGAGACTCTGCGAAGAAGCAACTTCCTCGTAACCGCCGGGAAGATCACCGACAACAACAGGCGCCTCGTCGTGCGCCCCATCGGATCGATTCAGAGCGTGGAGGATATCGGTGAAATAGTGGTCGGCGAGAGAAACATACACCTAAAGGATATCGCCGATATAACCTACGAGCATCCGGAGCTGCATTACGGCCGCCATTTGAACCGGAAATACGCCATAGGTATAGACGTATTCAAGGAGGCCGGAGCCAACCTCGTGGATGTCACGGAAAACATAATCGAGGAGATCAACGAGATCAAGCGGCTCCCCGAGATGGAGGGGATCAGCATCTTCTACATGGACAATCAGGCGGATGGTGTCACAAGCTCGCTCGGCGAGATCCTGAAATCGGGCCTCTTAGGAGGCTGCTTCGCGGTTCTCATCCTCTTCTTCTTCCTCAGGCGGCTGGCGACGACGTTCATGGTAGCGCTCGCCGTACCCCTTTCACTGCTTATCACGCTCACCTTCATGTACTTCATGGGTATTTCGCTGAATATACTCTCCATGATGGGATTGATGCTCGCGATCGGAATGCTGGTCGACAACGCCGTGGTGGTGACCGAGAACATTCACCGGCATCAGCTTCAGAACCACTCCAGGAGGTCGGCCATAATCCTGGGGACGGGCGAGGTGTCTCTTGCCATAACGGCCGGAACGCTGACCACCGCCATAGTGTTCCTGCCAAATATCGTGAGCCCGAGGGACCAGGTCGCGGTGTGGCTCAAGCACGTCGCCATCACGATATGCATAGCGCTCGGCGTTTCACTCGTACTGGCCCAGACTATCGTGCCCCTGATGGCATCCCGCATAAAACCTCCCAAGACTAAGAAGAAAAAGACAGTAATAGACAAGATGATAGTCCGCTATACGCGCATTCTGGAGTGGACGATGGGCCACCATCGTGCGGCCATCGGGATCATCCTCCTCATTCTCTTAAGCATAGCCGTCCCGATGAAGTTCGTTAAAACGGACATGTTCGGGGACGAGGGGAACAGGCGTTTCCGCCTGCACTACCATATAAACGGCAACTACACGGTGGAGAAGGTTGAAGCAGCCGTCGACGTTTTCGAGGAATACCTCTTCGAACACCAGGACGAATTCGAGATAGAATCGGTCTACACGTACTACCAGGGTAACTACGCAAGCTCGACCATACTTCTAAAGAAGGGGAAAGAGGCGAAAAAATCCATCGAGGAGATAAAGGAGGAGATAAGAGATGGGCTGCCGAAGCTTGCGATAGCCAATCCGTCATTCGAATGGGATAGAGCGGGAGGAGGAAACGGTCAGTCCATCAGGATACAGCTGATCGGTAAGTCCAGCGAGCAGCTCGTGGAGCTCTCCCGCGATATCGCATGGACCCTATCCCAGATCCCGGGATTCACCGACGTGCGCTCGGAGGCCGAGATAGGCGACAAGGAGGTCCAGATCATCGTTGACCGCAAGCGTGCGAGACAGTACGGATTCTCCACGCAGGAGATAGCGAACATCGTCTCTGCCGCGATGCGCGGCATAAACCTCCGCCGCTTCAGGGACGAGGAGGGCGAGGTGGAGATGAGGCTGGAGTTCCAGGATACGGACAGGCAGACACTCGAAAACCTCGAGAACGTGCCTCTCTACAACCGCGCCGGACAATCGGTGAAGCTCGCCTCCCTGGCCGATTTCCGGATCCGCCGCGGTCCGCGCAACATCCACCGCGAGAACCGCACGACATCGATCGGAGTGAGAGCCAACCTGAAGGACCTAACCGTCGGGGATGCAAGGAAGAAGATCGGAATGGTGCTCGGCAACTACAACTTCCCGTCCGGATACACTTGGAACTACGGAGAAAGCTTCAGCTATGAGGACGAGGCGTTCAACACGATGCTGCTCAATCTCCTGCTCGCATTGGCCCTGATCTACTTCGTAATGTCGGCCCTGTTCGAGTCGCTGATATTCCCGGCCGCCATATGGACACAGATAATCTTCTCGATCGTCGGGGTGTACTGGTTCTTCATGATTACGGGGACGACAATGTCCATCATGGGTATGATCGGAATCCTCATCCTGATAGGTGTTGTCGTGAACAACGGAATCGTGCTGGTTGACCACCTTAACCAGCTGAGGGCGAAGGGCATGAAGCGCCGGGATGCGATCATCCAGGCTGGAAGGGACAGGATGCGGCCGATACTCATGACCGCCGGCACGACCGTTCTAAGCCTCATCCCCCTCTGCATCGTCAAAACCAGTATAGGAGGGAACGGGCCGCCGTACTACCCCATGGCGCGTGCCATCGTTGGCGGGCTGACATTCTCCACGATCATCACCCTGCTGGTTCTGCCGACAATCTACGTGATGCTAGACGACCTGCGCAACTGGTCGAGGCGCGTCGTTAAAATGTCAAAGTAGAGTTTCAGCCGGATATTTTATGGAAGCCTCGCCTTCATCCCGGCATAGCCGGTCCTATTCCTCTTCTTCTCGTTGCTTCCTGGTATGGCCGCTATGACAGACTTGACCTTCGATATCCGGTCCGATGTGGGCGGATGCGTCGAGAGCAGCTCCTCGAGCTTGGACGGCTCGCGGGACTCCATTGAACTCAGTTTCCCCAATAGCTCCGACACGCCGTTCGGATCGTAACCCGCGTTGAAAGAGTATCCCGTCCCGAGCCGGTCCGCCTCGAACTCGTTCTGCCTGCTGTAGGCCAGAAATCCCGTCGTGGAGAAGATGTCTGATACGAGCTTGGCATACGTGTTCGGATTATCCCCCAGCAGCAGGCCCGCCAGAATCTGATATCCGTACATTGCGGTAAGCCTCTCGGTCGCATGCCTGGCAGTCACGTGACCGATCTCGTGCGCGAGCACTCCGGCAAGCTGGGCCTCGTCGTCGAGCTCCTTCAGCAGGCCGGTGTAAATGTAGATGTAACCGCCGGGCAGGGCGAAGGCGTTCAGCTCGTCCTTATTTATGACAGCGAAATGGTACTCGATATCCGGCCTATCGCTGAGCCCTGCGAGCCTGCTCCCGACCGACTGCACGTAAGCGGTGACCACGGGATCATCCAGGACCTCGAACTGCTTGTCCACCTCGACCGCCAGCTCCTTCCCCATCTGCACTTCCTCATCGGAGCTTACAAGGTTGACCTGCCCCTTGTTTATACCGGTCGTGGCGCAACCTACGACCAAGAGCAGCAGGACCAACGGCTGCACGAAAACCCGTATCAGGCGACATGGTCCGGTCGGGCGGATTCCACAATCAGCCCTATCTCCACCCTGACATTCCGAGAATTTTCGCTCTTTCATTATCGAGATCCCCCTTTGGTTATCCATCCTGATCGCCGATGCCGCTTTCGTCCTTGGATTCCTTCAAAACCGCATCCGACGAACCGAGCAGGATCGCGATACGGTTTGTCTTGGGGCTGGACTCGAGCGCGATCTTCAGCATCATCGTGAGCGGTATCGCCAGAAGCATACCGACCGCCCCGAACACCCATCCCCAGAACACGAGTGATAGAAACACTACCAATGTCGATAGCCCCATTCTACGTCCCATCATCCTCGGCTCCAGCAGACTTCCTATAACGAGGTTTATTATGATGTACCCGAGAGCCACTAGCCCGGCCCTGGCCGGGCCGAATTGAACGAGCGCGAGCAGAATCGCCGGTATCGCCGCCATTATGGACCCGATACTCGGGATGAAATTGAGAAAGAACGCCAGGAGTCCCCACAGGATAGGGAAATCCAGCCCCAGAACCGCCACCCAGACGCCGACCAGCACACCCGTTGCAAGGCTCACCAGCGACTTCATCCCCAGATAGCGCCTGACGCTGTCGGAGAACCTCGAGTAGTACCCGAGCTTTTTCCCCCCGCTTCCCGTGAAAGCGGCCAGCTTGCCCGTGATGCTGGAGATCTCTAGGAGTATGAAGACCATTATGAATATGATCAGGAATGTATTGGCGAAGATGCTCCTCAGACCGTTGATCATTCCTCCGACGAAATTCAACACGGATCCGGGGGATACGTCGCCTATCAGCTTCTTTAGGCTGTCGAACTGCTCGAATCCCAGCCTCGTGACCAGGGCCGAAACGATGCCCTCGAGGTTCTTCTCGTATACCGGCATCCTCCTCGAGAACTCGCTTATCGACGTACCCACGTAAGTGCCTATGAGCGCAATGAAGGCCATGAATCCCGCTACAACTATCAGCACGGCTATCCCTTTGGGGACACCCCTTTTCTCCATCCATCTCATCGGAGAGGCCGCGATCACCGATATCAATGCGGCCAGGATGAAGGGAACCAGGATGGACTGTGCCGCCTGAAGCCCGTATATTATCACAACCAGGGACGCAGCTATGACGAGCGCCCTCGTGCCTCTCATATGATCAGTATTCCCGCCGTTCATGTCCCCTCCAATAATCGGGGCCGGCAACCAACCGCTATGCGGGATGCCGGCGAACCTGCCCCGGATCACCGAAGCCGGCCCTCCTACACTCAAGTATCACCGTTTTTTATGTTTCGATCAAGTCAATATGGAATGATGGAGATCCGGCGGCAGTTCCGTAGTCGGTCCCGGTTGGCCCCTGCACGGAGTGGGGCATGAAAACACATGACCGATCAATCCGCATGGCTGCCGATGCTCGAACCGGTTGACAACGCACCGTGCGGTGTATAGACTTCTTGGACCGGTGCCGGACCGTAAGCTATCTATCTTCAAGGTGCCGGCACGGTTTCCGGATCTCGATTCACCCGTAATCCCCACTTGAAGACCGGGAGGCTTAAACCGATGAGAATAGCGACGATGCTCGGAAGTCCAAAGCTGGATGGAAACACGGCGACCGTGCTGGGTATGTTCGAGGAGCTCGTGTCGAAGAAACACGAAATAGATCGTGTCAACATTGCGGAACACAGGGTGGCGGGGTGCAACGGCTGTCTCGAATGCCGGAAATCCCCAGACGACATCGCCTGCGTTCAGGATGACGACGCTGAATCGATCTTCAGGAGGATGATGCGATCCGACATCGTGGTATATGCATCACCACTCTACTGCTGGGGATTCTCATCTCAGTTAAAAGCGCTCATAGACCGTCACGTATGCCTCGTTTCCGGATACGGCACGCCGGAACACAGATCCCTGATAGAAGGCAAGAAAACCGCACTCCTCGTGACGTGCGCCGGCCCGATCGACAACAACTCCGAGTTCATCCAGGGTATCTTCGACAAGCTGAACGAATATACGCTGAGCGAAGTGGCAGGCAAATATATCGTTCCATTCTGCACGACTCCCGGCGAGATCGGTGTTGATGCAAAGGAGATAGTCGCCGGGATGGCCAAAAACCTTGGGCTGATCTGACACGGAAACCGATCGATGCTAGTCCAAGATCATGGACAGCGGCGGCGTACGCATGGGCGGATCTGTTACATCCCGGTCTTGACTTACATCTTGACAACAGAAACCCTCTCTGCGATTACTTGAATTGTATCCGACTCTTTTCCTTGAGCCTGATGAAGGAGGAACCAAATGAGACTGCTGCGATCGATCATCTTCCCATGCCTGATCCTTGCCATCCTCGCCGCCGCCGTTCCGGCCGCCGGCCAGGATACCGAAGTCACCCGCAAAACGGTGATCTCCACCAATCCGATCACCGATATGTTCACATGGTACAACGGCGAGCTCGAGATCCGAGTCGCCACAACAAGCACCGTCGGTATCTCAGGCACGTATGTCTCCCTTGACGATGATTCTGATACATATGTAAGCACTCAGGGATTCTACAGATACTATCCGCAGGGTAAGGCGCTCGAAGGCTTTTTCTTCGGAGGCCGCCTCGGTTATTACAGAGTTGAAGTGAAAAGTAATATTAACGATGAAGAGGAGTCGGGTGATTTCTTCGGACTCGGAATAGACATCGGATACAGCTGGTTGCTCGGTGCCGAGAAGAGGTTCTATGTCGGCCTCGGCATCGGGGCGGTCCGTCTGTTCGGGGGTGATCTGGAGGACGTAACGCTGACGCTGCCGACGATCAGGCTGATCAATGTCGGAGTGGCATTCTAAGTGACACCTAAGTGATTTCGGATCGCAATCATGAATCCAGAGGCGATCGATAACAAAGGCGAATCGAGCGAAAGGAAGAGACAGGAGCGCTCGCGCATGGACAGGCTCCTGAGGCTCTCGTTCAAACGCGTTCTCCTGATAGCCCTGGCTTGGATAGTATCGGTCGTGCTGCACAACTTGGTCTACGGTCTTTTCAAGGGTTACTTCGACCGTACCGGAAGCGACGAGCCGTTTTTTTTCGCAATCGCCTTGCTCGTTATCCCCCTATATCTCATAGCTTCCATCGCCTACACTCTGGCGGCATTTGCCAGGAGGCTTCTTTCCGGTAGGTCGGGCTGAGATGGTAAGGCATGCTACGACAATCTCCCACACACGGATGTAGTGCAGAAGCTCGCCGGTGACAGATCGATCGCCGATATGACTATTCGCGTGCCCCATCCCTATGAGGTCGGAATGGCCGAAAAATGGATAAAAACACACAGTGGAGAGTTCAAGAAGGGTAGGGAGGCAGTCTTCGCGATAGAACGCCGCTCTAGAAAGAGAATCATCGGCGCCGTGGGCCTTACAATAGACGGTGAAAACAGGAATGCAGAGTTGGGCTACTGGGTTGGCAAGAGATACAGGAATATGGGATACGCAACGGAGGCCGCCGAACTCATGCTCATGTACGGCTTTGAAGAATTGAACCTAAACAGGATCCATGCGCACCACTTCTCTAGAAACCCGGCGTCCGGGAGGGTGCTCGAAAAGATAGGCATGAAAAAAGAGGGAAAATTGCGGCAGCATGCGTTTAAATGGGACAGTTTCGAAGATCTTGTGCTCTATGGAATACTGAGAGAAGAGTACTTCGCAGGTCTGCAATCATAGCGAGCCGGGGAACCGGCAAGGTCTAGGACATAGAAGGGACTAGCTATGTACACCGACGCTCCGGACCCGGGAGCCGGATTCCTCTCGGTGAATATCATCACCATAATAATATTATTTGCCATCCCGATCCTTTACTATAACAGGCTCGCCGCGAACACGTCATTGCTGATACTCGTGCTCATCGCTTGCATCGGAGGCTCTATCGTATCCGGATTCATCATTCATGCAGCGCTCAACACGCGTTACTCGATGGATGAGTCCACCCTCACGGTTAGGAACGGTCATATCCTGAGGGCGGAATTCACACTCGAGGATATACGGGATATCCGTCCCGTATCATTCAACAGGCAGACATTCGGGACGGCATTCAGCCTGAGGGGATACTGCAACCGGTTCATCGGGGGGGTCAGGATATCGACCGATGATCTGGTGATTTACTTGAGCCCCTCCGATCCTGCGGCACTGATCGAGGAGCTCGACAGGAGAAGGGGAAAGGCTGCGGTCGAGAGGAAGTGAAACGCGATGAATAGGTCATCCTTAGTACCTGCAGCGTTGAGCTTTTCTCTGCTCGCATTCTTGGCTCTCGGTTGCAAGGACGACGGCGTCACCGTTACAGATTATGTAATGAGAGTGGACAGTATGGCCGTGCCGGCGAAATTGACGGACCCCGACATCCTTCTTATCCGCGTGTACACATCGCTGCCGTCGGGTTGCCACAGCTACCACAGAACGGAGGTGACGGTTGATCGACAGCATATCGAGTTGAGGTTGTGGGGACGCAGGAGCTCGGGAATATGCACACAGGAATTCCGAATCTTGGAGCGGGAATATCGTGTGGATTCATTTGAGCTCGGATATTTCAAAATCATAGTAAAGCAGCCGGACGGAACATCCTTGGAAGACTCCGTGTATATTGATAAATGATCTGTAACAGTCAATTTTTGGTTTCCACCCGTTGATCTCGAGGCAGGCATAACCTGCGAAAAAGTGGGAGACGTCAATGAAAGCAAAAACGATTATCTCATTGATCATGACGATCCTGGCCCTGATCGTGATATTCCAGAACACCGAAGTCGTCGCGTTTCAGATTTTGTTCTGGCAGTTCAGCATGTCCCGGATAATCTGGCTGCTCATCATGCTGCTGGTAGGCTTTATAGCCGGCTATGTGGTAGGAACCCTTAAACGCTCCGATAATAAAAGCGGTAGGGCTTTAAACAAGCCGGGGCAGTGATCCGTGAGACGAGTCGAGAGCAGCGTTCGGGGACGGCGCCCATGAGCGAGGGTTTTGGGCGGGTTTCGATCATGATCCCGATGAATCATATCTGCCCCTTTCTAACCCTCTCCGCCAGGAGGATGAGGTTTCTCAGCTCCTCTATGCTCCCGGCTTTCATCCAGCTGTTTACGAAATCCTTGTTTTGAACGACCTGGGCAATGGCCATCAAGGCCTTCAAATGAAAGTTCCTTTCATTACTCGTGCCGGCCAACGCGAACACAACGTGAACGGGAGGCATCCCCTCACCGAAATCAATGCCCTTTCTGGACCGTATGAGGGTGATATCGAACTCGGATTCACCATCGACAATGATATGGGGTAATGCAAGGCCATCATGGATCGCCGTTGTCGATTCCTCTTCCCTGCTCCTTAGAAGGTTCAGTATCTTTCCCGGCGGTTGATTGAATTTTTCGCCGAACACCTCCGAGAGAACAGAAAATAATCCATCGGAGTCCGTTTCCTCTTCAAGATCGATGATCGTTGCATCCTGGATGAGCCGGTCGAACCTGTCCTCTACTATCTCGTCTCTTTCGATCAGTATATCCTTGAGCTCGTTCGAAAGCGTGCTCGACCTTATCTCCTTCGATGTGACCCGTTCGACGATATGGATCAAAGCTGAATCCTTCATTATCCTGGACTTTGAATACAGGAAATACCAAAGAAGAGAAATCACGAAGAACATCACTGTGATAAGCAAGGGTAACGTGCCCATCTCCACTATCAACACCAAATAGAGTATCGTGCCGGCTATCTGTATATAGGGATACAGTGGAGCCCGGAATGAGGGCTTGTATGAAGTTATGTTGCTCTCTCGCATCAATATCGCCGAAACATTGACCAGGGAAAAGAGTATCAACTTCATTGTAGAAGCCACCTTGACCAGGCTATTCAAATCGAGAAACGTTATGACTGCAATCATGAAAAGCGAGGTTATGAGTACCGACACGACCGGGGTTCTGAATCTTATGTTTATTCTGGAAAACATGGAAGGCAGAAGATTGTCCTTTGCCATTGCAAGAGGATTTCTCGATGCCGCCAAAAGCCCGGCGTTGGCGGTAGTCACAAACGCAAGAATAGCGGCGATTGAAAGAACCGCAAAACCGGCGTTGCCGGTGAATTTCGATGCGGCGAGGGAGATGGGATTCAGAGTCTCTTGCAGCTCGGACCGGTTCAATATCCCGATAGTCACGAATATCGTCAGAACATATATGATGCTCACGACGAAGAAGGCCGAGAACATCCCCGCGACGATCGTTCTTCTAGGATTTTTGATCTCCTCTGCGATGGAGGCGATCTTGGTCAATCCGCCGAACGAAATGAACACCATACCGGTGGCCACAAAGACCGGCATCCATCCGTGAGGCTTGAACGGGACAAATCCCTGGACATCTACATGATTCAACCCCACAACAATGTAAGCCGACAATATGCCTAAAAGGCCCATCACGAACAGTATCATCAACTTGCCGCTCTCCCTAACACTGAGAATGTTCAGGATCGTGAAGAACACCGCGAACCCGACGGCTATCAGCTTGACCGTCCCGGGTGAATAAACCGCTATCAGAGGTTGCAAAAACACCCCGATCCCGAGAAGTGCAAATGCGCTTTTCAGGCTGAGGGAAAACCAGGCTGCGAAACCGGCGAATGTTCCGAAAAGAGGCCCGAGGCTTCGATAGATAAAGAAGTAATCCCCACCCGATTTGGGCATGGCCGTCGCCAGCTCCGCCTTCGAGAACAGGGCCGGCACAACCAGGATCGCCGCCAACATGTAAGAAAGTATTATCGAAGGGCCCGCCACCAAGTACACAACGGCCGGAAGTACGAAGAGCCCAGAGCTGATCATCGCCCCGCTCGCAATGCTGAACACCCCGAGAATGTTCAGCTCCTTTTTCAATTTTCCGGCACTATCCATTGATCATCCAGCATTGAAACTGATCAAATCCATGTATCCGTCCCTACCCCTATTAGAACATGAAATGCCGGGGATTTCGCCAGAAACTTTAAATAATCCGCCCCGTCCCCGCAAGGGTACACAACAGGCTCTCCGATGGCTATTGTAATCTCACATGTTTCGGCGAATTGTCAATCTTCGCACACTGCCCACAATCCGCCGATATCTTCTTTTACACTTGCTGTACAAACCAGCGATGAATAATATCGGGCATGAATTGTAGATAATATGAGCAGTGAAAACAGAGCCTATGATCCGAGCGATCGGCCTGATCGACGAAAGGAGAAAATAATGAGGAGCATTGCACATCGATCCTTGATGTCTGCTGCGTTTCTGTTCCTATTTCTCACAACGCTTGCCGCTCCCGCAGGCGCAGAGAAGCTGTACTATGCAGTCGAGATAAACGGAACAGTATGCGGATACGCGGAACTGGAGACCTCGCCTCTCGAAGAAGGCGGCGGCGACGCCATGCTTCTCAAGCACAAACTTTTCCTCATGATCTCCGCGCTAGGGAGCGAATTCAATTCAAATATTGAGCTTACCTATCATTTAGATGCGAGTACCGGGCAATTCACCTATCACGACAGCTACGTCAATCAGGGGGACGTTGAATTCGGTTCCAGGGTTGTAATCGATGGTGACACTGCGCGCTTTACAGATACGATGAACGGCGACGAGAGGGCGGTAGGTCTTTCTGAGGACGTATTGCTGGAAAACACCCTGTACTTCCCGCACCTGGTCCGCGACTTCGTGGATGGCGAAGCCGGCGAAAAAACATACCGCATCCTGGATGTGAGGGAAATGGAGATACAGAATTGCACTTACAAGGAGATCGAAAGGGAGGAGATAAAGCTGGCAGGCGAACGATTCAAAGCAATAGTCCTCGATAAACACATACACGAGACGGGAGTCAGGATCAAGGTCTGGATCGACACAGACTCGGGAAAGCTTATCAGGACCGAGCTGCCCAATAACAGGAAAAGCTACCTCGCAAAATCCTCCGTCGTAAAGAGAATAGAGGTCGCAAACCTCAACGAAAGCGTCATCACAAAGGCGAACGTCTCGATAGCGGACATAAAGTCGATCTCGTATATGAAGGTGCGCGGTATCATCAACCCCACAGGTCTCGTTGTAAGCGAAGAGGGATTGAACATCCCGGGGCAGAGTTTCGAAGGCACGACCGATGGCAACCGCATAGAGGGTGTATTCGAGGTGGAACACCCCAGGTATGAGGGCGCCGACGCGCCGCCCTTCCCCAGTGACTTCTCCGGCGATGAGGCACTAAGGGAATTTCTCGTTCCCGAATCCATGATCGAATCAGACGATCCGGTGCTTGTGGAAAAAGCAGAGGAGGTCACGGCAGGGGCGAAAGACGCATGGGAGGCGGCCGTCCGTCTAAGCGAATGGGTATCCGAGAATATCGGTTACGCGATACCCGGAGGAGCAACGGCACGTAAAACCTATGACCTGATGGCCGGAGAGTGCGGCGCACACTCCATCCTGCTTGCCGCCTTCTGCCGCGGCGTCGGAATACCGGCCCGGGTCGTGTGGGGATGCATGTACATCCCCAATTACGGAGGCTCCTTCGGACAGCATGCGTGGAACGAGATATATATGGGAGATGCCGGATGGATACCGGTCGACGCCACGGCATCCGAAACCGATTTTCTCGACTCCGGTCACATAAGGATAGGTATCTACCAGTCATTATCCACGGCCCTCAATGCGGAAGATCTGGAGATTCTCGACTACAGGCTGCTGGATACAGCCCCAACCGATAATGGGGTCTCACTGGCAGAGCAATACAATCCGTTCTTGGGCAGGTATCAAAGCGAGAGCGGATACACGACCGTCGAGGTTCTTGTCAAGGAGGGAGGCCTCGCTGTAGATATACCCCGGAAAATAGTATTGGCTCTGAACGAACCGGATGACCGCGGCCGCTGGATAAGCAAGATATCAGACAAGGTTTACTGCACGTTCGAAACGGGTGATAACGTTATCGCTTCGGCTGTTTACATTCACGAGGTCGTTCATATGCCGAGAACAGCCGGTCCGGAAGAGATCCCGGCGGATGTTCCGGATGAATACAGGGCACACCTGGGCACCTACCGTTTCGCGGCTGCACGGGCGGATTTCACCGTTCGATACCTGAACGGGAGCCTCGCCATCGACGATCCCCTCGAGAAGAGCACGGTCGGACTCCAACACCCCGATGAACATGGAGGATGGCTCGATCAGTACGGCAAGAACACGATCTATTTCAACAAGGATGAAGATGGGAATGTAACCGCGCTGAAAATCGATGCCCGGAACAGATTCAACAGAACGGGGGATTGACATCGATTGACCGGCTTCAGCTATATGATCGAGGCAAACGGCTCGGCAAATCCGCTGGGAGTTATACCAGCGACCGGTTCAGCCTTTCCAAAGATATCGATGATTGCAGCATTCATGCCCCTGCATGAGGGTCTTGTCTCGAACCATAGTGATCTTCTCGTTGAATGACTCCGCCCAGGCGTAATCCCCCCAGCATACCGACGCGTACCCTATCTTGGCCGCACCGGCCCGAAGAAAGGTATCGGCCCAGATGCACTCTGTGACCTCGAGCTCGAATGCCGCAGGCGTATCCTCGACGATATTCATCTTCAGGGTATTACCGTATCCCAGGCGAAACTGCCGAACGTACGACTCGAAGCTATTGTCGGCAAGGCTTATGGCCTGCTTCCTGCCATATGCCGTCATCTTCTCCGCCGTTATTCTTTTCAAGAATTCTATCGTGCGCTCCTCCCCCCACTCCCCGTCCAGCGCCTTGGCGAGCCAGATAAACTCCTTGTACCTTCCGTCCATGTACTGCCGGTATGTGAGTTTTCCATCGAATTCCTTGTCAAACGTATGTAAGTCCTGCTGAATGGGCTTTTCTTCTCCGGCCGCCGGCATGGCGAACATATCCCCGGCCGAAAAACAGGCCAATGCACACGCAGGAACAACCCTGGCAATGAATTCCCTGCGTCCCGGATTGAAGCTCCCTGTGTCCATCTTCATTATTATACCCCCCTTCCTTTCAGCTCTGATTGCTGGAATTACCATCAACCGCTCCGACATCACATCAATCATACCTGCAACCGGGAATCAAGATCAATATCACAGATCCTACATGCTCATGATAACAAGAGAGGCAAAAAGCTGATTCTACGTGAGCATCTCCGCCATAAAGCTTGATTTTCTATTTCCCATGAAGTAGTATCGCCCCCTTGATCGTTCTGGAACAAGAGGCAGACTATGTAAGCCACTCCACCACCATCATAACATCAAAAGGAGCAGGAATGAGCGGAAAAGGATGGCATGCGGTTTTCGCATTGGCGATCTCTACGCTTGTCGTCGCCACTCCGGCGACCGCGCAGAACATCGATGCCAGGGAGTACTGGCTCGATAACGGCATGCAGGTATTGATGGTCGAGAAGCACGAAGCGCCGACGATAATGGCCGCAATCTTCGCGAGGGTCGGCTCGTCAAACGAAGTAACTGGTATCACCGGCATCTCCCATCTCTTCGAGCATATGATGTTCAAGGGCACGGAAACGATAGGCACCAAGGACATAAAGCGGGACCGGGAGATAATGTCCCGGCTCGACTCCCTGAGAGGATTGATGCGGATCGAGGAGCGGATCATGCGCGAGGATCTGCGGCGGGGGAAGATAGAGGATATGATGGATCCCGATGCGAAGACCCCGCGATACCGTGAGCTGGATGCCGTATTCGACAGCCTTATACAGGAGCAGCGCAGCCTGATCGTAAAGGACGAGCTCGACGAGATCTACACAAAGCACGGAGGGTTCTTTCTCAATGCCATGACCTCGGATGATATGACCATGTACTTCGTAAGGCTTCCAAAAAACAAGATCGAGCTCTATATGTGGCTGGAATCCGACCGTTTCAGCAATCCCGTATTCCGCGAATTCTATTCCGAGCGCAACGTTGTTCGGGAGGAACGCCGGTTGAGCGTAGAATCTACACCAACCGGTTTAATCGAGGAGGATTTCCGCGCGATGTTCTGGAAATCATCTTCCTACCATTGGGATGTCATCGGATGGCCTTCCGACATCGGCGCCATTACGAGGGAGCAGGCCGATAGATACTATGATACATACTACGCCCCTAATAACCTCACGATGATACTGGTTGGTGATCTGGATCACCGCAAGATGATCAAACTGGTCAAAAAATACTTCGAACGTATCCCGCGCGGCGAATTGGACCCTCCCGATGTAATAACTCTGGAGGAGAAGCAGTGCGGCGAGAAACGTTTGATAGCCGAAGCGGAAACCGGGCCACAGGCGGAAATCTGGTATCACTCGGTCGCCTGGAAGCATCCAGACAGCTATCCGCTCGAAGTCCTGGCCGGGATCATGAGCGGCAAGACCGGACGACTATATAAGAAGCTTGTCGAAGAAAAGGGGATCGCTAAGAGCCGCGCGGGAGGCCGCAGGCGAATGTTCGGCGGCGGCCAGGCGGTGAGCGCCACGCAGGAGTCCAAGAGATACGCCGGGGCATTCATGCTCAGTGCGGAGGGAATCTCGGGAGTGCGGGCCGAGCAGCTTGAAGAGGCGATGTACGAGGTCATCGATGAATTAAAGAAAACACCTGTGCCCGCTGAGGAACTCCAGAAGGTAAAAAACCAGCTGCGTGTTCAAACGATCCGTTTTATGGACATAATGTCGGGAATCGGCATCCTCTTCTATCTGGGACAGAACGCGGCAAACGGAGACTGGACGGAGGCAAACAACAATCCGAAGATGTGCGATCTGGTGACCGCCGAGGATATCCAGCGCGTCGCCAATAAATATTTTTCTAAGGATCAGCGTAACGTCATGATCATCAACACCAAGACCGTTACAGAAGATGGGGAAGGAGGAACCGGGGATCCCCGGTTCGACCGGATGGTGCAAAGGGTCAAATCGATAAAAGATGCAGCCCGGCTCGAGCAGATGATCGGCATGCTCTCCATGCAGCTCGATGGAGTCGAAGACCAGGAACAGAGAGCGAGCATGGAGAAGCTGCTTAAAATCGCCGAGGAGCACCTCAAGGAGCTCAAGACAGCCGGTGATGATTAGATCGCACGATAAGGGAGGAATAAAATGACCAGAATAAGAATATTTCGATTCACTCTGCCGGTATCGATTGTAACCATCCTGCTGTCGATTGCCATGCTTGTTTCCGCCTCCGTTTCAACGGCTGAAAGGATCGTAGATCATCCGGAAAAGCTGAAATTCAAGGAGCTGAATTACAAGCCGCCGGAGCCGGATGCATACCGGAACAAACTGTACTGCGGCGCAACAGCCTATGTGGCGGAAAATCACGAAATCCCGACGTTCGAGCTTGCCGTACTGGTTCGTACCGGCTCGATGTACGAACCGGTGGAAAAAGCGGGACTGGCAGACATGACAGGTTACTTGATGCGAAACGGAGGCGTCAAGGGCATGAGCGTCAAGGAGCTCGACGAGCGGCTGGCTTATCTGGCAGGTGAAATTTCGGTAACTATAAGTGGATCGCAGGGCAGGGCATCACTTTTTTGCCTTTCCAAGGACATAGACGAAGGCCTGGAACTGCTCATGAGGATTCTGCGAACACCCGTATTCGAGCAGGTTGCCATCGACCGTTACCGTGCGGATCTTCTATCGGAGATGGAGCAGCGCAACTCCTCCACCTCCTCTATCGAATCCCGCGAATGGCAGTTTTTGATGTACGGTGATCACCCCTGCACGACTCCATACCGTCGGACAGAGCAATCGGTCAACTCGATCACCCGCGAAGACATGATCGCCTTCCACAGGAAGTACTTCTTTCCGAAAAACTTCATCTTTGCCGTTTCAGGCGATTTCAAGACCAAAGAGATCTTGGCCAAGCTGAACGGCATTCTCGAGGATTGGCCGGATCGGCAGCTCGATATGCCGACTATCCCCGATAGGATTCCGGATCCCAAACCTGGGATCTACATGATCGAGAAAGAGGACGTAAACCAGTCCCGTATTCGAATAGGGCATATCGGAGTAAAAAGGGACGTACCGGATGAGTATGCCCTGATCATTATGAACGATATACTCGGCGGAGGTGGATTTACGTCACGCATAGTGCGCCGTGTGCGTTCGGATGAGGGCCTTGCTTACAGCACGGGCAGCGTATTCGAACGTCCCGTACTGTTTCCCGGTACGTTCCGGGCATGGTTCCAGACAAAGCACGAAACCGGGGCATTCGGCACAAGGCTCATTCTCGACGAGATCGAGCGCATCCGAAACGAGCAATGCGAGGAGGAGACCGTCGAGAATTCAAAGGCCAGCTTTATCAGCAACCTGGTCAACCCCTTCAGCAGCAAGAGCAGAATCGTCAACACCTTCGCGAGCGACGAGTACACGGGCAGGCCGGACGGGTACTGGAAGAACTACGCGAAAAACATCAAGGCGGTGACTCCCGGGGACGTTTTAGCCGCAGCCCGGAAATACCTGCACCCGGACAAGCTCGTATTCCTGGTCGTCGGCGATCCTGAAGCCGTACAGAGGGGATCCGATAAGCACGGCGAGCGTTTTTCGGATTTCGGCGAGATAAAGATCCTCCCGTTACGTGATCCCATGTCGTTGAGCATCGAATAGGGAGATTTTTTTAGATCCCGTCGGCATCCGGTCGATCAGCCGGTATGACGGCCGATCAGCAGACATCCGGTCAATCAACCGGTGGGACGGCCGATCAGCTGCGAGCCCTGACCTTGAGGTCGATAAACGCCACACCGCCGAAATTCCGGATGATCGGGACACGGGTGAAGATATCGAAACGGCGTGATAAAGAGAGCGGTATCAACCGCATCTTCCACAACAGGTATGCGATGTTAAGAGGAGGGATGAAGCAAACCGTATCCATCGATGCGACATCAAACGATTTGCCCAGAAGCTTCGCCGTTTGCTTCGGAGAGAGCGGCGTTTCATAACCGAAGTAACGCAGTCCCGACAGGTCCCGTCCCAAGAGCTTTGCGATCGAATGATTCAAACCCCACATCGATCGTCTATTGATACAGACAACCGTCAGGGTTCCCGCCGGTTTCAACCACCGGGCGGCGTTTTCGGCGAATACGGAGATCTCTCGATCATCCATAAAGTGCACATCGAACGGAGAGACGATCCTGTCATAGATGCCTTCCCGGTCGAAATCATCGGTTCCGGACGGACTGCCCCTGACGATTCTCGCCCCCGAAGAAAGAAAATCCCTGAGATACCACAGCTCATCATCGCTTGCAGCCATATGCTCCACGTTATCCGCATCTATAATAAATTCACCCATCACCGTATTCGTGATCAGGCACCGCTCCTCCGGCTTCAATCTATCTTTCAGCTCGGCATGCGCATGCCGGAAAACAGGTACTCCCTCTTTGGGCCTTCGGTATGCCCACGTAACGTTGAAGCCCGCCCTGGACCACCTCCTGCGTAATGATATATATTCCTCGTACGAGGTCTGCCCCTCCCTCACCTTCTCCCCGTCGAATACGACATGGCGCGCGACATTATCACGTTCGGGAGGGGGATTCAGCTCGCCGGAAATTCCGATTGCGATCAGGGCAGCTATCATCCAGTTGCCGGGAAGGCCCAACACGTCCCTTATTAGATCCTGGTTCAATCTCCCCGCGATCACGCAAGACCCTATATCCATTTCCGATGCCGCCAGAAGGAAATTCTGCATGGCCAGCCCCGCGTCCAGATACGGTGCGAGGTTATTCTCCAGGGTTACGTTACGGTACCTGCCGAGATCGACACAGACGACCGTAAGCGTAACCGGTTGGTGAAGAATCGGCTGGTCGAACGCGGCCTTCGCAACCTTGAGAATCAAGTCGGGATCGCTGACGAATCTGAACTGGACGGTCTGCCTGTTACAGGAGCTCGGCGCCCAAAGCGCGAGCTCGACGAGCTTTTCCAGCAGAGACCGGTCCGTAACGCCGGCCTTGAATTTCCTGATCGATCTCCGGCCCTTTATTATGGATTCGATATCTCCCATTACTATCCCATCTCTTATCAGCGCATGTCGGTCAGGAGCTTGCGCCGCGCATCGATCACCTTCGAGACGGTCAAGACAGCTTATCGAGCCTCAAGCTGCATTTCAACTTGCTTCCCGAGCTGACGTTCCTCCCAACGATCACGTACAGCTGGCTTGTGATCCCGGAAGTCGACAGGAAGAACCGCTCCTGATTGTGAATCCAGTCATACCCTTCCTTGCATGACAGCCTGTAATTCTCGTCTCCAAAGGCGAAGGTGACCACCGGCCCTCTGATGCCCAATTCCGTCTCGATCCTGCCGTCCGACATCAGCATCGGATATGTCACGAGCAATTTGTCCAGGCGGTTATTGATTTTGAGTGCATAAGCAATCTCGAGCGATGTATCATCGAGTTCGATCGATTTCACTATTTCGATGCCGTTGTGTACGGCTGCGAGGACGAGTCGATCCGCACTCTCTACGATCCTAGCGTTAGACGTAAAATCTGATCCCCAGGACTTCCCACCCCGGAAGGCGCGGATCCCCTCATACACGCCGTTGTTGGCCAGATCCGACCGCTGGATCGACATCGCCACACCGAGCCCCCTCACCCGGTAGCAAGGCGACGGGAGCGGGCGTGACCGGCTTCCGTCGATCACCGTGTTGAACAGCCCCATAGCCGGACAGTACCCACCGAAGTAGCCTCCATGATGCCGTCTCAGGGAAACAGCGGATGAGCTCTTTCCCCGGCGAATATGGATATATCCGGCCTCCTCATCTACCCATATATCATCGCCCCCGGCACCGACGTCTACAATCCCATCGATGGTCCTATTACCTGATAACACATCGGCGATGTCCAGCAGATAGCTGAAACCCAGGGAAACGTACATAGACATGATCGAATAGTGCTCGAAACCCACTCTCAGGCCGTTGGAGAAATAGTTGGGTGCAACCGAGCAGGTGCCGTCTTTCTTCAGAAATCTTAGCCACCAGTCGATATGCCTCCCCATCAATGCCGCTGATTTCCGTGTGCCCCGCAGCGCGAGAATGTAAGCGTAGCACATCCCCGTCCACATCTGATCCCTGCTGCGCTCGGTCATCGACACGGAGCCGTCCGTTCCGGTGAATTTGTCGATCCAGGAGATACCTCCATTCACGATCTCTGCAATCCTCTCCTTGTAAGGGCCGAGTTCCGGTTTTTCGTGCTGCTCGCCCATCATAATCGATTCGGCCAGGACGGCGCAGCAGAAGATATGATAAGCTATCGGCTTGAGGTCCCTTTCGGACGACCTCTCCAATCCGAACCGGAACCTGACCTTATCTAGCATCTGCCTGAAGCTGCGTTTGTAATTTTCCACCGGCCCGCTGTGCCGTCTCATGGCATCGTCTATGAATCCAGAACCGTTCTGCATGGAGCTTATCGTATCGACCATACGATCAAGCTCTTCCCTCCGGGCGCTCCCGAAGCCCATCATCTCGTATGCGAGAGCCGTGCTCACCAGAAGGCAGTACCCGTTCGTATTAGGAGGCGAAAAGCGGTAATCGCTACCAACAAACAGCTCCCTCCACCTCTCCATCTCCCCGGGCGGTCGTCTCCGCTCGAGCAGGCGGTATGCCTTGAGTGACCAGAAATACAGAAATATGTCGGTAAAGGGAGAATTGTCCGTGGGATTGCGAAGCTTATCGAATACCCGTTTCAACGACAGGCGTGCACCCGTGAGATATCTTTCTTCATCGAATTCTACGTACAGCCCGGCAAATATATTCGCAGCCAGGGCCGGCCCGTAGCCCTCGCCGTAAAGGGTTTCGAAGGGATCGTGGAGCTCGCCCGTTTCATCATCGATATTCTCAAGCAGGCGGTCACCGTAATCCCTGACAGCAGAGTAGAGCCGTTCGGTATCAACGGAGGTCGGCCCGGAAATATTCGACTGTTGCTCCATAAGACAAATAGACTACAGCAATTTTTCAATAATTCAATAACAATCCCGAAGTAAGCCCAACCGGTTGTTAGTCAATCATCATATTTTCAGGATGGACTTCGTAACGGAGCTGCGCCGGCCTTGCAAGATTCAAAGAATGAAACACCCTCCACCCATCAAAGCGAGCGCCCCGGCTGTCAACACCGGGGCGCTCTTTCACTTACTGTACATGCTCCCGCTCACCGCCGGGAACACCGCATACCCGGGAAATTGTGCGCCTTCAGAAGAAAGTGGACAGATTAAGGCAGAAAGTAAGGAGATGGTTTTTAGCGATATAATTTAAGTGGGATCATCTGATGGGCCGGACCGGGCTACACGTGCCCTTAACGTATATATCTACAAACAGTTGCCTTCATTATTAATTGCTTCCGTCCTCACGTCACCCGGATAGGACAATCAGTTGCCTCGTCCGACCGTGAATTCCGCCAGCTTAACCAGCGACCTCTTGTATATCGTGTTCTCATATCCCTCCAAGAAGGAGAGGGCGACGTCGATATGCTGATTCGCCTTGTCCTCGGCATAGGCGATCCCGCCCGAATCCAGCACGAATCTGCTGATCTCTTCCACATCCGTGTCTCTTACGCCCGCTTCCAGTAGCGCTTCGATCTTTACACGATCGCCATCCGAGCAATTCCGCAATCCATACAACAACGGCAGCGTCAGTGTATTACCCTTGATATCGTTCGCAACCGGCTTCCCAAGGCGCATCTGTGCTCCAACGAGATCCATTACATCATCTCTTATCTGAAACGCAATTCCGAGCTGTTCTCCGAACTTGCCGAACCTCGACCTGTCCTTGCCGTTCGTATTCGAGCTCGATGATATCACTCCCAACTCGCACGCGGCCGCCAGCAGTGAAGCCGTCTTCTTTGCGATGAGATTGAAGTATATATCCTCATCAACTGCTTTTTGCCTTAAACCGTTCTCCAGTTGAATCAGCTCCCCTTCACAAACCCACTTGATCGTCATCGACATCATCGCCGTCACTTCCGGATTTCTTATCTCCGCAAGCCTCGAGAGAACCCTCGAGAAGAAGAGGTCTCCTATCAATATGGAGGCCCTGTTACCCCAGAGCGAGTTTATCGATGGTCCGCCTCGCCTCATAGCGGATTCATCGATGACGTCGTCATGAATCAACGTGGCGGTGTGCAGAAGCTCGACCATGGCCGCCGCCCTGATCGAATCACTGGATATACCACCGGCCGCCCCGCTGCACAGCAGAAGTAATATCGGACGTAACCTCTTCCCCTTGTGGATCGCCACGTGATCGATGATATCATTGATGAGCGGAACTTTCGACCTGACCAGCGATCTGAATTCGGCTTCGGCTTCCTCCAGCTCTGTCGCTATAGGCGCTTTGATTTCGTCCAGCATGGTAGCCGCCCTAAGTTTTACAAACCACCGAAAATAATGAGCAGCACGGCAAAAAATATCACCTCATCGACAAGAGGAAATCACAGATTGGCGCTGCTCAAGAGCTCCAGCATCGCCCTGCTGGCCTTCTCATTACCAAGGAACCTCTGCATGATCCGGTCGATCGCCGCGATAGTGTCCTCCAGCTCTGTAAGCCGCCCGTACACCCCCCTTTCCTTCTTCTCATCCACCTCCGATAACAGGCGGCGCAGGGCCTGGAGCGCCGGATCGAACTCCCGCTTTTTCCTCTCCGTCGCGATATTGAAAAGCATGTTCCACATGTCGGGTTCGGCAATATAGAAATCCCGCCTGTCACCCGAGATATGCACGCGTTTTATCACTCCCCAATTTCTCAGTTCCTTCAGAGACATACTCGCATTACCGCGGCTTATCTCCAGCTCATTCGCAACCGAATCGAGATCGACCGGTTCGTCGGAGAGAATGATGAACGCGTGGATACGAGCCATGGAGCGGTTGATGCCCCAAAGGACACCCATCGAACCCCATTTCTCGATAAATCTGCTGGAAGCTTCGGATAACAATCATTCAATCCTTTCAGAACATATTAAACCATACCATATATACAGAATCCCTGCAAGGATTATAATCCGGAAATCCAGCCCAGGATGAAGGCCGACGCACAAAAGATGAAGGGGAGGAGCAGAGATCCCGAAATCACTCAGCTCCCCGTATCAAGTTATCAGCCCCAAAGTGGAAGAGCTGAATCCATAAATCACCCAGCTCGCTCCGGATCAAGTTATCCGCTTTGAACGAACAGAAGAAACCCGGCTGCCGAGCCCTGGATGAGCTCGGCCGGCCGGGTTTCCAATTAAGCAATTCGCTTAAAGGATCCACGAATCACCTGAGAAGGACCATTCTCCGTGTCTTCACAAAGTTATCGGCGTTCAACTTGTAGAAATATATGCCGGATGCAACCGTCAGCCCGGCATCATCCTTACCGTTCCATTCCACCGCATGCGGGCCTGCATCCCTGTGGCCGTTTACGAGCCTTCTGACGAGGCGTCCGGAGACGTCGTAGACATTAAGGCTGACATGCCCGGCCCTCGGTATCTGGAAGTTGATCACCGTCGCTGGATTGAACGGATTCGGATAGTTCTGCTCCAGCTCGTAGGACACTTTGGGCGTAGATTCCCTATCGAATTCCGGATCCAGCATCACCTGGTACTTGTTACCGCATTCATCCCGATAGGACACATCGAACCATACGTTGAACGGGCCGCCGGGACTGCAGGTAAGATCGAACGTGTAGCTGTCATCACCCCATGAAGTCATGCCATCGGCTATGTTCCCGTAATAGCAGTTGGGATCGGGGATGACCAGCCACGCGAGATCGTTGTTCATCGAGGCGTAGACATCATTCGCAGGGCCGGGGCCTTCGTTATAAACCTCGACCTGCACCTCCCAATACGGATCGTCCCAGTCGACCTCCCTGAAGCCCTTCAGCATCAGCTTAGGCTGCTTGCATTGATCGCCGCACTGCGCGAGGTAATGAAAAACGTTGAGTATGAACGCCTCGTTGTCATAGCTGCCCCTGTACGAGTCATCGCAGAAATTGCAATCACCGGTTACGATCATGCGGCAATCATCCATGGAGGTAACAGTGGGAAAGCCGTCAGGATCCCATGCTTCTTCCGAAGAGGGGGAGGTGGCCGCCAGCTCGCCGGCTGCCACGTAATGAATTGTCGTTATCCCGTCAAACATGCTGTGGCCCGAGAGATTATCGAACTCCGCGCTGGCCAGATATGAAACACCGCATGTCGTCCCGAAGGCTTCAGTAATAGGATTGACATGTTCGTTGGGACAGTCCGTGTTTTCACCCATGACCAGTATAGCACCGCCGCCAGTGATGAAATTCTGAACCGCCGTGACCTCCGGTGCGGTGTATGGAGAATCCCAGGAGCCTCCCACACTGATGACTATGATATCATATCCCGACAGGTCTATATTATGAATCCCCGCCGCTGTCGTGGTTACAGTGAACCCTTCAGTGGCAAGTAGGGCGACGAGGCCCGCATAGTCCCCCGAGGGTTCGTAGCTCAAGTAAACCCCGTGTGTCAGGTCCCACAATACGTTGTATGCCGCTGCTCCCTCTGGAGCCTGTGGAATTGCGGCTGCGGAGGGACGGGTTGCGCTGAACTGCCGGCCGGACATGATGTCAACATCGGCGAGAGCAACCAGCGGAACCAGAAGAACGATCAGGAGCACCGCAATAACGGCAGTGGTGCCCATTCTAATCACCTTAGCCATAACAACCTCCTTTGCCTGTTTCAAGTTTCCAGATCCTACACTTTTTACTACCGAAAAAACCAATATCCGGGTATCTATCCGGTCAAACCGGGGACTGTCGTCCCTGATGATAAAAAATAATTTCATTGATCATTAACAGTAAACGCTCCGCCGATCAACGAAGCGGTATCAACTCCGTATCCGCTTATATTTCTTTCGCATAGTATTATGACGTGAGGTATTTTATATCAATCAGGCGTAAATGTCAATATATAAGGGAAATGCACAAGAAACTTTTAAGCGTGTTTGCCGGATCGTTGTCATGGGCACGCCGTATCGATAATAACGCCCCGTCTGAGGATATCCCAGACGGGGCGCACCCATCCACCACCTCACCACCCTGACTATCAGCGGCTAATCGCGCTCCGGCCCGTTTCCGGTCGAGTCGGTGTAGGAGATGCTGGCGTCACCGACAAGCGTCGGGCCCGACTCCACTTCCATCGTGTCGTTCGTCTTACCAGCGGCCTCTGCGGCACTCCAGCTCGAGATCTCGTCGATGAAGCTCTGAGCAAGGGCGCTCAAATCGACCTGCCCGTGCGACGGCACGCCTTCGACGGCCGTGATCCTGTCTAGGTTCATATAGGCCTTTTCGTAGGCTTCGTCGATCGCGACCGCAGAGCTGTAGGCATCTTCGGCGGCGCGGAAATGCCCGGTACGCTCGAACGCCATGCCCAGGTTATTCTTAAAGACCGCAACGTCATCCCTGAGCTCCACCGCCCGGGCCAACGGCGGCAGGGCCTCCTCGAAGAGCTCCTGCTCAATAAGTACAAGGCCCAGGTTGTTCATCGACCATGCGTCTCCATTATCGATCAGGATCGCACGGCGGTATGAGCTGACCGCCTCCTCGCTCTGTCCCAGCTGATGATACGCCCTGCCCCTGAGACGGTACGCGACGTTCGACTCCGGATCGATCAACAGGGCCTCATCGATCTTAGCAAGAGCATCATCCGGTCTTCCCATATCCAGCAGCACGCGGCCCAGGTTGAGCCAGCTCTTCACGTGAAGCCCATCGAGTTCCAGCGCCTTCTCGAATCCCTCTTCAGCCAACACATGGTCTCCCGCCTTCCAGGCGGAAAGGCCCAGCATGTAGTAGCCCCATGGATTCGCATTCCTGCGCTCCGTGTACAAAGTAAAAAGCTCCACTGCCTCCTTATAGCTCCTCTGATTGTAGGCCGCTTCCGCCTCCTCGTAGGTGACCTCTTTCGGCGGCTCAGGCACCCGGGCAACCTCTTCTCCGGGTTTAAGGCGTATCGTCGTCGACTCGCTGACCGCTACTGTTCTCTCCGCCCGTCTTGAATCGCCCTCTCCCGCTCTACTCGAAGAAACGTCCCCCCTCTCCTTTCTGCTGCCGCCGTCACCGCAGCCGGCGATGACCGCCGCCAGCACGAGCACCGCGATACACACAACAACCGTTATCACATTCCCCTTGAGCCTTCGTGTGTACAGCATCTCGAACCTCCTTTCCTGTTTGTGCCCCTCCCGGGGCGAAGCCTCTGAACTGCATCCGACCATCCATATGGCAATCCGGATTCCAAACGGAAAGGAAGATTGTCTGATTAGTATAATTTATTGTATAGTAATAGATTGCATGGCATGAACGCCGAGGCCACCGGGGTTCGCCGGACAGCTTTGTGTCCATTCGAACACGAAACCTGAAGCGTGAATGTGTCTAATAGGACACATCTTTACTGCCTGCGTTTGAGATTGTGCCTGCGCATGATCTTGAGCAGGCTGGAGTGATCGGCGAGCCCCAGCTCCTTTGCCGTGCGGGTTATATGCCAGTCGTTACGCTCTAGGGAGGCGACTATGATTCGCCGCTCGGCCTCCGCCTTCAACTCGGCGAATGTCCCAGGCTGCCCGTTTTTTTTCGATGCCGTAGCGCCCTTCACCTCCACAGGCACATGATCGAGCCTGATCACATCGGAATCGGTGGCGATTATCATCCGCTCTATGATGTTCCTCAGCTCGCGGACGTTGTTGCGCGGCCATTCATACCCCATCAAGCAGTCCAGCGCCTCGGGATCCATACGCTTTCCAGCAATACCGAGCCTTTCACACGTGCCGGCCAGAAAGTGCTCCACCAGCTCGGATATATCGGATAGGCGTTCCCTGAGTGGAGGCACGACAAGCATGTGCACGTTCAGCCGGAAGAAGAGATCCCGCCTGAAACGCCCCGCCTCCATTTCGGATTCGAGATCACGGTTTGTTGCGGTGACAACGCGGGTATCCACATCGATCACGCGCTCTCCGCCCAGGCGTGTCACCTTTCGCTCCTCGAGCACCCTCAGCAGCTTCGCCTGGGCGGGCATGGGCAGCTCTCCTATCTCGTCGAGAAACAGCGTTCCGCCGCGGGCCAGCTCGAACGCCCCCCTGTGGGTCCGCTCCGCTCCGGTGAACGCCCCTCGTTCATGGCCGAAAAGCTCGCTCTCGATCAAGCTCTCGGAGAGAGCCGCGCTGTTTATAGCGACAAAGGGGGACTTGGCACCCGAGCCGAGGCGATGGATCTCCCTCGCGACAAGCTCCTTCCCCGTCCCGCTCTCCCCCACTATCAAAACCGGGCTGGGAATGCGCGCCACACGGGCGATATGCTCTTTCAACAGCTGCATGGGAAGGCTGGAGCCGATGATCGGGGTATCCGCCCCGAGATCCTTCTTGAGCATCTTCACTTCGTTTTCTAGCCTCACCCTTTCGAGGGCGTTCTCGACCTCCCTTACAACACGCTCCATAGATTCCGCCTTGTCGATGAAGCTGTATGCGCCGAGCCTGATCGCTTTAGCGCAACGGTCGTAGTCACCGGTCCCCGTGTATACTATAACGGGTATGCCTATGCCCTTCTTTCCCAGCGTGCGAAGCACCTCGAAGCCATCCACGCCGGGCATCTCGAGATCCAGTATCATGCAGTCAACGGCCTCCCCTTCAATTATCTCGAGTGCATCAGCACCGCCGGTCGCAACAACGGTCTCGTATCCTCCCACCCTTTTTAAATCATAGGCATACTGCTCCGCCATCGCCGGCACGTCATCAACAACCAATACTAGAGTCATCTATACCGTCCTCCCGGGCTTCGGCTGCCCGTTCACCCGTGACATCAAACATCATCCAAACAGGGTAGATCTACGATGAACCGGCTGCCCTTCGCCTCCCGGCTCTCCACGGAAATAGAACCGCCGAGGTCCATAACCAGTCTCTTCACAATCGAGAGCCCCAATCCCGTGCCCTTTTCCTTAGTCGTGAAGAAATCATCGAAAATCCTTTTCCTCTGCTCCTCGTTCATCCCCTTCCCCGTATCCGAAACCACGATCCTCACCCCCGCACGTCCGCCCTCCCCTGATAGCAGCTCCGTGGACACGAAAACGTGTCCCTGCCGCGACTCGAGGCTCTCGACGGCGTTACACACGAGGTTTTCGACAATACGCCGCAGCGATACCGGATCGCCGGAGACGACGGAGCCCTCGGCCAGATTCATACGGATCTCCCCGTCACCGGGCCCCTGCAGGTCGAAGACCAGTCGCCGGATGATCCCATTCAAGTCACAGGGCCGGCTCTCTACCCGCGGGTAAAAACGCGAGTAATTGAGCACCAGGTTTTCCAGGTAGGATATGCTGGAATCGATGGTGCTCCGCCTCTCTTGTATAATCCCGGGCAGTCCTCCCGGGTCGGTCTCCGCCGTTCGGGTCAAGTGCCGGAATACATTTCGTATGGGTATGAGCCCGTTCTTTATATCGTGATTGACCTGCCTGGCCATCTCCCCGAGCGTGGCGCGGCGTTCCGCGTCCCTTATACGAACGGCGCTCGCGCGCAGCCTTTCCGTCATGGCACCCAGCAGCCTGGAAAGCGCACCGATCTCATCCCTGCGCCTCGTGGAGAAATCCACATCCAGGCGGTCGATATCGATTCGCGAGGTCTTATCAGCCAATTCGACAAGCGGCCTGCTGATTCGAACCGCGAGCCAGCTCACGACGACAACGGCCATAACTACAGCTACTGCCACCGCGATGGCGAACCACCTATCTATACTGCTTCTCAGGGCATGCAGCCCCGCCAGCCGATGTATGACCCTGAACTCCGCGCTGGACAGTCCGCCGCGTTGCTGGCCGATGAACGGCACGCTCAACTCGCGGACGATCTCCCCAGCGGCTCCGGGGCTCGCCCCCGATCCTGTCCCCGCTGGAGTCGCATCGCTCCCGGATCCGGAGCTGCCCGACAGCGAGCTCAGGACACCACCCGGATAGACGAGCGACACGTCCAGCTCCTCGTCCCTGGCGAGCCCGGCCAGGAACCGCCGTCCGATCCTAGAGCCGGCGACGATCACGAACCGCCTATCTCCCATCCGGAACGTATCCGCCCGTGCAAGCGCTAGAAACGGGGTGTCCGGAGCCCTCACATGCACCAGGGCGGTGCCACCGGGGGTGGATGCGAGCAGCCCGGGCAGCCCGGGATCCATGCGGTCGTACTCGTTGCGGAAATGCCCGGAACTTATTATACGTCCCGTTTCGTCCTGGATTTGAAGCATCGACAAACCGGCCAGCTGCATAGCGCTTCCCGCGTAATCGAGAAGGTAGCGACGCTCTCCCGGGACACGGTCCACCGCCGCCCGCCGGAACCGGTTGTCATCGACAACGGCAGCACGAATAACGGACAGCGATCGTGCAATCGTCTCCCCCTCCTGGGCCAGGTCATCCTCTATAACCGAAACCAACGATTCGACGCGGCGCTCGAACTGGACCGTCAACCGATCGGTCATCTCATCGCGGACGAAGAGCGCCAGCAGTATCATCGGCAGGAGAACCGCCAGCAGCAGGATGATCAGCAGCCGGGTCTTGAAATTCACCGGGACCACACCTCCTCCGGCTTACCGCTCACTATGAAGATCCCGCCGTACCAGTCGGCGATCAATCCGGCCTTGCTGCTGTCGGCTATCACGTGCCTGCGCGTCTCAACGAGCGGTACGACGGCCTTGGGGAAATCGATCCCGAGGTTAGCCAGCCACCGGGCCCGGCTCACAAGATCTCTGGCCTCGTGGCATGGATCGTACGGACGGCTCGTGACGGGAATCACGTACGCGAAGTCGTAGCCGTATCGAAGACGCCTATCCAGGTCCCGGTTCGACACTCCCTCCGCCACGGTTCCGGCGCCGTCGCGCAAGATACCGTGAAGCGCGGAATCGAACGCCTCCGCATCGGTATAGTGCTCCGGATCCGCCGCGGCGAGAGCCACTATCCGCTCTGCCAGGTCCCTGGCGACCGGATCTACGGTATCGTATAGCACGCGTTTGGGACCGCGGGAGATTTCGGCACCCCTTGGATTGGACGGAACCCACGGGATGGCGTCGAAAAGCCCCTCGCAGCCGTGAATATCCGTCCACCAATTGGGATGCCGGTATCCACGGGCATCGCACCTGACCGCGTCCCGCGCCAATCCCTCGGAGAGATCCGAAGGTATCACGCATGGTCCTCCGCCGTCCCGGATTGCCTCTACACTGGAAGGAGAGAGGAACACATAGGTAATATCCCATGGCAGAGCAAGGGTCACGAGTCCGGGTGTTTCAGACGCGTACTCGATCACGGCCGGATCGGAGGTTATCATTACATCGATTACGCCCTCCAGCAGATCCCTGGCATCGTGCTCGTACATCCACATGAATCGTAATACCGGTCCCCCGGCGCCGAAAGCTGGTTCGAGGATCAAAATCTGCCCGGCCCCAACGGTCTCCGCACGTCCACTTCCCGTAATCGTGTACGGTCCGGAACCCAGCGGCCACTCCGAATCCCATGTAGGCTTCACAACCGCGAATCCGGGTGCCGAGAGAGAGCGCGGGGCATCCCTATGGGGATACCTGAAGTGAACATGAAGCACCCTGTTGCCGGAGACCGTAACCGAATCGATGCCGGCTCCGCTCATCGCCGGCTCGACAGCAGCGTACCGCCAGCTCCAGGCCACATCCGATGCTGTTACCGGTGTGCCGTCCCAGAACCTTGCATCAGCGCGCAGCCTGAAAGTCCAGCACCTTCCTCCCCCACCGCTTTCCCAGGATTCCGCGAGACCCTCCCTGACCTCGTCACGACAGTCCACCGTGGCCAGGGTCTCGTACATATGCCCGAACAACAACTCCTCTCCTGCATTGCGAGGCAACGGTGCGTTGCCCGGCCGTACGCGGCCGGGCAACGACACGATCAGAGTATCTGCGGATTCCTCGGGCCCACGCAGGATAGCGCATTCGTACGGCATGCCGGCCGGAACCCTTACGGCCGGCCGCTTGCCGCAGGCAATCGCGGCAACCAGCGCGACGGTTCCGATAGTTCTCAGATATACCGATAAACGCATCATCGATCGAGATCCCGTCAATGCATCATCCCTGTCAACCGGATATATTCGAGCTGGATTATATCATAGGGCAATGACGTTTACTAATTCTTAGTGGACGTGGCGGAGTGGATCGGCAGCAGAGCTTTTATAGCTGCCGAATTAAAAATGCGATGGACGATAAGCATCGATATCCGGCGTATCAATAACGAAGCTTATGCCGATTGCGCTCACTGCAGCCTGAACCTGACCGGAATGGCCATATACGCCCTTACCGCGACGGTGCGCTGCATCGCAGGTCTGAACACGAACTGCCGTGCGGCGGCGACCGCCGACCTCTCCATAGCAGCGCTGACATCAGAATGAATTATGCCGACCTCCAGCACCTTCCCGTTGCTTCCCACAAGAACCCGAAGCATAACTGTCCCTTCGATACCGGCATTCATGGCAAGCTCCGGATAGACCGGGTTGACATACTTCAGGAGTACCGGCGCTTCATCGAACGGGTAGAACACCTTGGAACGTTCGTCTGCAACATTCTTAACCACCGGCATCTCGGCCACGCTTTTGAACACGTTTGGCATAATGTAGATATCTTCGTCGCACGCATCATCGTCGGACGGCAGAATCGCAGGTACCGGCTGCGCGATCTCCCGGGGCATCTCCGGTAACTTGATCATATCCGGAACGACAAGCTCGAATTCCTCGGTCTCGAGCAAAATATAGGGCTTGATCTCGAATGCCGGGAAAAAATAAAAAAGCAGGAAATGAAACGCCAGTGCGGCCAGGAGTGAGCACCTCAGATACACGCCGTAACGGTTTTTAAACCTTTCATTGCAGGCCGCCGCAGAAACCATCTCGCCCCTCCTCGCATGCAGATCGCCCGAGCTTCCTGTTGCATCCATTCTCCGGTTGAAAGGAAATAGGCGGGTGGTCCCCTCTTTTGATAAAATAACGATAATTGATTGAACAATCAAAGAGTAAATCCTCATTATTTTCTTATCGAGTCCGCCAATGATATATATATTATGAAATGTGCTTTTCCGGGATACGTATAGAGCTCAAGTCAATCCTGAAAGGAGAACGCGATGAAAAAGATAGGCATCATCATCTGCGGCCGCTACAAGAACTGCGGGGGGGGCAAGTGTCTCCGCGCAATGCGGGAGCGCGTCGGAGGATTCGCCGCATATCCGGAGGAGGAAGATCTCGAGCTCGTCGGATACTCCTACTGCGGTGACTGCCCGGGGGGGAACGTGGAATACGTGCCTGAAGAGATGATCAAGAACGGGGCCGAGGCGATTCATCTGGCCACCGGTCTTGTCGTCGGGTATCCACCGTGTCCCCGTATAAGACGTTTCAAGGAGTACATCGAATCGCGATATCAGATCCCGGTTGTGATAGGCACACATCCCATACCCATGAAATACATGGATGTCCACAGGAATCTTTCCTTCTGGAAGGATACCAAGATGGAGGAACTCGCCGGTCAGCTGATGAACGAGGACCCGAAGATAATGGAAGATTACAACTGATGGCTCGACTAAACCGCTCAGCAGATAGGAGCCGATGAATAGGGGATTTCTCCCCGGTGGAGGTGCTACATGAGCTCAAAGAGAGGCCTTACATGCGCAAGATGCGAAATTCAAGCATGCCGCTATCAACCGGGAGAGAGGAAACAGCCATCGTTCTGCCCTGCTTCCGGCAACAAAGAGCTGCTGGACGAAGTAAGGCGGGAATATCTCGATAATCCCGAGGTTCGAATGCTGGCATTGCCTGCGGCGCAAACCGAGGCCGCGGGTTACTGCAAGGACAGCAGGATCGAGGAGATCATGGCCTTCGCACGCCGCATCGGCGCGGAGCATATCGGACTCGCATGTTGCGTGGGAACCACCCAGGAGGCCCGCCTCACGGAGGATATCCTGCTGGCGAACGGATTCAAGGTCTCGTCCGTGGTCTGCAAGGTCGGATCGATACCCAAGGAGGTTGTTGGGCTCAAGGACGAGGAAAAAATAAGACCCGGTCAATTCGAAGCGCTCTGTAATCCAATCGCCCAAGCCAGGCTGCTCGCGAGAGCCGGAACACAGCTGAACGTTCTTGTCGGCCTGTGCGTGGGGCATGACAGCCTGTTCTTTCGTCACAGCGAAGCCCCCGTTACGGTATTGATCGCCAAAGACCGGGTAACCGGCCACAATCCGGCTGCGGCACTATATACGTCGCACTCGTACTACAAGCGGCTCCGCGGCCTGTAAGCGATAATATCACAATTATATAGACGGCCGAACACCTTACGGCACACCAGTCCAGACCCATTTCACGGGTTGCTTTCCGCCCCCGTTGTATGGTACAATTGTATGTGATAAACCGGCCGAATTGCAATATTCGGCCACGATAAATTCTTGTGATTGCATCTTCTTGCGCTGCATAAAGGATCCGGTTGACGTTAAGAGAATTATTCCTCAGGCTCCTGGCCTTGGCGATTCTATTTATCTTCCTGGCCTGGATATCATGCGAAAACATCGCCGGCCCGCCCGCTGTGGAGGCCGGTGAGACGGCCTCGGGGGCGCCGATCGGCGAGAAACCCGTCGTGCGCGTGACTACCCTGGCGGATTCCGGCGAGGGCAGCCTGCGGCAGGCTCTCGAGCTCACGAAAACCCCGCGAAGGATCGTCTTCGACATAGCCGGGACGATCGAGCTCGGCAGCGCGATTGCCGTAAGAAATCCACATGTCACCGTGGACGGGCTATCCGCGCCCGCCCCGGGAATAACGCTGAAGCATTACGGGCTCAAGATCCGCACTCACGATGTAAGTATACATCACGTACGAATCCACGTGGGCGACGGGAACAAGGAACACGATCCCAACCCTGGAGATCACGACGCGATCGACATCGCCGGTAACAACGAGGGCATGCCGGTTCGCAATATTCTGATCGATCACTGTTCACTCTACTGGGCGACGGACGAGACCGCGTGTACATGGAGCGCAAACTTCTCTGACAAAGTCTCGGACGTAGTGTTCAGCAACTGCATATTCGCCGAATCGCTGCTCAACTCCATCCATCCGGATGGAGCCCACTCATGCGGCCCCTTCATCGGGTATAATTCGAAGCGTATCCATCTGGTCAGGAACCTGATCGCGCACTGCGCAGATAGAACGCCCAATATCAGCGGCGGCACCGAGACCATCATAGTGAACAACGTGATATACGATCCCTGGAAGATGTTCATCCATGTAAACAACCTTCACAAAGTGGATCAGCCGAAAACGACGATCATCGGTAACGTGTGCATCAAAGGTCCCAGCGCGCGGGACGAGCTGCGTCACTCCATCAGGCTCACCGATCTATCCGAAGGAGCGGAAATTTACGTTTACGATAACCCGTGTGAAGCGTACGTGCCGTATGATCATTCCACGAGCGTTACGCAGAACATGCCGGGGAGCGTCGACGTCATCGTCGACGAACCGCCCGTTTGGGACGATTCCATCGTGGTGCTTCCGAGCAGCGCCGTCGAGGATGCCGTTCTAGAAAATGTGGGCGCCCACCCTCATGACCGCGATTGGAACGACACCAGGCTCATCCAGCAGGTCAGAAACCGCGCGGGCAAGATCATCGACAGCCAGGCCGATGTGCAGTGAGATGATTCCCTGAATCCTTCGCGTGTTAGAATAATCCAGGTTCGATGAACTCCAGGGACACCAGCCACTGAGTCAATTCCCGGCCGACCTGCTCGTGGAATTCCGATGACCTGACGTTGACGTGTCCCGCATCTATCCACCTGATAGTCTTCGGCTCTCTCGCCGTCTCGTGAAGGGTGGTGCTGCATCGGGCCGGGATGCGTGGATCGCCCAGCCCGTTGAGCATGAAGAGGGGGCGCGGTGAGACATCCGCCACGTATTTGAGCGGCTCAACGGGAGAGGCGAGCACAGCGCACAACCATGCGGCAGGCGCCGACGCAAAGGCCGGCATCCTAAGGTTGGCCCTTGCAAGACGCTCGATGTCCCCCGCCCCGAACAATATCGCTCCGGCCGCTATACGCTCGTCCGCCGCCATCGCCGCAGGCACGAACATGGCCCCGAGGCTGCCTCCAACGAGCATGATCTTGTCCTGCTCGACGTCCTCCCTAGTCAGCAGATAATCTATCCAGAGCATGACCGAGGGCACGGTTTCGATCACCGCCCTTCGGATTCGCGGTAGAGCCCACAGGAACTCGATGACGCCCAGATCCTCCTTCTTGCCCTCGTATGGGTAATCGAGCGCCAGAATAACAATGCCTTTCGTGCTGCCGAGATAGTCGATCGTGCGTCGGCCGGTCCGCAATCCCCCGAGAACAACGAGTGCGGGGTAACGCCCACCTTCACCTGCCGGGACCTTGAGGCTCGCCGATATGTAGGCGCCGCTGTCGACGCTCAGTTCAAGCGACCAGAAATGATGGCCGCTTCGCCGCCCTTCGTCCACCATCTGCACGCAACCGAGGCTTCCGTGCATCCGGTGGAACTTCTCGCGATAATCGCGGCGTCTGTAAAACTCACCGGCCGCATAGACCGCACAAACGAGCACGCACAGTACGGTAACGGCGGCAATAATTATTCGAAAACGGCGCATGGCCTTGTTTTCATACGTGGGAACCATCCGTCACCTTCCCGGTCGCTGAAAGTAACTGTGGAAGTCCGTTTATCCTATTACAACTCCCCGGGTTCGATCAAAAATAAAATCCGGTTCACGGGGCGGCTGTGGTCATCGGGCGATCGTTTAATTGTGGCATACGCTCCGGATCTCCAAGTCATTGTTTTCATAGTGATTCTATCTCCTCCGGCGTCTAGCGGATTCCGGCTTTGCTCGACGAATCGCCCCCCCCCGCTAGAAATTCATTGACACAAGCAATTGATTCTGATAGACTTATCTCGATCCAAAGGGAAGGTGGCAAAATGAAATCCAAAACGCTTCTAGCTGCGTTTTTGGCCTTTCCGCTGCTTCTGGCGGCTGGGCCGCAGGCGCAGGAGTACGTCTCGAAAGAGGTGATTTCCGCAGGAGGAGGCAGGGTCTCGGGCGGTGGATTTATCCTCGAACAGACAGTGGGCCAGACGGCAACGGACGAGGCGACAGGCGGCGGCTACTCTCACCAGTCCGGATTCTGGTATATGCCCTGGCTAATTGTAACAGATGCCTCCGGCGGCATGTTGCCCTATGCTTTCAGGCTCTACCAGAACTACCCGAATCCGTTCAATCCCTCCACGACCATAAAGTTCTCGCTCTCGGAGGATTCGGATGTATCACTGAAGGTCTACGACGTGGCAGGCAGGCAGGTGAGGATCGTGGTCGACAGGCATATGAAAGCCGGCATCCACGTCGTTCCATTCAGGCCGGACGGACTGGCCAGCGGAGTCTACTTTTTCCGCCTCAAATCGGGACATCGTGTGGAAACCAAGAAGATGGTCATCCTCAGATGACTCACAAACGGAATCAAAAGGGGGAATACAATGAAAAGGATATCGTTGATACTCATCCTATCGGCGGTGCTGGCCGTAGCAAGCACGGGCGAGGTTCCCAGGACACTGAGCTACCAGGGTGTACTGCGGGATTCCGGCGGCGACCTCGTCGAAGACGGATCGTACAGCATTAGGTTCCTGATATACGACGATGAAAGCGGAGGCGCCCTGCTCTGGAGCGAGACGCAGAACCTTCCGGTTGCGGACGGACTCTTCAACGCCGTTCTGGGAAGCGACACCCTGCTAGGCCTGGATTTCGACGAGACTTACTGGCTGGGCATAAGCGTGAACGGAGGGGCCGAGATGACCCCGCGGACCATACTGACATCCACACCATACACATTCAGGGCGATCGTCGCAGATTCGGTTGTCGGAGGCGGTGGAGCCGCAGACTCGGACTGGATGATCGCCGGAAACGACATGTACTCCGGAGTCACGGGCAACGTCGGTATAGGGGTCACCTCACCCTCGAGGAAGCTCGAGGTTGCGGGAGCCGCCGCCGTTGGCTCCGGTCTCTACGGACGCGGCAGCGGCATAGGCCTGAGGACGAGCACGGGCGGCTATGGAATCTGGGTGCGGAGCGGCGGGCAGGTCGGGCTATGCGGCCAGTCCCACTGGGGTGGGATGATGCCCGACCTCTGGGGGCCTGATGTTCATGTGAACACGGGCGTAGATACGGCATATGTCTGGCTGGGCGGGACCTTGGCCACGGCGGGTGAGATGCCCGCGCGCCTTGATTTCGTGGGTCAACCGGCCGGCTATGCCACCCCGACTGCTTTCGCAGGAATTTCCGCAATCATAGGACCGACGGGGGGGGTGGCACGCGGACATCTCGTGTTTCACACGGCCACGGGATCAATGCCCACTCCCTATGCCGAACGGATGCGCCTCACGGACACCGGGCGCCTCGGGATCGGCCTGACTAATCCGGCGGAGAAGCTCGATGTCGACGGCGCCGTACGCCTTTCGACAACCACAAGCACCAATCCGGGCACGATCAGGTGGACGGGGACCGACTTCGAGGGATACACGGGCCTGGGGTGGTACTCCCTTACCGCCCTGGGAGACGGCGATTGGAACATCTCGGGTGATGATATGTACTCCAACGTTTCCGGATACGTGGGAATAGGCACATCATCGCCCTCCGATCTGCTCGAGATAGCCGGCGCATCGGGCGACGGGCTTACCCTAAGCGGTGTCCCCGGAGGCGATGCGCCGCTCATCACGATCGACAATCCCGACAACGGATCTCCCTCGGTGCTTACAGCCGGGGACGGATCGGCGTTCAACGTCGAGTATCCCGCGGCAACGAGGCTCCTGAGCCTCGACACCAGTGGAAACCTCGGAGTCGGAACGGATACGCCGGAGGAAAAGCTCCAGGTGATCGGCAGGATCAACAGCAAGAGCAGCGGCGGCGAGTCGACGGCCCTCGAGATGTGGGGGAACGCCAACGCAGGCGTGATAGACGTGCTCAACCCGGCAGCCGGCAACGGCCTATACCTGAGGACCGGCGGCTCGAACGGTGTATTCATCAGTGACGCCCAGAACGTGGGTATAGGCGGAGCGGATGCCACCTACAGGCTCAACATACTCTCCTCAGGCGGCAACAACGCGAAGATAAGACTGGAGGGAGATTCGGACGACGATCCCTCGATCAACTTCCAGGACGACTCTTCGCAGAGGGCCGTTGTCGGATGGGACGCAAGCGACGTGGTGCTGAAGCTCAAGGCCGAGACCGGCATGGGAGGCTCAACGGGCATCAATGTCGAGCCTGGCGGTTACGTGGGGATCGGAACCGTCACGCCGGACTACGATCTGCACGTCGAGGGCGACATCTATGCGAGCGGCAACATATACGGCACCGTCACCTCTCAGAACGACGGGGATTGGACCGTTCTAGGACCTTTCATCTACCCGACCTCCGCATTGTTCGTGGGCATCGGCATCCCGAATCCGACCGCGGCACTTTCAGCCGTCGGGATTGTCCGTGCGACCTACAGCACGGACGAGTACGATTACGTCGAGATGAGCCACGACGGCGACGACGGCTATATCAACTGGCACGGGGCCGGTGATCTCCATTTCCGTTACGACGGCGATACCCTAGCTACACTGACCCAGAACGGCGAGCTCGGTATCGGAACGAGCACGCCCGCCTACCACCTGACCGTATCCGGCCAGGCCGGATTCGACGATTTCCTGTTCCACAACGACGACGACGATACGCATATAAGGTTCGATACGGATAAGGTGGGATTGTTCGCGGGCGGCCTGAACCTGGTGGAAGCGGACGCGTTCAACGCGGAGGCCGTCGTCAACGAGGACGGCGGGGAGATCGATTTCCGGGTCGAGTCCCAGTTTAACACCCATGCACTGTACCTCAGGGGGGGAGACGGCTACGTGGGAATCGGCACATCCAATCCACAGACCGAGCTGGATGTCGTAGGAACCACGAGGACCGACGTGCTCGAGGTGAACGGCGGGAGCGATCTCGCAGAGCCCTTCACCATATCGGGTGAGGACGTAATACAGCCTGGAGCCGTCGTCGTGATAGACGACAAGAATCCAGGCAGCCTCTGCCTGAGCGATATCCCGTACGACAAGAGGGTGGCCGGCATCGTGAGCGGAGCGGGCGGCATAAAGACCGGGCTTACTCTCAAGCAGGTCGGCATGTTCGACAGCGGCCGCAACGTCGCACTGACGGGAAGGGTGATGTGCCTCGCGGATGCCTCCTTCGCCCCGATTGAACCTGGCGACCGCCTCACAACCTCGACGGTCCCTGGACACGCGATGAAGGTTACGGACAACGGCAAGGCCCCTGGAAGCGTTATCGGAAAGGCGATGACCCCGCTCAAAGAGGGCAGGGGGCTGGTTCTCGTCCTCGTACAGCCGCAGTAGGAGGTGGAACGATGAGAATGACGATGAGAGAATACGTTATAGTCGGCATATTCGCCCTGATATTTTTCGGCTCGTCCTTGCTCACACTGTCCACTCCCATAGCGCAACTGCTGACCTCCCCCGCGCAAAACGACACCGTTAACATATCCACGAACGTGATAACATTCTACCTGAGCGGAGACACACTGACCCTGCCCTATTACCGAAACAAGAGGCTGATGGACAGCCACCCCGAATGCGGGCGCGCCGTCGTCATGGTCCACGGCACGAGCCGCAACGCCGACCATTACTACGAGGACGTGCTTCTCGCCTCGGCGAACGACGTAGGAGCGGAGCCGACCACGATCCTGATTGCGCCCCAGTTTCTGTGCAGGCTCGATACGTCACTCGCAAAATACCAGGACGATATGCTCTTCTGGACCTATAACAACGACTGGAAGCGCGGTGACCACTCATCGGCCGCCCACCCCGACAGCATCAGCTCATTCGCAGTCATGGACACGATTCTCTACCGCCTAGCGGTGAGAAACCCGAATCTCGACACGATAGTCGTCGCGGGGCACTCGGCGGGAGGCCAGTACGTGAACAGGTATTCCGTGGGGAGCAAGATCCATGATTTCCTCGATACCTACGATATCCATCTCAGGCACGTTGTGGCCAATCCCTCGTCCTACGTCTACGTGGACTCGTTCCGTGCCGAGGCCGGCACGGTGGACAGCTTCGTGATCCCCCCCGATACGTGCGTGGACTACAACGAGTACAAGTACGGGCTGGACGACTTCGGCAGGTACAGCCAGGCGTACATGTGGGGCCAGACGAAGAGCGAGCTCAGGGAGCAGCTTTCCGAGAAATGGGTCGTATATTTCCTGGGCCAGGCTGACTCGCTGTATGAGGACTCCCTTGATGACTCCTGCTCGGCATGGCTCCAGGGAAGACATCGTCTCAACCGGGGCGAGATCTACTACAACCACATTCTGTTCCACTACGGGTCGTGGATACACTGCAAGCAGACGAAGATAATCGTCCCGGGAGTCGATCACGACGGCGAAGATATGTACAGGTCGAGTGAGGGGCATTTCGTCCTCTTCGACGTGGGCCACGCCACCCCATGGGACTGCCACTGCATGTGGGTCGATTTCTCATATTTAGGGCCGCCCTTTGACGGCTCGTTCCAGCAGCCGTACGACTCTTTGGCGACGGCTCTGCTCATAGTGCCGGAAGCGGGAACGATCATGATGAAAGGCGGATCGACGCTGGAAACCCCGATAATTGACCAGAGCGTATTCCTACGCTCCTGGCAATCGAGGGCCAGCGTTGGGCGGTGAGCCCGGTAGAGGATAATTGCATGTTATTCTATGTCTCGTAGAGTCTCTCGAGACCGGCCAGTTTCTGCCGGATGTCCCAGAGGATCGATTCCATTCCGGGAGCGGAAAGCTGGAGCAGATCGAGGCCCTCACCGAACTGCTCCAGATCGATCTCCTCGCCTAGTTCCATGAATGGTTGGTTCCCAACACCCCATTGGTTGCAGATGCCGTCTGCTATGAACACGAGCATGGCGTCACTGGGTACTTCAGCTGAATCCGCCGGCTTGTGATGATAGCGGACCGCCTCGGCGATAGAATCTGGTATGCTCCACCGTTTCATGATCGCCTCGCCCAGCTCGGAGTGATCCATGCCCACTGCGGCGACCTCCTCTTCCAGCGACACTCCGTGCGGCCCGGCCTCCGGACTCAGAAACTCATCGATAATCAACTTGCCCGCGTCGTGCACCAATCCCGCTATGAATGCCTGCTCGTCGCCCAGACCGGTCGAACCGGCCTTTTCGTTAATGGCGCAGCAGGTTATTGCCACACCCATCGAATGCAGCCAGAATCCCTTGTCGGGATACCGGTAATTCTTGAAATTCCTCCTGATCAATCCCTCGCTGCTTACCGAGTAGACTATCTTCTTGACCTCTTCCAGACCGATCATGACTATTGCATCGGTTATCGAATTGATGCCTCCTGACATTCCGTACATGCTGCTGTTTGCCACCTTCAGCAGCCTGCTGACCAGGGCCTGGTCTTTGCTGATCACGCGCTCGAAATCCCTTCCCGAGACAAATTCCTTCTTGGACATCTCGAGGAACTCCCCGACGACATTAGAAAGGCTCGGCAATTTATCGATGTGCTTCAAGGCCTTCTTGCCGTTTTCCGAGACACTCGCCCGCCGTTCCGATGCAATCTCATTCATAATCGAATTCCTCCATGCCCATACAGTCGCATTGCCCCAAGGACAACAAATAGGCAGTCAAAGCGTTCAGTCTATTAGTTCCCCGTAACCTGACGGTCCCGTGTCTCCGTCTGTTTGAACCTGCATATCACCATCCAGAATAACCGGAGTCAGCATTATAACAAGCTCGTTGGTTGTTTTTTCCTTCGAGCTTCGCTTGAATAGGTAGCCGAGCAGAGGAATGTCTTTTAGAAAAGGTACGCCGTACTCGTTTACCCTATTTCCCTCCGACATCAAGCCTGCGATAACCAGAGTCTTGCCGCCTGCGACCCTGCCGACCGTGTCGAGCTCACGTATGGAGATCACGGGCGCCGAGTCCTCGTTTGGGCTCGTCTCCTCCCGAACGATGTTGGAAATCGTAGGATGGACGTTCAGTATAATAACCCCATCCTTCCCTATCTGCGGTGTCACATCCAGAACAAGACCGACCGGGAATATCTCCGGCGAATATTCTACAACCGGAGTGGTGCTGGTTCCGTTGCTGATAACAGCCGGCTCCACATCGGCCACGAAGAACACCTCTTCCGTCACCACCCGCACCACGGCTTTCTGGTTGTTCAACGTGGTGATCCGGGGAGTGCTCAATGTTTTCACATTTCCGTATTCGCTGATAATCTCCATAAGACCCGTAATATTCTTGCTGTTCACGATGAACGAAAGCGCGGGATTCACAAGGTTCTCTGTAGAGATCAGCGAGGCGTTCACGTCACGACCGGTGATCGTGGTCCAGTCGATACCCGTTTTGTCGGTTTCCCATAGCATTACTTCCAGGATCTTAACCTCTATTGCCACCTGGCGCCTCAGCGATTCCTCCATCTGCTTCAGCAACCCTTCCACCTGACGGACCCTGGGCCATTCCGCGGTAACCTGGATAAGACCGGCCATAGGATTGACGACTAGGATTCTGCCTTCATCATCAGCGAGGCTCAAAGCATCCGTGCTCGAAGCCCCGCCACCGTCCCCGCCCGTGTTTTCGTTGAACACCAGAACGCTGACGGAATTTATCACCTGCGGCCAGACCTTCATGACGGCGGTACTGGTCACATGGCTCTCGTTTTCCGTATTTTCATTGCCGTCAGAATTACCACCGGACGATACCAGCAGTTCGCCGCGTCCCTCACGTTCGGTTACCGGATAGTCGAAGCTGAACCACCTCGTCACCATCCCCCTGTTATGGACTATCAATACACCGTCGACGATCTCGTACCCGAGCCCCGCCGGATCGAGCAGCGACTGAAGCGCCTTTTTCAAAGGAACGTCAACCAGGTGCACGATCACGTCCTGGCAAACATCCGGCGCAATCTCCAGCCCCAGCCCCGATTTTGCCGCCAGCGTGCCGAGAACCTCCCTCACATCCACCCAGCCGTTTGTCACCAGGGTGTACCTGCCGCCGTAAGGACCGGACGAGCTGTCAATCGCGGTCGATTGCTCTGCCAGGTCCTCTCCGACGCTTTTCATATTATTCCGTTCGCGCCCGTCGGCGCCTGTTCCCGGCACAATGAATATGGCTATAACGGCCAAACCGGTGACGATTCGCAGCATCATATCGCGTTCCTTCCGCTCGTATTTGTATCCATAGTGTCGATCTCCTTCACATCCCGCATATTCCTCTCACGGCTTTTTACCGGATCGATCCCCGACGACCGGGTAATATCCACTCCTCTTTCCCCGGGGGACAACCGGCAGCAGGAAACTCCGCTTCCCCTTGCTCAGTCGAACCCCCCCGTAATCGATGCCCTCCAGCATGTAACCCCGGACCATATCTCCAATCCGGTACGTCCTTCCATTTATCAGGGCGACCGGATCTCCTTCTCCAAGCGCCACCGCCGAGCAGGACATCCCCTTGAACCTTCCCTCGCTCCCGCCGGAAGCAGACTTATGAACGCCTGTCGCTCCCGTGAACGGATCCCGGAGGCTCGATCCGGCCAATACCCGGGCATCTTCGGTTGGCATGCTGTCTCTTTCCTGCTCCCGTGCAAGCTGCATGCTTGCGAACGCGAACATCTCGTTCAGATCGGCCGGTATCCGGACCACATCCTCGCTGCTGACCGCCTGTATGGCCCTCTTAGCGCGAAGCGGCTGGAATACACGCCAGTTGAGAACAATGATCCCGGCAAGCAACACGATCACCGGCATCACTACCCGTCTGTCCGTCAGGTTAATACGCCCTTTGAGCATAGTAATCAATCTCCATGGCCACAGTAATACCACCCGTGGCCGGTTCCACGCTGAGTCTGTGAAGCTTCAAGGCGCGCGGGACCGACTCGATATCCTCGATAAAATTCATCAGTCTGCCGTAATCGGCATCGAAACCGATAGCCAGCCGGAAGGTTCTGAGCCCTGTGTCAGGTAAGTCCGAAACATCGATAGCGAATTGCTCGACAATCAGGGAAAGCTCCTCCTCCGCGGCATCGTAGGTCTCCGTATCGGAATCCTCACCACCGCCGTCCGACGGAAGAATAGCAATCTCTCGCAGCGTGAAAGGATCGATACCGTTGCTCTTCGCCAACCTGGCTATATGCAGAAACAGCTCCTCACGCTGCTTCTCCTTGGGGAAGAGGCGATCGTATTCATCTTGAAGATCCTTTCCGCTGTAAAGAACCACCGCCTCGAACCAGACGCCCGCCGCGGACATCTCCGCCAGCGATTCCATCTCTGCGGATGTGGATCGTATCCTTCCAACGTTCTCGAGTGCATCCTGGACGGCCGGCAGCGCTCCCAGGAAGAAGAGGAGGCACCAAGCCATAACCGCGGTCACAGCAACAGCGCGCCTGCGATTCATGAAACTCTTTATTGTGGACAGGTTTCTCATTCCCCTTTTCCTCCAACTATGAGGTACTCGAGAGTGAACGCCACACGGGAATTCGTCTTGCCCTCATCATCCTCTTCGCCGGCTATCTCAACGTACAGGGGTTCCCTGGTTTTTTTCAGGCCTTTGTACCGGTCCAGCGATTCCAGGAATCCAAGAAAGGCTCTCTGTGCGATCTCCCCGTTACGCGCCACGCTCCTGCCTCGTAGAGTCAACCGTAATCCGCTTCCTGGATCATTCCCGACATCCATCGCATCGAAAACGATTTTGCCCGGCGTGCGAACGGCTATCCCGCCGAGCACCTTTGCCAGCTCCTGCTGCCCTCCTCCGAACTCATCGATATTCGCCTGGCACTCTTTCAACGCATGGTTGTGAACATATGCCTCCGCCGCGAGCGCTGAGCGCTTCCTGAGATCGTTCAACCGTTCCTCTGCGTCACGCAGGAACCCATTCTGAACCCTGGATGTCCATAGCCCCCCGATCAACAGCGCCGGCAAGATGCCCGCCGCGAGCGCGGAGACCGCGATGGTTGATTTACGTCGCACCCGGCTGCATACGCTGCGTCTGCCGTCCGGCGGTAGAAGGTTATACCGGAAGCCGTGGAGGACCCCTGCCGCCGCTGCAAGCATCAGAACATTACTATGGGGCTTTGCACCTTCTCCGGCGGAGAACAGGTCTTCTGGTCTCCACCGGACAACCTCCTGGCTTGCCTTCTCTGACAGCATATTTGCCAGCTTGTCGGCCATTCCCGGCTCGCCGCAAATTACCAAACGGCGGACTTCGATGCTGCTCTCCGCCTGCTTGGCGAAGAAGTTCGACCTTTCGATCTCCACGACCAGCTTCCCGAGGTACTCCTCCTCTTCCACGCCGCCGGACAGGTCCTCCGGGAGGATCCTGGACAGCAGAAGCTCCTCCTCATCCCCCACGCACAGAAAGCGCTCTTTCTTCCCGAGATAGACTAGGATCCATCCCCCTCCCTCGATTATTTCGGGATTGTTGCGGCGAAGCAGCTGTTCCAGCGCGAGGTAACCCGGAAGAATAGCCTCCGGCTCACACCCCAGCTCCCGAGCGCCATTCCAGTGCCCTGCGACCAGCTCTTTCCCCGCGAAAACCGCAGTAACCCTGCTGCGGGACTCGCCACCCTTCACCGCGGACCGCCCGGGCCCCGATTTGAAATCGACTATCCAATCATCGCTGCTGCCGCCTTTTTCGTTGGCCATGATTCCCCTGAGTGAGGCGGACAGCATCTTGGAGCTCATACCCGGCAGCATCACAGTCATGAGTGATACATCTTGGCCCGGAAGAAGCTGGACCACACTGCTTCGGGATTTGGCGATCTCCGAAGTCTGCCTGTCCAGGTTCTCCGGTACTGCGGGGAACCGTCTGGCCCATTCCAGCTTGTAGGGTTTCCCGTCGCCGGATCCAACCTTGAGAACGAACGAGTCGTCGCCATCCAGGCTCAAGCAATAGCCGGCATTCTTTTTCATGGTCCTACCCCCACCGGTATGTTGTCCGACGTGCTTCCGGCATCTCCGTCGGGACCGCATGAAAAAACGACACGTGAGCTTACATTCACGCCGTAACTGTTTCCCCATCCATCCAGGTCGAAAACACCGGCGAGACCCAGGCTGCTGCGTATGCCGGACGGACCCGGCCAACCGCCCAAAAGCGGCAACTCAGGATCGTTGTTCAATGCCGCTTGGGCAATCTCCAGCTCGTTCAGGGTCGACCTCCGGCCTGGAGGTACGCTGCTTATTAGAATCGAGAGATCGTCATCGCCTCCGGAATCGTCCTGCAGGTCCGGACCGCTGCTGTATACGCGCAAAGTCAATGCTCCCCCCCCGCCGTACTCGAGAACGAGGTATTTCCGGCTCCACGCATCCCTGAACGCTGCACCTTCGAAGCCCGCGTCCATATAGATTCCCTCCAGGTCGGTCAGATCCTGGGGAAACGCCGCGTTATCCTCGTAATAGCGGCTGCATGCGCTCGAGATGAGCCCAAGCTCGTCACGGACCTCCCTCTCCATGTCGCGATCGATAGCAGCGGAACTCATGATGACGAATATGTCGTCTGTATCCGCATCTAGATCCCAGTTATGGTTCAGCCTCCCCGCATCGGATGACAGGTTCGCTCCAGGGCTGGAAATAAGCAGGTCCGCCACTCCAGCCGGGGTGGTCTCCGGACTTACATCGTATATGTAATCCTGGCCGAATGCGTCCGCCCGTACTGCATCGAGGGGATTGGTCCGGGAAACTGACACGTACGGCCCGAGCCAGTTGTCGACTCCGGGATCAGTGACCAGAGCCGCCAATCCCTCCCCCTCTGTGGGAAAACGCCCCGCGTCCTCGTAGAATGCGATCAATCCCGCCTCTAGCAGCGCCAGTTCCTCGACCGTCGCTTTGGCCCTTGCGGAGTTGATCTGTTTATATACAACCGGAGCAATGGCACCTGCCACCAACGCCACAATAGCGACTGCGACTATGACTTCCATGAGCGTGAATCCCTTGGCGTCTCTTAACATAGACATTGCCTTCCCCGGAACATCCTTTCCCATACAAACGTTTACAGCATGCTTCGCATCTGCATTATCGGAAGCAGAATCGCCAGGGCGGCAACGGCTATCAGGCCGCCCAGAACCGTTATGATCAGCGCATTGAGAACGGAGAATGCCTGCTTGAGTTCCCTCGGGATCTCCTTATCGTAATAATCGGCGGCCTTGAGCAGCGACTGATCGAGCTGCCCGGTCTTCTCACCCACATTGACGAGCCTCTGGATCAGGGGGGGGAAATTGTCGTATCTGGCGAAGCTGGAGGAAAGGCTCTCCCCGGTCATCACCCTGTCCCGTATCTCCTTGATATCCTCGGCCATGACGCTGTTGCCAATGACCTTTATCAGCAGCTCGAGAACGTTGAGCAGGCTGGTACCGGCGCCGAACAGCAGTGAAAAATAGCGTGAGAACCTCGACAGGCATATCTTGTGAACGAATCCTCCGACAACCGGCATCCTTAGCAGCGCCCTATCTATCAGAAACCGGCCCCTCGGGCTTCTGCGAAGGAAGAGCAGCCCGGATATAATGGAGACCGCCCCACCGAGCAGCAGCGGCCACCAGACCTTGAGCCATTCGAATGAGTTGATAACGAATTGGGTGACAGCCGGCAGCTGGGAGTTCTGGAATCTGAAGATATCCATGAATCTCGGCAGGACATAGAACAGCATCAGTGTGAAAAGCCCTATTATACCGGCAACCATCATCGCCGGGTAGACCAGTGCCTGCTTGGTCTGCCCATGCAGATCATCCAGCCATTCGAGGTGCCCGACAAGGCTCGAGAAGGCGTGGCCCAGATCTCCAACGCTCTGCCCTGCGGTGATTATGGCGATATATGTCTCCGAGAATATCTCCGGGTATTTCGTCAGGGCCTCGTCCAGCTGAGCCCCTCCATTTATCTCTATCCTCACACCCTCTATTATCTTCTTGAGATACCCCCTGGCGCTGTCCTTCTCGAAATCGTACAGGGCGGTGACGAGCGGAATTCCAGCCGACAGGCAAATGGACATGTGAAGGGTGAAATCCCGAAGGTCCGTGTATTCCACCCGGCCGCCGAAAGGAATGGCGTTCCGAAGCGAACCGGGTGTCTGCTTGCTGCCGAGAAGGATCAAACCGAGGGCCGTCAGCTCCTGATCGAGCATCCACGCGCTGTCGGCGCGGCGGACCCCCGTTACAATTGATCCCGCGTCATTCAACGCCTTGTATCGATACTCCCTCATGATACCACCCGCATAACCTCGGCCAGGGAGGTCTTTCCGGCCAGCAGCTTGTCCATCGCATCCTGCAGCAAGGTACGCATCCCGTCCCGCTGCGCATGGCCAACGATATCCTCTATACACGCGCCATCACCTATCAAGCGTTTGATGTCCGGTGTAACCCTCAGATACTCGAACACGGCGGCACGGCCGCTGCATCCGGTATGCTTGCAGGAAGGACACCCCTTTCCCTTGGAGAACCGCGGTTTCGCTTGCGATTCATCGATTTTCAATAACCTGACCTGCTCCTCGGTCGGCTCATCCTTGACCCGGCAGACCGGGCACACGGTGCGGATGAGCCTCTGGGCCACCACGGATATCAGCGTGGCCGATAGAAGAAACGGCTCCACCCCCATATCGACCAGGCGGGGAATGGCCCCCGCGGCCGTATTCGTATGCAGAGTGCTGAAAACGAGATGCCCGGTCAGTGCAGCACGGATGGCCAGCTGTGCGGTCTCCTTGTCCCGGATCTCTCCGATCAACAGGATATCCGGATCCTGCCTCAGTATCGCCCTCAGGCCGCTGGCGAAGGTGAATCCCTGTTTGGGCATTATCTGCGCCTGGCTGATAACCGGTATCTCGTACTCGACCGGATCCTCGAGTGTGATGATCTTCGTATCGGGTTTGTTCAAGAAGCTCAGCGCTGAATATAGGGTTGTCGTCTTTCCGGATCCGGTAGGTCCGGTCACCAGGATCATTCCATGAGGTCTCGAGATATCCTCGCGGAAATGCTGCATCATCTCCTTGCTCATCCCGAGCCTACCCACGCCGAAACTCAGGTTCTGCTTGTCCAGCACCCTGCTGACCACGGCCTCGCCCTCGATCGTGGGCAATGTGGATACGCGCAGGTCGAACTTCCTTCGCTTCGTTTCATACGTTATCCGTCCGTCCTGGGGAACCCGTGTTATCGAGATGTTCAATCCGGCCATGATCTTGATGCGAGTTGTCACCATGCTCTGCAGTTCTTTCGAGAGGGATGGACCCTGAACCAGCCTGCCGTCGACACGGTACCGTATGTGCACGACCTTTTCCTCGGGCTCTATATGGATGTCAGTTGCTCCGTCCTCGATCGCCTTCTCTATGATCAGATCGACGAGACGGATATAAGGCGAATCAGCATCCGCCAGAGGCGTGCCCTCCTCCACAGCAGCCCTGGCTTCGTCTATGGCCTTCTGAAGCAACGCATCCAGATCGCTCTTGGCCCCGTAATACTTACGCAGCGCCTCCCGGATATCCGGCTCAGCGGCATACACGACCTCGACATAGTTCCCGGTCATCCTGCTGACTTCATCGATAGTATCCAGATCCAGGGGATTCGACATCGCCAGGACAAGGGTGTTCCCCCGTATGGAGATCGGCGTCAGAAGATGCCTCTCGGCGTAATCGCCGGGAACGAGATCGACCGCATCACGTTTGATCCATTCATCGGAGAGTGACACGTAGTCTACGCCGATCTGGGACGCGTATACCTGATCGATTTCCTTTCTGGAGCAGATGCCCAGGCGGTGAAGAACATCACCGAGTTTCTCTCCGGTCTGCTTCTGTTCCTTGAGCGCGAGCTCCAGCTGCTCCTCGGTTATGCTTCCCGAGTCGATCAGTATCTGGCCGATTTTCTTGGTCTTCGTAACTACCATCGCATTCAATCACCGCCGGATAAGCGCCGGCCCTTCGTTACAGCCGCGGCCCGGTTACCGGAGGGTCCTGTCCCCTTGATGATGCAATCCCGCACGCAGAGCGTTCACTGCACGGGCCACAAGCATCAACAGGCACTGATTCAATAGTTCCGGACGCTTACTCAGGCTCGGCGCTTCTAATTACATAACCGATATCGTCGCCACCGACGACCTCATCGAACGTCTGGTCGTGAAACGGCGTGTCGAAAACACCGTTCGGACCGGCTGAGATAACCATTACGTTGTGCCGCTCGTAGTTGGAGATGCCGCTGTTGACAAAGCGCACGTTTACTACGAAAGGATTTCCCCATGGATCGAGGGGAACGCTATCAAGATAGGGGCCATTCCAGCCGGGCTTCGAATGCGGATTCTTGCTTTCTGTGTAGAGTGGATCGATGGCCCCGGAGGAGTTGGACACCAGCTGGTCTGTGAGTGTGCTCACCTGGCCCCAGCTATCCCAGTTTCCGCTGCCGCTTACCCCGGAAGCCCCGCCGGGGATACCCGAGTTTCCCCCACCGAGAGAGGCATTGCTGGCCAAACGGGTTAGATCGTTGGCTGCATCGGCATCGTTCTGAAGGGGCCATCTGCCGGTATCCTTGTAGAAGGACAGCACGGCGTTGCCGATAACCTTCGCGTCGCTCTGGGCTCTAGCAGCTTTGCCCTCGTTCAGATTCTTGATGAGGGGAGGGGCTATGGCGACGGCCATGATTGCCACTATTGCGACGGCAATAATGATCTCCAATAGCGTGAAACCTCTGTTTGCTCTCATGGAGTGCATTTCGGCATTCCTCCTTTTTTCAGGTTGAGTCCAAGCCCTTTTACATGTCTTCACGCACATCGCATCGCACACGGTCACGCGAATAGATTCCACACCCGCCCCCACCGTGGAAGCGTTGTATGATCCCCGGTCACCATGTTTCGAGTAGAGTGCTGCAAACAACTTTCATGATTATTATTCGGGCGTTGACGAGTGGCCCTTTAGAGTTAATTTCCCTGCAGGAGAGAATATGACGGGGATCGATTCAGTTCCGTCCGTCTATCAGACGTTTCACTGTTTCTTTACGGAAGATCCGTGTGAACGTGATGAATAAGGTATCGTAACGCCGGGGTTCGACCATGCTACGGATTGAGTCCCAGCAGCTCGGCGACCTCTATGTAGATCTCATCCGCGTACCTGTGAAAATCCCGCTCCAGCTCCTCGGTCATGCTTTCCGAAAAGGTCCGGTTATCGAGAACCTCCACCGCGAATATATCTATATCCCCGCTATCCGGAAGCCGCTGGCCGAGGTGCCTGCCGAGCTCGAGAGCCGTCGCAAAGTTCGTGTCATGTATGTTGTTCAAGTTCATGGTTTCCTTCAAAGACTCGGCCGTGAACCTGTACCAGTAACCGGGGGGCGTGTCCGTTGTCTTGATCGAATCCAGTATGACAAGCCTGTCATATCCGGATATCACATCGAGGATCTCCAGCCCCCCCACCGAGCACTCCTCGATAACCGTCAAACCGGGCACTTCACCGAGTTTGCTCTTAATATAACGGGCCAGGCGGATCCCGACCGCATCATCGCAGAGGATGGGATTGCCCATACCAACGATCAATGTTTTCACGGGTGAATCAGCAGCCTCTCCTGAAGTCCCGATATACTTCTCCATTTTTGATTATCTGAACGTGTAGGGGCATCTGCCCGGGCAGGCTATGGGTTGCGCAGCTGAAGCATGGATCGAACGACCGGAAGGCCATCTCTACGAGGTTGAGTATGTCATGGGTCGGCTCCACTCCGGGCTTTATCATCGTGGACGCCACCTTTTTCGTTACCATGTGGATGGGTGCGTTGTTGTTCGTCGTCCCGACTATCAGATTCGCACTCGTGCAAATCCCGTTTTCATCACAGGTGTAATGATGTGTGAGGGTACCCCGCATCGCCTCTATGATCCCTATACCCTCACCGGTGATCTGCTTCGGGACGACCCTGAAATCGTCCCCCGTTATACCTGGATCCTCACAGAATCTCTTCAATGTCTCTGCATTCTGCACCATCTCGATCAACCTGGCCCAGTGAGCCGCCAGTATGGCCTGGCACGGCTTTGCACCGAGTGTCTCGTACATCTCCTCGAACGCCTCCTGAGCCTTGGGCGTGGCCATTCGGTCCGCCACGTTGAGCCTCGACAGTGGAGTAGCCATGTAAAGGCTGGAATCGATCCCCTCGGTGAATCCCTTCCAACCCCGTTTCTTGAGGTAGGGGAACTTGAGGTAAGACCAGGGCTCGACGTGCTCGGCGACGAATTCGGAATACTCCTCGGGGGAATACTTGCATATCTCCTTCCCCTCGAAATCAACCACACGCACCTTGCCGTGATAGAAATTAGGTGCATTGTTCTCGTCGACCAGGCCCATGCTGTGAACTTGAAGCGAGTACGGCCCGTTGAGGATGAGATCGACGTAATCCGGATTGCCCAGGACAACCTTCTTGAACAGATCAACGGAAAACAGGGAAAAATCGTACATCTCGTCGACCAGCACCCTGACCTGCTCCAGATTCTCCTTCGAAAGCCCCCTGGCCACTCCTCCCGGTATGCACCAGACCAGATGGGTCGTTCTTCCGCCGAGAAGGAGCTGTATCTCCTGGGCCATCGCGCGCGCCTTGATGACCCGGGAACCGATCTCCAGGCCGACCTCGGCTACAACGCCGAGTATGTTGCGTATTGTTGGATCGGCGCCTGGGCCGCACACGAAGTCCGGCGCCGCAAGCGCGTAGAAATGAGCTATATGGCTGTGCAGGAAGTGAGCCTGGTAGTACATCTCCCTCAGCTTGTGGGCCAGCTGCGTGGCCTCCCCGCCGAAACAACCGTCAACAGCCTTGGCGCTTGCCATGTGGTGGCTCGCGGGACAGACACCGCAGATACGAGTCGTGATCCTGGGAAGCTCCTCGATAGGCCTTCCGACTACGAAGCGCTCGAAACCGCGCAGCTCCGGTATCTGGAAATAGCAATCCTCAACCGCACCGTCGTCATCGAGGAATATCTCGATCTTTCCATGGCCTTCTAGTCTCGTGATGGGATCGATGCTTATTTTACGGCTCATGAGCGAAAACTCCTTTGCAGGATGGAGGCCGGAAGACCGAATCGATACGCCAATGCCGTGAAATCGGGGATGTCCGCTATGATGCGCTCGATCTCCTCGGGATCATTCGAATCGATCACCGATGCAATGGCGGACAGCAGTTTCGCTCCCTGGTCCTTCACGCTGGGCAGCGGGCCGTAGCACCCGCGGCAGCCCAGGCCGGTATCCGGGCACCGTACACCGCACCCGCTTCTGGTGGCTGGACCGGCGCAGAGTATGCCCTGCTCCAGGAGGCATACGTCGAAATCCTGGATTATCTCCCAGGGACGGTAGAATCTCTTGATCTTCTTCTCGGATTTCTTCCGCCCGCAGTCCTCGCAGACAGCGAGATCCGACGCCCCGACTACGCTTCCCTTGGGCGGCAGCTCTCCCTTTGCGACGGCCGTAAGGACCGCCTTCACCTGTGCGGGTGCGGGGGGACAGCCGGGCACGAAATAGTCGACGTCCACGACATCATCGAGCTTGTAGACCCTTTTGTAAAAACTCGGTATCTCCAGTTCCCCTGCGCTTACCTCGGACTTCGGGACCGGAACGGCCTGGTTCCCGGGCTCTATGGACGGGTTGTCGAGGAAAGCGGTCTTCATGATCTCGTCCCTCGTCGTGAAATTTGCCAGCCCGGGGATCCCTCCTAGATGTGAGCACGATCCGAAGGCTATCAACACCTTGCTTTTCTTCCTCAGAAGCTCTGCTATCTCTTCGTTTTCGCTGTTTCGGACCGCACCGTTATACAAAGCTAGATCCAGCTCACCGTCTTCCATGCGCTCGATATCCTCGTATTTGCCGTCGGCCGCTATCGGCCACAGCCTGATATCCGCCAGTTCGGCCACATCGAGGATGAACTCGTTCGTATCGAGCACCGCGACATCACATCCCCCGCAGGCGGCTCCCCAGTAGAGGGCGATCTGTAATTTCTTGTCGGCCATATACTCACCTTTCGGCGGAATCGGCTGCCAGTTCTATCTTGATCCTGTTAGGTCCGAGTCCGCGTATTGTTTCCGTCATATCCTTGACGACCTCGGCGAAGCGCATACCTTCACTGGCGCTCACCCACTCGAGCCGGACCCTGGATTCTTCGATGCCTAGGTCATGCAGCATCTTCTTCAGCAGCTCGTAACGTCGTATCGTCTTGTAGTTGCCTTCGACATAGTGGCAGTCGCCCGGATGGCAGCCGCAGATGAGAACCCCATCGGCGCCGTCCGCCAGCGCTTTCAGAACGAAGGTAGGATCTATCCGTGCCGTGCACATCACCCTGATAATCCGGATGTTATGCGGGTACTTTATTCTGCTCGTGCCGGCAAGGTCCGCTCCCGTATAGGAACACCAGTTGCAAAGGAAACCCACTATCCGGGGTTCGAACGCCATTACAGCACCCCCTCCAGCTGTGCGAATATCTGCTCGTCGGTGAAATGCCGTGCCTTTATCGCCCCTGACGGACAGGCTGCAACGCATGCTCCGCACGCCTTGCATACGGCGCTGATTATACTGCTTTTCTTTTTTTCCTCGTCGAATTCTATGGCCGAATACGGGCAGAGCTCGTTGCAGATGCGGCAGCCCGAGCACAGATCCCCGTCGATCTCCGCGTAGACGGCATCGGTCCATATCTCCCCCTGTGATATGTGGGCCAGGATCCTGGCCGCCGCGGCGCGCGCCTGCGCCACCGAGTCGGGGATATCCTTAGGCGACTGGCATGCCCCGGCGATATAGACTCCATCCGTGGTAGTCGCAACCGGATCGAGCTTGGGGTGGCTCTCGATGAACCAACCGTCCTTGTCCCTGCTGATGTTGACCAGACGTGCCACCTGCTCCGAATCCTCCCTCGGCTCCATCCCGACCATGAGCACTATGAGGTCCGTCGGGATCTCGATCTCCTCTCCGGAAAGCTGCTCCTGGACGGTGAGAAACATCTCACAATCTTCTCCCTTCCCGGCCAAACGGACGCTCGGGGTACTGTTTTTTCCATACATCAGGAACATGGTTTTCGTCTCCGAGCTCTTCCTGTAGAAATCCTCGCATCCCTTGCCGAACGCGTGCATGTCTATATAAAGATCACTCACGTAAGAGTCGGGTATCGCGGACTTCACCTCGTGCGCGTACTTGAGCGCCGTCATGCAGCAGACACGGGAACAGTACGGGTGAAACTCCTCGCTGCGGCTGCCCACGCAGTGGATCAGCGTTACGTACTGCGGAAGGTTCCCGTCCTTTTTCCGTATCTTCCCCTGTCGTATCATCGATTCGAGCTCGAACGAGGTGATGACGTCGGGCAGTTTCCCGTAGCCATAGGCCTTGACTCGAGATGCGTCGAACTCCCTGTAGCCCGTGCATACAACGACCGAACCGACCATCAGGTCCACTTCCTCTCCCTCCCCGTCCCGCACCCTGCACGTAAAATTACCGATAAACCCGTTCATGTCGATCAAGTTCGATTTGAGCATGGGCACTATATGCGGATGCCGCGTCGCCTTGGTAATGAGCTCGGACAGAAGATCGCGCGCGGAGTCGAGGTAGGGCGCCGTGAGATCCAGCCTCGCGACATTGCCCCCGAGCTTCTCCTCTCGCTCCACCAGGTAGACCGTCTGATCGCCTTCTGCAAGCTCCAAAGCCGCTGTCAGGCCGGTAATGCCGCCGCCGATCACGAGCGTGGCCGGACTCATGGGCACGGATCTCTTGTCGAGGGGTTCGTTGCGTGCAACCTTCTCGACCATTGCGCGCGTGAGAAACGTGGCTTTTTCGGTCGCCGCCCGACCGTCATCGTGGACCCAGCTGCACTGCTCGCGGATGTTGGCCATCTCCACGAAATAGGGATTCAGTCCGGCCGTCTCGAGAGCCTTTCGAAAAGTCGGCTCGTGCATGCGCGGACTGCACGCCGCCACAACCACACGGTCGAGGTCCAGGTCCTTGACATCGTTTATGATCATCTCCTGGCCCGGATTGGAGCACATGTATTTGTAAGAGCGGGCGATTGCAACCTCATCCATCTTCCCGATGGACTCCACAACCTCGTCGACATTCACCGTGTTTGCTATATTGGTTCCGCACATGCAAACGTAGACGCCTATTCTGTGTCCGGCCATTGCTACCTCCCGTCTCCCGTATATGCCAACCGCGATCCAGCCGGGGCCGCCGTTCTTTTCTCGGGCACAGTGATGGCATCAGCCTGGATTGCTGCAAAATACATTGCCAGCGGACGATATGCGAGATGCGACCACTTGCTGAAGGGCACTTCGAGCACGAGCATAGGGATCACCCCCATCAAATGGATTATGTATGTGATGTTTGCCGCCACGTTCAGGCCCATTCTGTGCAAAATGTGCTGACCGATTCCGGTGACCGAGATGATCAGAAGTAGTATGAGGAATATCCAGTCGGTCTCATGTGTGTGGGCGTGGTAGGGCTCCGCTTTCCGTATTCGTCCGCGTATCGCATACACGACACATCCTATTAGACCTGCTGTCGCCAGGTATCCGAATGCGTGCACATCCCAGTTGACCTCCGGGCCCGACTGCATATCATGCAGGAAGAACATGATCAACGTGAACATGGTAATGTAGCTGAGCACCAGGATCAAATGCAGGGCCCACGGCCGCTTCCTGTCGCACTGCGCGTACCGTTTCTGCGTGATGAAATGGATCGGCAGCAAAAACACGTGTTTGACATACGACCACAGCTTCACCTTCGGGCTTCGTTCTCCCATCATCGTAAACCACCACATCCGCCCGCAGTTTATCATCAGTAGCAGCGTCAGAACCCCCGCCATCGACCAATCGAAGATATGTATCGCCGAGCTGGGAAGGAATGCCCCCGTGCCGTGATAGACGGCCAGGCTTTTTCCCCCGAAATTGAATCCATACAGCAGCAAACCGATCCCGGACAGCAGGGCCAGGACGATAATGGCCGCCAGTTCGGCTTTCCATGAACGGTAGAAAAGCCTCGATATCCCGGAGAAATCATATTTCGAAGTCAACCACCGTCGCATGCTCATCATGGTCTCGCCCGGCTCGGCGTCCCTCGGACACTGCTCCGAGCATTCACCGCAGTAGTAGCAGAGCCAGGGTTCGAGGTTGGACTTCAGCCTCTCCTCGAGGCCCATCTGTAGATAGCGCATAGATTTCCGCGGGAATATAAATGGTTCGCGAGAGAAGGGACAGGCGGCGCTACAGTTGCCACAGTGATAACATTTGATGACATCCTGCGCCCCGTAAAGCTCCAGTTCATCGATCAGCTTGTGGTTGACCCGCACAGCCATGTTGTTCTCCTTCTACTGACATTTCTCAGTGAGGGCCACGGCCCTATTCTCTATATCCGACAGCGTGAGGCGCTGTCGGCTCCCAGCAGTCTTTCCGCTAACGATGCTCTTGAGCACCCTCGCCGCGACCGCGGACGCCTGCGCCACGGTATCCGGGATATCCTTTGGGCCCTGGCATACTCCGGCAACAAAAATGCCCCCACGTTCGGTGCAGGTCGGTTCGACATTGTATTCCATCTCCTGGAACCAACCGTCGTGGACCCTATCGATCCCCAGCATCGAAGCGACCTTGTCCGCATCCGTGGTGGGTTGAAGCCCCACAGAAAGCAACACCATGTCCACAGGGATCTCGACGATCGTGTCCGCCAGTATATCCTCGCCCTTTATGTACATCTGGTCGTCATGCATGGTCACATTGGCCGTACGTCCACGGACGACATAAACGCCTTCATCCTTGACGCGCTCGAAGAACTCCTCGTATCCCTTTCCGAATGTGCGCATGTCGATGTAATATTCGTGGCAGGCTGCATCGGGAAGCTTCTCGCGGACCAGGTGGGCGAACTTCAGCGAATACATGCAGCATACACGAGAGCAGTACGGATTGTAGCTCTGGTCCCTCGAACCGACACAGTGAATAATCGCAATCGAGCGCGGCTTCGGCCCATCCGCATCGAAAACCCACTCCTCTTCCTTCGTGCGCTTGTTCATCTTCTTGGTCTTCATCACGATCTTGCCGCCCGTGGGCCCCGAAGCGTTGGTGAGGCGTTCGAACTCCAGGGCCGTAAGGACGTTCGGGAAAACACCGTATCCGTAGCGGTCGATACGGTTGGCATCGAAGGTATCGTACCCGGTGGCCACTATAATATTGCCAACTTCCAGCTCGACGACCTCATCAGTCTCATCAAACCGGATCGCATCCTTGGCGCACTTCTTCTTGCAGGTGCCGCATTTCTTGCCGTCGCTCAGTACATACAGGCATGATTTCTCATCGATAAGGTAGGAATTGGGGACCGCCTGGGGGAACGGTATATAGATAGCCTTTCGGTTGCATATCCCGACATCGAACTCGCTCGGGACCGATACCGGGCAAACCGCTGCGCAGTCGTTGCAGGCCACACATGCGCGAGGATCGACCCGCGTGGCGCGTTTCCTCACCTTCGCCTTGAACGCTCCAGGATCGCCCGACACCCCCTCCACCTCGGAATAGACCATCAACTCTATGTTCTGATGCTGGCCTACCGAAACCATCTTTGGTGTAAGAATGCAGGCGGCGCAGTCGAGGGTCGGGAAGGTCTTGTCGAACATCGCCATGTGGCCGCCGATCGTCCCGGTCCGCTCCACGAGATAAACCTTGTGCCCGGATTCGGCGATCTCGAGTGCAGCCTGAATGCCGGCTATCCCGCCACCTATTACCAACGTGTCGGATTTTACAGGCATGCTTTCCGGTACGGCTGCGAGACCGAAGGGAACACCGTGCACGGCACAGGCGAGGATGGCCTTCGTGCGCTCCGTGATCCCGTCCGGGCCGATACCGAATTCCCTGAACGAAGCCAGACGCACCTCATCCGGATCACCGCCGGCCTCTGCCATGGCACGCGTAAATGCCGGCTTGCAATAACCCGGAGAGACCCCTGCAATCACGACTCCCGTGAAGCCCGAGTTACTGAAGTGCTTTGATAAAGCTGAAGGATTCAGTTTTTTCGGATCATCGAAGACCTCGACCGCCGAGACACAGGACAGTTCCTTTGCGTACTCGTAAACCGCCTGAAAATCAATCTTTTCTCCATCTCCATTGTCTTCACGATAAATATAAACAGCGATCCTGGATTGGCTGGACATATTCTTCACCTGCGCTTTTGAGTCAAAAATAATGGATCGATTTTACTCCCTTTTCACGATTTTGTAAAGTAAATCGTTTGAATTCATGGATAAATAACGGTTTTCCACTACTTATATTTATAACTGGCTGGATATCAATGGGTTGGATTGAGATTCCGCCCGAGCCCGGCTGCTTCCGGGATCGTGGATATAGTAGTTAACTTACTCGGGGATTATCTGTTATCATATTAATAGTTAATAAGTTGCGCTGTGTGTCGAGGATTATACACTCCGGGGCGCCGCTTCATCCTCACATGTACTTCTCCACTTTATGACGGACTATCTCGCCCTCGATCATGTAGATAACGTCCTCGGCCACATTCGTAGCAAGGTCGGCTATCCTCTCTAGGTGCCTGGAGACGGACAGAAGATGAATGAGGCTCTCCAGCCGGGCCGGATTGCTCCTGATCCCCTCCTGGATCGTCATGTACATCTCGCGGTTTATCGCGTCGACCTCGTCGTCCATCCCGCATACGTCGTGCGCGATCTTGGGATCCTCTGTTACAAGAGCATCCAGGCTCTTCTTGAGCATATCCCTAGATATGTCGGCCATCTTCATAAAATCCAGCGGAATATCTATCTTTTCCCTTGTAGCTAAAAAGGCAGACCTCTCGGCTATGTTCACCGCCAGGTCGCCTACACGCTCGAGATCGTTGTTTATCTTCAGAATCGATATGATAAGACGCAGATCTATAGCGACAGGCTGGTGCAGTGCAAGGACCTTGAGACAGTCCTCCTCGATCTCGACCTCCATCTGATCTATGGCCGAATCCTCCTCGAGCACCTGCTCCGAAAGGGCCTTGTCCCTCTCCTCGAGTGATTTGACAGCCTTGTACAAGATCTCCTCGACCGCCGCTCCGAGCCCGAGTATCTCCTTCTTCAAAGCGGCGATCTCCCTGCGTATATGTTTGGACACCTTTCCACTCCTTTAGCCGAATCTCCCCGTTATATAATCCTCGGTCTGCTTCTCTCCAGGTTTGGTGAATATCTGTTTCGTCTCCCCGAACTCTATCAGCTTGCCCTCGTAGAAGAAAGCCGTCAGATCCGAGACGCGCGCTGCCTGCTGCATGTTGTGCGTGACGATAACTATCGTATATTCACCGCGCAGCTCCGATATCAAATCCTCTATTCTCGATGTGGAGCGTGGATCGAGGGCCGAAGCAGGCTCGTCCATCAGCAGCACCTTGGGATTCACCGCGATCGCCCTGGCGATGCACATCCGCTGCTGCTGCCCGCCCGAGAGCCCCAGAGCGTTGTCGTCCAGCCTGTCCTTGACCTCTTCCCAGAGCGCCGCCTGCTTTAGACTCTTCTCGACGATCTCGCCTATTTGTCTCCTGTTTGTCACCCCGTGTATCTTGGGACCGTATGCAATATTGTCAAATATGCTCTTCGGAAAGGGATTCGGTTTCTGGAATACCATGCCTACCATCCTCCTCAGAGACACCACATCGACTTGAGGTGAATACAGGTCCTGACCTTCCAGGGCAAGCTCCCCTCTCACATGGCAGGATGGGATGAGGTCGTTCATCCTATTGATCGCCCTTAGAAACGTGCTCTTGCCACACCCGCTCGGTCCTATGACCGCGGTGACCAGACCTTCCGGTATATCGAACGAGACACTGTCGACGGCCGCACTATCACCGTAATAGACATAGAAATCCTTCGCTCCGATCAACGAATGCCTCTCTCCCTTTGATTCCTCCCTGAAATCCGTTATTCCAAGAACAACACCGTCAGGCCTGCCCGTCATCTCCGATGTCGTCAATTCATCCTCCCTATTCCGGTTCTTCGCATCCGAACATTGCTAATCGCCGACGATCGCCGTTTCGTCATATATCAACCTCTCAATTTCCTCGATATCCGGGCCCTTATAATGATCGCGGCCAGGTTGAGCAAAAGAACCATCGCCACCAGCGTAAGCACCATTCCATACTGGACGTGGCGTATCTCGTCGACGGCCTCGTGTTCGGTCGCCAGGTTATAGATATTCCATGAAAGCGCCGGCGACGGCTGGCTGAGCGTCTGCCATATGGCAAGGGGCCTGCCCACACTGACTGCGGCCGTGAATATGATGGGCGCCGTCTCGCCGGCCGCTCTGCCGAGGCTGATGATAATACTGGTCAGTATTCCAGGAAGAGCGGCCGGCAGGATCACCGAGATTATCGTATGCCATTTACCGGCACCCAGGCTCATTGAAGCCTCCTTGTAGGTGCGGGGCACGGCGAGTATGGCCTCCTCGGACGCCCTTATGACCGTAGGAAGCACGAGGAAGGCAAGCGTCAACGACCCGGCGAGAACGCTCTTCCCGTTGGCTATCTTCATGGTGTTTATGAAGAAAGCGAGGCCGAAGAGGCCGAAAACAATGCTAGGCACACCGGCGAGCGAGCTTATGCATGTCCGAAGCAGGCTCACGAACCGGCCCTCACCGGCGTACTCGGCCAGGTACATGGCCGTGACGATCCCCAGGGGGACGGCGAAGAGCATCGCGCCCAGAGCCAGATAGAACGTACCAAGCATCTCGGGCCATATCCCTCCGAAGAAATGAGCGTCGTAGGATCGATCGAAGAGAAATCGCCAGTAGAAGGTTACCGACGGCAGCATCATCCGCTCGAGGTTCTCTTCCAGATATCCGAACAGGGGCTCTATCGATGTCGATTCGAACAGATCGGCCCTGGGTTTTTCAACCTTAACCCCCATACGGTTCGGATCGGAGTAGTCGTATTCCTCGACGAACAGTATACGGTGAAGTTTTACGTTTGCCCTGTCCCAACGCGTATGACCGTACCGGTCGCGTATCAGGACGGGGTCGCCCTCGCCGGGGAACGGACCTAGGAGCTCGGAAATCATATCCCGGAGCTCGGAGTATTCGCTCCTGTACTGCCTCCTGAATGACGGACCGCCCTCCTCCATTTCCCTCTCGAACTCCGCCATCATATCATATACGGGCTTCCTGGCGGCCTCGGCCTCTGTTACCTGCACCTCGACATTTGCCCGGTTTCCCCGGCCGAAGATCTCCAGGTTGAGCTTTCGGTTCTCGATTGTCTCCCTGAATATGAACGCCCCGGCTCCACGCCATATTATCGGCTGTAGAAGTATGACGAGAGAGACGGCCATCAACAGTATGGCAAATATGCCTATCGTTGTGAACGACCTGTCGAGCATCTTTCGTGTCTTGAGTTCCATAGCTTCTAACCGGGTTTGTTCCCGCCTCTCCACGGCCTCATGTCTACCCGCCCAGCTTCCTCTTCGATCTCCTCAGGATCATCTCGCTGATGAGGTTCGATACGAAAGCGATGACCAGCAGGCAGAACGCCATTGCGAAGAGCACGTGATACCTGCCCGACCCCGTCACATGATCTGCCTCGCCCATGTCACCGGCGATCGTAGCCGTCAGGGTTCTGATCGGCTCGAGATAGTTGAATATCGGCTGCGGTATCCTCGCCGCGTTTCCAGAGGCCATCCAGACGACCATCGTCTCTCCGATGGCCCTCATAACACCCAGGATAACAGCCGCGATAATTCCGCTCTTCGCGGCAGGTATTATGACGCGTAGAAGGGTCTCCGCCCGCGTGGCTCCGAGGGCATAACTCCCCTCGCGGAGCTCCCTTCCGACGGCGTTGATCGCATCTTCGGAAACACTCACAACAGTCGGGAGCGCCATGATACCCAGTATTATCGATGCATTCAGCGCGTTTGTGCCGCTTACGATTTTCAGATCGCCGAGGAAACGGTTAAGCAAAAACAGCGCGATAGCGACGATCACGGTCATTATAACCGCAGAAGTGACCCTAACGATCCCCCTTGCACCCCCCCTGAATCTCGCGCCTATCAGATCGCTCGCAACGCCGATCCCAACGATTGAAATCGGTACCAGAACGATCAGTGCTCCGACCGAAAGAAGCCCTCCGCCCTTTTCCTGAAGCAGCGGCGCAAATACGACCAGCGCAAAGAATCCGTAGACGACCGACGGGACCGCGGCAAGCATCTCGATAACCGGCTTGACGACCTGCCGCATAGAGAACGGGAGAATATCGCTCAGGCACAGCGCCGCGAGCACGCCCATCGGCACAGCCACTATTACCGCTCCAACCGTTACGAGAGCGCTTCCTACGAATATCGCCAGCGCGCCGAACTCCGCCTCCTCCCTCGACGGGTACCAGCGGGAGCTCGTCAGGAATTCTCCGATCCCCTCGAGCTGGAAGAACGGTATCGCGTCCCTGATGATAAAGTAGAAAATGAAGAGAAGCGCCACGAGCGAGCTCGAGGCTATCGTTATCAGTACGGCATTACCGGCAAGGGCACCCAGCCGCCTGTGGCGCTGGGTGCCCTTGCTCATCAGCAACCGGTTGCGTATATCTTTATCTGTCAGTTCTAGTATTCTATCATTCATGGCAACCGGTTCCACATACGGACTCAACGTCCTTTTTGATTAGTATTTGGTCAACGGGATGAATCCGATCTCCTCGACGATCTCCTGACCCTTGGGTGACAGGTAGAGCGTGATGAAACGGTGGAGATGGGTCCCGAGCTTCGGATAACCGTCGGTGAACATGAACAGAGGCCTTGCGATCGGATAGATACCCGAAGAGATTGTGTTCATATCGGGCACGATACCGTTGATCTCGAGAGCCTTCACGCTGCGGTCGACGAATCCGAGACCTACGTAGCCGATAGCCGCAGGCGTGCTCTGCACACGCTGGCGGACTGCACCGTTGCTGCCGACATACTCGGCCTTCTCGTAGATCTTCTCCTTCTTCATAACGAGCTTCTCGAATGTCTCATAGGTTCCGCTGTTGGTGTCGCGGCTGATCATGACGATCTCTACATTCGGGCCGCCCAGCTGATTCCAGTTGGTGATCTTGCCCATGTAGATGTCACGCACCTGCGCAACCGTAAGACCCTTAACGGGATTGCTCGGGTGGACGATCATCACGATGCCGTCTATGGCCACGACGTGCGCCACGGGAGTGCGGCCCTTGTCGATGGCCGCGGCGAACTCCTTGTCCTTCATGAACCGGGACATGTCGGCGATGTCGCACATCCCGTTGATCAAGCTCTTCGCGCCGTTGCCGCTTCCGGACTCGCTGACGCTTATATTGACGTCCTTGTTCTTAGACATGTAGTACTCGGCGAACGCCTTTGCGATCGGGCCGACGGTCGTCGAACCGTCGATTATGATCTTCTCCTCGGCGACAGCAGAACCGGGGGCCGCAATCGAACTAGCAAGTAAGATTACCGCCATAACCGTTATGAGATTCAAACCTTTCATCTTAACCTCCCTGGACCTCTCTGGTGGAAATCTAGATACCTTATGTTAGATTATTGTTAAGGTATCGTTAGATTACCGTTAAGGCCCATTTACCATGTTTCTCTAGAACTTCATCTTCAGATCCAGCTGGAACCTTTTATAGTCGACCTCTTCGTCGATCCCCTTCTTGTTGATGAACAGTGTCCCGGCCAGATCCACCTTCTTGGCAATGCCGTACGAGGCTCCCAGCTCGAAGCCGTTACCGTTAGTTCCCCCGCCGCGGAAATCTGAGTCGGTGAACACGCCGAGGACTGCATCGTCCTCTAGCTCGCGGTAATTGCCATAGAGCTTCACATTGCCCTTGTCCTTGCCGTGCTTGAAGGTCGCACCGAACAGATACCCGGTGTTGAGGCTGTCGGCACCGGTGTTGTTGACGTAATCGCCATAGACTACTATGGAGATCTTATCGCGCTTGAACCCGAACTCCCCTAGGACCTCGGCCAGCTTGTAGTCGTTGGCAAACACATCAACCGTATCACAAGTTGTGTTACCAAAGAAGCTGCCGTCATAGAGCGGTCCGCTCTCCTTGATCTCGCTGAAATCGTAGTAGCCTCCTCCTATCGAGAACCATGCCTCATCGGAAGCCTCGACCTTCAGCCCGACTTGGCCTCCACCCATGTAGAGGTCGCTCTCGGACTTGTTCTCCATGATGCTGAAGTATGCCGCAGTCATGAAGAATGTCGCCTTCTCGTTGGCCTTGGCCTTGAAGGTCGCTGCCATACCCTCCGGGCTGAGGTCGCCGTCCCAGATGAGCTCTGTCTTCTCTACATTCATGAAGGGAAGCCCCATCTTTCCACCGACGACCTTGAGGCCCTTGGCCTTTGCTGGATGCCAGTCGAAATAAGCCCTGTCGAGATGCCATCCCTTTGTGGTGAACGCCCCCGACAGCGTCTGGTTCGTCGAAAGCGGATCGTCAGATCCTGTTGCCAGGCGGGCACCGATAGTAAGATCTTCGAACATCTCCACATTCAGGCCCAGGCGCATGCGGATACGCATCCTGTGCCTGTCGTAGTCCTTAGACTCATCCTGGATAAGCTCGTAGCGGTGTCTGAAATCTCCGCCCAGCTTGATCTTTTCGAACAATTCCCCCGCCTGGGCGGCGCTCGAAACGAGCCCGGCGATGAGAATCGCAAGAATCGCTATTCTTTTCATTTTGTCCTTTCTCCCTTTAGTTGCGGGCTTGCGCCCGCATAACCCGTTGCATGGTGTCAGTAGCTTGCCATCTAAGTCCGGTCTTTTATGTTTCGACCACCCCCTTGTCATCGGCGCATGAATATTTGCTCGCTGCCTTAGCGGCGCCTATTTCAGTTTTGTTCATCATGCCTTTAATCCTGCTTCTTCCTCTTGGTATCCAAATTGATTCCCAAGAACGGCAGATAAGGTAAGTCGGCGTTGTTAAGGAATTATTAGGGAAGAGTTAAATTATCATGAGCGTGGTTTTGCCCGGTATTACTGGGCTTTAGGCAGACGCAGGGTGAACCTGGACCCCTCTCCCATAGTGCTTTCGACGGCAACGGTACCGCCGTGTGCCTGTAGTATGTGCTTGACTATCGCCAGCCCGAGACCGGTCCCGCCGAGCTTTCGGCTCCTCGCCTTATCTACACGGTAGAACCTCTCGAACAGCCTTGGGATATCCTCTTCATCTATCCCGCATCCCCTGTCGCTCACCTCTATTGAAATCCCGTCACCCTGCTCAGATACCGTGACCCGGACCGATTGACCCTCCTCGCTGTACTTGATTGCGTTGTCCAGCAGGTTGATCACAGCCTGCTCGAGGAGAGGCCCGTTTACTGGAGCCCCGAGATCGTCCGGACACTCTACCTCGATCTTTATCATCTTCTCCCTTGCCTTGTGTCCGCATACATCCACTGCGTCCCGGATAATATCCGTGATCTTCTCCCCGCTTACCCTGATCTCTTCTTTTTCCATGCCCTGCTCCACACCCGAGAGAAGGAGAAGATCCCCTATGATACTGTCCATCCTATCGACCTGACGGGCGATTATATTCAGGAAATGCGCCGAATCGACGGGATCGCGCATTGCACCGTCCAGCAACGTCTCCACAAATCCCTTTATCGAAGTGATAGGCGTTCTCAGTTCGTGTGAAACATTAGCCACAAAATCCTGCCTGAGGCTTTCGAGCCTCCTCAGCCTAGTTACGTTATTGAGGACGATCACGCCCCCCCTGAGCTTTCCATCGTGTCTCAGAAGCTGGATACCGTGCGCCTGAATGTACAATTCACCCTTGCCGTTGCGAAGTGTGAAGTCCTCTTCCACCGCGGTCGCCGAGCCGAGTGTTCTCCTTACAAACTTTTGCAGGTATGGATTGCGGACCGCCTCCTGGATCGTCATGCCCTCCATATCAGAGATATCGAGTCCGAGAAATGTGGCAGCTGCGGGATTCACCCTGACAATCCTCTCGTTCCCGTCGACTACGATGAGCCCTTCGACCATTCCGGCGAAGATAGCCTCCTGCTCGTTTCTCTGCCGCTCCACTGTCTCGATCCTGTCCTCGAGATGTCCTGCCATCGCGTTTATCACATTAGCGAGCTCCCCTATCTCCTCCAGCTCGTGTACCGGAAGACGGTAGCTCAGATCGTTGTTCGCGAAATGCACCAGTCCCTTCTTGATATCCTCGATCGGACGGCTGATCCTCCTTGCCACGAGAACGCTTACCAATCCGGCCGCTATCGCAATTAGAAGCCCGGATATAGTGATCCTCAGATAAATCCCATTCAGGCTGCGGTCGAGCGCCGTCAGGGGCAGCGAAGCACGCACCGCGCCTGCTATTCCCCCATTGGATTTGATGGGAACGGCAAAATACATGAATTTCTCTTTGAGCGTGTCGCTGTACCTGATCGACGAGCCGGGCACTCCGGCCAGCGCCCTTATGAACTCGGGTCTGTCGCCATGATTCTCCATCGCATCGGGATCGCTTTCCGAATCGCCGATCACGCGCCCGTCGGGAAGGATGACCGTGATCCTGGTCCCTGTCGCCGCTCCGAGCTCCTTGCACAGCTCGTCTATTGCGGAATGCATCCCATCGATCCTCTCCGACACTATCCTCCCTACCAGGATAGACCTGGCCCTCAGATCGTCCGAGGTCATCGTGAAATGGAAATCCCTGACCGCCCGCGGCGAGTACGCCGTCACGATTGCAAGCGAGGCTATTATTATGATGAGGTACCACGGGAATATGTACCAGACGAGGCGTTTCGGTTGCATTTAACTCTCCCTGAACCTGTACCCGACACCCCTGACCGTCTCTATGAGCTTCCCTGCCGGGCCTAGCTTCTTGCGAAGGCCGACAATGTGAACATCTACCGACCTGTCGGTCACCGGATACTCCTCGCCCCTGGCGGCATCTATGATCTGGTATCTGGTGAATACCCAACCGGGGCGCCTGGCGAGGTGATACAGGATCTCGAACTCGGTGGATGTCAACAATACGGGTTTTCCCTTTACGAGCACCTCATGCCTTCCCGGATGTATGACGAGGTCCTTTCTCTTGAGAACGGCGGTGCGATCGACCATTGGCTCCGATTTGCGCCTAAGCACCGCCTTCACCCTGGCCACTAGTACACGAGGGCTGAACGGCTTGGTTATATAGTCGTCCGCTCCGAGCTCCAGCCCCGCCACCACGTCGGCTTCCTCACCCCGTGCAGTTAGCATCACTATTGGGATATGAGAAATCTTCGGGTCATGCTTTAGTATGTTGCATACCTCGAGCCCGTCGATTCCGGGAAGCATGAGGTCTAGAAGTATCATGTCGGGCAGCTTCGACCTGGCCGAGTCCAGGGCCGCTTCCCCCGTTCCGACCACATTGACGTCGAAGCCGTTTCTGACGAGGTTGTATCTCACCAGCTCCTGGATATCCTCTTCGTCGTCCACTACGAGTATGCGCTCCTGGGTCATAAATCACCTTCCTGAGATCAACGGATAGATGCGACCTTCCTTGACTACAAGTAATATTCTCCTGTTTGTGGACTGTTAGGATTATATTAGAATCCTGTTAAATCGATGGCAATCCTTTTCCCCGCTTGAAGTAAAGATAAATTTGGCCACCGGTTCCACCCCGTCGCTCGTGACGGCTCTACTTGAAACGATCCGGTCCATGTGGGCGGCACTAAAATTTTTATGAGAGGGATTTAAAAATTGACAAACGGTTCAACGGGTGTTAAATTTTTAACATGTTTAAATATTCGCATCCGCGGGAGGACGACGGTTATGTTTGGTGGATAGACGTAACGGTCTTAAATAGAATAAGATCCTGGAATAAACAGCCAAACCAGGGGGAGGCCGAGTCATGAAAGCTCGAAATATGCTGCTACTATTCGTACTTATCGTTCTTTGTCATCCTTCGGTCACACACTCGGAGGCTCGGAAATTCGAGATCGAGAATATAACCGATAACATCCTTCTGGCGGTCAATCCGGACGGCGGGGAGGACCAGCTGGTCATAGCATCGGAAAAGGGCCTGGTGGTATTCAACACCTTCTGGTCGGAAATCACCGCGCAGAGATACAAGGATGGAATAGCCGCGGCCCTGGACCGAAATGATTTTTACATGACAATAAACACGAGCGACCGTCTCGATATGTTCGGCGGCAACGCCGCCTACAGGGAGACAACGATCATCGGGCACAGAGCATTCTTGGATAAGTACAGGGGAAAAGAGGACGATGTCGATGCGGAGATCAAGAGGCTGATAGAGATGTGGCGATGGAAGGAGGGCGTCTCGCGTGAGCGCCTGGAAACACATGAGCCCGGTTCGGAAACCGCGATCAATGAAGAAAGATGGGCAAACTCCTGCAAGCAGCGGGCCGAAGAGCTAGAGGATGGATTTTCGTTGGTACTGCCGAACATCGTCTACAACGATCGAATGACTCTGAACCTCGGTGATATAACGCTCGAGCTGATCTGGTTCGGCAGGGCCGGATACGACGGAATGACGGTTGCCGTTATACCCGAAGAAAGCATAGCTGTCATTCCAGGTTTTTTGATGCATTCGGGGCATCTGGCCCCCCATCCCCATTACCTGTATGCGAAACTGGATGTGCCGCGTTGGATAGAGATCCTGGAAGATATACTCGAGGGAGAAAACAGGGTTGAAAGGGTTATTTGTGACATCAATCAAGTTTGGTCCAATGAACGCGCCTGCACCCGCCTTCGATATATTAGGGATCTCTGGAACAGCGTGATAGAGGCCGAGCGAGCAGGGAAGGGTCTGGACGAGATCCAGGAACAATTGTCACTCGATAATGAATTCGCATTCGTCAAGGAATTTCAGATCTACAAGGAGAGCGGCGACGACTGGGTGCGTCCTCAGCATATAGGCCACGTGAGACTCTTCTTCCTGCAGCAGAAGAACCTGGCCTCCGAGATCATGAAAAGCGAAGGTTGCGATTCCATAGATGGCACACTGGCAAGGATCAGGAAACTCCGTGAGAGCGGAAGTGATATCTACTTTGACGAGTTCGAGATCAACGGGATCGGCTACCATTTGCTTGGCTCCGAAAGGTTTCCCGAGGCGATCAAAGTATTCGAGCTCAACGTCGAACTGTTTCCCCGATCATCAAACGTCTACGACAGTCTCGGGGAAGCGTATATGAAGGGCGGAGATAAGAGCAGAGCCGTCGAGAATTACAAGAAGTCCCTCGAGATAAATCCCGACAACAGCAACGCCGAGGAAATGCTGAAGAAGCTTGAGGAGTGAAAACCTTCTTGCCGGCCGGAATGAAATCGCTGGAGCAGGGCCGCCTTTAAGGCACAATACCAGCTAAGACGTGCACTTGATCACAACTACCGTCATGTCATCACGCTGTTGCTCGCCACCGCAGTAATCGCTAACGTCATCGATTATCATATTATTTATGTCCACGGCGCTGAGACTGCCCGTATCCATATTTCGTAAAAGTTGCTCCAGCCTCTTGGTCTCATAAAATTCCTGTCTTCTGCTCCATGCATCCGATATCCCGTCTGTATAGATAACGATCACGTCGCCTTTTTCCAGATTGACGGAGTTTTCCTGATAGGTGGTACCCTCGAAGGCGCCCAGCGGAAATACATCACCGGATGTCTGCAGTCTGGTCGTCGAGCTCCCCCTTTTCAGCAACGGTTCATTGAATGCGGCCAGCGAAAATGTGAATCCCTTTGATTTGATATCCAAAGAAACGAAGCAGAGGGCCGTGTACATTATCTCATCCGTCTTCAGATACAGAGAATGGTTAAGGCGTGTCATGATGTCTCTAACCGCACGAATCTCATTGGCCTTGGAAAAAACCATCCCGTTGGACATGATGGCTATCATGGCCGCCTTCATCGCTTTCCCGGATACATCTCCGACAACCACACCCAGCCTCGTCTTATCCTCGTTCAGCCACATGAAGTCATAGAAATCCCCGCCGACTTCGCTCGCGGGAATGCATGCGCCGGAGATCTCGAATCCCTCGAGGACCGGATTTTCCCGGGGCATGATGGACATCTGGGCGTCGTGCGCGGCCTGGAGCTCGGTCTTCATCCTGACGTTCCGCAATCTATACTCGTACAGTATATAGGCCAGCCCGATTACCACGAGTAACACGAGAATCCTGAACCACCATGTAGCCCAGAATGGAGGGGTTATCGTTATATTCACCGATGTGCCTTCCTCGTTCCAGACACCATCGTTGTTCGATCCCTTAACCCTGAATACATACTCTCCCGGCGGAAGGGTCGTATAGTTGGCGATTCGTATCGAGGCATCGGTGAAAATCCAGTCCGCATCCAATCCCTCCATCTTGTAGGCGTACATGTTCTTCTCGGGAACCGAGTAATCCAGGGCGGCGAACTCGAAGGAAAACACGTAGTCCCTGTAAGAAAGCACGATCTCATCTATCTCCGATACCGATACATCGAATTTCACCTCTCGGTTCAACTTGTGAAACGAGGTTATCACTACAGGTGGTACGTGCGGATTATCCTTGATCTCATCCGGATAGAACGTGTTGAAACCCCTGATGCCGCCGAAGAACATTTCCCCGCTTTTGCTCCTATGGAAGGAGTTCCCGTTGAACTCATTGCTCTGGAGACCGTCTCTTTCATTATAATTCTTGAACGTCCCATAAACGGGGTTGAACCTGGACAGACCGTTATTCGTGCTGAGCCAAAGGTTTCCGTGGTCATCTTCGAGCATCCCGTAGATCGCGTTGCTCGGAAGCCCGTCCTCGACGGTATACGAGATGAACTTTCCGCTGTCCGGGTCATACATGTTCAGCCCGCCGCCCCATGTCCCGAACCAGATCATGCCCGTCCTGTCCTCGTAAATGGAGAGGATATGATCGCTGCTCAGGCTGTGGGGATCGTCCGGATCCGTCCTAATGTGCGTGAACCCCCCTGCATCCCTGTCAAAAATATTCACACCTCCGCCCTGAGTGCCGACCCAGAAAACGCCCCTGCTGTCCTCGTAGGCCACCCTTGCGAAATCGTTGCTCAGGCTTTTGGGATCATGCGGATCGGCCCTGTACCGAACGGCTCTCCCCGTCCGCTTATCGAACTTGTTCAATCCCCCGCCGTTGGTCCCGATCCACAGCGCACCCGACCGGTCCTCGAATATCCACCTTATCTCGTCATGGCTGATGCTGTGGGGATCATCCGGATCGGCCCTGTATCTTTTGAAGATCCCCGTCTCACCGTCGAATCTGTTCAACCCTCCCCCATGGGTCCCCAGCCAGAATATACCGGCTTCGTCCACGTGGATCATCCTGACGATATCATTGCTCAGGCTGTTCGGATCGTCCGGGTCGTGTCTGTAGAACGAGAATCGATTGTTCTTCCTGTCGAAGCGGTTGAGGCCACCCCCGTGGGTTCCCAGCCAGAGTATCCCGTCCTCGTCCTCGTAGATCGACCAGATAAGATCGGCGTTCACGGTGTTCGGATCGTTCGGATCACGCCTGTGCAGATGAAATTTCTTCTTTTTCCCGTCGTATTTCGACACACCCCCGCCGTATGTCCCTATCCAGATCACACCTGCGCAGTCCTCGTATATGGCATACACTTCGTTGTAACCAAGGCTGTGGGGATTGTTAAGATCGTGACGGAAATTGTGGAACTTGCCCTTTTCCCTGTCGAATATATCGAGTCCGCCCCCGTTGGTCCCGATCCACAGGATGCCTGCACGATCCTCATAGATCGAATAAATCTCATTGTTACCTATACTGTATTCGTCCGTCGGATCGTGCCTGTAACATACAAATTTTTCGTTTTCACTATCGAATCTGTTCAGTCCGCCGCCGCCTGTTCCTATCCAGAGAGTGCCCGAGGCGTCCTCGCAGATAGATCTGACAGAGTTGTGGCTCAGGCTCCCGGGATCGGCATCGTCCGCCCTGTAACGAACAAATCTCCCCTTATCTCTCAGAAACTTATTGAGTCCTCCGCCCTCCGTGCCTATCCACAATGTCCCCGATCCATCCTCGTATATCGACCGGATGGAATTGTCGCTCACGCTGCCCGGGTCACCGGGATCGTGGAAGTAGCCCGTGAACCTCCCCGTTTCGCGGTCGAACCGGTTCAATCCGTTATCGGTCCCGATCCACAATACTCCGGACCGATCTTCACAGACGGCCCACACGATGTTATGGCTCAAACTCGAGGGATCGTCCGGATCGTTACGGTAATGGGTGAACTCCTCCTTCTCGGTGTCATACCTGTCCAGCCCCTCATGGAACGTCCCTATCCACAGTATCCCCTCGCTGTCCAATAGAAGTGATAGGATCCATGTATGGCCCAGGCTGCCCGGATCGCCTGGATGGTGCCTCAAAACAGTGAAATGGTATCCGTCGTACTTATTCAGCCCGTCCTCTGTGGCAAACCACATGAATCCCATCTCGTCCTGGATGATCGACAGCACGGAGCTCTGGGACAGCCCGTGCTCCAGGGAGAGCGTCTCGAACTCGATGTCCTCGATCTGGGCGAATGCCGGCGCAGAGAACACCACGCTCGATAATAGAAGATGGGCGAAGATTGAATTCCACATTTTCAACTTAATGGAATTACACCCCATATTCGAAAGAATCCGAAATATATCCATGACGATTCATCCTGAGCTTGCTGCGGCTACTATAGAATTGCTTCCTTGATGCTTTCCCCAGGTAGTATAACCTTACGGGGGAAGCGAAAACAATCAAAAGTGATATAACGCGTTTGGCCTCATTCACCAGCCCCCTTTCATCTCTCGCTGGATGTGGGAGACATACTTCGATCCGGTTGAAAAACGAATAGAAAGAGGATACCGCTTCTGAGTGACAGTGTGTGATTTCCCAAAGTAAAATTCAGTTGCCCGGCCGTAAGCATCATCGGGATGTCCCAAGTTTATGTGAACGTGATACTTCAGATAATCCACCTTCTCGCAATCCAAGAGCCGATTTTGCGCATCCCCCGAATCCCGAAAAATACAGAAAACACTTGCATGTCGATTGCCGTGGTGCTATTATATAGAGGTTCGATATAATGAGGTTCTGAATAATGTCGGGCAAGAAGAGAGTTGATATCCAAAACCTGACGAAAAGCTGTAACGAAGTGCTCGTTATGTCTTTCCTCAAGGACGGCCCGAAGCACGGTTACCAGCTGGCCCTTTTCAGCGAAGATCCCGCCGGAGGATATTTCCGATTCAAATACGGGACACTCTACCCGATCCTTCACAAGCTCGAGAAGCAGGGGCTTATAAAGGGTTTGTGGTCCGATGAAGGCCCTCGCGGGAAACGTAAGAGCTATTGCCTGACCAAAAAAGGGCGCGCCTGGCTGAAAAAGGAGAAAGTTGTATGGCGGGAATTCATGCAACGTTTCAAGCAGGTTATCGGGGAGGGTGAAAGTGAATAGATTCGCCGAGCAATTGAGAATGATCGACGGGATGCTGGATATACCGCAGCCATCGCGGTCCAGGGTTATCCTCGAGATATCGGCCGACATGGAAGACCTTTACGAGCACTATATCGGTCAGGGTCTGGGCGGCGAGGAAGCCGTCAAGAGGACCATAGAGGAGTTCGATATTTCGGCGGAATCGATCGATGCTATCGCCGAAGTTCATGATTCGCCGCTAAAACGTTTTCTGGACAGGTTCTCCGCCGGGACGAGAAGCGCGTTAGAAAGAACCGCTCTGTCTGTGACCATGATACCGGTTGTGATTCTAGCCCTCATGCTCTCCCGGTCCGGAGGTATGTTTGGGTACAGCGGCATATGGAAATGGCCCCTGCTGTTCGGGGTGGTGGTGGCCGTCGCCCTGGGAACGACGAAATGGTACAGGCTGTTCGTCTTGAAAGATCATAACATCCGCGCCGTCCGCAAGAGGCTCAACGCGGCGATCTACATATCCCTCGGACAACTCGCCACAGGTTTTATCGGAATGTACTTCGATCTTTTCCAGACATGGATGAAGAGCTCATCGGATAAGGTGCGGACGATCATGTATCTCGCCCACTGGCTTCAAAGGAGCTCGGCGCTTCTTTCGACGGCCATGATCGCCGCAATCATGAGCGGGTTGATCTGGATAGTAACCTCGGGAAAGGCGGCATCGATAGAACAGCACGAGGCCGAACTGATCCTCGACTCGGAAGGAGAATCGCCATGATGCACTACATCGGAATATGCGGACCTGCCGGCTGGGGACTGCTATTTATCAGCCTGGTAGTCACGGCCATGACCATACAAACGATCGTTCTGTTCATCCGGCATCGTGGCGGGCAGCGGATAAAGATCAAGCACAGGCTCAGTGCCTTGATATTCTGGGGCTTCATGGGAGCGGTCCTCGGATTTCTGGGGCAGACTTCCGCGATTCACAAGGCGATGACGGTGATCATCCCGGCCAAATCGATCTCGCCTGAGATGATTGACAGGGGCTTCCGCGAATCCTTCCTGCCGTCCTTCTGGGGATTCGGGATTCTCGTATCCTCCGTCATCCTGTTTTATCTTTTTCGGGGGATCCTGAGGTACGGATCAAAAAAACCCGGCAACGGACCCTTAAAAAATGGGGCCGGCATGGGGAAGGCATTATGGACGCTCCTTATTCTGAATGTCATCTGCATCCCGGCATCCTCATTTGCCGGCCAAGGCCCCGTGACCCCGAATGTTCTAACCGAAAAGGTGTGGAAAGGGAAAGCCGGCCCGGAGGATGTCGTGTTCAGCGTTTGGCCCGCAGTTGATGGCACCCTGTCGGGAGAGGCGCACACCATACGCGGCGGAAAGCATATGACCCAGTGCCCTGCGCTGCATGTGGCCTGGAACGATCCTAATCTAGAAATGCACATGAAAACCGGGGTCATACTCAAGGGAAAGCTCGACAGGGCAACCAACCGCATATCGGCAAGTCTTGAATACAATGGAAACATCTTGGGGGAATTGCAGCTTGACGGGACTGATCCCAAGGACATACAGGGCCTCCTCGCCAGACCGGCGCCTTCGGCAGGAGAAGCTATCTATTCATATTCCGTTCCCACGGAAACCGGTGATGGCTGGCAGTCCACCGGTCCGGAGGCGATCGGTCTGGGTCGCGCGGAGCTGGAGGCGCTGGTAACTGACATAATCGAAGGAAAGGCGGGTGTCCTTCATTCAGTTCTTGTGGCGAGCGGGGGAAGGTTGATCCTCGAGGAATACTTCCACGGGTACGGGAGGGGCGATTTGCACAGGCTGGCATCCGTCACGAAGAGCGTTTCCTCGTTGCTCGCGGGTATTGCAATCGACAGGGGCGATATTGACGGAGTTGAAACCCCACTCAAAGATTTCTTCCCACAGCACGAAGATATCCTGAGTGTTGCGTGGAATGATGTTACCTTGAAACACCTCCTCACCATGTCGATCGGAACCGAGTGGACGGAAGAAGAGGCGGAAATGACCCATGGAGCGGGGAACGGATTCTTCAGGGAAATTCTATCTAGAAAATTCGCCCACAAGCCCGGGGAGAAATGGCAGTACGTAAGCGCCAACGTGAACCTGCTCGGCGGGATCATCAGGAAGGCGACCGGTAAGCACGCGGATGAATACGCATCCACCCATCTGTTCGGACCGCTAGGTATAGAGAGATGGAACTGGGATTACGGTATGGTCGATGGATACAGCCTGATGGATGGATCGCTCATGCTGAGGCCTCGTGATATGGCCAAGTTGGGTACCCTTGTCGCCGACCGGGGCAGCTGGAATGGAGAGCAAGTAGTCACTGCTGAATGGATTGCAGAATCAACTTCTCCTCACATCATCCCATCGGAGGAAGGATCGGAGAAGTACGGATATCTCTGGTGGTTGTTCTTTATCCCTTCGAGCTCAGGTGTTCAGGAAGCCATAGTGGCCAACGGGAAGGGGAGTCAGTTCATAGCCGTATTCCCCGCGCTCGACCTGGTCATAGTGACAACGGGCAGCAACGATGATAACGGGATGCAGTTCGCTATCGGCAAGCTGCTGTCGATGTACGTCTTGAGTAGTGTTCAGGCCCCTGGATGAAAGAATATCCAGCCAGTCCTCATGCATCCGGGTCCGAACAACATCTTGCTACGAACCTATGTATAACCGGTCCAACTGTTTTTAAACCTGAAACATCTCATTTAAAATCGAGATCAGTGAAACTTTTCCCTTGACTATTATGTATTTAATAATATTATTAAATTAATATAGTTACTAATCAGATATTACAATCCGATTCACAGTACCTGCTCGAAAAGAACGGAGTGTGAGGAAATTGGACGACGCCAACAAGAAATTCCGTAAGGAGCTGAAATCGGGCACTGTCTCGCTCGTCCTTTTGAGTATCCTCAGGCGCGCTGACAAGCCGATGTATGGATACGAGATCATGAAGAATATCGACAGTGGAAGCGAGAGCGAGCCCAGGATGAGCCAGGGAGCGCTCTACCCGGTTCTCCGCTCCCTCGAGAAAGGCGGCCTGCTCGAAAGCGAGGTCGAACCGTCCGTTGCAGGTCCCCCACGCCGCTACTACAGGATAACGAGAAAGGGCCGTGAGATACTCATGGACTGGACGGCAACCTGGAAAGAAACGAGAGATTTCGTTGATACGATGCTGAAAGGAAACGATGATGTCTGATCTTATCAAGGATTATCTGAAGAGACTCAGAATCGCCCTTACTGGAGCAGATCCCGCAACCATCCAGGACGCGTTCTCCGATGCTGAAGAACATCTCTGGACGGCCCTGGAGCAATCCAGGGAACAGTCTCCCGGCGCCAGCGAGCAGGAAGCCGTCGAGGCGGCTATCGAGAAATACGGCTCGCCCGAGGAGGTCGCCGCCGCGTACCTTGATATAGAAAATAGGCTGACGCCATCCTTCGGCAGTCCCCGAAAGAATGCTAAAAAGTCCGCTGCGGCCCGTTTCTTCGGCATCTTCACAGATCCGAGGTCGTACGCATCGATGTTTTACATGTTATTCTCCCTGATCACGGGAACATTCTATTTCACATGGGCCGTCACGGGTCTTTCCATCTCGGTCGGGATAATAATACTGATCGTCGGAATCCCCATTTTCGGATTCTTCTTGCTCTCGGTCAGGGGATTGGCGCTTGTCGAGGGAAGAATCATCGAGGCCCTGCTCGGTGAACGGATGCCGAGGCGTCCAATATTTTCAAGAAGGGATCTGGGCTGGCTCGAGAGGATAAAGGTGCTTTTTACAGACCCGATGACGTGGAGGAGCATTATCTATATGCTGCTGATGCTGCCGCTCGGGGTGCTATATTTCAATCTGATCATCATAAGCTTCTCTCTCGCACTCTGGGGCATACTGAGACCTGTCCTCGAATACGGATTCGACCTCCCGTTCGCCGAGTTCAACAGTATAGCCTTTTACACACCCGACTGGATGATGCCGCTAGCTGTAATATGCGGCATACTCTGGTTCTTAGTGACCCTGCATCTTGCGAGGGGACTGGGAAGGATGCACGCGAAGATCGCGAAGGGGTTGCTCGTAAAAGATTGAGACCGAGCATCCGATGAAATCCGCTAGCTGCAAATACAGCATCACGGGCGGAATAAATAGAAGGAATAGACTATTCCCCGGCCGTTCTATTGTATGACCAATATCCCGTCATCCGATAGTGTCAACCACCTCCCCTCTATATAAATGCCGGTTAACACCAGCCGGATCTTCAAACAACCCTATTTGCTTAAAAGTGACACGTACTAGCGGAGAAGGACCATTTTTCTGATAGCCGCGTACTCGTTCACCGTTATCCTTGCGAAGTACACGCCCGACGCAACGAGTTCGCCGGAGCTGCTCTTTCCGTCCCAGAATGCCTCGAATTCCCCGCTCCTGAAATTCCTGTCGACGAGAATCCTTATCTCTTTTCCGGAAACATCGTACACGGTAATGTTCACGCGTCCCGGTTCGGAAACCGTAAACCTGATAGTCGTGCTGGGATTGAACGGATTGGGATAGTTCGAAGAGAGACTGTAGGATAGGTTTGCCGTTGGAGCCCCCTCTTCGCCTACATACTGTCCTCTGATATTGAGGAGAATCGAGACGCTTTCCAGATCATAGCTGTTCGCCACCGCAAGATCCGCATAATCATCAGCATTGAAATAACCGGCGGCTACCGACACAGGATGATCTCCGGTGCCGTAATTCTCGGTAGAGGAGAACGCCCCATCTCCCGCTCCATAAAGAATCGATACATTGGCGGATCCTTCATTCACCACTGCCAGATCGATGTTCCCGTCCCTATCTAAATCGAGAGCTATCACACAACAAGATCCGCTGCGGGTTTCATAGTTCACCGCGGAGGCGAATGTTCCACTCCCCGTTCCCAGCAAAACCGAGACGTCCTCGGAGTAGTCGTTAGCTACTGCCAGATCCTTGTGGCCGTCCTCATCGAAATCCCCCGTGGTCACCGACTGAGACCCTAAGCCCGCGCTGAAGCTTACAGCCGAATTGAATAACCCCGTTCCCGTCCCGGTGAGAATGGAAACATCGTTAGAATTGCTATTCGCCACTGCCAGATCCGTGTGTCCGTCCTCATCGAAATCCCCAGTTGTAACCGAATAGGGATCGGCGCCTACATTCCAGTTCGACGCTGATATGAATGTGCCGTCTCCCACTCCGATCAAGACCGTGACATTGTCGGTTCCCGTGTTCGCCACCGCCAGGTCCGTATGACCATCTTCGTTGAAGTCCCCCGTGGTCACCGAGCGCGGTTCATCCTCGGCGCCGTAGTCTCCGGTGGAGGAGAAAGTGCCGCCCCCCGCACCCACGAGAATCGTAACATCATCGGACCACATGTTCGATACCGCCAGGTCTATGTGCCCGTCCTCGTTGAAATCCCCCGTAGTGACCGAAGAAGGGTAGTTGCCGGCGGAGTAGTTTACAGCCGATGAAAATGTGCCGTCGCAATTCCCAATCAGAATCGACACATTATTTGGAGTCCGGTTGGCGACAGCAAGATCGGTGCACCCATCTTCATCAAAGTCCCCCGTCGTTACCGAAGATGGATATTGATCCGCTGCATAGACCGGTGCATTGATGAAGGTCTCATCTCCCAAACCGAGGAGAACCGAGATGTTGTTGGAATACGAGCTTGCAACGGCGAGGTCTATATGTCCATCTTCATCAAAATCTGCTGATGTGACAGCCATCGGCTGAGTGCCCGCGAAATAGTTCAGCGGCGATGATACCGTGCCGTCTCCGTCACCCCTGACAATCAGGACATCGTGCGTCGCGTATTTTGCAACGGCCAGATCCGTGTGCCCGTCCCCGTCGAAATCCCCGGTCGTTACCGAGGTCGGCTCATAGTTCGCCTGGAAGTTAAATACGGACGAGAATGAGCCGTCTCCCACCCCAAGTACAATCGACACATTATCGGAGCCGCGGTTGGCTACGGCCATATCAGCGTGCCCGTCTTCGTCAAAATCCCCGGTTGTTATCGAATAGGGTCCGGTAGTTCCAAACATCCAGTGCCAGGGAGGATCGAATGTCCCATCTCCCTTTCCCAGGCGGATCGTAACATTATCGGAGCCATAATTCGCCACCGCAAGATCCATATCTCCATCCTCATTGAAGTCCGCGGCAGTGACCGATTGAGGCGCAGTACCAACGTCACTGTATTGAACGCTTCCGAAAGTGCCATCTCCGTTTCCCAGTATGGTCGCCGCTAAATCGTCTGCACTGAGCGTCACTGCCAGATCCATGTGGTCGTCGTTATCCAGGTCTACCGTCTCGACGGAAGAAGGCGAATTGCCGACAGAGATGTTGAGCACGGATCCGAACGTGCCGTCGCCTGCTCCGAAAATAATCGAAACCTGGTTGGATTTGTTAGTCGCAGCCAGATCCATGTGGCCGTCTTCATTGAAATCACTAGTATCAATAGCGGTGTACCTGGGCCCCGCTGCATAGTATACCGCGGATCCGAATGTGCCGTCCCCGGTTCCGAGTATGATTGAAATCCCCGTGGCTGCGTCGTTCGCCACCGCCATATCGAGGTGCCCGTCCTCATCAAAGTCCCCCATGACAACCGCAAGGGGAATGTCCAGGCTTCTGTAGGTCAGTGCAGCATAAAAAATAGGATCGAACGCCAGCGATTCGCCTGCCACTAGAATAAGCAGAATCGGCACGAACAGATACCTTTTCATGATAGTCCTCCCTACAAGCTATTACTTACTGGCAAATTAATCCCGCTTGATAATTGTAGAAGGGGATTGATTATAGCATTGAATGCTTCACAAGTAAAGTGGGATAGTCACTTTAAGCAAAAGGTTTGACCACTCATCGATTGAAAGGGACGCTTGTATGAGTTTTTCTGCCATCGAATTCGCTTTGCTGCTCCTTCTATCGCTAAATAACGTTATCCTTGAAAATCAAAAGGATTTCTGAGAGCCTTCGGCGATGGGCTCGAATAGTAGTGCTATAGTATCTCGCTCAAGGATCATGAAGGGCATCAAGCTCTTCGTTGTCCTGACCCTCATCGGTATTGTCTTCATTTTGTATCGATCATCCTTCTCGAAGTCCCTCTCGCACCTCCTCAACTTCGATCTCCCGCTTCTCGCCGCCATCGCCGGTCTCGTGTTTCTGGACTGGGTAGCGGGGGGCTTACGAATATACATCTTCGCGGCGAAGGTCCATCCGGGCATCTCTCTGGCAGCCTGCGTGCGCGCGAACGTAGCAAATATCTTCATGGGAGGAGTCACCCCCTCCCAGACCGGGGGCGGCGCCGGTCAGATCTACATCCTGTTCAAGGAGGGGATGGGCGGCATGGATGCGACGGTCGCGAGCTTCCTGGGCTTCATCTCAACGGCCATATTCTTCCCCATCTGCGGCATACTCGTCATCACACTGGTGCAGCCCGACTTCCAGAGTGTCACCCTGCGGCACCTATCATCATACACCATCGTGCTCTTCAGCCTGATACTAGGCGCAGTCATCCTATCGCTCCTGAGCCCCACTCTCTTCGAGCGGGTCGTTCGCGGGCTGCTCGGGATCATTCCCGTGGTGAGGAAAAAGTTTCGTGGCAGCAGTTCTTTTGAAAAACTGATGGACACCTTCAGGCGCTATCACGAGCTGATGACCTACTTCCTGAAGGAACGCCCGTATTACCTGATCGCAGGATTTCTCATTACAGCCATAGTGTTCTTCAACAAATTCATCATCGCCTTTCTCGTGGTCAGGGGGCTGGGGATCGACGCAAGCTTCTGGAATGTCATCTACCTCCAGCTCATCATATTTCTGGTAATCTACTTCGCACCCACGCCCGGGGCGTCCGGCGTGTCAGAGGTGAGCACCGCATTCATCATGGGGCAGATCATCCCGAAAGATCAGATCGGCGTATTCGTGATCCTATGGCGGTTCTTCGTGCTCTTCATCGGGATGATCGTCGGAGGGTACGTGCTGACGCGGTGCATGCTGAGGAGCGGGAACGGCGAAGAACGCCATCGATGATTTCTTTTGATTACGATCGAATAAAGGAACACGTCCACCTCCGATAATTTGATCTTGACGCTTTAAAGCGGCGGCATTAGGCTTCGTGTCGATGAATAGGTTCTTCCAGGTAATCAAAAAGGAATCGATATGAGCGACTTATCCAAAAACAGAAGTGGATCCGTCAAGATGGGGTGTCTCGTAGCCGCCGGCATTGTCATGATAATAGCACTGATCGTCGTCTTCACGGCCATAGGGCGCTACAACTTGCTTGTCACCAGCCAGGAGAAGATCGAGGCGGCCTGGAGCGAAATCGACAACCAGTACAAGCGGCGCTTCGACCTCATTCCCTCGCTGGTCAACACTGTCAAGGGCGCGGCCGATTTCGAGAAGTCTACACTCGAGGCGGTGACCGAGGCGCGTGCCAGCGTCGGGCGAGCCCAGTTGCCTGCTGGGCTGCCGACAGATCCCGCCAGCTTGCAGGCTTACACTCAGGCACAGCAGAGCCTGGGGGCGGCTTTGAGTCGTCTGATGGTCGTTGTTGAACGCTACCCGGAGATCAAGGCCAATCAGAACTTCCTCTCTCTACAGGACCAGCTCGAGGGCACCGAGAACCGCATCGCAGTGGCAAGGCGCGACTACATCGACGCCGTGAGGGTCTACAACACCGCACGGCGCCGTTTCCCTACCAATATCATCGCCGGCATGTTCGGTTTCGAGAAGCAGCCTCAGCTGGAGATCGAGCCGGAGAGCCGGGAGACACCGAAGGTGGAGTTTGAATTCAAGAACGATGATGAAGGTTAGTATTAGCCTATCCGCAGTGGCGGTGCTGCTGGCCGCGGCAGCTCAAGCCCAGGATATACCAGACAACGACGGCTGGGTGACCGACCTGGGCGGCTTCCTAACGCCGCAGCAGGAAACAACTCTGGAACAGTTGATGGAATCGTACAAGCGCGGCAGCGGGCACGAGATCGCACTGCTGACCGTGCCGAGCCTGGGAGGGCGTTCGCTCGAGCATTACGCCTTGGATGTAGCCAGGCAATGGCGAATCGGAGAAGAGGGTAAACACAACGGAGCGCTGCTGCTCGTTACAAGATCAGAGCGCAAGATCCGCATCGAGGTCGGTCGCGGTCTCGAGGGAAACATCACCGACTCAATCTCAGGGCGTATTATACGCGGTCTAATCGCTCCCGAATTCAAAAACGGGCGTTTCTACGAAGGATTGCTGGCCGGCATAGAAGCCATGCATGAGGCCGCAGGCGGTGAATACGGGAGTATCCCGGAGGAGAGGAAAGTGAAATCGGGCGGAGGTATCAGTCTTGTGCCGTTCCTGATCATACTCTTCATAGTATTCAGGCTTATTCGTCGAGGGCGGGGCGGCGGCCGTGGAGCCGGCCCGCTTGGATGGCTGCTGCTCGGCTCGATGATGTCGGGAAGCGGCCGTTCCTCCGGAGGTGGATTCAGCAGCGGTGGCGGCGGATTCAGCGGTTTCGGTGGAGGGGGCGGCTTTTCAGGAGGCGGCGCCTCGGGAGGATGGTGATGTGACAATGAATGAATGGAGTACAACTGGTGGCGGATTTTGGCATTATGTCACAATGACCACTCCCTGGATCTTCGCCGGATTGCTGCTGTTCCTTTTCCTGCGTGCCGTATTACGGCAGCGTCGTTACAGAGCCGTCAGGGTTTTCGTTGAAGACGACCAACGCATTGTCCGGGAGGCGATCGCCCGGGCGGAGAGAAAGACAGTCGGCGAGATACTGCCCGTCGTTGTCGAGCGTTCCGATTCCTATCCCGGCGCCAACTGGCTGTCGGCCCTCTGCTGCGTGCTTATAGGCTCTGCGCTGACAGCAGCCTGGCTGCCGTGGGAGAGCCCCGCGCTGGTTATACTGGCTCAATTGGCCATGGGCGCACTGGGATTTTGCCTCTCCGCCATGCTGCCGGGTTTCAAGCGTCTGTTCATTTTCAGGGGCCATGCGGCTTCAATATCCGAAGAGCAGGCTTTCCAGGAATTCTATGCAAACGGACTGCACAAGACCGAGGCGGCCACGGGCGTGCTGATATTCGTAAGCCTTCTCGAACACCGCGTGATAGTGATGGCCGACGAAGGTATCGACTCGAAGGTCGCCGACGACTTCTGGGAAGAAACAAACGAAGCGATACTAAAGGGTATCGGCAAGGGCTCGTTGCGTGACGGGCTTGTCGCAGGGATCGATCGCGCCGGAGACCGCCTTGCCGAATTCTTCCCATGGGTCGAGGGCGACCGCAACGAGATTCCGGATCGCCTCATCATCCGCCGCGAATAGAATGATAAACCTACCACACGCACCCATGGGAATAAATCTCAAACCTTGATAATTCAACAAGTTGATAGGCTCATCATATGAACCTGGCCGCAGGTTACACGCTAGATACCAAACGATATTCATTATTATCTATATATTTATAGACAATATCGATATAATGTGCTATTATATCCTCAGAAAGGAGTACTATTATGATTCGCCCCGTTCTCGATTCAGTAACACTCGAGCAGCTGATAGCCGGCTACATCAACAACGGCAGCGCCTACGAATGCCTGTTCTGCAATGAAACCTTCAAGATCGGCCATGTATATCCTCATGGAGAGGAACTCGTGGAAGCGGAGGTTGCCATGCAAAACCACATCTCTGCGGCACACAAGTCAACGTTCCATGCCCTGTTGGCTCTGGGCAAAAAGGGCACGGGTCTGTCCGATACTCAGAGCAAACTGCTCGGTTACTTCTTCGACGGTCTATCCGACAAGGAGATCCGTCCTCTGGTCGGAGGCGTCAGCCTGTCGACCATTCGGAACCACCGGTTCGTGCTGCGCGAGAAGGCCCGCCAGGCCAAGGTGTTTCTGGCGCTCATGGAGCTCTTGCATAATAGCAACCAGGACCCAAGGTCCCGCTTCATCGAGATACCCGGACGTCTGTCCGCTTACGACGAACGGTTCGCCATTACACAGGCCGAGTTCAAGAAGATCGTCGGATCGCACTTCCCGGATGGTCCGGACGGCATGATGTCCCGCTTCCCAAAGAAGGATAAGCGTAAGGTAGCCGTGCTGATTCATGTCCTCAAGCGTTTCGACGCGACGCGTCACTACACTCAGGCGGAGGTCAACGAGATCCTGGCGACAGCGTACGATGACTACACTACGCTGTGCCGATACATGGTCGACTACGGTTTTCTGGGCCGGACGCGGGATGGAGCGGAGTACTGGGTGGAGTAAGCGGTGGCGTGTGGAAACCTGCCCCACCGAAATCACCCCCTCATGAATGCCTTCAGTTTCAGAAGGCCCTCCGCAGCTTGGTGATATACCCATAATTGCCAAAATAGCAATACGTTCATTATAAATGGAATGCACGGGCATCCATTACCATTACAGACAGGCAGCATATAGCACTGAATAATCGCCTAAAACGTCCAACGAGGCACAAAACCGAATTTGCTTGAACTTTATTGACGGTATTGCTACAATAGCGCTGGGATTCCAGGAATATATAAATCTTCTAGGCAATCTTTCAGGGAACATGTCGGTGATTCGTGCTGCTTCCCTGAAACGATACGAGCTTATTCTCCAGCTCAGGAGGTGATCTCTCATGACCGCCCTAAAGTTTTTCAGGGTTGTGGCGATTTTGGCCGCCCTATTTGTGATCCTGTCACCAACCCCAGGATCCGCGATCGCTCCCCTCATAGTTCACCCGGTGGAAAGGGATACCGATTTCAACGGCATTGACGATGAACTCGATGCCAGAATCGCCGATGCAATCTCCGTCGGCCATCCCGGACAGCCCCTGCATGTCATCGTGACACTCTACCATCCTCCATCAAGAGACGACATAGCACTGTTCAGACGGTTGGACGGTGTGCTAGGACACCGATTTCAGCATGCAACCTACGGTTTTTCCGGTGTTATACCCGCAAATCGCATTACCGACCTCACCGATTCTCTCGGAGACGAGCTATGCATAATCGAGATAGACCAGCCTGGAGGCGGAATGTTGGACGACTCGGCACGTCACGTTCGCGCACGTACTCTGGTCTGGGAAAACACCAACGGTTACGGGCTGAACGGTGAATCGGATATCGTGATCGCTGTTTTCGACACCGGCATCGATACAACACACACCGATCTCTCCGGTGGAAGGCTCGTCTTCTGGCACGATTTCACCACGGAGGGCGAGGCTAGCTCGACCGACCGCCACGGCCACGGCACACATGTAACCGGGATCGCAGCCGGTAGCGGAGCCGCCCTCGGAAGCGGGTCTATCAGCAGCCTCACGACAACGATGACGGGCACGCTGCCAGCTACCGACGGCTACGGCTATGCGGACATGATCAAGGTTCCCGCCGTCGGCTCAGGTCAGGTGTCTTCGAATCTCGCATGGACGGGAACCGGAACGGCACAGATCAATCTGGCCACTTCGGGGGCAAGCTGGCTCGGCGGTTATACGAGCAGCTCATCACCGTTAACCCATACATGGTCGATCACATCGACTGATATATATAAGGCGCGTGCCGGCAACAGCTCCGGCCTGGGCGGGAAGCCGTACTCGATGCTGGTGACCTATCCATACGCTGCGGTCGGTGACGGATTCAATCTTTTCAGGGGGATGGCTCCGGGCTGCAATCTGGCGGGGATTAAAATCCTGAAACAGGACAACAGCGGCTCATCCAGCGACTGGACGGCCGCTTTCGATTCGATCGCCGCCGTGAACTCCCTCTACAATATAAAGGTGGTGAACGCCAGCATCGGATTGTGGTATGGGGGAACGAACACTGCGCTCCGAACAGCGGTGAACGGACTGGTATCATCGGGAACCGTCGTTGTAATAAGCGCGGGCAATGATTACCCGACATACAAAATCCCCGATCCCGGTCTCGCGGAAAAAGCCATCACCGCGGGCGCAATCAACGATTTCGGGGCAATGACCGATTACAGCTCGAACGGCACGGCCTCTTCGATCAAACCGGACGTGGTAGCACCGGGAGGCTCTCACTCGTGGAGCAGCAACGTGGGCTCCGAAATTACATCGGACGATACCAATATCAACGATGCATACACTACGGGATTCACCGACCGCCAATCAAACGATTACTCGAACATGTGGGGAACCTCGATGGCCGCCCCTCATGTCGCAGGGGTGGCCGCGCTGATCATCGAGGCCCTGGAGGACAAGGGACAGACATGGTCGTTTGGTGAATTCGATGCGTTGCGCGTCAAGATGCTCATCCAGATGACGGCAACCGAAACCAACAAGTCGGGTGAGGAGTCCTGCGGTAACAATCCATCTCTTAATCGTGGAGGCAAGGACAGGGTGGAGGGCTTCGGTAAGATAAATGCCGATGCAGCTGTCGAGGCGGTCAACAACTGGATGGTATTCCCTCCCGATACATCTTTTGTCATATCATTCGGATCAGGCGCATTTGACCGTAAATGCTGGGCCTCGGAGGTCGGCATCTGCCCCGATTCAGTCGCTATTTCCCTGGATGTTCCCTCGGGTGCGGACTACGATCTCTACCTCTACAGTACCAACTATACAGGAAACGGAGAGCCTCAGATATCCTACAGTTCAACGCAGGCAGGAACTGGAGTCGACGAGCTTATTACCGTCGAGCTGCCCGATTACTGCGCAACCTACTATCTGGTGGCCAAGTGGGTCAGCGGGAGCGGAGACGCCACTATGTCCGTCGACGCCGAGGAGCCGCCTGTGGCTGTATTGATTCAGAGCTTCATTGCAAAGCTGATTGATTCCCGTGTCAACCTCGAGTGGGACATCGCGAAGGATGCATCGGATAAGGAGATAAAGGGCTTCAATATCTACAGGCGCGTTGAGGGAGAAACCTCAGACTTTCTGATCAATCCCAACAGCTTGATACCGCAGGAAACACGAAGTTACATCGATGAAAGCATTCAGATGGGAATGACATACCTATACACCCTGAGCGTCGTGAAGGCGGATGGCTCCGAGATGATATCTCAAGCTGTGAAGGTCAGAACGAGAAGCTATCCTCTCACGCTGCACCAGAATCACCCCAATCCCTTCAATCCTTTGACGACCATTTCGTTTACGCTGCCCGAGAGGATGCACGTGAACCTGTCCATATACGACCTTGAAGGAAGACTCATCAAGACCCTTCTTGACGAGACTCTCCCCGCGGGATTCAAGAACACGACTTGGGACAGCAAAAACTCCAGGGGGCGTGCGGTGAGCTCTGGCATTTATTTCTACAGGCTGATAGCCGGAAAGAAGGTAATGACGAAGAAGATGGTCCTTCTCAGGTGATATATATGTATCGCTCTGGCAGCGACCATTACTCTAGAATAAAGGATGGCGGTTACCGGCGATCATCGAGTTGATATCAGCGGGCAAGCCGTCGCATTCAACCCAGCTGATCCGGATCCGCCTCCTTTATCCAAGCAACACCCCACCACAGCTCCCATAGATCCGGTCTAGTATTTTCCTATCTGTTCCTTACCGGTCTTGATCAACGCGTTTATCCTCCGATATTTCTGAGGCTCACCGATGCCATCGCTCCGTCACACAACTCTGAATGGAACAAGACCGGACAGCTACTGGTAATTGAAAATTATGGGAAAGAGAACAACAACGATCCACGCCCAGATTGCGTATACCTGGATGTAGCCCGTCTGCCAACGCTCCAAGGGATCAAATGAGGCGCGCTTTGTCATAAACCGCATGTAGAGCACGGCCGACAAGCCGAGGTTGACGAGGAGGATGAGATTCTCGCCGAGCGCCGCCACCTTGTTGGGGCTGAAACCGAACTCCGAAATACGGGCAAGGATAGCCCATAGGGCTAGAGCGTCGACCAGAAGCGCGCAGATCACCAATATAAGCTGGAGCGCGTCGAACGCACTCGGCGGCGCACGCCGGTCTCTTGCGGAGATCGAGTAGAGAAGCAGGCCCAGGACGAGCACAAGAAGCAGATCGAAACCGATCAGCACTTCCCGCTCGATGTTGATGCCGCTGCCCGTCCATGTTATCGAAACCAGGAAGACAAGGAGCAGGATCGTAAACAGGGGCGTGAACAGGCGCGATAGCACCGGCGCCATGTTCTCGATGATGCTCTGTTTGGCCTCCACAAGCCAGGCGCTTATGAGGACCGCTCCCACTATTCCGCACGGCAGCACCCACGATTGAACGGCCCATTCGGCATCGAAACCTATCGCGTCGAAGATGAACATAGTGAATCCAACGAGAATGCCTCCACCAAGGGCGATGAGCGTGTAGTAGATGAACCACTCGCCGGAGAAACGTACGAAGTTCATGCGTTGGCCATGGTCGCGCCAGCGACCGCCCGCATAGGCGAAGCCGGTAGTCACCCACAATGCAATGGGGAGGTGGAGAACGGCCAGCACCTCCGTGTGACCTTCCCTCTCGAACGGTATTATGTTCACGATCAATGCAGCAGCAACGAACGGCAGTACCAGCCACAGGCCGGCGATACGGTCTATAAGCCGCTTCCATGCGAAGTACCCTGCGAGAAACGGCAGCACGAAGAGACTGAGATTACGGGCGTAAAACGTGGGATACTCGTCCGGCCCCCACACGTGAAAACCGAAGAGTTCCGGGATCTTGATCGCGACACCTGCGGCGATCGCCAAACCGATCACCACTATAGCCTCCCGCGTAGCAGCCGATGAGGATCCTATTGCTCCAGGTGATGCGACTAGCTGCTTCCAGAGCCGTTCCGAGTGCTCGAGTGCGAACTCGAGCGACAACGAGTCGATGTCGCCCAACCTCTTAACCGCAACGAGGAATGCCTCGTCGTCGTCGAGCCCCGACTCGTTCAGCGCCCTGATCTGAGTCCGAAGGTGATCCTCGAGTTCCTCGATATCGGCGGAGTGAACCGTTTGCCTACGAAGCATGAAGGTCCGCCATTCCTCGATCCGTTCCTCCAACGTCATGTTCTTTGCCACTCGACTCCTCTCCCCTCGGTAGATGAGATCAGATCCCCTGCGGAGCCACGTTTATTTTGCTGCACCAGATGCCACGTAAGGTTGAATCAACGACCTGCCATTCACGCCGCTGTTTGGAGAGCTGCTTCAAACCCTTCCCAGTCAAGCGATAGTACTTCCGCCGCCTGCCTGCTTCCGAATTGCCCCAGCGCGCCACAACATGTCCGTTTCGCTCGAGACGGTGCAGAAGGGGGTACAGCATGCCATCCGTCCACTGCAGCTGACCTCCCGAGAGCTCACTTACCCTCTTGATAATGGCGTATCCGTAACTCTCACCTTCGCCTAGAATGGCCAGCACGAGCGGGGCGGCTGAAGCGGCGACGAGGTCTTTGCTGATGTTCATCTTCGCTCCTATCCTTTGCCTGGAGGACCTAGATACCTAGCAGAACTATACATTGTAGTTCTATGTATTGTCAAGTAAATTACCGCTTGGCCGACAGGTATGGATGCAGGCAATCAAGGAAAAACACTTATCTGTTTGACATCATCCGTAAGGTGCTCTATACTCTGTATTTACTTCATTAGCAAACACGGATTGGATCGGATTATTCAGTAAAAGAGGAGCTGGATGATGAAAAAGAACAGCGGTTCTCCCCGCAATCAAGACATACTCTACTCGATCAGCCCGACCGGAGAGAGATTCGAACTTCCCACGAAAAATCAGTACGCGTCGGAATACAGAAAGATCGAACGCAGGGTCGAGCAAGCACGTGCGCAGGGCAAGGAAATCGTAGTGGTCATGGGTGTTGGATTCGTCGGCGCAGTAATGGCAGCCATAATAGCCGATGCAAGGGATAAAAAAGGCCGGCACAGCAAATTTGTCATCGGATGCCAGAGACCGAGCATTAGAAGCTACTGGAAGATACCCCTGCTCAACCGGGGGAAATCTCCCGTTAAATCAGAGGATCCGGAGGTCGATGTACTCATCGCCAGGTGCGTCCTGGAGGAAAAGACACTTATGGCAACCTATAATAGTAATTGCCTAAAGCTCGCTGACTGCGTGGTCGTGGATGTGCAGTGTGATTATACAAAGAACGACCTCGGTAACATGCGTACCGGCGAGGCCGAGATGGCAGCACTCGAGGCGACCATGAGAACAATAGGCGAGAAAATCCCTCCTAAGTGCCTGACATTGATCGAGACGACCGTCGCTCCGGGCACCACCGAGTTCATCGCTTTTCCGCTTCTCAAGAAGGCCTTCGCGGAGCGAGGGATTAAGTCGGCGCCCCTTCTCTCCCACAGCTTTGAGCGTGTCATGCCGGGGAAGGAATACATTTCCAGCATTCGTGATTTTTGGCGGGTCTGCTCCGGCTGCACGCCGGAAGCCCGCAGGCGCGTTAAAAAGTTCCTTCGCGAAATCCTGAACACGGCGGACTACCCGCTAACAGTGATGGACCGCCCCATCGAATCCGAAACGACAAAGATTGTGGAGAATTCCTACCGCGCCACGATACTAGCCTTCATGAATGAATGGAGCCTTTTCGCCGAACGCAACGGTGTCGATCTTATCAAGGTAATCAACGCGATCAAGATGCGCCCAACCCACAGCAATATCCTGTTCCCGGGACCCGGAATCGGCGGTTACTGCCTCCCCAAGGACGGAGGGCTCGGCTATTGGGCCTACAAATATATCCTAGGATTCGATGATGGCGACAGCATTTTCAAAATCACGCCAACCGCTATAGATATCAATGATACTCGTGCGCTGCATGTCGCCGAACTCACCCGTGACGCTTTGCGCAACATGGGCCGCTATATTGCAGGGGCCAACGTCCTCATCTGCGGTGCCAGCTACCGGCAGGACGTGGCAGATACCCGATACAGCGGCAGTGAAATGGTTGTTCGCAGACTCTCGGAAATGGGCGCCGAGATGCGGGTTCACGATCCATACGTCGAGCACTGGCATGAGCTCGAGAAGCAGGACACCTACCCCGCTCCCGGCTATTCCTGGAGCCGTTTCTTCCGCAACCAGGAAAGCTTGAAGGAGGTAACCGTACGGAAAGATCTGAAAGAGGCCCTCAGGAAAGCTGAAGCAGTAATATTCGCGGTGCCGCACAAACAATATCTCGATCTCGATCCCGCCCGTATCGTGAAGTTGGCCGGCTGCCCGCTGGCAGTGATCGACTGCTTCGGTATTCTATCGGATGACCAGATAAAGAACTACTTCAAGCTCGGCTGCGAGGTGAAGGCCCTCGGGCGCGGCCATATACAGAGGATAAAGAAAGAGGTATGTAAATAGCGGTCCGCCCTGAGACCTGAAATCATAACCGCCCCCCACCGTGTGCAATCCTCTTAATAATGACTTCCTGTTATAGAAGAGCTGCTATTCTATACCGTATAAATGAACAGCCCGGCTGCCGAACGTCTTATACCCCCAACAACCGGGCTCAAGAATCTATCTATAGAAAAGTGGCTGGGCCTACTTTAGAAGGACCATTTTTTTGGTGATCGTCCGGTCTGTTGTGGTCAGGTGGTAGAAATAGAGACCTGAGCTCACCGTGACACCTCTGGAGTTTTTGCCGTCCCAGATGACCTCTTTGTAACCCTCGGCTATAACATTGTCCAAAAGTGTCGTCACGAGCCTGCCACTGACATCGTAGATGACAAGTCGTGTCTTCGCCCGCTTGGGCAACGAAAACGAGATCCTTGTCCAGGGATTGAAAGGATTCGGTACATTTTGATGAAGCACAAGCCTTTCGGGGATCAACGGTTCGAGATCGTCTCCCGTCGGCACTACACCCGTTAACACATATGCATGTGGATCACCACTCGCCTGAGACACAGAGTAACCGCGAAATACATGCTCGACACTATTCGCAGCGATCATGACGTTCTCGCAGTTTAAGGTATTACTGATGATCATGGTGGCATCCGTAAGAGTTGGCACACCACCGCCGATGACAAGCTCATTTAGGTCGTAGGTAAAGTCATGACCTTCTTCACCCGTCAGCCCCCAGATGGTGGCATGGGAAGCACCCGGGTCCCAGCTTCTGCCGACGGCAGAAGTGAGATCTTGCGCTCAGGAATCTCCGAGTATAGGCACTGACTGCACGAAACCGACAGGTTGATCCAGTTCCTCGATATGCCATACGCCGTCGTAGTACCAGAGCACTCCGCGGTGTTCTCCGGCTGCATTCTCGGACCAACCGACGAGGTCATGCCCCCCATCGCCAAAAATGGAATTCGCCATTCCCTGAGTCCCGCCTTCAAGCAAGGGCAACGCAGTCATCGTCCAAGCAGCAGTGCTCTTCTTCCATAAAACCGCGCTCGTATCCCCCTCGGAGCTTAGAGCCCAACCGCAAACGGTCGTCTCCTCGGCAGCCGACACGAAACCATCATGAGCACGCCCCGGAAGGCCTGGGGCGTAGTGCAAGAGCATCCTGACCACCCATCCACCATCCCCGCCCGGAGTCCAGAGGACGGCCTTATCAACAGGTCCCGTGGCTGATGACCAGCCTACAAGGTCATTCGACTCCTCGCCAAGAATTCCTTGTACGGATCCCTCATCATCGATAATGGAGAGCACTGCACCTTCCAGGCCCGCTAAGGTAGGAAGCGGTGTCGTGGTCCATTGAGTATCGTTCATACTCTTATGCCACACTATCGGTTTCATGCTATTCTGCGTAAGGTAAGAGAATCCCGCCGCAACGATCACCGTGTCGCTGTCGGATGGCGCAAGACCGGCAATGAGTGCACCTGATGAAAGTGTAGCATTCAGCGATGGAAGGTCAAAACGGTTCCACGGCCACTCGGAGACTATGGACCACACACATGCCTTCCACGGGCCGGCTGCCTCCCGAGTCCTGCCCGATAGCACGATCCCGGCTTGCCAGTTGCCCCCACCACCGGTAACATTGGATCCGCCCGCAAGTTCCGGCAAGGGAGTTGCTTCGAGAGTCGGTATTATCGAGGTGGATCCTTGGTTGCTTACCGCGAAATCTGGAGCTGCCGCGATGGCTGCGGCCAACACCAGCACAATAGTGCTAAGCACACCGAATCGATGGCCCTCACGCACTTCACACCTCCTATGGAATCGAGATACCTTAGAAGAATCGCCTTAACACGCACTATACAACAAATTCGAGATAATTTCAAGCTATTTCAGGAGAGCGGATCTGCGTTAACCAAAGGGGACATCAGTTCCGATTTCAAGAAACTAGATTTCAATCGCAATCCTTTTCGGAATGTCATTATTTCGAGAAATATCCAGTCCGGTTCTGATGGATAGCCCTGTACATGCGCTCTGAAACATTTTCGCTGCCCACACGTCTTAATATTATGGCATTCGAGCCGGGTAAACGACACGAAGGCTCTCACCGCACATCCCGCTTATAGCACTGATACCGAATGAGGGATATTCACAGGCTTTTGGGTTGCCGATGCCGGGGGCCATTTTGCAGAAAAAAAGGGGCAGGCACATGGGATTATCCAGCAGGAACACGATTGTGAGCCGGATTGCTTCTCACTGTATTCATGGTTGAGCCGCTTCGACCACACGCTGGTGAGGTTCTATCATCTTCTTCCTGAGCTCTCGGTCGAATCTCTTTCTGATCCTTGGGATGCGGAACATAAGGCCCAATAGAATATTGACCAGCCTCAGGCCGATCTTCTTCTGTGGAAAGTCATAGTAGCCGTGCTTTCTGTAGAACCTGTGATCAGCCTGAAACACGAAACGAAGTTTACTGAAGATATCATCCCTGAATATCTTATATGCACCTATACCAAGAAATGTCATGGGTTTGATGTACCCATTAATGGAATTCCACACAAGACGCTCGGCTAGTCCTGACAGCTGTGCATCCAGCGCCGCCGAATCTGCGACTTCGTCAGAAACAAAATCGACGACATTCGACCGCTGCCACTGCACATAGCCCTCAAAGACCTCCCGTATGTTCCCTGTCTGACTCAAGGGACCCGATATCAGAAATCCGAACTGCTTGCCCATTAGGGACGGCGTGTGACAGTTGAAAAAGCTTCGATCGAAAAACATTCTCCACCTGGAAGACAGGAACCTGTCGTTAATAGCCCCCGCAAAGATCAATATGTCGGCGGGTTTGATACGTTCGTTGTAGAAATCGACATACCCGTCCTTGTCCTTCAAGGCGCATTCGTAGTTCTGCCTGCATTTCATGCATCCCTGACATCCGGCTACTATGTCTACTTCGTACAGGTTATATTGTTCCACCAAGCCGCCAAAGGATTTCTTGATCTGCTCGATCATGTTCAGCAGATTATTCTGACCCTCCCGAGCATCGTGGACAATGACAACTCTTTTCCCATGGACTTCTATTTTCTTATCAATAGGACCCGGCAGATATTCAAAGTCGATTTGTACCAATGGAGGAAACTGCTTAGGGATCGAGATATTGTGCTTCACGGATTCAATGATCTGTTCGCCGAACTGCCTGGTCTTATTCTGACCGGCCAGCTCCCGAAGATCATGCATCTCCGCTGAAAAGAAGCCGGCAAAATTCATTTCAAGATCATCGCATATGGAATGCATATAGGAATGAGTCGTATGATCGATAAAATGAATCGATGTAGTGAGAACCGCCGCATATTTACGCGAAAAAGCATCCTGCACATTGCGTTCCCAGATCAGCTCGATAAATCGTTTATACTGCGAAGGCACCAACAACACGTATAATGGGAAAGCCCATATAACCAGATCGGAAGAGCGCACTTTTCCAATAACTTCAGAAAAAGCCTGCCTATCCCGTTCGAGCTTCTTGATTCTTCTGGATATCTGAAGAATTTCATATTCGTGTTCTGGAAGCACCTTCTTGATGTAGTTCACGTACTGCATCGTGACACTAGTTGCCCCTTTTGGGCTGCCGCCCAGCACAACGACCTTCATTTCCTTCTCCTTCTATGATAATTAAAGTAACCTCGCCTCCAGTATAACACAGCATTATACCCGAGGCGATTAATATCCCGCTGCCAATTAAACTGTTAGTGATTATATGGAATGTTTTGACATAGCTTTCCACGTGAGATCCCATTCATAACCGCTCTCTGTTTTAGAGATCCCGACGCGGATTTCTGATAAATCCATTCAGGTGTGAAAATAGTAGCGCTGACGAAATAAACAGAAGGTACGGATCGTTCCGCCTCCATGAACAATTGGCGGATCAAATTCATGAATTCTGACAATACAAGTATAGTTTAACCATCTACAAAAAAGATTTGACTTAGAAATACTATGAATATAGCCTTTGGCCAACAATCTCTTTTCACAAAACCAAAAAAAGGGGGACGAGCCATGAAGAAATGGTATCCAATCATTATAATAATACCATTAATAGTAATCTTTTTTATTATTATTTTTCGATTCTTTATTTCTGCTAATGTTGATTATGTTGATACGGCCGATTATTGGTGTACCGGTGAAGACGAGGGCCCGGCAACTTTCAACATAACCATGGAATCAGAAGTATCATCACCGCTGAAAGTAGAAATCGAGTTACTGGAAATATTAACAAGAAAGAAAAATGCGGACAGTACATATGTAGAGCCATGGGAGTGGATTGAAGTCACGGACTGGAAATCAAAATACGATCTTGTTACGAAAGAATTCACTATTCCTGAGAATACGATCACTCATGATTTCCAATTCAAAATCATTTCTACTGAAATGGAGAAAAACAAAGCATTGATTAAACTAAAATGGCAGGCAAATATTCTTTCGCCGGTTGAAGAGTACAAAACTATAATAGATGTGAGGCCATGTGTAGAAATACTCCCCGGATGAGATCCTATTCATAATCACTCTCTGTTTAAATAGTTCATGTGCCAGATGCCGACTGATGGATTATCAGCACGGATGGAATAGACAGCTGGGAGAGCTATTCTGCCGTCGGATCAAGCACCCGCCCCATGAAGAGGATCGTACCGGTCGGATTATCCACGATCACGTAGATGAACGGGCGTAAGGCATCGAAACTGGGATGAATACCGAGGGACAGCTCCATCGCCGTTCCGGCGAATGCCATCGTCCCGTACTCGTCGATCATGATATAGGCCTTGTGAACGACCAGATCAATCCACGGCATGCCGTCCTCGGCGGTTCCATCCATTCCGGAGAAGTCGGCCACACCGGGTGTAAACGCATCCACTATGCCCATATCGTATAGGCTCTCGCCAAGATCGAAATAGGAGTAGAAACCGAACTTCGGGATCGTGAAGGTGATGTACGTTTCCACAAGGTTGGCTACGACCGTATCGAAACCCGCAGCGGAAAACGCATCCTCGAATGCGCTGTATTGACCCTCATCGGGAAGGATCAGCACCATCGATACCTGCTCCCCCTTGTACGGCATCGCCATCGCCGCGAATCCATCCCCCACGAAATACGGCATCTTCTGCTCGCCGTGCATGAGCTGCGCCGTGACCTGCGAATCGTCGAGCCGGGTGAAAGATCCCGGATACGTATACTCCGGTTTGAACTGGTGCAGCCACTCGGCCATGAAGTAGACCGTGTTCGCCAATACGAGGTAAGTATTACCATCCAGGCAATCGGACGGCAGCAGCTCATCTATATACCCGGCGGTATTGTCTTTGACCCAATTGTTGATCGTATCTCTTGACCCTTCCGGGTCTCCGGCGAAATCGAGGTACTCGATGGCAGCCCCGTAGCACTCGGACAGCGTATCCAGATAGGCCTGCTCGTAATGGGACCCGTCCTGCCCCCAAGATCCGTTCGCGATCCTTAGGTCGATGTCGGCGCGGCTGGTTAGATCTTCGTTCAGCGTCTCGAGGATCGCGTGAAATCCCTGCTGCGGGTAGTTGAAGCAGAGAATGTCGGCGATCTGCTTCTCCGTGTCACCGCGCGCTCCCGCGTATGCCATGCCGAAGCAGGTCGCGATGCTGTGAGGCGAGATGATGAGATTGTCGTCCGACGCCTTTAATTCGGCGTACAGCTTGAAAGCGAACTCGTTGTTCCGATCGATCCGGTTGCTCAGGGTTGCGGGGCCGTCCTCAATTCCTCTACGGGAATATGTAATGATGTCGTCGCTGCATGAGGCGAATATAATGAATGTAACGCACACGAACAGGATGCTTCGCAAAATACAAACGAGTTTCATCCCGCACCTCCCGGGCATGATTTCCGATGAGCCAGTGGATATTATAATTATAGCCGCTGTGTCGCGATCAGACAATCTTATTATAGAAATATCCCTCGGGAATGCCCGTTCAGCCAGGATTTCCAGTTGTCGCTCCTATTGATTATGTCTGCCCGGCTACGTTCATACGCGCTCCATGAGCCACTCCGCCACGTCCATCACAACCTCTTCGGAACCGATGTCGTTGTGGAGCTCGTGGTACATATCCGGATAGATACGAAGGCTCTTATCCGCAACCGTCATCATCTCGAAGAGACGCTCTATCCCTTCGGGAGAGTTCAGCCGGTCCGCTCCTCCGTGGATAAAGAGAATCGGGGCCTTCACGGCCGCTGAGTTCGCCCTGACACGTTCCACGGCATCGAGCGCCTCGGTTCCCCATCGCGCCGTGAATCGCCCGTGGACAAGCGGATCCATCGAGTAAGCCCTCACTACTGCGGCATCCCGGGAAAGCGCTGATGTGTCGAGGGCCAGCCTGAGCGGAAAACTGGGCCAGATCTTGGACAGCACGCGAGAGAGGTATACCAGATACGGTTTCGCGATGCCCACAGGCACTATTGGCGCGCCGCTTATGACGGCGCCGCGCAGGCCACCGGAGTAGTGTATCAGGTATTCGAGAACAACGAGCGCCCCCATGCTGTGTCCCATGAGAAAGACCGGGCGGCCCGGCTCTTCGTGTTCGATCAGTTGTAGAAAGAGTCTCACGTCCTCCCTGTACTCTTTCCAGGAATTGATATGGCCACGCCGGCCGCGCGAGCGGCCGTGGCCGCGATGATCTAATCCGTAGACGGCGAAGCCGCGGGGCACGAGCGCGTTCACAACGTTCCCATAGCGTCCGATATGTTCGCCGTGGCCGTGGAAGATCGCGAGGACCGCCTTGACCTCGCGATCTAAGTGCCACGTTTGGTAGCTGAGCTCCATACCGAGCGCGCCTCTAAAGGTGCCGATGCTGTGTTGCACAATACTTATCCTTGATTGCTACAAGAGCCTGTACGTACGAGCTGGAGTCTATTCCACAGCTGAGAGCTTCGTCAAGAAAGCCATAAGGAAATTGTTACTTTTGAGCTGAAAATCCCGCGGCAAGAAGATCCTTGATATGGCGAAAACCGGCTCCCCAGGTGAGCCTCTATTCATAACCACTCTCTGTTTAAAGATCTATTGCTCGGTCCGAAGGAATCAGTTAACTGCAGAATAGCAGCATGTACTGTATAGGCAGAAGTGACAGGTCCACCTCTAACCGTATTCCATACATATCTACCGCACAACAATCCGCTCTATCTGCGCGGGAATCCTGGTTAGAAGCTCGTAGTTCACCAGATTGAGCCTCTCGGAGAATGAGGCAACAGAGATGCTGCGCTTATGCTGCCTCCCTATCAAAACAACCTCGTCGTTTTTCCTTACTGCCTGGATTTTTGTAACATCGGCTATCATCATGCTCATATTAACCATTCCTATAATAGGTGCTTCCTTCCCATGGATCAGAACATAACCGACATTACTCAAACTCCTTCTGTAGCCGTGGAAATAGCCAACTGGAATAATCGCGATACGTGTCTTGTGATCGGCCTGGTACTCGTTCCCGTAACCGATGAACTCCCCCATAGGCACCGTCTTTGTATCCATCACCCTCGTTTTCCAGTTCAGTACGCGGGAAAGCGGATTTTTACGGTACCGCGCGTTGTCAGACAGAAGCTTATGAACCTTTGTTTCTTTGCTAGGCCAGTAACCGTATTGCGCAATCCCTATACGAACCATGTCCATGCGTGTTTCGGGATACATGATCGCGGCGGCTGAACAGGCTGTGTGATAAAACCGGAATCGTATGCCATCGTTAGCAAACCAATCCCTTATCGCTTTGAACACATCCATTTGATGATGAATGCGAACGTAGTTCGAGATACTTTCAGCGCCGGCGTAATGCGTGCACAATCCCTCAAGTTCGAGGTTACCCGCGTTGTCCCTTATCAGTTGTGAAACCTTGCTCAAATGGGGCCGCTCGATACCGGTCCGGTGCAGACCGGTTTCCACCTCGATATGGATACGGGCGGGAAGGCCGGACATCCTAGCGCAGCTGACCGCTTTTCTGAGCCTTTCTATATTGGATATAAAGAAGGAAATTCCGTTTTCTATGAGCCAGGGCAAGCTCGCGTCATCGATAAATCCCATGACCATGAGCTCCGTTTGATCGCTCTTCACCTTCATAGCTTTTTCCGCTTCGTAGATATCGAAGGTGGCGAAATAGTCGATACCGCACTCTTCTGCCATGGGCAGGAACTGCTCTATCCCGTGCCCGTAAGCATTTCCCTTGATCACCGAGACGAATTTAACATCTTGTCCGACGAGATCTCTCAGGTACCTGATGTTGTTTCGTAAAGCGTGTCTGCTCAATTCGATGAAGGATGTCTGATGCATATCACTATCCACTCCGTTTAGGTAGATGCGTCTATTTCCTTGATTATCCGGAGGAATATCTTCACACCATTTTCTATGATGCTGTCCGGAAAATCGTAATTCTCGCTGTGTAGAGGCCTGCAATCCTCACCGGCTCCAAGGCCGAACATCGCACCTCTGGTTTTTTTCAGAAAATATGAAAAATCCTCTGTCCAGGAAAACGGCTTCTCGATCCATGCCAGCTTAAGGCCTTCCCGCTTCGCCGCCCGTTCGATGATAGAGACAGCTTCCGCATCATTGATAGTCGCGGGAAATTCTTCAACCCACCCTATAGAGCACCCAAGTTCGTGGCTTCCTGCTATCTCCGATACCGCTTGAACCGTCTTTTTGCCCATCTCCTCAAGCATACTATCGGTGCGAGCACGGAGTGTCGCCATTATCACACATGTCCCTGGTGAAGATCCAAAAGCGATCTCGCCAAGCCTGACGTGTATAATCGTGATCATCGCCTGACTCTCGTCTCTGTTATATCTCTCTGATATTAACTTGATCCTTTCTATGATCCCGGTCATCGCGAATACGGGATTATTACCCTGCTCGGGATGCCCCGCGTGGGCGGTGGCACCTTTCAACTCGACAACCATACCCTTCGAGGCGATGGCGAACAGGCCATTCCCCATCACGATTTCACCCAGTTTGAAACCGGGCAGGTTATGAAGGGCGAAGATATAATCGGGCTCCAGCTCCTCGTAGAACCGGCCGCTGCAGATTCCCTTCGCTCCCGCTGCCGTCTCCTCGGACGGCTCGAAAAGGAGTACAACCCTCGACTTGATTTCACCGGGATGATCGTGGATGTACGAGGCCACGCCCAGCAATATCGTCATATGGCCGTCGTGGCCGCATGCGTGGCTCGATCCCTCGTTAGAGCTTGCGTGTTCGAAATCGTTTTTCTCCGTTATCGGAAGCGCGTCGAGCTCCGCACGCAGAACTATCGTAGATCCGGCGCCGTGCCGGTCGTATACAGCCGCCACGGCATGTCCGTAAAAACCCGTGACGATCCTCGAAGGTACGCATTCTTCGAGGTACGACACGATCGCCGAGGCGGTTCTTGCCTCTTTGCCCGAGAGTTCGGGCAACCTGTGGAGATCTCTCCTTATGCCGCGCAAGAATTCGATCGATTTCATGCTGCAAGGCCAATCATCAAATCAATACACGTTAAACAATGTCTTTGCTTATATACTTGGAATTCATCAGTTGCGCAACAGCCATGTAATTCGGCTTGAACAAAATAGTCTTACCCGTTCCGTAATGACGCTTCGTATTTCCCAGGCTGTAGACCGTGAGATCGGAGGTCGTGCCGAGAAAGTTGATATCCCTGTCCTTGGACACCAGGTAAGCATTGTTGACATCGACCAACCCGAAATCCACGATAGCTTTGTATTCCTTTACGGTGGTCTCGTTTTCTTCGGAAAGCTCGGCGTGGCCCACGTTTCCATTGCCGATCACGCCGTCGGGCCGCATTTCCTTTTTTTCGAATTCCACGATATTCCCGACAAACTCGAAAGTATTAGTTGATAGATCGGCGAACTTCTTGTTGGTAAGGGGTGTCGTACCGAGGAATATCGCTTCTCCGATCCTCAAGTGATTCACCTGCTTCGGCATCTTGCCCCTTGACAGGAGCGGGAGCGTTATCGAACTGCCGCCCGAAACCAGTTCGATCTTCCTATCGAACCGTGTCTCGATAAGCTGCTTATATAGACCAAGTTGTATGAGCTTGTCGAACGTTGGCTCGATCCCGTACATGCAACCGAGATTTGTCCCAAGGCCTATGACCTCGACATTCGGGAGGCTGAACACCTTCTCGTAGAAATCGAGAAAATTTTCTCGAACAACACCTTCTCGCAGCTCACCCATCTCGATCATTATAATCACCCTGTGTATTTTGCTCTGACGAATGGCTTCCTCGTTTATCGCATACAGTGTCGTATAATCGGTGTTGACGCTGATATCAGCGTACTGCACTACACCCTTCACGTACGATTTGGCGGGAGGCTTGAGGTACATCGTCACGATATTACCGTCTATACTCTTGATCATCCTCAGATTGGATACACGGGAATCGGCTATCGAATGCGTATTATAGATTACGTCCGAGTTGAGGATCGCCCTTAGAACCTCTTTGTTGCCGCCAAGCACCTTGGTCACGAGAGTCCACTCCTTGCCATGTTTACGCATCAGGACGTTCATCTTCTCGATATTCCGGATGATCCGTTCTCTGTAAATTCTAAGTCTAGCCACAGCAGCTATTCCTTCTCGTAACGCATTTCCGCGTATTTTGATTTAAATCCTACTTTTTTATAGAGATTGATAGCCGGTTTGTTGTCATACTCGACATGCAGCGCTATATTACCCTTGCATTCTTCGATCGCCTTCTTCAGAATCTCGGCCCCGAATCCCCTGCCCCTGAATTCCTTGTGCACGACGATGTACACGAGGATGTGATCGGGTATGTAACCGGACATGCCAGAATCGTTGATCACAACACCTCCGACCAGCGATGAATTCTCCCAGGCGGCCAGCACGAATCCACCCTTTCCCCTTTCTTTGGAAAAGGCGTAGCCGACGGCTCGGGCTATATCCTCCCGTTTGTCACCGTATTCCTCAAGGTGCTCGAATAGAAAATCTATATACCCGTCCTTTGAAAGGGATCCTTTGAAGCCGTCCGGATCTGTTATTATTTCATAACTCAGCACTTGATATTCTTTCTTTTTAAGATTGATATAGATGAAATGGTTTCGTTTCGTCATGTATCAGTCAGTATACACAGCATTATCTACCTCTTCTTCATAGTGCCAGATTTCAGGCATAATAGCAATAACTCATCTCTTCATTAGCTCGGTTGTTCTCTTAACCGATCTAAAAACAGTGAATACAACGATTGAAACAACTACGCCTACAACCGCGGGATCTACCGTTATCAATTTCTGCAGCAGTGGGCTGAAACCGCTGGAATCCACATATCCCTGATGGAAGGAAAACCTGTAGGCGAGCGTAACGAAGATCGCGGCGAGCATAGAGTAGAATATATGGGAATTCAGCTGCATCGATCTCTCCCGGTAAAAGATTCCGACAACGATAGGCAGGATAATCGCCGGAGCCCAAAGATGGTACGTGAAAAGAAGCAATCCGATTATATCGGACCAAAGCACGGCTATGAATACGGCTGCCAAACCCAGTGATGCCGAGCAGAACCGTGCCAGCCTCAGGGTTCGCCCGTCCCCCCTGTCCTTCCATCCCAGCTGATGCTCGAAAAAATCCTTCACGAATATGGCCGTCGATGAATTGAGGGCGGAATCAGCCGACGACATGACCGCCATCAATAGAGCTCCTATTATCAGACCTCCGATCACGGGATTGTTCAGCTTTCTTATAACCATTGGAAGTGCGAACTGAGGATCGATCTCCGGAAAGTGAATTCTCGCATACAATGCTATGAAGAAAAGTATGACGGGGAATATTATCGCAAGAAAAATCCCAACTCCCGCTATTCCTATCTTCGTCTCCCTTATATTCTTCCCTACGCAGTACCTCGTTGCGTAACCGGGAGCGAATGTCTCCCCGAAGAGGAATGCAAGGAAGGTTGTCACAAGAAAGAGCCATCCCTTTCCCCCCTCCAGCATGAAGAACTCCGGTCTCACCGATATCCTTATCGATCCCCAGTTTCCGACAATATCAGGAATACACCAGATGAGCGTGATTATGAATCCCAGAAGCAGTATTATGAACTGGAACATGTCCGTATGAATTACCGCGAAAAGACCGCCGGCCGTGCTGTAGATCACAACCATGCTGCCCCCTACAATAATGGCCCACCTTAGAACCTCCTGTGCTTCAGCAAAATCGGGAAGGATCGCAGCGAGCACGCTTCCGAAAGCTGCCATCTGTGCGGCGACTATGAATACACTGAAGAGAAGCGATAGGATAAGTACAACGAAACGGGTTCTCTCACCGAAACGGTGTCCGAAATATCCAGCTACCGTGTATAGCTCAAGCTCCCTGAATCTCGGAGCCACAAACAGCCCGCTGAATACGAAGTGGAGATACCAGCCGGTTGAGACAAGGAGCATCAGAATGCCCCATTCGTATGTCTTTGCGATTGCACCAATCGAACAGCCTCCCCCGATCACCGTTGCCCCCATCGTGCAGAAAAGATAAAACCACCTGACACTCCTCCCGGCGACGAGGAAATCGTCCGAATCTCCGATCCTCTTGGCTTTTGACACGCCCTTGATGAAGATAAACACCATGTAGGCGGCCACGATTCCCCATAGTATCAGTCTCGAGCTCATGAAATAAACGGGGATTTTTTATTCGAATTCGCGCAAGTAGAAAGTAGCATATACTATAACTTATCGCATCTACACGTGCGCTTCAAGTAAAAATCAGAATACGATATATTAATACCATACCTTTTTGAAATTACTACTCCGTTACATCAACGTAGAAGATCTGGCCGGGGCCGCCCCCCGGGCGCCCCTCCCAGACGATAAATGATCCATGCAGGGACAGGTCAAAGTCATCGAAGTCGTTATCGGTTATTTCCTGGACTATCATGCCGTCCCAGTAGCGGATCTCCCAGTCGCCGTCATAAACCAGGAAGGCGACGGTTCCGTCGTACAGGGAAGGCTCGTAGCCCCTGCCGACATCGTGCACGGTATCCCCGTCCCAGTAAGCGATCATGGGAGGATCGTCGGTTCCGTATTGATAGGCCAGAGTGCCTTCGTACAGTATGTAACGGGTAGTCAGGTTGGCATCGATGATGTCGGTAATGTCAGTGAGGGTGCCGTTCCAGAGATAGGCCCGGGGCCCCCCGCTGTCGACCCGGTCGTAGGCCCGCCAGACCACACCGCTGGCGTCGGCCGAGAGATAGTGGCAATACCACTCGCTGGTGGGGCAGCAGTCATTGGAGAGCACCGACTCGCTGTGACCATATTCATTCCAGTAATGCACCGACTCATGCAGGATATGGCCCTGGAGCCAGGCGAAACTGCCTGCGGATGACAGGTCGGGATAGGTGTCGTCTACCTCGTTGTCGGTGAACTGGGAGTAGCGGATTGCCGCGTACTTATCGTAAATCCAGATCTCCCAGTCGGCGATGCTGGTTTCCCGTTGCTGCCAGACGATCCTCTCGGAGCCATGGTTATTGGGATGCCGCTTCTCGCTATCGTTGTCCGTCAAACCGGTGGGAGTGGGGGACGCGTTCTCCAGATTGGCGATGTAGATCTCGTATCCATCCTCGTATGTATAACGAACCCAGGTCACGTAACCGTCGTCGACGCAAGGGTGATTGTTGGTTCCATCACTGGTGAGCTGGTGCACCACGAAGGTTCCCTGCATGGGAGCGACGACCACGTTGGAGAGACCCGACCAATTGGGCACCTCGTCGGATGTCTTCAGTGCGAAGTAGAAAGTCATGCCGCCCCCGGTATCGATGATGGCGTACTGCTCCGTACCCGCCGCGGCCGGATCAGGCTCCGTCGAGGCTTGTGTGCATCCAGCCCATGTGCCTTCCGTGACCGCGGAGCTCGAGTAGCGGATATCGTATACGCTGGCGGTACCCGAGTCACCGTCATCCCCGGGGGCCGTCCAGGCCAAGGTCACAAGGCCGCCGACGATGGACTGTACCCGCAGATCCGCCACCGCTTGGGGGGCGGTTGCATCTTCAGAGACGGAGCTGTCCGTATCGGACGGGGAATCGTCTTTGCAGTCCGCGAAAGAGAGAAGGATCAGGATTCCAAGGCTAAGGATCAACCATGCGTTACGCTTACTCATTGCCATCACCTTTCCGTGTCATTTTACTACGCCGAGAATCTTTGGCCGGTTCGCGCCCGGTAATT
>CAYRCK010000003.1:0-39207 GCA_964422745.1 uncultured bacterium
AGGGATATAGGCAGGAAACTATCAATCCGGCATCACGTCATCGATGCGGGCGACAGATTCGAATACACGGTAATCGGCGGGTTTATCAGTGAATACGCGAGGGGAAGAACGCCCAATCCCTGTATCGTATGCAACGAGAAGATAAAGTTCCCTCTCCTTGCCGGGCTTGCCGATGAGCTGGGGCTTGAACGGATCGCAACCGGACATTTTGCACGTGTTGTCTCCCTCCGGGGGGGGAGAGTATTCCTCGCCTCCGGGGCAGACAGCAACAAGGACCAGTCCTACTTTCTCTATCGGGTGCCGGTAAGGCTGCTGCGGCGCTGTATCTTCCCCTTGGGAGGCATGAACAGGGACGATGTGGTTTCGGCCGCGGCCGGGCTCGGACATGGAGGCGGGTGGAGAAGGGGGAGCCAGGACGCATGCTTCGTGTGCGACGGTGACATCAAGACCTTCCTCACGAAAAGAATGGGAAGGTGTCCGGGCAGTATAGTCGATTCCGATGGATCCGTCCTAGGCACTCATGAAGGCATATTCAGCTATACGATAGGCCAGAGGAGGGGGCTCGGTGTCTCTGGAACCGATCCGCTCTATGTGAAGAGTATAGATGCCGAAATGAATACGGTCGTTCTTGCGGGGGAGGACGAGATAAGAACGAGGGTGGTGGTCTGCGGCCGCAACAAGCTCAGGGCACGTTCACTCGGCGGCGGTCTCTCGGCCAAGGTAAGGTACCGCCATGGGCCGGAGGAAGTGCTGAGGGCCGAGCGGAACGGCGGTTATCTGAGAGTCGTATTCAAAAAGCCCCAGCGTGCCGTTACTCCCGGTCAATCCCTCGTGCTCTACCGAGACGGAGTGGTTATGGGAGGAGGTATAATTGAGAGGACCGGCGAAACGTGAAATAGCGTATTCGAAGCTGTGCTTCCTCCTCTTTCCGATACTTTTTGCAGCGGTCTGCTGCACCATCGTGGTAGATGGGCTCTGCGCCCGATCGGTCAACGATACGATTCGAGGGGATGGAGCAGACGGCCTCTTCAGGATCCGTCACCCTGAGGGTATGGAGAGAATGGCCGAGACGGTGCGAAGGTTATTGGAAGAGTCCGCCGGGGACATCGCATTTGAGCTGGGACTCAATGAGATCGACACGATAATTGTATATCTGGCAAGGGGGGATGAGGATTACGAGGAGCTGCACGGAGCCGTTCTCCCCGAGTGGAGCTCGGCTTTCAGCGATCCGCTGGCCCAGGTTATGGGAATAAATGCCGAAGCCGTGCTGCGTGCACCCAGGCCGGTCAGAACCGTCATCCGTCATGAGCTGTCCCACCTGCTGCTCGCGCAGAGGGTCGAGGGTGTAAGATGCCCATCGTGGTTCATGGAAGGTCTGGCGATGATGCAGTCCAGGGAATGGACCTTTTCCGATCACTGGGGACTGATGAATTCTGTGTGGAAGAAGAATATCCCGTATCTCGAGGATCTCGAGGGACCGTTTCCCCGGAAGGATTCGGAAGCCTCCCTGGCCTATAGGATCAGCTACGCTGCGGTAGAGGAGCTGTTGGCCGAGAGGAAAGGGGCACTCGTGACTCTGACGGCCTTCACCCGCGATCTCGGCGACTTCGACAGGGCATTCCTGCTGACCTTCGGCGAATCGGTGGATCATTACTCGGCCAGGTTCCACGTGATGATCACCGGACGGTATCGCACGATAGGAACATTCGTGCAGTCAATGCCCTATTGGTCCGGTGCGGCGGTGCTGTTCCTGATCGCCTACACCGTAAAGCGTATAAAGAACAGGCGCAGGCTCAGGCAATGGGAAACGGACGATACGGACGCACCCCGCTTTTAATTGACAATGAATACGTTGTTTTTTATACTGATTCTGCCCCGGCACGAAGGGGCGATTTTTTATTGGAGGGCTAGTCCTAATTGGTAAGGCAGCGGATTTGAAATCCGCCGGGCGCAAGCCCTTGGGGGTTCGAGTCCCTCGCCCTCCGCCAATAGAAATATTGATAGGAGCATACGGAGAGGTGGCCGAGCGGCTGAAGGCATCCGCCTGCTAAGCGGTTGTAGAGGTTAAAACTCTACCGAGGGTTCGAATCCCTCCCTCTCCGCCATTTTTTTGCCGATATTTTGAATTGACGGGCATTACACCCCGCTGTATATAATCAGATAAAAAGCGATCTAAACGTATAACAGGGAGGAGAATTGAAAAGAACGTACGAGATCAAGAGCGTTCCGATTTGGCCCTGTACCAAGGTGACGTTTATTGCGCTTCTGTTGCTCGGAATCATAATAGCGGTGATATACAGCATAATATTCTCCGGGCTGAGTTTCTTAGCGGGTGCATTCGACGAGGCGTACTTCGGGGATGACTTCGCGGTGATTCAGAGGCTTGGGCTGGTCATGATCCCTATCTTGGCCTTCTCCTATGCCATCTTCGGGACTATCGGGGTCATCATATGGGTTTTGATATACAACCTTATAGCCGCCATTATAGGCGGTGTCGAGTTGACATTCGTGGAGAAGGGGGGGCGTCCGGAGGGCCCGGTTTCGAGCGGACCCCCGGAGGTTCGCGGGGCGCCCGGTTCCACGGGAGCCGGAACCGGGGATGGAGGTATCGCCGGCAAGCCGGTGGACGGCTTCTGATTCGTCATTGCGCCCATAGCTCAATTGGATAGAGCGTCTGGCTACGGACCAGAAGGTTGGGGGTTCGAGTCCTCCTGGGCGTAATTTCTTAAATTTTTAGATTTATCGGTTTAAAGATACAAATAATCCTCACTAATCGGTCTATAACATTCATTATAAATCGGTTATAGTGTTCATAGACGTATGTCTTTCCACTGCGATCCGGCAAATAAGTGTGTTTGAACAGCTTTTCTCCCACCACCCGGGATTGATAAGGCCCCTTAGAAATTGTTAAATATTAATTTATCAGAGATACCAAAAAGGGCTTGACCCAGGATGGGAAATCGGGGTATGTTCTACATAGTGGATAATCCCAGGTTGAAGCCCCTTATCGTACGGATAAGAGGCACCTTTCCCGAATACCTATCGTATGATTTCGAGGTGTAATATATGATCGAGATAAGAACCCACGGTCGAGGGGGCCAGGGAGCGGTAATCGCATCTGAGATCCTGGCGGATGCTTTCTTTCGTGAGGGTAAATTCGTTCAGGCATTTCCCGTGTTCGGTGTGGAAAGAAGGGGTGCGCCTGTTATGGCATTCACCCGCGTATCCGACAAGGAGATCAGGGAGAGGTGCCAGATCTACGAACCGGATCATTTGATAGTGCTCGATTCGATATTGATCGACACGGTAAATATAACGATGGGGCTCAAAGAGGGCGGCTGGATAGTGATCAATACAAACAGGCCGGTAGAGGATATGAAGCTCGCGGAGAAGTACCGTATAGCAACCGTGGATGCTAATTCCGTGGCAATAGAGCACGGCTTGGGCTCGAGGGCCGCTCCTATAGTGAACACCGCGATCATCGGTGCATTCGCCAAAGCCACGGGACTGGTCGGACTGGAAGCTGTGCTCGACGCTGTCGAGGAATTCGTTCCACTTAAGAAGGAGAGCAACAGGAAGGCGACGGAGAAAGCTTTCAACGAGGTCAAGACGTTATCCGGGTAAGTATACGCCGGTATTCTACATAACGGAAATAAAGGTAAGGAATCGGTAACCCGACGATCAGGAGGCCGCAGGGTAAATGGGTGAACAGACATCATTCAAGAGTTACAAGGAAATGCCGATACGGGCCATGACGATCAGTGACATGATGTGGAACCTCACAGGCTCGTGGAGGAACGTCAGACCCTACTATGATTTCAAAACCTCACCCTGCAGGGTCGGATGTCCGGCGGGCGAGGATATTCAACGCTACATCTATCTCATCACCGAGAAGCTCTACGAGGAGGCATGGAAGACGATCATAGAGACCAATCCTATGCCCGCAGTTACCGGTCGCGTGTGTTTCCACCCGTGCATGGATAAGTGTACACGCAAGGATTTCGACCAGGCGGTTAACATCAACGCCATCGAGCGCCGAATCGGCGATATGGGCCTGGAAAATCCGGATTGGATGGAGAAGGCGGCCGCCTCCGGCGAATTCAAGGTGGCTGTAGTAGGCGGTGGACCTGCGGGCCTCTCCTGTGCGTTCTATCTTGCCAGAGAGGGGCATTCCGTCACGATATTCGAAGCCGAGCGTGCGTTGGGCGGAGTGCTTCGTTGGGGCATCCCCGAATACAGGCTGCCCAACGATGTTCTGGACAAGGTTGTCGGTTCGATTCTCGAATCGGGTCCTATAGAGGTCAAGACAGGGACGGCTCTGGGCAAGGATATAAAGCTCGCCGAAATCGAGAAGGAGTTCGACGCCGTTTTCATCGGTGTTGGATTGATGCGCAGCCGGGAGCTCGGGATCGAGGGCGAGGAGAACGATAGGATCGAGGCCGGCCTGGATTTCTTGAGAAAGGTCAACAGCGGAGAGAAGGTGGATCCCGGCAAGCGGGTGGTCGTAGTTGGCGGCGGGAACACGGCTATGGATGTCGCCAGATGCGCCCTTCGTACGGGAAGCGAGGTGACGGTTGTCTATCGAAGGACATTGAACGAGATGCCGGCCATACGTGATGAGATAGAAGAGGCCGAGAGGGAAGGTGTCCATTTCCATTTTCTTGCTACGCCCAAGGAGATAGCCGGGAGCGGAAAGAAGGGCATCAAAGTAGTATTCCAGGAAATGGAGCTCGGTGAGCCGGACGATTCGGGCAGGCGCCGGCCGGTTCCCGTCGAAGGCAAGACCTTCGATATGGAGGTTGACAGGATATTTACGGCGATCGGCGAGAAAGCCGACCTGGGTACCATCGAGAGTGTACTGGATTGTGAATGGGACCTCATCAAGGTTAAGGACGAGTACGGTGAAACGAGCCGCAGTAAGATCTACGCCGCCGGCGATGTAGTCACGGGAGCGGCCAGCGTGGTCGAGGCGATAGCAGCTGGAAGGAAGGCGGCTCAGAGTATTCATTCTCTTCTGACCGGCGAAAAGATCCCTGAGGCCGAGAAAAAAGATGTTGTGGGCATAGAGGACATGAACACCGTTTACTTCGAGCATTCGAACAGAACTCAGATGCCGAGGATATCGGTAGAGGACGCCGTCGGTGGTTATAATGAAATAAACAGCGGCTTCGGTCCCGATGAGCTTCACCGCGAAGCAGATCGCTGCTTCTCGTGCGGTGTGTGTAATTTCTGTGACAACTGCTGGGTGTTCTGCCCGGATGTGGCGATCCACCGGGGCGAAGAGGAGTACGAAATAGAATACGATTACTGTAAAGGATGTCTCGTATGTGTGCATGAGTGCCCGCGCAACGCCTTGTCCGTCAGGGAGGAGGGAAAATGAAAAAGGTCATAATGGGAAATCATGCTGTGAGTTACGGTGTAAGGGCATCAGAGGCGAAGGTGATTTCCGCCTACCCGATAACTCCACAGACTCAGATCGTGGAGCTCCTCTCTGAAATGTGCGCGAGCGGCGAGATAGACGCGAAGTTCATAAAGGTGGAATCCGAACACAGTGCGATGGCGGCTTGCGTCGGCGCCTCGGCGGCCGGTTCGCGATCGTTCACCGCAACATCCGCTCAGGGGCTGTTGCTCATGCACGAGATGCTGCATTGGGCGGTCGGCGGCAGACTCCCGATCGTACTGGCCAATATCAACCGCGCGGTGGGTCCTCCATGGAGCATCTGGACCGACCAGAATGATTCGCTCTCCCAGAGGGACGTCGGTTTGATCCAGTTCTACTGCGAGAGCAACCAGGAGACCCAGGATACGATACCTCAGGCCTTCAGGGTGGCCGAGAAGGTGCAGCTCCCGGTAATGCTCGTTCTGGATGCTTTCTTCCTCTCTCACACTTTCGAGATAGTGGACATCCTCGAGGCGGAGAAGGTGAGGGAATACCTTCCGCCATATAATCCCGACATCAAGATCGATACCGCCGATCCGCATTCGTTCGGGAACCTCGCCGGTCCGGACAATTACTTCGAGCTTCGTTATATGATCCAGATGGCCATGAATGAGGCCAAGGACGAGATCGTGGATGCGGGGAAAGCTTTCGGAGAGCAATTCGGCAGAGAATACGGACTTATTCAACCGTACAAGTGCGATGACGCCGATGTTATTTTCGTCACTTCCGGCACGGTGGCTTCCACGACGAGGGCCGTTATAGATGAGATGAGGGAGCAGGGCCTGAAGGTCGGATCTCTCAAGATCAGGGTCGTAAGGCCGTTCCCATTCGATGAGATCTTCGATGTACTCTCCAGTGCCAAGAAGGTGGCCGTGATAGATCGGAATATCTCTTTCGGCTCGCACGGGATATTCTACCAGGAGATCAAGAGCGCCCTCTACGGAAGAACCGATATCCCGATTCTGGGATATATCGCCGGATTAGGAGGTCGTGACGTGACTCCGAAGGTAATACGCGAGATAGCCGACAAGGCGATGAACGACAAGTCCCCGGACAGGAATATCAACTGGATAGGAGTTAAGATATGAAACCGGCTACGATCCCAACCGATGAGCTGATGGGCTCGGGCCACCTTGCATGCCAGGGTTGCGGCGCCACTCAGGCGATGCGATTCGCGCTGAAGGCCCTTGGTCCGAATACAGCACTTGTCATCCCGGCCTGCTGCTGGTCGGTCATCGACGGTTCTTTCCCTCATTCGTGCATCGACCTTCCCATATACCATACGGCGTTCGAGACCGCGGCGGTCGTTGCATCGGGTTTGAAGGCCGGTTTGGAGATGCGCGGTGACACGGAGACCACGGTGATGGCATGGGCGGGCGACGGGGGCACTTTCGATATAGGTATCCAGGCCCTTTCCGGCGCGGCGGAGAGGAATGATGACATCATATACGCGTGCTACGACAACGAAGCTTACATGAATACAGGGATACAGAGGAGCTCCTCGACCCCCGAAGGTGCATGGACGACAACCACACCGGTGTCGAATTTCAAGGCCCGCCCGAAGAAGAATATGCTCGATATCATGGCCGCGCATGCCATCCCCTACATCGCCACGGCATCGGTTGCCTACCCGCACGACCTTATCGAGAAGTTCCGTAAGGCCAAGGAGATAGAGGGAACGCGCTATATTCAGATAATGGCCCCGTGTCCGACAGGATGGAAAATCGCTCCTGAACTGACCGTCGAGATAGCCCGCCAGGCGGTTACCTCGAAGGTTTACCCGATGCTCGAGATCACCGAGAACGGAAAGAGGCTGAAGGTTTGGAAGGATTTCGAACCTACCTCATTCGTGGATTATGTAAAGGCGCAGGGGAGATTCCGCCATCTGAACGATGAGCAGATCGCGCTGTTCGAGAGAGAAGTGGAAAGAAAATGGCAGGAGCTTCTCGCCAGGGAAAAGATGCTCGCGGCCATCCCCGGTCTGGACGGTTGACCGGCTCTTGACAGTGTTGCAGTTCTCCTGACGGCATTCCTAGCATATATGTGCGATGACGAACACGTCCATGCCGTGTTCTATCGCATTCCCCGGCTAGATGATCCCCATGAAATCCCTAGATTACCTGATAGGAGCCATTGTTTACGTTCGTGCCCAATGATTGCACATGCTTTGCTATAACTCCTTTAATTTCAACAAAAAAACATTGGAAAATGGTATCTATTTTGCAATAAGCTCTCGCATTTTGACATCCAGCGGAAGACCCGCCCCCTGATCGCCCGTCAGTAACTTTTTGATAGGTTACTAATTGTGAAAAAAAGCACGAATGGTACGGCTCTGGCGAGAGGGGAAATTTGAGAGAAATACACGAAGGCTTAAACTTCGGAGTACGGAACGGTGAAAAATAAAAACGGATTCACATTGATAGAGTTGATGGTGCTGGTGTCGATCATCGGGCTGATCCTGGCGATAGGCACACCACCGGTCATTCAGTTCCTGCGCCACTACCAGTCCAAGGACGCCGCCCATGTGATACTGGGTGCTTTGAGGGAAGCTCGAAGCCGAGCGATATACGAAAAGAACAACTACGTTGTGCTGTTCGATATCAACAACTCACAGGTGACACTCCTAGATGATGATGGCGGTGGTAACGGAAATCCGTCTAATCCGGGATTCAATCCTGTGAACAGGGGCAACGGTCAGCAGGACGGCGACGAAAGGGTATTCGGCCCGTTCGAGCTACCTCAGGGCCAGGTTTTCGGATTAATAGCAGGTTCTGTCGACCAGGACGGAAATTATATTACGAAACCCGTTACATTTTCCGGTAATCCCCCGCGGGTCATATTCTTCCCGAACGGGAGCACCAATGAAGAGGGAATGGTCTTCGTCATGCCAGATATAGAATTCCGGCAGCAGAAGAAAGGTGCGGATATGATGATGGTGGTGCGGCGCACAACCGGAAGCGTCATTCTCGATAGACCGAATTATGACTGAACAAATCGGAATGGAGGTTGCCATGCTAAAAAGGATTATTCCCATAGGGAGAAAGGGGATGACATTAATCGAGATACTCGTCGGCATGACCATATTCGCCATCGGGCTTCTCAGCCTGAGCCAGGTCACCTTTCAGGTCATGCATGCCAATCTCCGGTCCAAACACACCGTCGTGGCGACTAATCTTGCCCATCAGAGAATGGAAGAGATCATGAGCGCCATGCGCTACGATGACATAATCGGAAATAACTACCCCGATGAAGATTACGGGCAGGTGGATCTGGGCAATCCCGATTATTCGAATTTCAAAAGAACGGTAACGATAGTTGATTCCTTGGATGCGTTGGGAGGCAGCGTTCTCAAGGAGATCATGGTGGAGGTTGAGTGGAGAGAGTTTGCCAACACGAGAAATGTCGAACTACGATCCAGTATCAGCCGATTCAAGGATGTCCAGTTATGATGCTACTGAACGGAGATGAGATCATGAAAGCAAATAGGGGACGACGAGCGGGCTTTTCGCTTATCGAGATGATGATCGCGCTTCTCGTCGGCGCCATGCTGATAGCGATCACATATAACGTTCTGGTGTCGCAGAAGAAGGCTTCCCGGGCCCAGAACGAGTCCATTAATGCACAGCAGAACGCACGTATCGCTCTCGAGACACTGGAGCGGGAACTGAGACTGGCGGGCCTGAACATCGACGACTTCAACGGCCAGCCCGTCATAATAGACGCTGCTCCGTATCAGATCATTTTCAATGGTGATGTATCGACAGGTGTTACGGGCGTTCCGGGAATGAATATCAACCAATCGGTTCCTCTGAGCGATGGTGTCACGTCCTACGTACCCGGCACGTACCCGGGAGAGAACCTCGGAGCACTCGAGCAGTACAACAACAACGCCGAGACCATCCGCTTCACGCTCGACAGGAGTGATAACGGCACTGTCGGCATGGAGGACCGGTACGTCGAGACTGATAATCCGATGGATTACGCCCTGTATCGCGAGGAGAACGGCTCCAAGAAGGACATCATCGCCTACGGCATACGTGGGCGGGAGAACTATCCCGATGGACAGCTCCCCGCACCTCTGTTCAAGTACTACGGTGACTTCAACGGAACGGGGAACGTGGTTCTCTGGGGAGACGGCAATGGTGACGGAGGGCTCAGTCAGGCCGAGATGGCTGCCTTGTCACGCGTACCTCAGAATCAGCTTGATAAGATCATCGAGGTCGAGGTTACGATCGAGGCCGAATCGGCGCTCATGGAGGCGGGTTATGCGGGTCCTCACAGCATCCCGAATAATCCCCGCAACTACAGATCCATGATCATGACAAGCAAGGTGAGACCGAGAAATATCGGTACCGGAAGCGCCAATCTCCATGCCTGCGGTGACCCGCCGGCCTCGCCGACAAGCCTGAGCGCGGTCGATACGCCCGATGACAGCGGCGAAAGCATCACTCTGACTTTCAATGCATCGAACGACGAGCAGTACGGCGAGGAGGATGTGACGAGCTACACGATTTACAGGCGTCCGGATGGAAGCAGCGAGTGGGAGTGTATTGGCTCTCTTCCCCCAAAAGGAACGAGCTCCTATACTCACAATGACGATATCCACTCGCTTATCGGGGGGCCCGAGCTCGGAGTGCCCTACTACTACGTGGTGTCGGCCTGGGATTGCCGTCCGCAGGAGTCCAATCCTTCGAATATGGCGGGTCCGGTGCAGGCGCTGCCGAACGGACCTGCCCCTCCGCATATCGTCAAGGCCTACGATACGCCTTGTGATTCTCAGGCGGAGATATGCGTGCTGATATCGGCCTCACCAGACGACCAGTCCGTGAACGGTCAGGTATCAGGATACCAGATCTACAGGGGACCGAATGCCGGCGGTGGGATCCTGTCGAAGATGATCGTGGGATACCTGCAGGCCAGCGGTAGTACATCCTATACGTTCTACGACAACAGCACCGATAACATCGCAGGATCCCCGCCGGAGACGGGCGGCTACTATTACTATATCGCCCGGGCCCTGGGCAGCAGTGCCGACACGATACCTTCGGTCAACTCGAACGAGTACGGCGCCGTTTACTATTCGGGGACCATCTCGGCCTGCCAGCTCGTCAGCGTGGCGGATTTCCCCGATGACGAGGGCGATGCTCTGGTCGTAACCTGGGAAATGTCCCCTTCGGAGAACTGCGTGCCGAGCGAGGTAGTTCAGTACGAGGTGAGAAGAAAGGGGATAGAGGACTCCGATTACGAATCGGTTGTCTTTATAACGGCGACCGCACAGCCGAACTACAGCCACATCGATGGAGATCTTACAAGGGGAAATGAATACAGTTACTGTGTTTACACTCATAGCGGGACAGACGAGGTACCCTCGAACTACAAGAGCGGCATTCCGATCAGAAACACCGAGCTCGATCCACCGCAGAACCTGGTAGCGGAGGATATCCTCTGTGATGACACGGGTGCGATCAATGTCACGTGGGAGCATTCTCCACAGGACATACCCGCCGCGGGTTCTGTGACGCATTACCTGATTTACAGAAAGCAGGATTTCTCGAGCATGCAGCTCGTAGGGGAAACCGAGGCAAGCGGCTCCGAGACCTATCTGTGGGTCGACGGCCCGGCGGAAAATCCGTCGTCGCCTCCCGTTATAGGCGAGTTCTACGATTACTGCGCCACGGCTTACGATGATGTAAACACAAGGGAATCTTCGCCGTCCAACGAGAGCAACACGATGTCCGACGGAGAGCCCGGCGCGCCACGGATCACGAGCGCATACGACACTCCGGCCGATGCGGGCGGCAGTATAACGGTAACCTTCGACAGGTCCGCGGATGACGGGCACTGCACTAGCAACGTTATTATCTACAAGATCTACCGTGAAACCTCGGATACGGAGGGGTTCGACGACCTGGTGGGCGAGGTGACGGCGGTCGGATCTCCCGCGTACACCTACTACGACGAGGATATCTTCAGCCTCGATCCCCCTGTGGACGGAATGGGGTATTACTACGTGATCAGGGCGTACGACGGGGTCAAGGAATCTGTGAACTCTAACATCGTGGGACCCGTCTACTCGATATGCCAGGAACCCTCGTCCTACATCGTGTTCGAGGACGATTTCGAAAGCGATAAAGGCTGGTATCACAGCTACGACAGAACACAGGACGACTGGCAGCTGGGCACTCCATTGGGGAAAGCAAGTTACTACGGCGGCCCCGATCCGACCTCGGCCCATTCCGGATCGTCCTGCTACGGCAACGATATCGGTTTGAGCGGCTGGAACGGCATCTACCAGAATAACGTGGATAACTACCTCATAACACCGGAAGGCCAGCTCGACTGCTACGGATACAGCAATCTGGCGCTACAGTTTTACAGGTGGCTGAACGTCGAGGCCCCCGCCTACGATCAGGCGTCGATCCTTATTAGCACCTCGGGCCATTCCGGCCCGTGGACGAAGATCTGGGAGAACGCCTCCGAGATAACCGATTCAGAGTGGGTGTTCGTCGAGATCGACATATCCGACTGGGCCGACGGGGAGAGCGATGTCGCGATAATGTTCAGGTTGAAATCGGACGGCAGCCACGCATACACGGGGTGGAATATCGACGATGTCGTCGTCAGAGAGAATGCTGCATTACCCTAAATACAGCCGGAGAAGGTGATCGGAAATGATTGAACAGAGAAACAGCAAAAGCAACGAACGGGGAGCGGCACTGGTCATCGTAATACTGATAATGCTGGCTCTCACCGGGATCGTTATGGGAGTGAGCTCCATATCGGTGAACGAGACGAGGCTGGCCTCGAACGAGAAACTCGACAAGGATGCCTTCTACCTGGCTGAGGCCGGTGTTGAGAAGAGCATACAGTATCTTGCCCAGCTTTCAGTCCCGTTTCTGGGCTCGGGCGCAAACAAGGACCAGCCCGCCATTCTGCTGAACGACCAGGAGCTCTACGGCAAGGGGACCGTGACCAGCTATCTCGATCCGCTCGATTCGAACACGGGCAACACGTCACGCTTTGTCGCGATAACGGTCAGGGCCACGCTCAACGGCTCTGGTATGTCGAAGGTGCTGCAGGTGCAGGTGGGACAGCAGAACTTCTCCCGCTACGCCTACTTCTCCGACCTCGAGAAGTTCCCGAGCGGCTCTACCATCTGGTGGGTCACCGATGATGAGCTCTACGGACCTGTGCACACGAACGACCAGTTGCACATATACGGGAGCCCCACGTTTTACGATGAGGTGTCCAGTGCGGCGTCGTCCATCGATTACTACAACGGCGGGCCTCCCCAGGACGATCCGGATTTCCGCAAGGGAGTGACTCTGGACGCATCCGTCATCGACCTGCCCAACGATACCCAGATGCTTCTCAACAAGGCCAACGAGCCCGGGGGACTTGTGCTGAACGGAAATCCCGTGGAAGTGGAGTTCCGCATCGATGGTGGAGGGAATCCATTCCTGCGGGTGACGATCGGTGGAAGCACTTCGGACATGAGCTACCCGTCAAACGGCACCATATACGTGAACGGCAGGGCCGAGGTCGAGGGGACGGTTAAGGGCCAGGTCACGATAGGGTGCAACGGGGATATAAGGATCATGGACAATGTCGTCTACGATACCGATCCCAGAACGGATCCGACATCGACCGACCTGCTGGGTCTTGTGTCGGAGGGCAATGTCGTCGTATGGGATTCTCCGGCCAACCTGGACAGCGCCGATGAGACGATCATGGCCGCAATCATGGCGCTCAACACATCGTGGACGGTTGAGGATTATGCCAGCGGATCCCCGCGCGGTAAGCTCATCGTTTACGGCGGCATAATTCAGAAACAGAGGGGCGCGGTAGGTACATTCAGCAGCTATTCCGGGTTGATAAGTACCGGGTACGAGAAGGACTATCATTACGATCCTCGCCTGCTGGACAACCCTCCTCCTGCATTCCCAACGACCGGCCAGGTGGAGAAGATCGCGTGGAACGAGATAGATCCTTCCAGCGATATATCTATGAATTTCTGGTAGAGAGGGCGATACATAGGGGTACCCGGAAGTTCACAGCTCCCCGGATTGGATCTTCGAAGATCATTCCGGGGAGCTTTTCTATGCAGTTCGGTCCCCTCCGCACGAGTATGAAATGGCAGAGAACGGGGAATCCCTCCACCGGTCCTGCGTCGCATGGCGATCCGGTCGCCATTCATGTCGAATCCAAGATGACGGCAATGTAATGCTATGTTAAATTAGCAGTTGCACTTGAACACCTGTCGTTGCTCTCCCTTTTCTTTTCAATATTGACAGTGACTCCAAGAGGTTGTTATGTTATCTTGTTCATGACATTAAATTGCTGTTTCGGCAGCGGATAGGGAGTGAGAAATGAAGAGATATCTTGTTCTGCCGCTGATTTGTGCGCTTGTGGCAATATGCGGGTGCAAGGCCAAGCACCCCTCGGTGGTGAAGATGGATCCCGATTTCGAGCCGGGCCTGGTGAACAGCATCATGACTGTACCGGTTTTCACTTCGATCACGGGCGAGCAGGAGATGATACGGGAATGCGAACGGACCTCGAACAGGATACTCCGTGATGCGCTTAGAGAGAGGACCGAATACAATTTTCTCTCCCCGGAGCAGTTCCGCATTGCCATGAGTCAGGCGGGAATTCTAGATAAGTACGCAAATTTCAAAAGGTTATGGACGACAGACAAAGGGGGCAGCAGGGAGAGCATCGAATTCCTACGAGCTATAAAGTCCGTGCGCAACATTGATCTGATGCTTATCTTTCATGTCTATCTATGGAACAAGGACGAGGCCGATTACAGGGAAGTGGGTACCGCGTCATGCACGCAGGTCGGCGCCGAGATGTTCCTGGTGGAGCCCGCTACGGGCAAAGTCGTCTGGGAGGCTGTGGACGAGAATTTCAAGGAGGCGGTGAGAACCGAAGGCGAGAGGGTTACTGCTGCTTACGGCGGCCATGATCGCAGGATAAGAGGCAAGACCGAGACGGGCAGCGATATGTATGCGGCTCCGCCTTTCGACGACGTGGCCGATCTTGTCATAAGGGTTTTGGTAGATGCATTACCTGGAAAGGGTTCTATATAAGAGTGGATGATGAGTTGTGGATGGGGGAGGCCCTGGCTGAAGCTTCGAGGGCGCTCGAAAACGGAGAGGTCCCTATCGGGGCCGTGGTTGTGCGAAACGGCGCCGTGATAGGGCGCGGCCGTAATGAGGTAGAGGCCAGATCGCTCGCGACCGCGCATGCCGAGATTCTGGCGCTAGAAGAGGCTTCGAGGGCTCTCGGAGATTGGAGGCTCGATGGATGCGAGGTCTACGTAACCGTTGAGCCGTGTCACATGTGCCTCGGAGCGTTTTATCATTCGCGCGTATCCAGGGTGGTTTACGGCGCGAAGCAGCCGAGGAGCGGTGCCTGCGGCTCGGTCGGCAGATTCCATGAAGCCGGGCTATTCAATCACCATCTTGAGGTCAAGGGTTGTGTGAGGGAAAAGGAAAGCCTCGAGCTCATCAATCACTTTTTCTCAGCAATAAGAGGGAAGGGAAATAAGCGGAGAGATGCGAGAGCTGGCTGAATCGGCACGATTGGAAATCGTGTGAGGGGCAACCCTCCGAGGGTTCGAATCCCTCTCTCTCCGCCATGTGTTCACAGCGGCCCGTTGATGAGCCGCCGGTAGGAATCTGAGATCGACGTTCGAGGCGCACCGAGCTGTATGTCTCGATGAAGATCGTATAAGTGACAGGGAGAGATGCCAGAGCTGGTTGAATGGGGCGGTCTCGAAAACCGTTGAGCAGGTTACTGCTCCGAGGGTTCGAATCCCTCTCTCTCCGCCAGATCATCGATTGTTCCATAATGACCGGGAGCGGGAAGTCTATGGAAGGTGGGGATGTAGCTCAGCTGGGAGAGCACCTCGTTCGCAACGAGGGGGTCGGCGGTTCGAATCCGCTCATCTCCACCAATCGTATAATTGCGGAGGTCGTACTAGGTGGGGAGGTAGCGGTGCCCTGTACCCGCAATCCGCTATAGCGGGGCTGAATTCCCGGTTGAGGGAGATCTGTTTTCGAGAATTCTGCCGCGGGAAGTGGCGTTGATGGTCAGGTCCCGCGCAATAAGAACCTGCCAACCCCGTCAGGACCGGAAGGTAGCAGCGGTACGCAGACATTCTTATGTGCCGCGGATTAACCTGGCAGGAGCTAACCCCGCTGCAAGAGCCGGGGACAGCTGTCAAGACCGGGTGTACGATCTCCAGTTTCATAACGGCGAAGGCATAGTATGTCTTATCTGGTGCTTGCAAGGAAATGGAGGCCCAGGACCTTTTCGGAGGTCGTAGGGCAGGATCATGTCACCCACACCCTCATGAAGGCCGTGGAAAAGGGGAGGCTTGCTCATGCCTACCTGTTCGCTGGTCCCAGGGGTTGTGGAAAGACAACAGCCGCGAGGCTTCTCGCCAAGGTGATCAACTGCCAGAACAGGAAGGATGCCGAACCGTGCAACGAGTGCCCTTCATGCGTCGCCGTTAGCGAGGGAAGGCATTTCGACCTGATAGAGATAGACGGCGCTTCCAACCGGGGGATAGACGAGATAAGGGACCTCAGGGAGAAGATAGGATATTCACCCACTCAGGGGAATTCCAAGATATATATAATCGACGAGGTGCATATGCTGACCACGCAGGCCTTCAACGCCCTGCTCAAGACACTAGAGGAACCGCCGCCTCACGTGTATCTCGTTTTTGCCACGACCGAACCACACAAGGTCCCGGCCACGATACTATCGAGGTGCCAGCGTTTCAACTTCAAGAGGATGGAGCTCAAGGAGCTCGAAGGTCGGCTTCGGGAGATATGCACATCGGAGAAGGTCGGATTCGACGCAGAGGCTCTTGTGCTCATCTGCAGGCATGCAGACGGGAGCATGCGTGACGCAATAAGCCTGCTGGATCAGTGTATCTCCGCATCGGACGAGAAGATAGACCTAGAGCTGGTCAGAAATGTCCTTGGTCTCGTGGATTCGCAGATTGTTGAAAAACTACTTCATTCGATAGGAGAAAGGGACAGGGAGAAGGTGCTCGGAATCGTCGACGACGTGGTCTCCTCGGGTCTCGATCTCGAAGAGTTTTATCTTGCGTTCATCGAGGGCCTGAGGAATCTCATCGTATTGAGCATCAAGGGTGAGGGTTCTTCCGGATGGCTGGATTTGACGGGCGAAGAGATGGACAGACTTGGCGAAACCGTTAAGTTCTTTAACACCGAGGATCTCCTTTTTCTTTTTCGCTCGGCTGTAAAGTCGTTTCGAGATTTCAAGGGGACGACCCAGCCCCGTTACCAACTCGAAGCGGCGATGGCGGAAGCCGCCTCTTGGGATTCGGTAGTGGAGCTGTCGGAGCTGATCAAGAGGATCGACCACATCGGCGGTGGTGGTCGGGGCGCCGGTGAGACCGGAGATGCATCACGCGGCCCCGTCGGCGGCACTGAGAGTGGTGGAGCGGGTAGAGTTGCGAAACCGGGCGGGGCCAGCCCCCGGGGCCGGGAAGAGTCGTACGGTGCAGATGGCGTAACGATGGATCCGCGATCCGACGAGGTCGGGGACATCGGTTCTGTCGATGATGAGGAGGGCTGTGGTTCGGGCGGGGACAGCGCGAGAGGAATGACCAAGAGTGGAGATCCCCTGTCGAGGATCGGCGGCGGAGATCAATGGGAGAGGTTTCTTGCCCAGGTCAGGGAGGCCAAGCTCACCCTCGGAATATGGTTGATGTCGGCCGAGGTCCGGGGAATCGAGGATGACAGGGTGATCCTATCGTTCAGCCCGCAGAACCGTTTTGCCAGCGAAATGATTAGTGAAGAAAAGAACAAGAGCTATATAGAATCGAGAATGGAGAGATTCTTCGGGAGGAAGCTTGTTATCGAGATAGCCGAACAAAAATTTCCAAGATCCTCTCCTCAAAAAGCGGAATCGAGAGGGGAGAGGAAGCTGCCGCCGGAGATAGATAAATTGGCAGAGGGATCACCCATAGCCAAACGGCTGATCGAGGAGTTCGACGGAGAGCTCTACACGGGCCGGTAATTTCACAGGAGGATATACGGATGAAAGACTTGGGGAAGCTCTTCAAGCAGGCGCAGCAGGTACAGGCCAAGATGATGGAAATGCAGGCCATGTTGGCGGACCGGACAATCGAGGTTTCATCCGGAGGGGGGATGGTCAAGGTGGTCATGAATGGTAAAAATGAAGTCGTATCGATCAAAATCGATCCGGAGGTGGTCGATCCCCAGGACACGGAGATGCTCGAGGACCTCGTATTGGCCGCGGTGAATGAGGCGCAGGCGAAGGTCACAGAGATGGTCAAGGCCGAGATGAGCACAATCACCGGCGGTCTGCCCATACCCGGCCTGTTTTGATACCTGATTGGGGAACTTTCCCCCGTTCAGCCACCCGTCTTTCACGGTGTTAATCTTACATAAGGCAAGATTCTTGCTATAACCCTTAAGGAGAGTTCTATGAATCACGGAATACCTCTTCTACAGGTGCTTATCGATCACCTGAAGAAGTTGCCCGGGATTGGCGAAAAATCAGCCCGCAGGCTGGCATTCTCCATACTGGATATGGAGGAGGAGGAGATCAGGGATTTTGCCGAGACACTTCTACAAGTTAAAGAAAAAATTGGATATTGCAAAAGATGTGGAAACCTTGCAGAAGGCGAAATCTGCAGAATCTGCGCCGATCCAACGAGGAACGGGAGTATCCTATGCGTCGTTGAACGGCCGTCCGACCTTTACATTCTTGAGGTATCAGGCAAGTATAGGGGCCGCTACCATGTACTACACGGGATACTATCACCTCTCGACGGAGTTGGACCCGGTGATCTGAAGCTGGAACAGCTGGAGGAGAGGATCTCGGACGGGGAGATAGAGGAAGTCATAGTAGCGACAAATCCGAGTGTTGAAGGCGATACGACGATGCTCTATATAGCGAAAATGTTGAAGAAATATGACGTGAAGATAACAAGGCCAGCCAGGGGGCTTCCCTTCGGAAGCTCGCTCGAGTTTGTTGATACCGGGACCATAACAAAGGCTTTGGAAGGCCGCGAGACGATCTGATCGTTCGGCGCGGCATCCTATCGAAAGAGAGCGTAGTGATGGTCAGAACCAACTGGAAACTATACGAAAAAGATTATTGGGCTATCAACACAACCCTCGAAGAGCTGCTGAGCAACTCTAATTCGACAAGCATACTGCTCCTGGATAAAACAGGGCAGTTGATCTCGAGTGTGGGCGCACAGCCGGAATTCGATCTGCACAGTTTCGCCTCTCTATGCGCAGCCGACTTCGAGGCGAACGCGCAACTCGCCACCCTGATAGGGGAGAAGGATTTCTCTACCCTATATCACCAGGGGAACAACGAGAGTATGTACCTTGCCCGCGTCGAGAAGGATATCATACTGGTTATCCTGTTCGACAAGAAAACAACTCTTGGGCTCGTTCGTCTAAGAGCGAAAAAGGCCGTGGATAACCTCGCTACGGTTATCCGGAGGCTGTACGACAAGCTCGAGTATGAAAACGAGGAGTTGACGGAATTCGATGAAGAATTCGCCTCGGAGGCCGAATTCGAAATAGACAGTCTTTTCTCAGATTAGGGGGAGGCAGAGGTGTCGTTAATCAACTACTCATCAAGGGAAATCAACGTTAAGATTGTCTATTACGGTCCCGGTCTGTGCGGAAAAACCACAAATATCCAGTATATCTACAACAAGGTTTCGCCCGAGACCAAGGGCAAGCTCATTACGCTGGCAACGGAGATGGACCGCACACTGTTTTTCGATTTCCTGCCTCTCGAGCTCGGCAAGGTCAAGGGATTCAAAACGCGGTTCCATCTATATACGGTGCCGGGGCAGGTGTACTACGACGCCAGCCGGAAGTTGATTCTGAGGGGTGTCGACGGAGTCGTCTTCGTGGCCGATTCGCAGCAGAGCAGGTACGATGCGAATATTGAGAGCCTTTACAATCTTCATGAAAACCTCGCCGAGTACAACCTCAAGCTCGAGGATCTGCCATATGCGATACAGTACAACAAGAGGGACCTGCCGGAGATCATCTCGGTAGATGAGCTGGAGCAGGAACTCAATCCCAACAGTCTTCCGTCATTCGAGTCGGTTGCGACGAAGGGCGTCGGGGTCTTCGACACCCTGAAGGCCGTCGCGAAGAGAGCACTGCATAACCTTTCATAACACAGAGTACATCCAAGCAGGATATTCCTGTCGGTCCATGACCTCTTGCCGCCGGGAGCAGCATCGCGGCGGGAAAAGCAGCTAGTCCCGGACCGCAGGTCTTTATGACTAGTTATGCGGATTTCCCTTGCCCTGCATTCCCTCCGAGGTTATCCTCCTTCGAACAGGAAAGGATTGAATTCTTTGAGGAAACATCTTGTAACGCTGCTGGGTTCCGTATTCTATACGGGATTTTTTCCCTTTGCTCCCGCAACATTCCTGTGCATGGTCTGGCTTGCGGCCTATCTGTTCATTCCCGGCGGCGGATTCTTATCGAGTCCGATCTCGGTTGCCGTCATGCTGCCGCTAGCTCTATATCTATCTCATGAAATGGAGAAGATATACGGGAAGGATGCATCGCAGATCGTAATAGATGAGTTTGTGGGTATGCAGGTGACCATGCTCGCCATTGAGCCATCTATCTTGAAGGGCGTTATGGGTTTCATGCTTTTCAGGATATTCGATATCGCCAAGCCCTTTCCCGTCGGTAAATCGCAGAAGATCCGGGGCGGGCTGGGCGTCGTGTTGGACGATGTTCTGGCAGGTATTTATGCATATGGCGTATTATTCATCTTGGTCAACGTATTCCATCTGAATTGAGCCCGGTACTCGAGCACGGCGTTGTTCGACATTGTTCTTGAAGGCGCCTGCGCACGTCCGGCGATCCGCTTTGCCATGGATATCAGAGTAGAGATAATCGCCGTCGGGGATGAGATACTCAGGGGGGAGGTTGCCGACGGTAACACGAGGTACATCTGCGGGGCTCTTGCCTCTGTGGGTATCGTGCCTGAAAGGGTATCGTTTCTGCCGGATGATCCAGCTTATCTGGCCGATGAGTTCAGGGACGCGTTCTCACGTGGGGGTAAGATCATAGTGACCGGGGGGCTCGGTCCCACATCGGACGATGTCACAAAGGATGCCGCGATCGAAGCTCTGGGTGTGGAAGTGCAGTTCAGGGAGGATATAGTAGACATGGTCAAGTCGCGGTTTGACGGAATAGGGGCCCTGATGCCGGAGTCCTATGCCGACCAGGGAAGGGTTCCGGCCGGGTGCGAAGTGCTTCCAAATGAAGTCGGTGCAGCCGTAGGCCTGAAGGTGATAGGTGAGGGATTCGAATTGTATCTTCTTCCGGGTGTACCGGACGAGATGAAGGATATTTTCGACCGGATCGTATTCCCGGCGCTGTCGGTGCGGGGAGGTGAGAAAGGATCCAAGCTTCGTACCTTCGGGCTTGCGGAGACCGATATAGAAGGTATTCTATCGGACATAGCGGGCGAAATAGCACCGGGGTGCTGCTCGATAATATCGGGCCCGGAAGGTGTCGATATCCACCTGCCCCATGGAAGTCCATTGAACGATCATCTCGAGGCGATTCGAGCGGGACTCGGAAGTTATATCTACACAACGGGCGATACTACGCTCACCGAAGCGGTGGTCGGGCTTTTGAGGAAAGAGGGGGATACGATCTCCGTAGCCGAATCCGTCACGGGAGGATTCCTGTCTTCGACTCTGGTCTCGGTGCCCGGCGCGAGCGATGTATTTATGGATGGCGCGGTCACTTACAGCAATGAGGCTAAAGTCCGGCGCCTCGGAGTGAGTGCGCAAAGTATAGAGAAGTTCGGAGCGGTTAGTGAGCCTGTTTGCATCGAGATGGCCGTCGGCATGAAGTCGCGTTCGGGATCGGATTATTCGGTTTCCACCACGGGTATCGCCGGGCCTGGGGGAGCAACCCGTGGAAAGCCTGTGGGTCTGTGCTTTATCGGTCTCGCAGCTCCAAGCTGCAATTACTGCAAAAGGATCGTCTTGCCCGGGATCAGGGATTGGATCAGGATGAGGGCATCCCTAATTGCACTGGACTTGGTCAGGCTCGAGCTGTTGGGTGTACGTGAGAGGCTCGACGCTTTGCTTGTTAGCGGCGATTACGATCGGAGTTGAGCATGAGGCTTTTCTTTGCGATTCCGGTTTCGGGGCCGGTCAGGGAGATTGTAAGAGGGAGGATCCATCACTTTCCCGTTGAAGATCCACCCTGGCGGTGGATCGATCCCGGAAACTACCATCTCACTATGAAATTCCTCGGCGAGGTGGACGAGGATCGTATACCGGGGCTGTGCAAGGCCGCAGGACTGGCGGTGGCCGGTATCGAGCCGTTCAGAATCGCCTTCGGTCCTTTCGGGGGATTTCCGTCGCTATCGAGACCCAGGGTGTTGTTCTTCGGCATAAAGGAGGGTGTGGAACGGATGCGGTCTCTTGCCGTGAATCTGGAGGACGAGCTGGAGAAGCTGGGATTCGTAAGGGAACGTAAACCGTTCAGGGCACATCTGACCCTTGCCAGGATAAAGAGGGCGCTGCCCAGGAGTATCGTAACCGATCTCGAGGCTATCGCACCTCTGCCGGCCGAGGCCTCTCAGGAGGCCGACCGTTTGGAGCTGGTGAGAAGCCGGTTGAGCCCGTCGGGCGCTACCTACAGTAGTGTGGCCACGGTCACCTTCCGTTCCGGCGATTGAATTTCGTTGAATTCATAGTGAGTGAATGGTATAAGTATACCTTAATTGTCTTCATTCTCAACGGATGGAGTCCGCCGGGAGATAGAATCCGGTGAGGGAGGCACAGGCACTGCCGCCGGGGGAAGCGTTGAGGAGGTGACCTGGAGGATCAGCGGTGGCTGGATGCTCGTTGTTAGACTATAAGCCAGATGGGGGTGAAGTGGGAGGATGGAAATGAAGAAATCGAAGGATAAGAGGGGAAACAGGGAAAACAAGGAACAGGCTATCGATCTGGCCGTAGATCAGATAGAGAAGCAGTTCGGCAAGGGTTCCATAATGAGATTGGGTGCTGAAGGGGCTACAGTACCGATCGAGAGCATATCGACCGGAAGCCTCGCTCTGGATATCGCTCTAGGCATAGGCGGCGTGCCCAGAGGCAGGGTCGTCGAGATATTCGGTCCGGAGGGATCAGGGAAAACGACACTGACCTGCTCGATTATCTCACAGGCCCAGCGTCTAGGTGGTGTAGCGGCTTTCATAGACGCCGAGCATGCTCTCGATGTGGGTTATGCCAGGAAGATCGGGGTAGATGTTGATAATATACTCATATCGCAGCCGGATACCGGTGAGCAGGCCTTGGAGATAGCAGAGGTCCTGATCAGGAGCGGAGCAATTGACATAGTGGTGATCGACTCCGTCGCGGCCCTTGTTCCCGCTGCGGAGATAGAGGGGCAGATGGGTGATACTCACGTCGGGCTTCAGGCGAGGTTGATGTCCCAGGCACTTCGCAAGATAGCGGGCGCAGTGGCAAAGTCCAAGACCTGCATGATCTTCACGAATCAGATACGCATGAAGATCGGAGTGCTGTTCGGTAATCCCGAGACGACAACGGGTGGGAACGCGTTGAAATTCTACAGCACGGTAAGGATGGACATCAGGCGTATCGGGCAGGTCAAGGACAGGGATCGTATTGTCGGAAACCTGACGAGGGTAAAGGTTGTAAAGAACAAGGTCGCCCCTCCATTCAGGCAGGCGGAGTTCGAGATCCTGTACGGAGAGGGTATCAGTCTCGAAGGCGATCTGATCGAGCTGGGTATCGCCTCGGATATAGTCGAAAAGACCGGAAGCTGGTATTCCTTCGGTGAGATAAGGTTGGGGCAGGGGAAGGAGAACTCCCGCATGTTTCTGAAGGAGAATGCGGACATCAAGAAGGAGATCGAGAACGCCGTCCGCAAGCATTACGATGTGGAGATATCTCCGAAACCCGCGGGGTCCGAAGGTGACGGATCCGAGTAATGATGCAGAAAGGGTGGTGAGTATCCGTAGGCTTAGAGGCGGCCTATGTAGGATAAGGACATCCAAGGAGCGGGAGTTCCTGTTACATAGAAACTCCGGGGCGGGTGCGCTCCTCGAAGAAGGAGCGGAGCTCGATGGTAAAAGCCTGGAAGAGCTTGAGGGGCCGATTGCGCGCGCGGCGGGATTGGCCTTTGCATACGGTCTGCTTTCGAGAAGGGACCGTTCCGAGAGGGAGCTCCGCGAGGCGCTCGCAGAAAACGGTGTTGGGGGAAGGGATGTGATAGATGGGATCATCGGCACATTGAAGAGGCAGGGATACGTGAACGACGAACGGCTCGCTTCTAATTTCGTGGGATATGCAATGAAGCACAAGCCGTCAGGTCCCATAATGCTTAGGAAGAAACTCGAGAAGATCGGAGTTGGAGCGGATGTAATTGAAAGGGTGATTGAAGGCGCGTTCCCTCCGGGTTGTGAGAGGGAATTGGCGGCCGGGCTGGCGCGCCGGAGGTTGGACCCAGGGATGGACTCGGAGCGTGCTGCGCGCAGGATCGGGAATTTTCTGGCCCGGCGGGGATTCCACAGGCATATTGTTGATGATATCAGTGTTGGTATACTAAGGGGAGAATTGAACGGAGAGGATAATGGGCGGTAAGATACGTACGGCGCACGAGATAAGGCGGGCGTATCTAGACTTTTTTGTCGAAAGGGGGCATACGGAAGTCCCGGGTTCCTCGTTGGTTCCGCAGGGGGATCCTTCGCTTCTCTTCACATCGGCCGGGATGGTCCAGTTCAAGGATCTTTACCAGCAAACCGACAATCTTCCGTACAAGCGAGCGACGACGGTGCAGAAGTGTCTGAGGGCGGGGGACCTGGATAATGTTGGCAGGACACGCCGTCACCATACGTTCTTCGAGATGCTGGGCAATTTCAGCTTCGGCGATTATTTCAAGATGGAGGCCATACGATGGGCCTGGGAGTTTTCGGTGGACCTTCTGAGCCTTCCCGAGGATAGATTGCTCGTCAGCATCTTCGAAGAGGACGATGAGGCGTTCGGGATTTGGAACGGCGAGATAGGACTCTCAAAGGAGAGGATTTACAGACTGGGAAGGAAGGATAACTTCTGGGGGCCCGTGGGGGAGACGGGCATCTGCGGGCCCTGCTCGGAGATATATTACGACAACGGTCCGGATTCCGGGTGCGGTGAAAAGGACTGTGCACCGGGATGTGACTGTGACCGGTTTATCGAGTTCTGGAACCTCGTCTTTCCTCAATTCTTTATGGAGAAGGACGGCAGCTATCGGGAGCTGGAGAAGCCCGGGATCGACACCGGCCTCGGACTCGAGAGGCTGGCGACTATACTGCAGGAAGCCCCCGACAACTATCATACGGATCTGTTCAATCCCATTATAGAAAGACTCGTCGACATGATCCCCGGGGGGGGCGGGCGGGGAGAAGAGAACAGGATGAGCATCAACATGATCGCCGATCATGCCAGGGCTCTGACATTCGCAATCTCCGAAGGCATATACCCATCCAACGAGGGAAGGGGCTACCTGATCAGGAGGCTTCTGAGAAGGGCCCTTACTAGATTTTACTCGATCGGCGTCGATAAGCCGTTTTTGCATGAGCTGGTGGATGTTATCGTCGACATAATGGAAGTCGATTACCCGGAGTTGAAGGGTAGGAGAAGCGATACGGCGATGATCATTCGTTCCGAAGAGGATAACTTCTTCAGGACGATCGAGGAGGGAAAGGGCAGGTTCCTCTCCATGGTCGATGAGGTGAAGAAGAATGGATCCGGCAGGATAGAGGGAAAGAAGGTGTTTTTACTCTACGACACATTCGGTTTTCCCCCGGAGCTCACAAGGGCGCTGGCGGCCGAGGAGGGACTCGGTATAGACGAAGACGGTTTCGAGAGCGCTATGGAAGAGCAGAGGAGAAAGGCCAAGGAGGGCAGCTCGTTCACGGAGACGGGGACCGAATCGATCGAAATGGTGAATGTCTCGACCGGCGAATCGTCGCAGTTCAGGGGGTACGAGAGCTCAAGGTGTAAACCGGAGATACGAAGCTTCAGGATCGTGGAAAAATCGTGCCTCGAGGATATCCCCTGGGTATCACCGGAAGGGAAGGCCGTTGAGTTCATCTTCAACGAGACGCCGTTCTACGCCACGGCCGGCGGGCAGGTGGCAGATGGCGGCTGGGTAGAGGCGGGTGGGCACAGATTCACCGTTCATGATGTTTTCAAGAGAGGCGGTGAAATAGTACATCTTTGCGAACCCGAGGAGCATGATCTCGATATCGAAGGTGTTCTCGACGGCGAGAAACTCGCCACTGTAGGCATCGATGCCGCCTTGAGGGCGGCCATTGCGGCCAACCATACAGCGACCCACCTGCTGCATGCAGCCCTGCGGAGTGTTATCGGCAGCCATGTTACCCAGGCGGGATCGCTAGTGAACGGGGAAAGGCTTCGTTTCGATTTCAATCATTTTCAGGCGGTCTCCGCCTCGGCGAGGCGTCAGATCGAGGATACCGTGAACGGTTGGATCAGGGATTCGATACCGGTTACGACCGAGCTGATGGATTACAAAGAGGCCATCGAGAAAGGTACGATAGCCCTCTTTGGTGAAAAATACGATAAGAGGGTCAGGGTTGTCCGAGTCGGGGGGATATCCTCCGAGCTCTGCGGGGGCACTCATGCGGGCAATACGGGCCACCTGGGTATATTTCTGATAGTATCGGAGAGCAGTGTGGCGGCGGGGGTCAGGAGGATAGAGGCGCTGACCGGGATCGGCGCCCTAGAGTTCATCAATACACTGAGAGCGCGCAGCAGCGATCTGGAGAAGCTTCTCAAGGTATCGGCGCCCGACGTGGTGCCGAAGGTCAGGTCCGTGTTAGACGAGATGGACCGGATGAAAAAGGAGATCAAAAGGATCGAGCGGGGTGGGATAGGAAGCGAGCTAGACCGGATCATCGAGTCGGCGGTAGACGTGGAAGGGATACTGGTTGCATCGGGCAGGATGACGGTCAAGAATATCTCCGCGCTTAGAAACCAAGCCGATATATTCCGCAACAAGGTGGACAGGGGGGTGGCGGTACTCTCTACTGAAGTCAAGGGCAAGTGCCAGTTTGTAATCACCGTGACCGATAATCTGATAGAGAGCAGCGGATTGGGTGCGGATATGTTCGTTCGTGAACTGAGTGAAATTACCGGGGGAAGCGGGGGCGGGAAGAAACACCTGGCCCAGCTGGGCACGAAGGAAACCGGTTGCGAGAACGATGTTTTCAACGTGTTGCCCGGTATCGTGAAGCGGCTTGTCACGAATTGAAGCCGTCGATAACTAGAATCACAATCCGGATGATCGAAGAGGTGACTTTATGTTCCGTTCCATTTATTCGAGAATGACACTCGGCCTGAACGGATTCCGGGCCACAGCCTTCTGTGCCTCGCTCATCCTCGTGATGATAGCCGCCGTGCCGCCGGTCTTCGAAGGCCGGGCGCATGCACGGAGTGCCGATACAGCAGATGAGGAGAGCATCGCCGTCAAGGAGAGACGGTATGAACCTCCCAGGCTGGAAAAGGCTATTGATCCGGACCTTTACATTCTAGGACCTTACGACCAGCTTCTTATAAATATTGTGGGACCGGAACCTAGATCCTTCTCCCCTCTTGTTCTACCGGAGGGGAATATATTCATACCGGGTGTTGGAGCCGTTGAGGCCGACGGGCTCACGCTGAACGAGTTCCGCGGGAGGCTGATCCGGAAACTCGGTGATTATTACCACGATATAGAAGTGTTCTGCTTCCTGCAGGCTCCAAGGGTGTTCAAGGTTTTCGTCACAGGTGAGGTGGCGAATCCGGGGGCCGTCGAAGTGTCGGCCGTGGATAGGGTTTCAGATGCTATAGAATTCGCGGGCGGTACTATAGGGGCGGCTTCTACGAGACGGATCAGGCTCAACAGGGATGGCGAGCTGGTCAGGGTCGATCTGCTCGAGTTCCATCACAAGGGCATACTCGAATACAATCCAGTACTGCGCAGCGGGGACAGGATCCATGTTCCCGTGATCGGTTGGAGCGCCACTATACACGGTCAGGTCATGAAACCCGGTAAATACGAGATAATAGAGGGTGAGACGGTTGAGGACCTGCTGGAGATCGCCGGAGGATTCTCGGCGGAGGCCGTCACCGACAGTGTCCTGGTCGGACGTGTACGTAACAACGATATTATTTCTAACATGGTTGTGCACCGGGACATGTACGGCTTGAAGATTCAGGATCTAGACGAGGTCAATGTGTTCGGCGCCTTCGAGGGAAGCAACAGGGTGTTCGTCTTCGGTGCGGTTACTAAATCCGGGCGATTCTTCATAGCCCCGGATGAGGGTCTGTCTGAACTGATCGTGCGCACCGGCAGGTTCGCAACATATGCGGATCTTGAGAACGCCTTCATCGAGAGGGAGGGAGGAGAACCTATACGGGTGAATCTCAAGAATTATCTGCCACCCGGCCCCGAGATCGATTTTCCCCTCGAAGACGGGGATGTCCTGAACGTTCCCTCTCTTTACCAGAAAGTTACGGTCGGGGGTGAGGTCAACGTCCCGGGCGAGTTTCCGTTTCAGAGCAACTGGACGGTAGCGAAGTATGTCGGCCTTGCGGGTGGACCAACGAGCGAGGGAAGCGTCAACAGGGTTTTGATATACTCTCCGGACGGAGACGTGATGAAAGCGGACGGCGGATACATCCCGAAGAGGGGTGACACGATCATCGTCAAGAAGGGAAAGGCCCGGCTGGCGGCCGAATTCTTCAATGGCTTGATCCGGCTGGGCACGTTGGTAGTAACTTTGATCGTAGTATCGAGGTAGTCGAATCATGGGAAAAGGGAAGAAATACCTCGATAGCGTCTTTTCCGAGCTTCATGCCCTTGAGCGGCTTCTGGGTAAGATCGATGAGGATGAGGCCGGGACGCTGGTCCGGATGGCCGGCCTCACGGCAGGGGCGATTGCGGAGGGACGTGTCGTATTCACATGCGGAAACGGAGGCAGCGCGGCCGATGCCCAGCATATTGCCGGGGAGCTGGTCGGCCGTTTTCGCCGCAAGTTAAGTGGATATAAGGCGATTGCCTTAACGACCAACAGCTCGGTCGTCACCGCTCTGGCCAACGATTTCTCCTACGAGGAGATATTCTCGAAGCAGCTCGAGAGTATGGCCCAACCCGGTGATGTCCTGCTGTCGCTGTCTACGAGCGGTGAGTCTCCGAATATCCTGCGGGCTGTGGAATACGCTAACGAGCATGGGATAGAATCGCTCGCGTTCGTTGGAAAGAAGGGCGGTCGCCTCGCGGAGATAGCCTCGACCGCTATTGTCGTCCCTCACGACGATTTTGCCAGGATCCAGGAAGTTCATATGGTTCTGGGCCATATTTTCTGCGGGCTGGTGGAGGAGATGGTCCAGACGGGTGATGAGACGGCTTGATCGATAATCCCGGAGCCCGGAGATTTTCCGGGCGCAGGCGGGATTTTTCCAATATTTGATCTTAACGAAATGCGGCAGAATGGAGAAGGCTCATTCCGATTCGAAAGCCGGAAGCTCGAAGGCCGCCGGCGCGTTCATGGTTCTTCTCTGCTCTTTCGTGTTCTTCTCCACCTTTTCGATAGCCGGAACACAGACCTCTCTGACGCTCGCGGTACTGTTATGGGCCTTCCTGATGATCACCGGAAGAATCCCCCTTCCAAGGAGCACCCGGCTGGATATTCCGGTAATCGTATTCGTAGCGGCCTCCCTCGTCATAGTGATATTTTCGCAGAGACGCCTGCAAAGTTTTGAGAGCCTGAAACATCTACTGCTTCTCAGTATAATCTACGTGTTCGCCTTCCCCGGCGGGATAGCGGAACAAAGGAGGAAGATATTTTCGGTTCTTCTGTTATCCGGCGCAGCATCAGCGCTGTACGGGATAATACTGTTCTTCATGGGCAGGGGGGAGGATGCCCTCGGAAGGATCTCAGGCTCCTTCTCCAATCCGATGACGTTCGGTGGCGTGATGTTCCTGCTCAGCTCGCTCTTCTTCTCTGTGGGTATCGGCCGGGGACTCTCATTGAAGATCCGGGGAGCCGTACTATCGGCCTCGCTCCTGACGGCCGCGGCACTGTTCTTCTCCTTCACCAGGAGCTCTTGGCTCGGCATGCTCGCCTCCTCATTGATCATAATCCTTATCCTCAGGAGGAGGTGGTTGGTTCCTTTCGTGGCCGCGCTTTTCGTGTTCTATCTTCTCCTGCCCGCGCCTTACCAGAACAGGATCAAGAGCATTTGGGATCTCGAGCACAGGACGAACATCCGAAGGCTTCAGCTGCTCGATGGGGGCTGGAGGATCTTCAAAGAGCACCCGGTCATAGGAGTAGGCCAGGGCGATCTTGCAGAGATCTACAGGCGGCACAAATCTCCCGAGGCCGACAGGGTCTACGGGCATCTACACAACATATTCCTTCAGGCAGCCGTCACCGGGGGGATCGTCGGCCTGTTCGCTTTCTGCTTTCTCATCTATTCTTTCTTCAGGCTGCTCGTGTCCAATCTACGCATAGATCTCCCTCCTCCCGAACGAGCCTGGATCGCAGGTTCTGTCGGCGCGCTGACGGGTTTTGTCGTCAACGGTCTGTTCGAATGCAATTTCGGTGACGACGAGGTCGTTATGCTCCTGTATTTCATAATAGGCACGAATCTGGCAATGGCACTGAATGCGGGACGTTTCCCCGGGAGAGGATCCGCCCCCGAAGAGAGTTGATGCGCCGACTGCGCAATGCGCACTCATTGTTATGGGTTGCGCTGCATATCGGTAGAGATTAAAATGAAGACATGAAAAAGCTTTGGATTGTATTTGTTTCTATGAGGCCCTGGCAGTGGACGAAGAATTTCGTGCTGTTCGCGGGTGTAGTATTCTCCGAGCGGTTCAATGAACTGATCCTTATCAGGCGAAGCTTTTACGGTTTTATAATCTTCTGCCTGGCATCCGGGGCCATTTACATATTGAACGATGTTTTCGACCGCAAGAGGGATATCGAGCATCCGGGCAAGAAGAACAGACCAATAACATCGGGATTGATAGGCCATGGATCGGCCACGGCGATTTCGATCGTTTTGATGGTGTTGCTCTTGGCTGTTTCGTGGTTGCTGGGAACGCAGTTCTTCTGGATTCTGTTCTCATTCATCGCCCTGAATATCGCCTATTCCATATTCCTCCGGGAGGTCGTGATACTGGACGTGATATCGATCTCGTTCAGCTTCCTGCTTCGAGCGGTGGCGGGAGTTGCCGTTCTGAGAGTCGAAGCGCCGGATGTCGAGCTTTCTCCGTGGCTTTTGATCTGTACCCTTTTCCTCTCTCTATTTCTCGCTTTCTGCAAGAGGCGCAACGAGCTCTCCGTGCTGGACGGAGCCGAGGGGCACAGAAACGCCCTCGGCGAATATACGGTTCTGCTTCTGGACCAGTTTGTAGGCCTCTCGGCGACCGCCGCGCTGATATCGTATTCGATATATACCGTGTGGCCGGAGACGACGAGCAAGTTCGGCACAAACAACCTCGTTTACACGATCCCCTTCGTCGTATTCGGCATAATGAGGTACCTGTACCTGGTCTATAAACGTAACGAGGGAGGGGATCCATCGGGGGTTCTCCTCATGGAGAAATCTATACTGATAGACGTTTTCCTCTGGTTTCTCGCAACCATGTGGATCCTGATCGAGGCGTAGCCTCCAGAGCGAAAGGAGCTGATTGTGGGCTCAAGGGTCGCGGTGATTCGAACTTCACCCGAGACCGTCCTCGAAGACACGCACAGGGCCATGGAGCTGGCCGGTGCCGGACGGTATCTTACGGGAGAGAGGGAGTTGCTCCTTAAGCTGAATCTATCCTGGACCAAGTACTTCCCTGCCTGCTCGAGCCAGCCTTGGCAGCTCGAGGGCGTGGTACGGGATCTTCTGGACCGGGGATACGACAAGGAGCTGATACTACCGATAGAGAATAAGACGGTGGTGACTAATCCACGCAAAGGCGCGAGAAACAACCTTTGGATGCCGATCCTCGATAAATACGGCCTTCCCTTCATCCCTCTTACCGAGGTCGAATGGATCGTTCACGAGTTCAAATCGAATCTGCTGCGCTTGAGCGAGATATTCCCCGAAGGTATAGAGATCCCGAAGATGTTCATGGGCAAGGATATTCTTCATCTGCCTACCGTTAAAACTCACGGGCATTCCGTGACCACGGGCGCTATAAAGAATGCCTTCGGAGGATTGCTGAAGGAGGTCAGGCACTACGCGCACAAGTACATACACGAGGTTCTTGTCGATCTTATGCTTATGCAGCGCGAGCTTCATCCCAATGTCTTCGCCGTGATGGACGGCACGGTATGCGGCAACGGAGGAGGACCCAGGACCATGGATCCGGTTGTCGGGGATCTCGTGCTTGCAAGTGGTGATTCCGTTGCAATAGATGCGGTTGCGGCTAGGATCATGGGATTCGATCCCATGTCCATCAAGTACCTCAGGCTGGCTTCGGAGATGGGGCTCGGAGAGGCCTCGATCGAGAAGATCGAAATAGCCGGGGAGGACGTAGAGGAACTCAATTTCCATTTCAAGACGAAGCGCAGTCTCGTGATCTGGGGTGACCAGATGCTCAGATGCGGTCCGCTTAGGTGCTTCGAAAGGATAGCGCTTCATTCCCCGCTCTTCTTCTGGGCGCCTCTGGCATCCAATATCTATCACGACCTCTTGTGGTATCCGACTATAGGGAACAGCAAGATCAGAAAGTTCAGGCGCACGAAATGGGGCAGGTTGTGGGAGGATTACAGGAATTCATAGTGCGTTTGCGTACTGTGAGTGTTTAGGCCTGCTGTACCCGGTACGAGGACACCGGTAGTCGGGCGAGTGATATGCTGGTTAGATGCTCTGCCAAGATCAACCTCTACCTGAATGTGATACGGCGAAGAGAAGACGGTTATCATGAAATAGAGACCGTTTTCCAACCGGTTTCTCTCTGGGATGAAATCACCCTGACTCAGATTCAGGGCGGTATCGAGCTCATCGGTGACGAGCCGTCCATAGCGTGGGATGTATCTAATCTCTGCTATATCGCAGCGAGAGCGATCTTTGAGAAGACAGGATATTTGCATGGTGTGAGGATAGAGGTGAAAAAGGGAATTCCGGCCGGAGCGGGATTAGGAGGTGGCAGCAGCGATGCGGCAGGTGTCCTGCTGGGTCTTAATTCATTAATGGGATTTAACTTGCCGCAAGACGAACTCCGGAACCTGGCGCTTGGTATAGGAAGCGATGTTCCCTTCTTTGTAGTCGGAAATCCAGCCGTCGGGAGTGGGAGGGGGGAGATACTCGAGCGATTCACCGGCTTGAAAAGGGGGTACATCCTCTTGGTCAAACCCGATATAGAGGTCTCCACAGCCTGGGCATATGCGAACCTCAAATTATTATTGACAAAAAAAGTCCACGAGACTACACTTGAATCACTGGTGAGGGGAATTGAGCATTTTCCGGATGTGAAGCTCAACAGTTATAACAGCTTTGAAGAACTTCTGGTTGAGCATTTTCCGGAAATAGGAGAGTTACTCGAAAAGCTAGAATGTGAGGGCGCCGCACTCCGTATGATAAGCGGCAGTGGATCGGCGTGTTTCGCATTGTTCGATAAGGAAAAGCGTGCAAGGGAGGCAGGCGATCGTCTAAGGAGAAAGGGACTCTTTACTAGCGTTGCAAGACCAGTACGCCAGGCGATTACATTCCTCCATCAAGAGCATAATAATAGATCAGGGGGGGTCGAATGGAGATAACCGAAATACGGATTTCTTTAAGAGACGACAACAAGCTGAGAGCCTTTGCGAGTATTACTCTTGATGATTGTTTCGTTATCAGGGGTCTGAAGATAATAAAGGGAGCAAAAGGCGCTTTTGTCGCGATGCCCAGTAGGAAGAGACCTGATGGTACGTATCAGGATATTGCCCACCCGATAAATAACGATACCCGTAGCTGGATGGAGCAGAAGATAATCGATGCGTACGAGGAGGAAGTAGAGAAACTCGAGTTGGAAGCGGGGATCGAGGTTTCGAAAGAGTAGAAAAGCTATAGAAGCAAGTACTTGGGGCGTCGTCAAGTGGCAAGACACAGGATTTTGGATCCTGCATCGGAGGTTCGAATCCTCCCGCCCCAGCCAGAAAGGTGATTTTCAAGTGGCCGCGGTGGTCATTTTTTTTTGGAGGTGTAGCCGATGTTCGACAATATGGCTCTTATTTCGGGGACCGCTAACCTTGAACTGTCAAAGAAGATAGCCGATTACCTCGATAGCGAGCTGTGCAATGTTGAGATAGGCCGTTTTTCGGATGGCGAGATATATTCACGGATCAATGAAAATATCAGAGGCCGGGATGTATTCATCATTCAACCGACGTTTCCTCCGGCCGAGAACATGCTAGAGCTGCTGATCGTCATAGATGCCTGCCACAGGGCTTCGGCCAAGAGGATAACGGCCGTGATGCCATATTACGGATATGCCAGACAGGATAGAAAAGACCGGCCCAGAGTGCCAATCACGGCAAAGCTGATAGCAAACCTCATAACCGTGTCGGGAGCTCACAGGGTCCTGGCCCTGGAGCTCCACGCCGCACAGGTCCAGGGATTTTTCGATATCCAGGTCGATAATCTTTTTGCGACTCCGGTTCTTCTGGAATATATTAAGAGGAAAAATTTCAAGAACCTCACCATTGTATCACCCGATGTTGGTGGGATAAAGATGGGACGCGCTTTCGCGAAGCGTCTGGAGGCGGAGCTAGCGATCGTAGACAAGAGGAGAACGGCATCGGATTCCTCGGAAGTAATGAATGTCATAGGTGAGGTCTCAGGAAGGGAAATCATTATACTCGACGATATCATTAGCACGGGAGGCACGATTACCCAGGCCGCCGAAGTACTCAAGAAGGAGGGTGCGGTCAAGATCATGGCGGCGGTGACACATCCGATATTATCAGGAGAGGCCGTGGAGAAGCTGGAGAAGTCGTGCTTGCAGGAAATCGTTGTGACGAACTCTATTCCTCTTGCAGATGCGAAGAGGAGCAGCAAGATCAAGATTCTCGATGTCTCCTCCCTTCTAGGAGAGGCGATCAAGAGGATCCATACCGAAGAATCGGTCAGTAGTCTGTTTATTTAATCTGGAGGATCGTATGCTGGACATCACTCTCAAGACGGCAATCAGGAAGGAATCGGGCAAGAAATCAGCTCACAAGCTGCGTGCCATGGGTTTGATACCCGCAGTACTCTACGGCCACAAGGAGGATCCGGTCGCCCTGGAACTGCAGGAGCATGAGTTCTGGCATATCCTGCATAATTCCACGACCGAGCATATAATACTGAAGCTCGATATAGAAGGGGCGGACGGGGGCGAGCATGTGATACTGGTTCGCGACGTCCAGCATCATCCCGTTACCGGGAATATCCTGCACGTTGATTTTCAAAAGATATCCTTGGACGAGGATATCAAGGTTGGGGTGCCGGTGGAGCTTGTCGGGCACGCGGTGGGCGTGAAGGATTTCGGGGGCATTCTCGATCATGGTGTACGTGAGGTGATGATACAATGCAAGCCGGCTGAGATTCCGGAGATCTTGGAGATCGACGTTTCGTCGATGAACATAGGCGATACGCTTCATGTGGATTATCTGGTGGAGAAATACCCCAGCTTGAATTTCCTGGACGACCTGAAGGTGACTCTGGCCCACGTATCTCCTCCCAAGAAGGCCGAATTGCTTGAGGCAGAGGAAGAGGCCGAAGTGGGAGCTGCGGAGGAAGGTGAGGAGGAAGCGGCCGAAGAGGCTCCGGAGGATAAAGAGGAACAGTGAGTCTGGATGTCGGAGATTTCGATCTTCCTCGGTCTCGGTAATCCCGGCGAGAGGTACCGCCGCACTAGGCATAATCTCGGGAAAATGGTCCTGGATCGTCTCGCCGAAATATACGGCCTCGAATGGCGTGATTGCGGCGCCGCTTCGTTCGAGACCCGATGGGAGTTCGGTGGGCGGAAGTTCGTTCTACTCGAGTCAAAGACCTATATGAACAGTTCCGGTGCTGTCTTCTCTTCCCGTGATTCCATCGATCCATCATCTCTGCTCGTAATATTCGATGATATCAACATCCCGCTGGGCAGGGTACGAATACGGGCCGGTGGAGGCAGCGGTGGACATAGGGGAGTGGATTCGGTCATATCCGGTCTGGGTTCGAGTGATTTTGCGCGGTTCAGGATAGGCATTGGCCCCCCGCCGGATATTTCCGATTACAGCGATTATGTTCTAGCGCCGTTCAGAGAGGATGAAGCCCCTTTGGTAGAGCGGATCATCGATGAATCGGTCGAAGCCTTGAAAGTGCTTGGAAGTGATGGATTGCAGCAGGCGATGCAGTCCTACAACGGTCTCGAAATTTTCTCCGGGCGGCAGATCGATCCGAATGGAGAATTATGAATGTATCCGTAATTTCAAATATAACAATGTATTGATCCTGTTTTCACATGTCGGGCGCGTACTTGAGCGCACCGTGAGATCCGGATCGGATCAGGTACAACTAGCGCTTGACCGGTTGATTGTAATATGTTATATTGCAACGCATTGTTGGGGAAGGATATCGAGTGCCGGATGCCGGCCGAGCAAGCAGCTTCCTCATTACCGTTTCCCTGCTTTCCCTGTTAGGCGCATCGGGGGAAAGTCGATTAGTCCGAAGGGAGGAGCCAGCCTATGCGTCCATATGAGTGTGTATTCATACTAGAACCATCAATGGAAGAGCTCGCTGTCAAGGAGAAGACCGAGCGCTTCAGCGAGATAATAACGTCTCGTGCAGGCACGGTAGGAGAAGTCGTGCTCTGGGGCAAGCGGAAGCTCGCCTACCCGATAAATAAATCGCAGGAGGGTATATATACCATACTGAGGTTTACCGGTGACAACGAGATCCTCGCCGAGCTGAACAGGGTGTTCAAGTTTGACGATGCCGTACTGCGGCATATGATAGTGATCGACGACAATCCTCCTGCACCGCAGGAAGCGGAAACGCCGGAAACGGACAAGGAGTAGATGCATGGGTGGTAAAACGAAGCAGAGAAGAAAGAAGAAGAAAGAGAAGAGGGGCTTTTCGAAACCCTGCAAATTTTGCATAAACAATATCAGTATTAATTACAAGAACGAGGTTCTGCTCAGGCGCTTTATCACGGACAGGGGTAAGATTGCACCTCGAAGGATCACCGGGACCTGCGCCCGCCACCAGCGGCAGCTCAGCCGGGCGATAAAGCGTGCCAGGCATATTGCACTTCTGCCATTCGTCAGGGAATACTTCCGGTAGGGGGATTAAAGTGGAACTGATACTGAAGACCAAAGTCGAAGGTCTGGGTGAGCAGGGCGACGTTGTGAACGTAAAGAGGGGTTATGCCAGAAATTACCTAATCCCCAAAAAGCTTGCAGTTCCAGCGACTGCAGCCCAGAAGAGGGTGCTCCAGGAAGAGAAGCGCCTTTACGAGATCAGGGATAAGAAGGAAAAACGGAACGTTGAGGCCATAGCGGAAAAGATGAAAGATCTCTCATGTACCATTCTGGTACAGGCAGGGGAGGAAGACAAGCTATACGGATCTGTGGGAACACATGATATAGCAACAGCCGTATCAAACCTGGGTTTTGAAATCGATCACAAACAGGTCAAATTGGAGGAACCTATCAAGAGGCTTGGTGTCTATACGGTTATGATACGCCTGCACCGTGACATAGAGGTTCCGGTCAAGGTATGGGTGGTAAAGGAATAGCGGTTGTCCAGCCGGCCGGGGAGGAATGAAATAGATATTCCGAAGAACATATTCAGGGAGTATGACATCCGGGGGCTCGTGGACAGGGATCTGACCCCGGAGAGGGTCGAGAGGTTGGGTGCCTCGGTCGCCGTGACACTTGTCCGCGAAGGCATCTCTCAGGCCGTGGTCGGGCGGGATAACCGCCTGAGCAGCGATCAGTATTTCGAGGCCCTGTCGAGCGGATTGACCGGTGGGGGGGTGGATGTTATTGATATCGGGCTTGTTGCAACACCCGTATTCTACTTCGCTGCGGCAAAATGGGGGATCCGCGGGGGTGTGATGATCACGGCCAGTCATAATCCGGCCGAGTTCAATGGATTCAAGGTCCTTCGGGGCGAGGGGACGATCTACGGCGATGATATACGCGAACTGTACTCGATCTACAATGGAGAGCCGGGAGGAGGGGGTAATGGTGGAATCGAAAGCAGGGATGCGATTTCCGAATATATAGATCACATCTCCGATGGAATATACATAGAGCGTCCAGTCAGGTTCGCGGTTGATGGGGGGAATGGGACCTCGGGCCTGGTTGCTCCATCGCTATTCACTAGGCTCGGCTGCGACCCGCTTCAGATGTACATGGAGCCCGATGGCACATACCCGAATCATCATCCGGATCCAACGGTCATCGAGAACATGAATGACGTCAGGTCCGCCGTCCTGTCCGAAGACTTAGAGCTGGGTATCGGTTTCGATGGCGACTCAGACAGGATCGGTGTAATCGATGACAGGGGTGAGATGGTATTCGGAGACCGCCTGCTGGCCCTGTTCGCAAGGGGTGTATTAGCGTCCAATCCCGGCGCCGCCGTAATATTCGAAGTTAAGTGCTCCCAAGCGCTGGAGGAGGATATTCTCAAGCACGGCGGCAGACCTATCATGTGGAAAACAGGCCATTCATTGATCAAGAAGAAGATGAGGGATGAAAAAGCCCTGCTAGCCGGTGAGATGAGTGGTCATATATTTTTTGCCGACAGGTACTTCGGTTATGATGACGCTATCTACGCGGCATGCAGGCTGCTCGAGATCGTCTCCCGTGAGCAGATACCGCTGAGCGAGCTTCTGGGTGATTTGACACGGTACGAGAGCACACCCGAAATACGCATTGATTGTTCCGACGAGAGTAAGTTCGATGTCGTCAAAGAGGTGCGGGATCGGTTTAAGAAGAATCATGATGTGATCGATGTCGACGGTGTCAGGGTTAAATTCGATGATGGGTGGGGGCTCGTGAGGGCATCGAACACACAACCCGTGCTTGTTTTGAGATTCGAGGCCAGAACAGAAGAGTCGTTGAACAGTATAAAGCAGGAAATCTCAAACGCTTTAAGCCGATACGTCGATGTCTCGGGATTAGCCGGATAAGGTCTTAGAATGCGTCCGGACCCCGGATCTTGGTCGGTGGGGTGGGCTAATGTATGCGGTGATACTCGCCGGTGGAAAAGGAACGAGATTCTGGCCGTACAGCCGGGAGGAAAGGCCGAAGCAGTTTCTCGAGATCTTGGGTGATGAGAGTATGCTGCGTGTCACGTATAACAGGCTGACGGACTTCATCGATCAAGACCGGATATTCCTTCTGACGGTCGCAGATCAGCTGCCGCTGGTGCAGGAGGAGCTTCCGGAGCTGCGAAGAGACAGGATATTTGCTGAACCCGTCGGTAGAAACACCGCTCCTTCTCTGGCGGTGGCCGCAGAGCTGGTGAAGAAAGCCGGCGGTGATTCGCCTTTTCTCTGCTGTCCCTCGGATCATCTGATCAAGGACGAGGCCTCCTTTCGCGAATTGGTCACCGCTGCATTCCAAGCGGCGTCCGAGAGCGATGTCATGATTACATTCGGGGTGAGGCCTACACGCCCCGCGACTGGTTATGGATATATCGAGGCGGGTGG
>CAYRCK010000003.1:39217-180458 GCA_964422745.1 uncultured bacterium
ATAAGTTTTATCAAGTCATGAAATTCCACGAGAAGCCGGGCAGAGAAAAGGCTGAGACATACTGCTCGAATCCCGAATTTTACTGGAACAGCGGGATTTTCATGTGGAGGCCATCCGTGTTCCTCTCGGCCTGGGCAAAATTCCTTGATGAGGGTATAGGCCCCCTTTCGAGGATAGCGGGATCGCTGGGGGGTAGCGAGGAGCAGAGCACAATCGAGTCGGAATATCCGAGTATGCCTGAGATTTCGGTCGATTACGGCATACTGGAGAAGGCAGGCAATGTTATCGTGGCACCGGCGGAATTCGGCTGGGATGACGTCGGTTCCTGGGACGCGCTTTTCGATATTCTGCCGGTGGATCAGCGCGGTAACGTTTCCGACGGGGATGTCGAGCTGATAGATTCCAGTGGGAACCTGTTCTACAACCGCAACGGCTTGACGGCGGCCGTCGGAGTGAGTGATACGATAGTGGTCGTCGATGATGGGATCGTGCTCGTATGTAAGAGGGGTCAGAGTCAGAGGGTGCGTGAACTTCTTGAATCCATGAGAAGCAAAGGGATAGACAAGGTTCTTTGATCGTTATTGAGACAGGAGGTAAACATGTCCAAAAGGATTGTCCTGATTTGTGTGGCGCTGGTCTTCTCGGGAATGATCGTCTCTTCATGTTCCGAAAAGGAGGAGAAACCCATACAGATCAACAAGGGTATCGCAGCCAGAGTGATGGGTGTGAAGATCACTAACAAGAGGGTGGACGATGAGATGAAGAAGCTCACGCCATCGCAGTTACGTGAATTCAAAGGCGAGGAGGGCCGGCTCAAGTTTATCGATAAAATGATAGAGGAGTATCTGCTATATGCCGCCGCCAAGGATGCGAAGATCGATCAAGACGAAGAAGCAAGGGAAATAATTGAAAATTCAAGGCGTCGTATAATGATCGGCCAGTACTATCAGAAGAACATCATAAACGAAATAGAAGTGACCGATGAAGAGATCGAGGAGTACTACAATGCAAACCAGGACGAATTCAAGGGACGTCCTGTAATGAAGGCCCAGCACATATTCACAAAAGACAGGGCCAAAGCCGATGCCTTGAAGAAGAGGTTGGATGAGGGAGAGGTTTTCTCGAAACTCGCAAAAGAGGAATCGGAGGATACTACAACGGCCTGGGATTACGGCAACCTGGGTTATTTCAATCCCGGATCTTATATAAAGTACATCGGTGTATCCAAGATGTGGAGTGACGCGGTGGAGAAACTCGAGGCCGGCGTTATCAGCGATGTCATACCATTCGAGAAGGGGTATTCGATAGTCAGGGTCAATGAGAGAAATCCGACCATCATAAAGCCCCTCTCCGAGGCGAGAAACGGTATTTCGAGCAGGATCAGATCATCGAAATCCGAGAGCGCCTATATAGACCACATCAATGAACTCAAGAAGAGGTACAAACCGGAGAATTACGAAAGGGACAGGTTCTATGAGAGACTAAAAACTCCGGAGCAGATGTGGGAGAGGGCCCAGCTAGAGAGCGATCCATATGTCAGGGTTCAATTGTACAGGGATCTTGTAAATCGTTATCCCGGAGATGATTATGCGCCGCAGGCGTTATTCATGATAGGATTCGTGTATGCCGAGGAGCTCGAGATGGGAACCGACGCCCTGCATACGTTCGAGGAGCTGTTGAGGGATTACCCGGATTCTGAAATAGCAAAATCGGCTGAATGGTTCATAGAGAACATTGACAAGCCGCATCCGAAATTCGAGTCGATCGATAATTTCCAGAAGATGATGGACGAAGAGCAAGAGAACAAATAGCGGCAGGGAGGCGAAATGGAGCTGATAGAGGTCTTTGTCGAGGGGATAGCCCTGGACAAGGAGAATCAACATCCGGTTGTTCTGATCAAGTCTCGCGAGGGTAGCGAGGCACTGCCCATATGGATCGGTCCTGCCGAAGCGACCGCCATCTACACGATACTCGCCGGCAAGACCTTTGAGAGGCCGATGACCCACGACCTGATGAGGATTATCGTGGATGTTTTGGGGGCTACGATCGACAAGATCGAGATAACGGGTATACACGAGGATACTTATTTTGCGAGGATCGTTCTAAGAAAGGACGAGGAGATCTTCTACGTCGATGCACGCCCCAGCGATTCCCTGGCGCTCGCACTGCGCTCCGATGCCCCTATATATGTGGACTCCGAACTGTTCAACAAGTACAAGCGCAACCTCAAGATGGGGGATGAAGCGGACGACGATATAAAGGAAAGGCTGAAGGAGCTCGATCCGGGCGATTTCGGTAATCTGGATTTCTAGGGGGGGGATGTGACAGAGGGATTTCAGGGATTTGAGCCCGTTGTCGGCAGGGATGTTTTCATAGCACCCACTGCATGTGTGATAGGTGATGTTGAAATCGGCGACGGCTCGAGCATCTGGCATGGTGCAGTCTTGAGAGGGGATTGCTGGAGTATCAGGATAGGCGCTCTTACAAATATTCAGGACGGCTGTATATGCCACGTAACGACCGGTGGTCCGCAACTCGTGATAGGGGATAGGGTCACGGTCGGACATGCTGCGGTTCTTCATTCATGCACAGTAGAGGACAGCTGCTTGATCGGAATGGGTGCGATCATCCTCGATGGCGTAACAATTGGTGGAGGCAGCATTGTCGCGGTCGGGACCGTGCTGCTGGAGGGCACTGATATTCCATCGAATTCGCTGGTCGCGGGTGTACCCGGACGCATAAAAAAGAAGCTTGATGAGGGATCGTTGGATCTGATAAGTAAAAGCGCGGAGGAGTACCACGTGCTGGCCATGTCCTACCTTGGAAAAGGTGAGTTTAACAGGGACTCAACAGATCATGAATAGAAAGACGGCTTTCATCACGGTGCTGATTCTCGCATCCTGCGCCATATCACCTCCTGACAAAGCACTGGAACCGACGGAGGTCGATACCGCCGATGATATGCTGGCCGAGATAAGGCTGCTTGCCGCAGCCGGGGAATACCGTGAACTACGTAAAGCCGGTAAAGCTTTCCTGGAACTCTACGCGGATGAAGAGGGCTCGGAAGAGGTAAGGCTGCTGGCGGGAAGAGCTAACATGGAACTGGACCTTCTATCCGAGGCCGAGGAGATGCTGCTCCCTATTCTCGAGGGAGATAATCAGACTCCGGCCCGGGTAGAGGCGAATGTTCTCATGTCGGATATCGACAGGGCAAGGGGGCTCTTCGTTGAATCCGCCGATAAACTCCTCTTCGTACTCTCCGATAATCCCGATAACGTGCAGCGGGAGAGGGCGACGCGCAGATTGAATGAGATCGTCGGATTGCTGTCGTACGATCAGCTGAACGTGCTCGGTGCCAGATACGGCTCCGGCCCGGGAGTCGATGTCATTCTAGAGGGTATGCTGGCATACGCGAAAGATATAGGGGATACTACGGCTGCAAGACAAATATGGGAAAAGATGTCGGAGGAGGGTTTCACGGATGGCTTTCCCGTGCCTTCCGGGACGCAGAGTGTGATCCTGCCGGTTTACACCATGGAAGAAGACGGAGTGCCGGCCGGTTACCGCATTGGATTACTGTGTCCACTCAGCGGTCGTTTCTCATCTCTTGGAGAGGCGTTTCTGCAGGGAGCTTCACTCGCGTTGAAGGAGGCGAGGGCTCGAGGCATAGAGGGTCTCGATCTCGTCGTGGGAGATACGGGGGCGAATCCGCTTGTTGCTCGTTCGGCGGCCAGGAGGTTGATAGCCGAGGAGAATGTTGGAGCAATCGTAGGCGGAGTTCTCAGCACACCAACGATTGCAGCCGCACAGGTTGCAGAGTACGAGGAAACGGTTCTACTATCACCCGTGGCGACTAACGAGGGGATCTACGAGATAGGCGACTGGGTATTCCAGACTGTCATGGATATAGAAACGGAGATACTGGCAACGGCCGATGTCGCCTGCCGGGTGTTGGGTATGAGAAGGGTGGGATTCCTTTCAGTCGAGGGCACCAGGTCGCGGAGAATAGAGCAGCTCTTCAGATCCGAAGTCGATAATTACGGCGGCGAGCTCTGCGTAGTGGATTATTATCCCGAAGGCAGTACGGATTTCAAAGATCATATCGAGAAGATCAGAGAGGCCGCCCCGGAAGCCTTATTGATAGCTTCGGATACCGAGGATCTCGTTCTTATTCTTCCTCAGATATCCTATTACGAATTCGGTGTGCAGCTTCTCGGATTCAGCACATGGAATTCTAAGCGGCTGCTGAGAATGGTCGGCAGAGATATGGAGGGTGCAATATTCCCCGTGGATGAAAGCATGAAGATAGACGAGGAACTTTACCTGTCGGCCGCCGCTCTGGTCGGCGAGCAGGTCGGCGATATCAATCCCTTTCTGATAAGCGGCTATAAGGGAGTGCGTACGATCATCGAGGCGATGAACGGCGGTGGCCCGTCGGGAGACCGACTTAGAGCGGAGCTTTCCAGGCTGCTGCACGACCGGCGCCATCCTTTCCTAGAACTAGTGGAAAACAGGGGGATTCCCTTCCATACGGTCAGAGGGGAGCGCCTGGAAGTATTCACCGTTCTCAATACGAATCCTTGATTCACATCGCTTGATAAACCTAGAACCATCCACAAGGCAAAGGCCGTATCGCCGCCCCATATCACACACGGACAGCCGCAGCTCACTCCCTGGACCGTTCATTGCGATTGTTTGAAGTTTACGAGGAAGCTGATCCAGAAGGGGATAGGATTTTCGTCCCTGACGGATGGTTTGAAAACAAACCGTCGGATCGCCACAAGTGATGAATCCTCGAAGCTCTTGTGTCCGTAAGAGCTCCTTACCCAGGCCTCGGCCACCCTGCCCTCTTCATTGACGTAGACCTCCACGACAACACTGCCCTCCAATCCCATTTCGAGGGCGTCAGGCGGATAACCCGGCTCGACCATATTAATGATTTTATAGTTCTCGCTGTACGGAACATCCGCGTGCGAAGGGTAGGAGCGGTAGATGTTCTCTCCGTCGAGGTCGAATTCCAAAGGTTCTACTATTTCTTCCAGTTGCGGTACGTGGGACGGGTCGCCGTCGTCTCGCGTCTCTTCTTCCATTTCGTATTTCGGGATCTGCACGACGGATCGTTCCTTGTGCAGCTCCCTTCTCGCGGTCTCGCTCTTGATTCCCTCTTCGCTTATTATCGTGATTACCGGATTGGGTTTGAACGGCCCATCGTATCCTACGTTGAACTTGTTCTCTATTATCCTCGATCGTTCGGTTATCAGCAGCAGCAGAAGGAGGAGGGCGATACTGATTGGGAATATAGCAATAAGCTTTCTGGTCCTTCTCCGGTCGTGCTCGCTGATCTTGCCCATTGCTCAACCCTTTTTCCCTATTTATAGTATGTTGACGTGGGATTGGGGGTGTCAAGAACAGATCTTGATATGTCGGCCTGAATTACCCCCGAGCGTCAGTCCAGCAGGATTTCCATTGTATCCGTTGTACCGGGTACGATGTCTATTGTTGTTAAACTTGATTTTCCTCCGCGAAGCTCAACGCTGACCAAATGTTTCCCGGGAAACACGCAGTGAAAGCTCACTAGGCCTTCTTTGTCCGAAGTCTTTGTCAGAACATGGTCCATGCATACGGCGGCTCCCTCCATAGGCTTATCACCCGATAGAATGCGAATTCTCTGGATCTTCGCATCGTTACCTGCAGGATCTAAGTATCCCAGCATTGCGGCCGCCATACTCTCCGCTTCGAGTTGTATGTAGCTTGATTTGGAGTACAGCAGCTCGTTTGTACTCTTGCCTATATCGGCAAAGTGAATTTCACAGGCCGGACAACTCGTTTGCTGAAGGAACAGCCCACTGGAAGCCTCTGTCCCGAGATGTTCGCAGGGCGGGACCGACGCCAGCCGGTCGGCTAGGTGCCGTGCGAGGTCCTTACCTTTGCTGCTGCCGGGATAGTGTAGTACCGCGCATTCAGGTGCCCTGTCCACACAGTCCGTTCCATGATCTATCCGCAGTGCGAGATCGGGCCGGAATCGGTTGACCTTGTAGACCCTTTCCTGAAGTGAGATCGTTTCCTCACCCGAGCGGGTTATCGAGACTAGAGCCCCGGCGGCCTTGAGGATGCCGGCGAGCGCTCTAGCGGACGACAGGTTGATCCATTCGCCTCTGAGTTTCTCTTTACCGCTTCCTCCATGATCCGCTCCTCCCCCGGCCGGATCCAACGCGATCCTCCTACCCCTGAGGATACCGTCGTATATCGGATGGAGATGGACCGTGCAGCCCCCGTCCCGCGTAGTCTCTTCACCCGATGGTATCAGCAGGGGCCTGTATCCACGGGAGTGTATGATAAGGGTGGATCCTGTTTTTTCATCAGCGATAAGCAACCGCCCCTTGGAGTCTCCCCTCAGTATTACGTTGCCGTCCGAGGATACAGAGGGGAATGGCACAGGTTGTTTCGTAACTGCGTCCAGCACGAGCATGGGTGACAAATCCATTTTGATGGTGGGATCGAATAGCAACGTGTCGCATTTTTCCTCGAGCTCGACGATGAATCCGCTGCTGATAGAGTCGCCCTCGATATCGAATGATACGGTCCCTTCCATGCTTGTTCCATTGAACACCCGATCCGACTCTACGAAGCGCGCCCGCGCTGCCGTGCCGTCCGCAATGGGCATGCCAAGAGCGTCGAGTACCTTCACCGATAGCGTGATCCCGCTCCCGGGCTCCAATACCACTTGTAACGGAAGGATGTGGGCCGCCGGTCTGCTCAATAAAAGGGTGAACAGCTTGCTGGTCGCTATCCCTCCACCCGTGCTCCTGACCATACAGGATACGCTGTAAGCGCCGTTTGGCAATGCCGTCGGCATGACATACTCAAGGGTGCGCGCTACGGGATCGTAGAATGGAATGCTGCATTTGCCGCCTATCGTGATTCTCGCGGAGGCCGGATCCACAGGCACATCGCCGCCCTGCGTAACTACGAATGTGATCCCGGTGGGTGCGCTTATGGTGTCGGAAGGCGGGGATATCCTTTCCAATGAAGGGATGCCTCTCGAGAAGTACGAAACGAGTCCCATGAAATAGGCCTCCGCCTCGAGTCTCTGCTTGTTCGAGAGCTTCAATTTTTCTTCGACGAAGGGATTGGACAGGTAGCTTGCCTCGCCCAGTATGGAGGCCCGTGCGGTGGAGTTTCTAAGCACGTAGTAGTTACCGGGCTTTATCTCTGTCTTGTCGATTCCGAGGTTACGGGAGAGATGCAGGTGGACATCCTGCGACAGCACAAGGGATGGACCATGATCGTCGCTCTTATAGTATATCTCGATACCGTTCCTGTCCCGGTTTGTTGGAAATGAGGAGTTGTGATGTATCGATATGAAAACATCGGGTTCGAGCTCGTTCGATATCCTTACCCTGTTTTCCAGATCGTCTCTCAGCTCGAATGAAGGTTCGGGTAAGAAATCCTTGTCCGTCGTCCTTGTCATATGAACGTCGGCACCCGCATCCTTCAGCAATCCCCACAGGTAGAGGGCGACACCGAGGTTGACATCCGCCTCGCGTAAGCTGTCCGGACCCGTTGCTCCATCGAAGTATCCGCCGTGCCCTGGATCCAGAACGATCTTTTTCCCGGCCAGCACCCGCTGGTCCAATGCAGAGGGTTCTTCGAGGAGACTCGCGTAAACCTTTTCGTACGCCGAATGATCCGCCGCGCACCCGGCCATGAGCAGCGAAAGAAACGCCGCGGAAAAAGCGAATAATCCAAGTCTATTCATTCGAGCCTCCTTGATCGGTGGTGCGGCTATTATCTTCTTTACCAGATGCCGACCGCCTCATCAAGATGCAATTTATATCACACTCAACGGCAGCATCACGGGTGATTTCGCTAAATCGACTATATGTTGTGAAAACTGTTGACGTTATCTACCATATATGGTAGAAAAGGTCGAATTTAGGGCCATCAACCGGAAAGTGGAATGAATAGCAAAGCCGATCTCAGAAATCTGCCTTCGGTCGAGAAGATCATAGAGGATGAGCGAGTGTCGCGTCACGTGAATCCCCTGTCAAGGAATGGTGTTACGAGGATAGTCCGCGAAGTGATTGACGAGTTCCGCAAGCGCTTAATAGAAAATAAGATAGAGGAATATGGAAAAGAGGAAACGACCGAGATGATCGCATCGGATACCGCCGCCAAGCTTGAAGAGATCGATGGGCAGATGCAGCGGAGCGTGATCAACGCTACTGGAGTAGTGCTGCATACCAACCTCGGCCGGTCGATCATGGGTGAGGACGTGTGTTTGGGTATTCAAAAGGCGGCATCCGGTTATGTAGATCTGGAGATGGATCTATATTCCGGTGAAAGGGTGAAGAGGGATAGAAGGATCCGGAGGCTTCTGACCCTGCTGACAGGTGCAGAAGATGCTCTCGTCGTGAACAACAATGCGGCGGCTGTGTTCTTAGCGGTTCAGACAATCGCGGGTGATGGTGCTGTGGCGGTTTCCCGTGGAGAGCTGGTGGAGATAGGAGGCAGTTTCCGTCTTCCTGAGATACTCGGACGTGCGGCCGGAAGGGTCATAGAGGTTGGAACCACGAATAGAACTCATCTCTCGGATTACGAACGCGCCGTCGACGAAGGCGCCTCCCTGATACTGAAGGTTAATACGAGTAATTACCATATAATGGGTTTTACGAATGAAGTCATGCTGAAGTCCCTGGTCGATCTCGGACGCAGGAAGGGTGTTCCCGTTATGTACGATCAGGGCAGCGGGATTTTGCATCCTATCGAATTCGAAGGTTCCCGAGGAGAGGAATGTGCGGACAGGATTCTGGAGATCGGTGTTGACCTACTCTCCTTCAGCGCGGATAAGATGCTCGGCGCGCCGCAGGGAGGTATAATACTGGGCTCATCCGACATTGTCGGCACGATTCGCGACAACCAGATATCCAGGGTGCTTCGTGTTGGAAAGCTGACCCTGGCGGGTCTGGAGCGGACGCTCCGGCGGTATTGGCGTGGAGAACTGAATCATCTTCCGGCGTTGAACATGATCACCATGGATGTGGATACGATACGCGCTAGGGCGGAGCGCTTGCTCGGGGTGATTGAGATTGCGGATGACAGTGGAGTCGGTGCCGGAATCGTCGAAGGCGAATCGTCGATAGGTGGGGGGAGCTATCCGATTAATCCCTTGCGGACGGCTCTCGTGGAGATTACTCTACCACCGGGAAAGGCTATGAAACTATCCAGGCGGCTTCGCACGGGAGAGCCTGCTGTTCTTGTGCGCGTGAAGGGTGATTCGCTGTATATGGATTTGAGGACCGTCCTGGAGGAAGAAGAGACCGTTCTCAGGGAAAGGCTGGAAGAAAGCATAAGGAGTACAATCGTTGGGGAGTGATAAATATGGAGGACAAAGAACGAAATAGGGAAGGGTCATACGATTCCGTGAAGGGCGGATTCTCGATATCCCTGAGTGGTGAAACGATGAGTGCCTTCATGGAATCGGGCGATTATTCCTCGGCCCGCGAACTCGACCGCTTCAAGGACGTCGAGATTCACATCGAGAAGAGGGTCAAGGAGGAGACCGGATTATCGCTTATTGCTCTTTCTGTTACCGAAGAGCGTGTATCTCGGGATTTCGCAGTCCTTCAGATAGCCCATCTGCTCGCTAAGCATGGCAAAACTGTTCTGATCGTGGATTGCGATTTTCTCAATCCTGGATTAAGCGGCGTTGTGGAGAATATAGAGGAGCAGGGTTTCCTCGATCTACTGCTGTACGGGAGCTCGCTGAAATCCATTTCGCGTTCCCTGGGAATAGACGGGGTGAGCGTGACCGGTCCCGGATCTTTCCCCGTATCCAGGACGATTCCGTTTGCGCAGAAAGAATTTGGGAAGGTCAACGAATTTCTGCGGAAAAGGAGCGACGTCGTTATATACTGCTCGACACTGTACAAGGAAGATGGAGGATTGAATCCCCTATCCGCCTTCGTCGATGGCGTGATCCTATGCTGCCGAATCGAGGAAATGGAAGAGGGGCAGTTGCAGAAGATCCTGAAGGAGATCGGCTCCGGTGCCCCGGTCGTGGATCTTATCTGTTTCTGCGGTGAGAGAGAGACGGCTGAAGCCGCACCAATCGAAAAGATCCCGATGGAAGAGGGAATCGAGGGTGAAGCGGTCGCAGTGGAGGAGGGAATCCCGTTGCAGGAGGAATCCACGGAGCCCGTCTTTCTGGAGAAGACTGAGGAAATCTATGAGAAGGATGAAAGAGGAAAAAGAAAGGTCGACATTCCCCGGCTTGTAACGATCGTGGTGGTTATCTTTCTGGTCGGATTCATCAGTTGGTGGTTTATAATAAACAGGTCGATCCGGAACAAGGAGGATTCCAGCAAGAAAGCAGAGCTGGTTCAAAAGGAATTGAAGGCCAGGGACGCAGATGATGGCATCAGGACGCCGGTCGCGGCCGAATCCTCTGCCGTCGTGAAGGATGTCGAGGATGGGGATCTGCAGGAGGCTGCTTCCTCTATCCGGAAGGAACCGGCCGCTGTCACTCCGGAAGCGGTTTCCGAAGCGGCCGATAGCTCATCCACCGAGACCACGGCGACGCAGCAACAGGGTGATGGAACGTACTATGCAGTTCATGTGGCTTCCTTCAAGCAAATCGAAAGAGCCGGAAGGCAGATGGAATACTACGAGCGTAAGGGATTCGAGGCGAGGGTCGTGGAGGTCACGGTCAAAGGAGAGAGGTGGTTCAGGATAATCATCGGGGATTTCGCGACCAGGGAGGAAGCCGTCGCGATTCGCATGGAACTTGTAACAAACGAGAAGGCCAGTTACGCCAGGGTTATCAAACTGAAATAGACGAGCTTAAACGAACTTCACGAGGAGGTTGGTCCTTGTGAGCCTGAACAAATTAGAGATGGTCGGATTCAAGTCCTTCATGTCGCCTGTAACACTGCGGTTCAACGAGGGTATCACGGCGATCCTGGGTCCAAATGGGTGCGGTAAGACCAACATAGTGGATGCAGTGAGATGGGTTCTGGGCGAGCAAAGTTCACGGCAGCTCCGCAGCACCAAAATGGAGAACGTAATCTTCAACGGCACGCAGCTTCATAAGCCGAAGGGATGTGCGATCGTCAATCTGACCCTGAACAACGAAAGAGGATTATTCCCGATAGACTACTCCGAAGTCACCATAACGAGAAAGGTATACCGCTCCGGTATAAGCGAGTATTTCTTGAACAAGACCCCCTGCCGGCTCAAGGACATAAAGGAATTTTTCGCGGATACCGGCACGGGAAGCCACTCCTATGCTGTAATCGAGCAGGAAATGATGGATTACGTTCTCAACGATGCTCATGGTGATCGCAGGCAGATGTTCGAGGAGGTGGCGGGTATAGTTAAGTACCGTATGAGGCGGGAAGAGGCCAAGAGGAAACTCAAGCTCACCGAATCAGACCTTGTGCGCCTCGAGGATATAATCGAGGAACTGGGCAAGCAGGTCAGATCGCTGCGGTATCAAGTAGGAAAGGCGAAACGTTTCAAAACGATCAGGGAGAAGATCAAGCACTGGGAGCTCGTTCTGATCAGAAAGACGCTGGCGGAGCTGCTCGGCGAGAAGCGGAGGGTGGAATCGGAGCTGGCGGGCGTAAAGGAGCTTTCCGAGGAGGGAGGCGCATCTCTTGAAGAGATGGAGAGGCTCGTTGAAAGCGAAAAACTGGTGCTGCTCGATATGGAGAATGGAAGCACCGAGAAACAGAACCGCCGTTACGAGATCAGGCGCAGGATACAGGTGTGCGAGGAAAAGGTCATTCAATTGACCGAACGGCGTGGTGAAGCGATCAGAAACGCCGAAAGGGCGGGTCAGGAGATTGCTGAGGCCAAGAACAGGTTAGCCGGTATTGCTGAAAGGATGGACGGGGTCGATTCGGAGATGGCAGGAATTATGGACTCGACCAGCCGGGAGGAGCACTCCATCCGCACGATTGAGGAGGAGTGTCAAGGCGTTTCCGATAATATCGAGGTTATAAAACCGAGACTCATGGAGCACAAACAGACCAGACTCGATTTTATTCAGGATCAGGTCAGGATAAAGAGCAGTCTTGAACACTATGAAAGTATCCTCGAGAATCTCGAGACCAGGGCATCGGAAATAAGGGAAAGGGTGATTGCACTGGAAGTCGAGAATGCGGCTCTGATGTCGGAGAGGAAGAAAAAGGAATCCGAGATGGAAGCCGTACGTGCCAGGCTTGCCGATACGGAAAGTGAGCGGGAGGACGTCGCGGACAGGCTTCGTGATGTCGAGAAACGTGTGTTCGAACTCGAGAAATCATTTTCCGAGCGCAGGGCGGACCTCGCACGTCTGAACAGCAGGCACGATCTCGTTGTCAGGATGCAAGAGAACTTCGAGGGATTCTCGGGTGGAGCGCGGTACGTACTGGAGAAAAACGATGATCGTGTGAGGGGGCCGATTGCGGAATTGTTCAAGGTGGAGGATAAGTACAGACCAGCGCTCGAGGCCGTCCTCGGCGGGATTCTCGATGGGGTGGTTGTGGATACCTTTTCCAGCGCGATGGATCTTATGGCCGAGATTTCGGAGAAGGGGCTCGGTAGGATACGTTTGTTCCCTGAAGACGGCGGCGGTATCGAAGCACCCGGGGAGGTCTCGGGGGCTGATGGATTGATAGGGCCTCTAAGCTCGCTGGTAGAGGTCAGAGGGGCGAGCGAATCCCTTGCCGGCAGCCTCTTGGGAAGGACGTATGTCTTCGAGAATGCGGACCATGCTCTGAAGTTCATGTCGAAGGAAAGGTTTGAGGGATACGACGCCGTTACTCTCTCCGGAATGTACTTCTGCAGCGGCAAGGGGATCTACTATTCCGGCTCCTCGACCGAAGAGATATCGTTGCTGGGCAGGTCCGAGGAGATAGCGAAAATGAAGAAGAGCATGTCTCGTCTTGAGGAGAGGACATCAGCGCTCGAGATGGAATGTACGAGCGAGAGAGAGAAAAGGGAAACATTTAAATCGAGGATTCGGGAGATGGAGGCATCCCTGGTGGATCTCAGGTCGGAGGCCGTCGAAAAGGGCGAAGAACTGCGTGAAGTGGAGAGGGACCATGTGATGAAGAGCGAGAAGCGCATACTGCTTCTGAAATCCCTGGAGGAACTGGAGACTTCACGTATGGAGACGTTATCCAAGCTCGAAGAGGCGAGACTGACCCTACAGATGAAAGAGGATGGAGAAGGTGCCTCAAGGCTCTCGGAGCTTGAATCGGAACTGGCCTTGCTCCAGAGTAGGAGAAAAGAGCTGCAATCCGCCCTGGCCGAGAAAAAGGTTCAGCTCGTATCCCTCCAAGGATCCATGGAGAGGAAGAGGGAAGAGAAACGCGGTCTCCAGGAGATGGAGAGGCAGTTCCGTGAAATTATAGAACAGAGGGAGATAGAGATATCATCGTCGGGTGAGGAGGCGGCCGGCATTGAGAAAATCATAGAGGAAGAGAGAAGCAGGACGACGGAATGGCTAGAGGGCGAAAGAACGGTTCAGCAGGAAATCGACGAGCTGTCCGGCTCGATAGAGGAGAAGAGGAACACCGTAACAGAAATCGAAAAGGAGCTCAAACGGAGACAGGTGGAGAGGGAAAGCATCTTCTCCAGAGAGAACGAGATACGTATCGGCTTGTCCTCGATAGAGACTAGGATCAAGGATCTAGTGGATAAGGGGATGGATGTCTTCCATGAGGACCTGGGCTGTTATCTCTCAGGGGAGCAGATTCCGGTGACCGAGGATGAAAACGGAGTGACCCCGGAGGCCCTCGACAGGGAAAAGAAGAAGCTCGAAAGTCTCGGACCGGTCAACCTCGCCGCCGTCGAGGAATACAATGAGAAGAAAGAAAGGTTGGATTTTCTCTCATCGCAGAGGGACGATCTTGTCAAGGCCAAGGATGAGCTCAACGAGGCGATCAGAAAGATAAACAGGATTGCGAGAAAGTGCTTCACTGATGTATTCGGCACGGTCCGTAAACACTTCCACGAGACATTCAAGGTTCTATTCGAGGGTGGCGAAGCCGACCTCATGCTCAGTGAAGACAGCGATCCCCTCGAAGCCGATATCATCATTAAGGCCAGGCCGAAGGGAAAGAGGTTTCAGGATATCTCTCTGCTATCGGGCGGGGAGCGCGCGCTGACGTCGCTGGCCCTCCTCTTCGCCCTCTACAGGGCCAAGCCCAGTCCCTTCTGTATTTTCGACGAAGTCGACGCGCCGCTGGACGACGCCAATATTCAGCGTTTCGTCCGCATGCTTCGAGAATTCCAGGACGACACGCAATTCATAATCATCACCCACAACAAACACACAATGGAAGCTGCTTCAATGCTTTATGGAGTCACCATGGAAGAGAAGGGTGTTTCAAGCCTCGTTTCCGTAAACCTCGAGAGTATCGAGGAGGTTATCGGCGTCAAGGAGACACCTGCAGAGGTCCTCGTCGAACATTCTGTTTCCCCAAACTGAAAAGGCGAACGGTAGATGCTTGGATTTATCAAGGGCTTGAAGAAAAGCAAAGAGCGCCTGTCGGGCCCATTAAGAGCCCTTTTTTCATCCAGTGTTATCGATGATGCGACCGCCGACGAGATCGAGGCGCTGCTGTACTCCGCCGATCTGGGCACGGAAGCGACCGGGCGCATCCTGGAACGGTTGCGCAGCGGAGGCTTGAACGGGGGGAGTAGTGCCGATTGTTATCTGAGAGCCGTAGAAGAGGAGCTCTTGGCTTACTTCGACGCGATAGCACGGCCCGCCCTCCCTGAGGGAAGACCCCGTGTGATAGTCATAACAGGCGTTAACGGTGTAGGCAAGACGTCAACGATAGGCAAACTGGCTCACATGTTCAAGAACGATGGGAAATCGGTGCTGCTCGCTGCCTGCGACACATTCAGGGCGGCGGCGATAGAGCAATTGGAGCTGTGGGCGGAACGAGCAGGCGTGCCCGTCGTTCGTCAGAGGATGGGATCGGATCCCGCGGCAGTAGCATACGATGCCGTACAGTCCGCCCTTTCCAAGGATATAGATATAGTGATAGTCGATACGGCCGGACGCCTTCATACCAAGCGGAACCTCATGGAAGAGCTGAAGAAGATATTCCGCGTGCTTGCTTCGAAAGCTGAGGGAATAGCGCTGGAATCGTGGCTCGTTATTGATGCTAACCTAGGGCAGAACAGCTTGAAGCAGGCTGAGGCCTTCGTCGAGGCCCTGCCGGTGACAGGCCTGGTACTGTCAAAACTCGACAGCACGGCTAAGGGAGGAGCCGTCGTCCCCATTCAGAATAAGCTCGGCATACCGGTTTTGTATGTCGGCTTCGGGGAAGGCCTGGAGGACCTGGAACCGTTCGATCACCGCATTTTTGTTTCAGCCCTGATCGGCTCGGAATAGCATCCATTTTTTTCTAATCTTTTTTCCTATCCGGACGATAACCATTCAAAGGGCATGTTAACCTTTTGATCGAGGTTGTCGTCATTATGTTTATTAAATTCCGATCCATAAGAACGAGGATATTCTTTTCTACGGTGTTCGTGATCATTCTGGTGACTGTGTTCATCGGGATGATCAATAAATCTTACTACAGGAATCTTCTGATAAACGAGCTCCGGGTGAAGATGTCCGATATTGTCAGGATAATATCGTTCAATATATCGGCGAGCCTGGAATTCAACGATTACGCCGCGGCCATGGAAAGCCTCCAGTCACTGAAGGAGATGCAGGAGCTCAATGCGGTCACCATCTACGACTCGAACAGCGAGGTGTTCGCCACATTCACGCGTTCCGAATCGGAGGAGGCCGTTCCCATCGAGTCGATCGATGATATCCAGGAAGTGGAGATAGTACAGATCAAGGATGGATTCCGCATATACAACAAGGTGGCGATGGGCAAGAAGATACTCGGGATAGTCGCCCTAGAGGCGTCGTTCCGCCACGTGAACGCGGTGTCGAAGGAAAACGTCATAATGGTCAATATAACGATGGGTGTGGTGGGCCTAGTGCTCGCGCTCATGTTCTACTTCACAAGCAATCAGTGGATAAAGACGATATATAGGCTCCGTGATTTCGCACAGATGCTGGCACAGGGTGATTTTACCGCCAGGATGGAAGTAACTTCCGAGGACGAGGTAGGGGAGCTTACGAGCTCGATCAATATAATGGCGAATGATATGAGCCTGGCCCTGCAGCAGGTCATCGAGTCCAGCCGGAAGGTGGCGGAATCCTCTTCCCGCCTGTCCAGCACATCACAGCACGTTACTACGACGACCGAGGAGATCAGCGTGAACACGAGGCAGATCACGCAGAACTCGATAGAAGCGGCAAACCGCTCCAAGCAGGCCACGGATTCGGCGGTCGGTGGAGGGGATGTCGTGAGGAAGACCGTGGATGTAATGAACAGCATCTCGGTAAATATAGAGGAATCGGCGAACAAGATGAAGGAGCTCGGGAGAAGCTCCGAGGAGATCGATGTGATAATCAAGGTCATTGACGAAATCGCCGACCAGACGAACCTTCTGGCCCTCAACGCGGCGATAGAGGCGGCCAGGGCGGGCGAACAGGGTAAGGGTTTCTCGGTTGTGGCGGATGAGATAAGAAAGCTCGCCGAAAGAACGGTAAAGGCTACCAAGGAGATATCCTCCAAGATCACGACGATCCAGGAGGACGCGAGGAAAACGATGACGTCGATGATGGTGAACGTGGAAGAGGTCAAGCAGGGGACTTCTCTGGCCAACGAGGCGGGATCGGCGTTGAGCGGTATAAGGGAGCTTGTTACCGGAACGAGTGATATGATACAGCAGATAGCCGATGCGGCCAGCGAGCATCTGACGGTGACAGAGAGCATGACCAACACGGTCGAGGAAACAATGAAGGAAGCTCAAGAACTCGACCAGATGGCGGAGAGCCTACAGCAGCTTGTGGGCCGCTTCAAGATTCTCTGACGCTCCTCTACGCGGATGTGTTGTTGATACTGAAATTACCACGATTCCTTACATCATTCTTGACAGATACCATATTGAATATATACAATATAAGCGGTGGATGGTTGTGAAACGGCCGTCCATCGTAAAGGCCTTCGGGGCGGGGTGGAAATCCCCACCGGCGGTGATAGTCCGCGAATGGGCCGGAAGGTCCACCGATCCGGTGAAATCCCGGAACCGACAGTGAAAGTCTGGATGGGAGAAGGTTGAACTATACCAATCTTCCGATGCCCGGAATTGGGGTATCGGTGCTGCTCGCATCAGAGTGAATTCCCGGGGGATTGATATTCGATTGAGACCGGCACCTTCTGCCGGCGTGCGAAGGATGATATCTCGAGCGATGAAAGATATATAAGAAGGGCCCTCGAGCTCGCCGCGTGTCCGGATATCGCGATTTTTCCCAATCCTCTCGTCGGGGCGGTTGTTGTTTCTCATGACAGGATAGTGGGAGAGGGATACCACAAGGGCCGGGGAATGCCTCATGCGGAGATCGAGGCTATCTCACAGGCGGGAAGTAAGGCTTCCGGAAGCACGATGTACCTTAACCTCGAGCCGTGTTGCCATTACGGCATGACTCCTCCATGCACAGATGCGATAATAGAAGCGGGGATATCCAAGGTCGTGTTCAGCATTTTCGATCCGGACGACCGAGTCAGGGGAAAGGGAGCACGCAAGCTCAAGGCGAGCGGCATCAAGGTTAAATCCGGTGTATGCGCCGGGGAAGCGCTTGAACTGAACCTGCCCTACGTTCATAAGAAGCTTACGGGCAGGACCTTCGTTGTGCTCAAGCTGGCTTCGACTCTCGACGGCCGCCTCACTGTTTCCGGCAGGAAGTGGCTAACGGGAATAAAGGCGAGGAGGTATGTTCACAGGCTCAGGGCATGGACGGAAGCCATAGCGATCGGGATAGGCACATTCGAGAAGGACCGTCCCAAGCTGGACAGGCGCTTCTATAGCAGCGATGCTCCCTCGCCTTTAAGGATTGTATTTGATTCAAAGCTGAGGTTCCCGAGCGATCATCCGTGGCTTATGAGGGGTGAGAGGGTGATAGTATACGGCCTGCCCGAATCCGATTCAGACAGGCGGAAGCTGCTGGAGGGGGCCGGTGCTGAAGTCGTCGCGATTCCCGGCAGGGAAGGAAGGGTCGATCTTTCGCTGTGCATTGATGATATCAGCAAGAGGGGTATCACATCTCTGCTCATAGAGGGAGGTGGGCAGATATCCACATCGGTGCTGAGCAGGGGGCTTTTCGAACGGCTGGTTCTTATTTATGTGCCGCTGGTCTCCGGCTCGGATGGTGTGTCGTGGTACCAGCACGGTCTGCCACCACGCTGGCTGAGTGGGCGGGACCTGTCACCCGTGCACATGGAGACCATCGACAGGGACCTGCTTGTTATATATGACCACGGCGGGATGGCGAGGTACCGGGAGACCGTCACGAAGGAGAAATCGATTGTTCACTGGACTGGTTGAGGAAACGGGGAGGGTGAAACTCCTGGAACGAAGGGGCAGTGGGGGTGTCCTGCATGTCAGGACGGACATGGAAGATCTCATGGAGGGTGAAAGCGTTGCGGTCAACGGCGTTTGCCAGACCGTAAGGACTGTGACCAGGGATTGTTTCTCATGCGATGTCCTGCCTGAGACCATGCGTGTGACGAACCTCGGGCTTCTGGCTCCCGGTGCGCTGGTGAATCTCGAAAGGGCGTTGAGACCGGACGGCCGTATAGGGGGTCATATCGTGAACGGTCATATCGACGGGCTTGGCGTCGTTGCATCCGTTTCGAGAAACCCTATCAGAATCGGCATAAGGGTGCCGCCCGGGATATTCGGCTATATTGTTCCCAAGGGCTCGGTGGCTGTCGACGGGGTCAGCTTGACGGTCGGACCTAATCCGGAAGCCGGAAGGTTCGATGTGTTCATAATCCCTCACACGTGGGAAAGAACGAACCTGAGGGAAGCGCGAATCGGAAGAAAATTGAACATAGAGGTTGATATACTGGCTAAATACGTGGAAAGAATTGTCAGCGGCAAGACCGATCGATGATTGCGTATACCCTATCGTGATGGATTGAATAACGGGACGGTATCGGTGGAAGCCCCAGGGGACGAGCCTCGGGGAAGCTTCTTCGGCGGGCATGCAAAGTATCGAGAAGAGGTGAGGTGAATTGGAGCTCTACAGTAGCATTGAGGAGGCCATCGAGGATATCCGAAAGGGCGGTATGGTCATAGTCGTGGATGATGAGGACAGGGAGAACGAGGGGGATATCATAATGGCCGCGGAGAAGGTAAAACCGGAGGATATAAATTTCATTGCCAGCCATGCGCGGGGATTGATATGCGTGGCGCTGGAGGGGGAACGTCTTGATGAGCTGAAACTGAGCATGATGGTTCAGGAGAACACGGCCAAAATGGGAACGTCATTCACGGTGTCGGTTGACGCTGTCAAGGGGACTACAACCGGGATATCTGCATACGACAGGGCTGTGACGGTCAAAGCCCTGATCGATCAGGAGACCGTCCCCGATGACCTTGCCCGTCCGGGGCATATCTTCCCTATAAGGGCGGCCAAGGGGGGTGTACTGCGCCGTGCCGGGCACACCGAGGCGGCCGTTGATCTCGCGAAACTCGCGGGACTCGAGCCGGCAGGCGTACTATGCGAGATCATGGCAGGAGACGGATCGATGGCCCGTACACCGGAGTTGTTCGAAATGGCGGAGAAGTTCGGCCTGAAGGTGATAACGATATGCGACCTTATGGCTTACAGGTACCGGAACGAAAAGCATATAAAACGTGTCGCGGAGACACATCTCCCGACGAAATGGGGGGAGTTCAAGCTGGTGGCGTTCGAGGGGATGCTGGACGGCTCGGTCAGCGTAGCGCTTTTGAAGGGGGAGCCGTGGAAACAGGAGAGCGCCCTCGTCCGTGTGCACTCGCAGTGCCTGACAGGGGACGTATTCGGATCTCTGCGTTGCGACTGCGGGGAACAGCTTCAGGTGGCCCTCGATATGATAGAGAGGGAGGGAAACGGCGTGTTCCTCTACATACAACAGGAGGGGCGGGGCATAGGGCTGGCGAATAAGATCCGGGCTTACGCGCTGCAGGATTCTGGAAGGGACACTGTCGAGGCAAATGTAGAGCTCGGATTTCCACCGGACCTGCGGGATTACGGTGTGGGAGCTCAGATTCTCGCCGACCTGGGATTGCACAAGATAAGACTGCTTACCAACAATCCAAAGAAACTAATAGGATTAAAGGCATATGGCCTCGAGGTTGTTGAGCGCATTCCCATCGAAGTCTCTCCGAATAAGAAGAACATCAAGTACCTGTCCGCAAAGAGGGATAAACTGGGACATATATTCAGAGGGCTCGATTCTGAAAAGACGATAGTGAATGCCGGCGGTTGTTCCGAGAAAGGAGTATGCGATGGTGATTGAGAAAGCCGGACAGTTGATAGGAACGCAGAGGAAATTCGCAGTTGTGGTCAGCAGATTCAACGAGCTGGTGACGGGGCACCTGCTCAGCGGGGCCATGGATTGTCTTATCCGCCATGGCACTTCGGAGGACGATATCCGTGTTTACCGTGTTCCCGGCACCTTCGAGATACCGCAGGCGGCGCGATGGGCGGCCGATACGGATGTCGACGCCGTCATTTGTATAGGTGCCCTGATAAGGGGGGAGACATCTCATTTCGAGGTACTCGCCGGTCAGGTCGTAAAGGATGTGTCCCGTGTCGCCATGGAAAACGGCAAACCGGTGACCTTCGGTGTCATTACCGCCGAGACGCAGGAGCAGGCTCTCGAGCGTGCCGGCAGCAAGGCGGGCAATAAAGGATGGCAGGCGGCACTTTCGGCGCTGGAGATGGTCAACCTTAGACGTGACATCGGGTAACTGACGGGGAACCGGTTGTATGAGCAAGAGAAGGAAGGCAAGGGAAATAGCATTACAGGCGCTGTATGCGATCGAGGTAACCGATACGGGGTGGGAGGAGGCATTGGCTGATACCACAGAAAGGAGGAGGTCATCCTCCGAATCTGTGGAATACGCCAGGCGCCTTGTCGAGGGGGTCGTGCGAAACCTGGACGTGTTGGACGGTCGTATATCCAAGCTTCTGGAGAATTGGGAGCTCGACCGTCTGTCCATCGTAGACAAGAACATACTACGGATAGCGCTGGAGGAATTGATAGAATGTCCGGAGACGCCGACGAAGGTGATCATCAACGAAGCTATCGAGATCGCAGCTCGTTTCAGCTCGAGTGATGCAGGAAGATTTGTCAATGGAGTTCTGGACAGCCTTTCCAGGGAGGTCCGCAAGGCTTGAAGGTTTTCATATGCGCCGACATCCACGGCAACATAAGGGCTCTCGATGCAGTCCTGGATATATACAGGAGATTTAAACCATGTGAATTCCTCTTTCTCGGCGACTGTATCGGCTATGGACCGCACCCGGATCTCTGTCTGGACAGACTCGCAGGAATTGAGGGGGGGCGCCTCGTTATGGGTAACCACGAGATGGCGTTGCTCGACATGCTGGAGAGACGGAATCTCAATGCACTTGCAGTGGAGGCCCTGTGCTGGTCAGAGGATCTGCTACGCGGGAACTACGAAAACGTCATTCGCTCCAGGTTCGATATGGTTGTCGAGAACGGCTCGTTCGTAGCGGCACATTCTTCGCCTGTCGATTCCGGTGGATGGCCTTATATACGAACGAGCGCGGATGCCGAATGGGTTTTCGGAGCTGCGGAATTCGATGTTTGCTTTGTCGGTCATACGCATGTGCAGTCCATCCATGGCCTTGCCGGCGGCGAGATATCTGCCGGTGATGGCATATCCGTCGAGCTCGATCCCGGTGACCGTTATATAATCAACCCGGGAAGCGTGGGGCAGCCCAGGGATGGGGATCCGAGAGCGGCGTGCTGCGTTTTCGAAAGAAAAACAGGCACAATCGAGTTTTTCAGGTGTGTATATGATGTTGAATCGGAAGTGGATGAGTTCAGAAAAGCCGGCCTTCCTCTATATCTGGGGGAAAGGCTGTTATATGGAGTGTGAGGTAAGATAGATGGCGCCGAGGACTTCGGAAAGAAAACATTGGAGCGAATTTTGGGAGAAATCGGGCAGTGTCGAGCAGGTGTACTCGAACGAGGAGAGGGTGAGCGAGCACCTGATGGAGATAGTCTCACCCGAGGGAAAGAATGTCCTCGAAGTCGGAGCGGGCACCGGTAGGGATGGAATCGTAATGGCCAGGCACGGGGCTTTCACGGTATCCCTCGACTACAGCCGGGCGAGCTTGGGTATGGTTAAGTCACAGCTTGGCGCCGGAGATCCTGTGGCTGCCTGCTGCGGGGACGCCTTTTCACTGCCGTTCGCCGATCGATCGTTCGATATAGTATTCCACCAGGGACTTCTCGAGCATTTCCGTGATCCTGAAGGTATCATACGTGAGAACCTAAGGGTTCTGAGGCCCGGCGGATACCTGCTGGTCGATGTGCCCCAGCGTTATCATTACTACACATTCGTCAAGCATGTTCTAATAGCCGCCGGGAAATGGTTCGCCGGATGGGAAACAGAATATTCGGTCGGGCAGCTCGAAAGACTACTCGAACGGCACTCATTCACGATAGTAAAGAGCTACGGCGAATACCTGAATCCACCGATTCTTTACAGGATGTTCAGAAAGGGGTTGGCCTTGATCGGTGTCAGCCTTCCCATGTATCCTCGAATCTTTACGGTCACGGGCAGGCTTTTCAAGGGTGTGCGGAGAACGATCCTGCGAACGCGTTGGGGGCTCAATACGGCCGTCGTGATCGGAACAATAGCCAGAAAAGTATGAGGAGAGACGATACGTGAAGGTGCTAGCCGTTAACTGGAGGGATATAAATAACCCGGAAGCCGGGGGAGCCGAAGTGCATCTGCACGAGATACTCGCCCACCTGGTGCGTTGGGGGCACGAGGCCGTGCAACTCTGCGCGGGCTGGCCGGGTTGTTCGGCTGAGGATACGATAGACGGGATCAGGATACTGAGGCGGGGTCACTGGTACGATGCCAACTTCGCCCTGCCCCTTTTCGCGAAGAAGCACCTGGCATCCGACGGGTACGACGTTGTGCTGGAGGATATAAACAAGCTGCCGTTCTTCATGCCCCTTGTGACCGATATTCCGGTTGTGGGCGTCATCCCGCACCTGTTCGGAACGACGGTGTTCAGGGAAACGAACTTTATAATAGGATCTTATGTAGTGATGATGGAAAGATTAATATCGAGGATATTCAAAGGCAACAGGTTCATGGTCATCAGTCAGAGCACGAAGGATGACCTCATCGAGAGGGGAATAACCCCGGATAGAATAAGGATCGTGCTTTGCGGCCTTGATCACAACAGGTACAGGAATCTGAATCTCGAGAGGTTCGATCAACCCACTATCGTGCATCTGGGCCGGTTGAGAAAGTACAAGAGCGTGGAAGTGGCGATAGATGCGATGAGGGTGGTACTGGACAGGTTTCCATCAACAAGGCTGGTGATCGTAGGAGACGGTCCTCACCGATCGGCTCTGGAAAGGAAAGTCGGCCGTATGGGACTAACGGGATCGGTGGAGTTCAAGGGCTATATGGAGCATGAAGAGCTTGTCACGTTTCTGAACCGCGCCCATGTTCTGGTCAATCCGAGCCCCAAGGAAGGGTGGGGATTGACGGTCGTCGAAGCGAATGCGTGCGGGATTCCCGTTGTGGCCAGTGACAGGCCCGGGCTGAAGGATTCGGTGATAGACGGGAGGACGGGATTCCTTGTGCCGTACGGTGATGTAGAGGCGTTTGCCGGAAAGATGATCGAGCTGCTCGATGACCGGGATTTGTGGGAGACGATGAGCGGTGCCGCGCTCGATAGGGTTAAGGAGCTGACGTGGGAGAGATGCGCCCGTGAAACCCTCGAATTTCTCGAAGAGATCGTAGGATGAGCCTTAACCGGAGCTGCCGTTGCGTTACAGGAAATTCATATCGCGGACATTGAAGATTGTTGTCAGCCTGGGTTTGATAACGTTTCTTGTCGTAAAGATCTCGCCCGGAAAGCTCGCATATAACCTAAGGCGGATAGAGCCGGCATACCTTGTTCTGGCCGTGGTGGTTTTCTTTATCAGCAACCTGCTGGGCTCCTTGCAATGGCATCAACTGCTAAGGGCTACGGGTATCGTTCTGCCCTTCTCGTGCACTTTCCGCCTCTACTTCAAAGGGCTTTTCTTCAACAACTTTCTTCCCGCGAATGTCGGTGGGGACGCCGTGAAGATATACGATGTGTCCCGTACCGGCAACGATCCCTACAAGGTTTTCTCGGTTACCCTTCTGGACAGAGTGATCGGGATAACAGGTCTATGCATTCTGGCCGTGGTGTCATCGATCCTTCTGATGCCGTATGGCAGCGTGGCTAACCTCGAGCTGTACTTCACAATATTCGCTGTGTGCATTCTCTCGATCATCCTTCTTGTATCGAGTAAGAGGCTTTCACGCTGGATAAGAACTCTGTTCGGCAGGGTGAGAATCTGGAGCATGGGTGAAAGGTTCGACATGATCTTCGATCACCTCGGTGATTTCAAGGGTAAGAAGACGCTTTTGGTCAGATTGATGATGCTGGCGCTTTCCGTCCAGTTCCTTCGGGTAACGACCCACATACTCGTGGGGTACTCCCTGGGAATAGAGATGACAGTCGTGAATTTGATCTGTTTCTTCGTATTCATCCCCCTTCTCGGCTTGATAATGGTTCTACCGATATCGATCAACGGGCTGGGTATACGTGAAGGTGCCGGCATCCTTCTTTTCACCGAGATCGGATTTCTCGAGGAGCAGGCGCTTCTCATGGAGTTCATTACATATGCTGTTATGGTGGCAGTAAGCATAATCGGCGGTATATTCTTCATCCAGAGGTCATTCAAGGGTGATTAGAGGTAAAAATTACTTTCAATCGAATGTGATTTCTATTAATGTTATTGAGTTCCAAGTAGTTAAACAACTGATATAGAAGGGATAGCAGCGCATGTCAGACAGGATGATTCGTTATCTGATTGCGTCGGTCATCTTTTTGGTAAGTTTCCTCGTATACTTCTCCACGATGCCCCCTACGCTCTCCTTCTGGGACAGCGGGGAGTTCATAGCGACTTCCTACATACTGGGAATCCCCCACTCGCCTGGAACACCTCTATATGTTCTTGTGGGAAGAGTGTTTACTATGCTTCCTCTGCAATTGACTGCGGCGGAAAAGGTCAATCTTCTCTCAGTCGTGTTCGGATCGCTCGGAATTCTGATGGCCTATCTCATAATGGTCGCTGTAGTACGTTTCATGTACGATCCTCCCAAGAACGGAATAGGCAGGTTCATTACATATGCAGCCCCCTGCGTCGGAGCATTCTTTCTGATGTTCAGCGATACATACTGGATAGATTCAACCGAGGCTGAGGTGTACTCGCTGAGCGCGTTCGTCATGGGCCTGTGCTCGCTGCTGGCCCTTAAGTGGTACAGGAATCCCTCGGGTGAGCTTGATACGAGGATACGAGAGGAGATAAAGGCGAGATCGGGCAAGGGGGAAGCGGACAGCACGATCAAGGAGCTTGAAAAGGAGAAGAGGGGGCATTCCAGAAACCTCGTTTTTCTCATCGTATATCTACTATCCCTGGGCATAGGATTTCACCTGGGAACGATTCTCGTGTTCGGCGGGATCTTTCTCCTGTTTCTGATGGTAAAGAACAAATCGTTCAGCAACTTCGAGTTCATAGTGTTCACGTTCGGTTTCGCAGTCTTTGTGGCGGACATGACCATTCACAGGCATTCCCAGCTCACACTCCTCGGTCTAGCCGTGTTCGCCATTCTCATCGTTTGGAGCACTGTCTCAGAGGGGAAGTTCGCCATTGTAGCGACGGGTCTCTTCATTCTCGGTATCTCCGTGCATCTTTTCCTGCTTATCAGATCCGGGCTGGATCCCGCGATCGACGAGGTCGATCCCGAGACATGGAAAGCGCTGTACGCGCATCTGAGGCGGGAGCAGTACCCACCCATGAATGTCTTTAACCGGAAGGCGTCCCTGCTCTTCCAGATGGGACATTTCGCGGGATATTTCCGCGAACAGTTCCGCATGTTGGGCGATGTCGTGATCGGCACATTCAATCTGGGTAAGGCCACGGTGGCACTGCCCGTGGCGCTCGGATTATACGGGATAGCAGCGAATTTCCAGAGAGAGAGAAAGACGTGGGTTTTGAACTTCACTGTTCTGTTGCTGAATTCCGCAGGATTGATACTGTTCTTGAACTTCAGCGATCACGAGGTAAGGGAGAGGAGCTATTTCTACGGGGGCGCCTTCTATTACTTCGCTATCTTCATAGGAATAGGAGCCGCTGCACTGCTCATGGCATTGAAGGAGCAGGCGGATAAAACGGGCAGGAAGGCGCTTCTTCGTGTCCTGCCGGTTGCAATAATCCTTATCATATGTTCGATCATTCCGGTCAAGTACCAGTGGTTCAGGCACGATATGTCGAATAACTACACACCGAGGGATTATGCCTACAACCTGCTGGCAGGCCTCGAGCCTGACGCGATAATATTCACGAACGGAGACAACGATACCTTTCCACTGTGGTACATTCAGACTGTCGAGAATTTCCGCACCGACGTCAGGGTCGCCAATCTCAGCCTGCTGAATACTTCCTGGTACATCAAGCAGCTCAGGGACGAAGATCCCAAAATGCCCATAGCGTGGAGTGACGTGGAAGTGGAAAAGCTGAGACCGCTTGCTCTCAAGGGAGGCCGGATAGCCTGGAGAAGGGATCTCGTCGTCCAGCATGCAATCAGGGAGTGTGAATGGTCCAGGCCGATATATTTCTCCGTTACAGTCCCCCCGGAGGTATGGGAGCCGTACTCCGCCAACCTCGAGATGCAGGGAATGGTCAGAAGGCTGGTACCGCGCAAGGGGGAGCATATGGCCAATACCTTCATGCTTGCACGCAACCTGGATGATATCTATGAATTCAGGGGTGTGCTGAAGTCGAGTTGGGAGAGAGACGATTCCTTCTTCAAGAACGAGGACACGCGCGGCATGTACATAAACTTCTCCCTGGCCGCTTTCCGCTTGGGTCAGGAGATGGCCAAGGAGAAGAATTACGGCGCTGCAATAGAAAGAACAAGGACATCCATGGCACTCGATCCCAACTTCGAATGGCCCAAGAAATATTTGGGGATGTATTACCTCAGAAACGGAGAGCCGCAAAAGGCGGCCGTTCACTACAAGCTAATGATCGAAGAGGAACCGGGAGTATCCGAGTACTGGCTCGGTCTTGCCAACGCGTATGAGAAGCTGGGCAGATACTCCGATGGGCTCCTGGCACTCGAGGAGGCCTCGAGGAGGATACCCGGGAACAGGGATATATACATATACGGCGTTCGTATGGCCGGTTTTCTGAAAAGAAAGGACGCCGCCGTGGATTTCTTGGAACGATGGCTGGCCGAACATCCGAACGACAAGGATTTCAGAACAATCTACGAAGACATAGATAGTTTCTTCATTAATGAATTCGGAAACATAAAGGTTGAACCGGAGATCGATGATGGCAGTGAAGAATAATGGCAAAGTGGTTGTAACCGGAGCTGCGGGATTCATCGGTTCCCATCTATGCGAACGGCTGCTCACCGAGGGGTACCGCGTCGCGGGTATCGATTGTTTCACCGATTACTACGATCCGGAGATCAAGAGAAATAATCTCCGAAAGCCTATGGGATCCGGAGAGTTCGAGCTTGTGGAGGAGGATATGAACAAATGTGACCTCCACTCGCTGCTGGACGGCTCAGAATGCGTATTCCACCTGGCAGCCCAGGCCGGTGTCAGGAGGAGCTGGGGAAGTGAATTTCATCACTATATCGAGTCGAACATACTGGCCACGCAGAATCTGCTAGAGGCCCTCAAGGACCTGGGTTCCGTTAAGCTTGTATACTCGAGCTCCAGTTCTGTATATGGGGACACAAGGGACCTGCCGATGAAGGAAGATCATCGATTGAGGCCCGTGTCCCCTTACGGAGCGACAAAGCTGTCAGGCGAGCATCTCTGCGAACTCTACTACGCCAACTTCGGGGTTTCATATACAGCGCTTCGTTATTTCACCGTGTACGGAGAGAGGCAGAGGCCCGATATGGCCTTCAGCAGATTCATCACGTCCGTGATCGATGGAGGGAAGATCGAGGTTTATGGCGACGGAAAGCAAACGAGAGACTTTACTTATGTCTCCGACGCTGTTGAGGCGAACATGCTTGCGTTCCGGTACTCCGGATCCCAGAGGATATTCAATATAGGAGGGGGCAGCAGGGTATCGATTCTCGATGTTCTGGGCATAATAGAGGAGGAGACCCGCATACGTCCGGATGTTGTTTTCACCGAAACCGCCAAGGGGGACGTGCGTGATACATGGGCCGATACGTCAAGAGCCAGGGATGAGCTGGGTTTCGAGCCGGCCGTGTCGCTCAAGGATGGGTTGAAGCGCGAGATCGATTGGTACAGGGATAATACGTCCGGATTATAGAGGGAGGGTCCCGAGTAGATGGGAAATAACAGGAATCATTTTGTTTCGGTAATTATTCCACTGCTGAACGAGAGGGAAAGCCTCGAGGAGCTGTACATCCAATTAACAACTGTGATGGAGAGGATGGCTGCCAGGCACGAGCTGATCTTCATAGACGATGGATCCACTGACGGTTCGATCGATGTATTGAAGAATATAAGGAGCAGGGACAGGAGGGCGAAGATCATAAGCTTCAGCAGGAATTATGGAAAGTCCGCCGCCCTGGCGGAGGGATTCAAGGCGGTGAGGGGGGATATTACCGTGACGATCGACGCCGATCTGCAGGATAATCCCGAGGAGATTCCAGGATTGATCGGTTTGATAGATGATGGATCGGATCTTGTATCCGGTTGGAAAGAAAACAGGCAGGATCCCATAACCAAGACGTTTCCATCCAAGGTATTCAATGCAATGGCCTCCCTGGTGACGGGTGTGAAGCTGCATGATATAAACTGCGGATTGAAGGCTTACAGGAGTGAAGTGATCAAGAGGATTTCGGTTTACGGCGAGCTTCATCGTGTAATACCTGTGCTTGCATCTTGGGAGGGATTCAAGATCGCAGAGAAGAAGGTGACCCACAACCGCCGGAAGTACGGATCGAGCAAGTACGGTGCGAGCAGGTTTCTGAACGGTATATTCGATTTGATGACGGTAATGTTCATCACTCGCCGTGCAAGATCTCCACTCCACTTCTTCGGGAGGGTTTCGGTTATCTTCTTCGCGGTGGGTGGTATCATCAGTTTTTACTTCCTCGTTCTCTGGATGATGGGCAGAGGATTGCATGTGCGGCCCATCATGGTCGCGGGGCTGGTGATGATAGTGATCGCCATTCAGATAGGCTCGTTCGGCCTTCTGGCGGAATTATTCACTTCGAATACGAAGAGGACCTTCTCGTATACGGAATACCAGCTTGATGACTGATTGCACCGAGAATCGAAGACTTAGGATATGCCTCGTCGGGCCCGCATATCCCTACAGGGGCGGGATATCACATTACAATACATGTCTGGCGGCGGAGCTGATGAAACGCCATGAAGTGCGCGTTATCAACTACAGCAGGCTCTATCCGTCGTTTCTTTTCCCGGGTAAAACGCAGTACGACGAGAGCAGTGAGGCACATTCGGTCAGCTCGTCCAGGCTGATAGATTCAATCAATCCCCTATCCTGGGTACGCACCGGATTTCATATCGCGAGCCAGAAGCCGGATCTGGTCATCGTGCAGTGGTGGCATCCGTATTTCGCTCCGGCTATATCCAAGATCTGTTCCATAGTCAGGCTTGTATGCAGGGGGAAGATCATCTTTATCTGCCACAACGTGGTTCCCCACGAGCAATCCCCGATAGACAGGATACTCTCGAGGATAGCGTTCTGGACTGCCCACGGCTTTCTGGTGCAGTCCGGGGAGGATAGGGACAACCTGCTGAAGATCAAGAGAAAGGCGGCCGTGGCCGTCCACCCACATCCTATCTATGATTTCTTTGTGAAGAGTGGGTTGTCGAAAGAGGACGCCGGCGGGGCCATAGGCGCAACCGGCCGGCCCATGATACTCTTCTTCGGTTACATACGTCCTTACAAGGGCCTCCGTTATTTGATAGAAGCCATGCCCGCTATCAGGAAGGAGATCGATTGTGAGCTTCTGGTCGTAGGTGAATTCTACGAGGACAGCGGACCGTATAGAGGACTTGTTTCTAGCTTGAATCTGGGCGATAGCGTAAGGTTCGTCGACAGGTACGTTGGAAACGAGGAAGTCGAGGCATTCTTCACGGCTAGTGATCTCGTCATCCTTCCTTACGTCTCCGCCACGCAGAGCGGAATAGCTCAGATAGCGTTGGCATTCAACCGGCCGGTTATTGTGACAGGTGTCGGGGGATTGCCCGAAGTCGTTTCCGAAGGGAAAACAGGCTTCATCGTTCCCCCGGAGGATCCGGAATCGATAGCCTCGGCGGCTGTCAGGTTTTTCAAAGAAGAATGGGCGGTGAAGATGGCTCCGCACTTCGAGGAACAGAGGAAGAGGTTCTCGTGGTCGTCGATGGTCTCGGCGATAGAGGAACTGGGACACAGGTCTTAGGGAAAGGGAGACATTTGAGAGGGGACAAGCTGCATGTGATTGTCCTTAACTGGAACGGCGAGGGTGTCATTGCCCCATGCCTGGATTCTCTTCTGGCCGTCGATAATACTCCCATGAGCCTGATAGTTGTGGACAACGCTTCAGTTGATTCCTCCAAGGAGATTATTAAGAGGGATTACCCGGGGGTTGTGCTGATAGAGAACGAAAGCAATCTTCTCTTCGCAGAGGGTAACAATACAGGGATAAGGTACGCATTGGAGGATGGAGGCGATCGTTTTCTGATCCTGAACAACGACACGGTCGTAGATCCCAAGTTCGCCTCGAGGATGCTGGAGGCCATGGATCGATCCGGCGCCGGCATCGTAGGTCCCAAGATCCTGTACCATGACGATCCCGAACGAATCTGGTACGGCGGGGGTGATTTTTACCCGATCGTCTGGATCCCCCGGCATAAGAGTATTAGAAAACTGACCGGCACGTTCGATGATGACGGCGCGGAAACGGGTTATGTTTCAGGCTGTGCGATGCTGGTCCGCAAAGAGGTTATAGAGGATATCGGCCTTTTCGATCCCTCATACAGGATTTACTGCGAGGATGTGGATTTCTGCCTGCGTGCAAGGGAAGCCGGTTGGAAATGCTACTATGAACCGGAAGCCTTGGTTTGGCACAAGGTCAGTTCCAGCAGCGGGGGAGGTTTCACGCCGTTCAAGATGGAGAACCGGCTGAGGAGCACGCACAAGCTCTTCCAGCGGTTCAAACCGATGTGGTGGAGGGTGCTTCTATTCCCCGTTCATCTATCGGGATTCATGCTGCTTCTCGGCGCTCTGATCCTCCGCGGGAAGTTCGGTCTCGCTGCAGCGCTGCTCAGGGGCGCGTGGGGGATAGCTCGAGGCGGATGATGGAGGAAACCACTCCATTTTGCCGGTTTACTACCATAGCTAAAAATGTTAAACTTTCAAAAATAATCCGAAAGGGGACAGCCCGGGTGAAAGGGAATCGCAAGCCCAGGGTGCAGGGGCGCCGGGGATTTGATTTATTGGAGTGTCTGGAATCGGCTAAGCCTTGGAAAAGGGGGCTCGCGGTAGCCGTTTTTCTCGTCCTAATGCTATGCCTGTTCATGCCCGAGCTGGTATTTCTCGACAACATCTTCCTGGTACCCGATAGTAAGGCGCCTATCAGTTTTTACTCTGTTGGCAGAGAATCGCTTCAGAAGGGGACATACCCACTATGGAATCCCTACTTGTTCTGCGGCATGCCTAGTTATCCGAGTCTCGCCTACACGCCGTATGTCTACCCGGTATCGTTCATTACGCATGTTCTTTATACGTATGCGGGTTTCCCCGAGATGGCATGGCTCCTGATCCATTACCTGATGGCCGGTATAGGAGTTTATCTCCTGATGCGGACACTGGGTGTGCGTTCATCCGTATCGATGATGGCGGGCGCTGTATTTATGCTAATGCCCAATTACCTGGCGATAGGTGGAAACGGGCATGGATCTCAGGCGTGCGCAATCGCATACATGCCGTATGCTCTGATGTTCGCCAGGAATATAGTCAGGGGGCACAAAAGGCTTTCGATGGCTGCATTCCTCGGTATAACACTGGGTTTCCAGTTGCTACGGGGACACGTTCAGATTTCCTATTACACGTACCTGCTCCTTGGATTTCTATTCCTGTTCGAAGCCGTATATATGTTGAAGGACGGGAAGCGTAAGGATACCCTGGTTGTATTGGGTTTCTATGCCATCGCCTTCATCCTCGCACTCTCGATCGCGGCGGTTCTTATACTTCCCGTCCGTGAATACGCGCCGCTTTCCATAAGAGGGGCGGGAGATAGCGGTGGGCTCGATTACAATTACGCCACTGGTTGGAGCCTTCATCCCAAGGAGATGCTTACTTTCATCTTCGCGTGGGCTTTCGGTTTCGGAAAATCGACTTATTTCGGGAAAATGCCCTTCACCGACTACCCGAATTACCTCGGTGTGTGTACTGTAATATTCTCAATAACGGCCGCCTTTCTTGTTCGAAACCGCTGGAAATGGTTTCTCATCCTCTCGGCAGCCATCTGTACAGTCATAAGCTTCGGGAGATTCTTTCCGTTATTCTACAACTTCATGTTCCACTACATTCCCTATTTCAACAAGTTCAGAGTCCCGGTGATGATACTCATAGTGCAACAATTAGCCGTTGTGCTTTTGATGGGAATGGGGCTAGAGGAATTGCTGAACCTGACGAGCTCAGGAAAACTGCCTGCCTGGCTGCGCGGCCGGTCTTTGAAGTGGGCTATGTTAGCCGGTGGTGTGTTGTTTGTCATGGTCCTCCTGATGAAGGGGGGGATAGAGGACGGCGTCGCGCGAAGCATGATCGATTCAGGACGTGTCAACAGGCAGTTCGCCGGTCTCGGAGCCGGTGCATTTGCAAACGATCTTTTAAAAACAATCCTTATACTCGCCGCTGTTACCGCCGCTCTCTATCTCTCATCCATAAACAGGATCGGGACGGGTGCGCTGATCGTGTTCTTCATGCTTGTGTCATTACTGGATATGTTCATGGTATCGAGGCCCATCCTGCACCCTGAGTCCACTTGGAGGGCGGAGGGATACAGAATAATAAAACCGGCCAGCGAAAGGGAAGAGTTCGAGAAGCCCGGCGAGGTCATCGGATTCCTGAAACGGGATCCGTCGTTGTTCAGAATATTCCCCGTGCCAGCGGCACCTGTCGGCAGGTGGTCGTACAGCACTCCACCGTACAGTGACAACAGCTATATGATATCCCGAATCTATTCATTAGGCGGGTATCACGCGGCGAAGCTCAAGAACTACCAGGATGTTATTGACGTGATGTTCTCGAGCTTCAACATGGGAAGGATCCCGGTGCAGATACTGAATATGCTCAACGCTAAGTATTTGGTTTCCAGATTCAAGATGTTCAAGGACGATTCGCCCTATCCACTCGAATGGCAGGGCAGGGACAACTTCGTTTACAGGAACACGGGCGTTCTTCCGAGGGTTTATCTCGTCGACCGGTTCAGGGTCATGACCGGTGAGAAGGCGCTGCGGACTCTTCTTTCGCAGTCGTTCGATCCTTCCAGAGAGGTGCTGCTGCTGGAGGAGCCGGCAACCGCTGTGGAATCGGCCGAAGGCAGCCATGCGGAAATAACAGAATACAGCTTGAACGCCTTATCCATTGACGCGCATATCGAGAAAGCCTGTATATTGGTCCTGAGCGAGATAGATTACCCCGACTGGAAGGCCGAGGTGGACGGAGTGGAAACGGAAATCCATACGGCGAACTACTGTCTTAGGGCATTGGTTCTATCACCGGGTGATCACAGGATAAGATTCCTGATCTCGTCCGGCACGCTCAAGCTCTCTCTTATCCTGTCGGTCATCTCGTTTGCCGTAGCCGTTGCTATTCCCACTGGCAGCCTGTTATTCAGAGAAAGGAAAGGGAAGTAATTTTGGAAGCTCTTGTGATTATACCTACATACAATGAAAGGGAGAATATCGAGAAGATAATCGCCTCCGTGCTCGATCAGGGAACAGGTATAGATGTGCTCGTGGTCGATGATAGTTCCCCGGACGGGACAGGCAGGATCGTGGATGCATTAGCGGAGAAGAATCCCAGGGTACATGTCATGCATCGTGAGGGCAAGCTCGGGCTGGGATCTGCTTACATATCGGGTTTCAAGTGGGCTATCGAGAGTACGGATACGAAGTACGTGTTTGAAATGGACGCTGACTTCTCTCACGATCCGAATGCCATTCCAGATTTCCTAGAGGAGATCAAGGAAAATGACCTCGTTATAGGCTCGAGGTATCTAAATGGCATCACGGTGGTGAACTGGCCCCTTCGCCGCCTGATCCTGAGCTATGGAGCGAACATTTACACCAGAATAATAACAGGTCTGCCACTCAAGGATTCTACAGGTGGATTCAAATGCTTCAGGCGTGAAGTGCTGGAGCAGCTCCCCCTTGACACAATCAGGAGTGACGGTTATTCGTTTCAGATCGAGGTGAATTTCCTGTGCTGGAAGAAGCGTTTCCGAATCAAGGAGATACCGATTATTTTTGTGGATAGGAGAGTCGGGATCTCCAAGATGTCAAAGAAGATCGTCTGGGAAGCTACCTTCATGGTCTGGAGGTTCCGTTTCATGAATCCGCGGCGTTGGAAGTAACGATAACCCCCCCTGGTTTATACCTATGGATTTATCAATAGTCATCGTAACGCACAACAGTGTTTCCCCTGTTAAAAAATGTCTGGAGTCGATCAGAGAGTTCAGGCCGTCGTGCGAGTACGAAACGATAGTAATCGACAACGCCAGCAAGGACGGATCCACAGACCTGATCAAGGCCGGTTTCGCCGACGTCAGGCTTGTCGAGAACGAAAGGAACACCGGCTATAGCGCCGGTGTGAACCAGGGCATCAAATTGTCTAAGGGCCGACACATCCTGATCCTCAATCCGGATATCGTGGTTAGAGAAGGATCGATAGATACCCTAGTGGAGTTCGCCGAAAAAACACCGGAAGCCGGCATCGTCGGCGCAAAGCTAATTTATCCTGACGGACGTCTTCAATACTCCTGCAGGAGATTCTATACCTTCGCCGCCATGCTGTTCAGGCGCACCTTGCTGGGCAGGATATTTCCAAGGGCGCGTCCACTGCGAAGACACCTGATGATGGATTACGACCACGAGGAGACGAAGGTCGTTGATTGGATCATAGGCGCCTGTATGCTTGTGCGCCGAGAAGCCATCGAAAAAGTGGGGAGAATGGACGAAAGATTCTTCCTCTATTTCGAGGATATAGATTGGTGCTACAGGATGCGCAATCACGGGTGGAACGTTTATTACACACCGGAATCCGTAATGATCCACAGCTACGAGAGGTCGAGCGCGGGATCGATGCTTTCCAGACCGTTCCTCATACATGTTCTCAGCATGCTACGATATTACGAGAAGTGGAACCGTATATTCTATTTCGCCAGGAGACATAGAGGCGCGATCAAGTCGAGCGTTTTCGTCCTGCTGGATATTGCCGCTGTCAACGTCAGCTTCCTGGCCGCCTACTATGCGAGGGATATGCTTCAGCCGTTCTTTATAAACAAACTGTATCCTCTCGACTGGTACCGGTATTTTATTCTTTTCTACAACCTAATTTTCTTCCTTACGTTTCTGTTCGGGGGGATGTACCGTCTGCGCCGCGAGACCGACTGGTCGGAGGAGCTTCTGCGCATAGCCAAGTCGGCCGTCATGGTTCTTGCCATACTTATGGCTTCCACCTACTTGACACGGATCAGGATCTATTCAAGGGCAGTTCTGATAGGCCAGACCTTCATCTCGATTGTCACCGTTTTCGGAATACGGCGGTTCCTCCGCTATATACACGCTCAGCTTGTCCGGGGTCGCTTCGATCTCAAGAGGATCCTATTCGTCGGGAGGGGGACGGAGGTCGAGGAAATCTCACTAAGGATATCCAATAACCCATCTCTCGGTATCGATGTTGTAGGTTACGTCGACACGGATCCCGGCTCTTTGGGTTCAATAGAGGATATCCCGGCATTGGTGGACAAGTTCAAGGTCCAGGAGGTAATCGTTCTTCCATCGTATCAGGACGAAGGGCGTCTCATCCCGTTCATGATGCAATCGAGAGACAAAATGATACAGGTGAGGCTTGTTTCACCTCTTGCACGGCTTCTAGGTAGGCGTGTGATTGTGGACGAGATGGCGGGTGACCATATGTTCTCCATCGACGAGGGAGTGATGTTTCTGTTCAGGCGCACTATTAAACGGATTATCGATATAATTGTTGCGCTCGTAATGTTTCCCCCGGTTTCATTGCTGTCATTCATCTGCTTCGTATACGGCAGGTCGACCGGCAGGTTGAGCTTCTCCAACGAAGCGAGGAGGGGTAGATGGGAGCAGAAAATCTCATGGCCCAGGATATCTGCAAATTCGGGCAGGGAGGCACCGGACGTCGTTAAGGTAAGACTGTGGATATATCTTTTGATCGGACGGCTGAGCCTCGTCGGCCCCCCGCCGCCTTACATATCCAGCCGTATCGATGAATACGGGACCGGAGCCCGTTTGGTCAGACCGGGGATCACCGGGAGATGGAGGGTGATTCATCACGAAGGATGGAGGTCGGCGGAGGAGGAAGAGGTGCTGGCGCTGATGGGCCGATCGATCACGGGCGAGTTGCTGATACTTGCACAATCTATTATTGTTATTCTTACTGGCGAATATCCTGATTGGTTCTTCGATGAAAGGGGAAACCGGTGAAGCTGTTCGGGCTGTCTTGCTTGATTGTCGTCTTGATCGTTCCCTGCCTCGCATGTGGAGCTGGGGGAGATTGGAGTCTCTACCTCGATGCAAGCACGGTCAACAGGATCACATGCATAGGGGACAGCCTCTGGTGCGCAACCGATGGAGGGATTCTTCTTTTCGATCTGGTTGATTCAACATTGACCCAGTACATCAACGGCCTGTCCTTTCGTTCGAACGAGGTGACGTCGATCACGGTGGACGGCGGGGGGAGTGTCTGGGTCGGATTCGTCTCCGAGGGTATCGTGCGGATAGACGATCTCGGGGGCGATCCTTTCGTCAAGCGGTACACCTTTCTGGACTGGCTCGTGAGCGAAGAGATTACATCCTTCGCCGTATGTGGAGACGATGTCTACTACGGTTCGATGGACGGGGCCGCCAAGTTCGATGAATACGTGCATATATGGGTCAACGTTCTATCGGACAGCCTGGAGGGGAAAGAGGTATACGACCTGCTGGCCGTGGGCGACACGTTGTTATGGGTGGCCTGCGAAGACGGTGTTGCACGGTTCAACACAAGGGATTTCAGCTATTCTATGGACCGGATCGGCGGCGTCACCTCCCTCTGCGAATTCGAGGGAAGCGTCCACTGCGCCTCCGGCTACGGCGTCCTGAGCTTCGATGGCGCGGGGTGGAATATGGTGGGCTATATCATTAACATCCCGGTCTCCGTCGCCTCCGGAGGGGGAGAGCTCGCCTGTGTGGCAGGTGGAGTCCCATTCAGGTGGGACGGTTCTACATGGGTTGATATCAGAGGTGACTTAGGTGATCCGGGCAACTTGAGGGACCTGTTGAGGGCGGAGTACAAGATCAGGACTGATAGGAATACGATGAGAGCTGTTGCGGTGGATTCGCGCGGTACACCTTGGATCGGTGGTGAGTGGATCGGTGCGAACCGTGGAAGCTTCATCTCCGGCTATACCGGGGGCGGCTGGATCAACAGGGGCCTCATCGGGCTTTCGCAGAACGATGTGACCGAGCTTGACACGGATCCCTCCGGCGGTGTGTGGAGCAGCTCAAGGTACTACGGTATAAGCTATATGTCAGTGGACGGTGTCTGGATCAAGTACACCGATATCCGCCAGGATATAGGAGATGCGGCGCTGTCGGATTTCAGGTCGAAACTGGCCATGCGATACGATTCCCAGGGAATCCTATGGTCGACTACGATAAATGGGGGGAAATGTGAAAATATCATCGACCTCGATATGCTCCGGGTCAACAACCCACTGGATAAGGGCGACGATGAATGGGCGCACTTCTCCCGTGGGGGGGGGAAGAACATATCGGACAATTTCCAGGAGATCAAGGAGGACCCGGCCGGAAACAGGTGGTTTCTATCCGATGATGTCTGTCCCGGGATGGAAGGCATAGACATCACGAGCTCGGACACGACGGTGTGGCTGAACATCAACAGGGACGTCGCGGAGTTGAATGGGATGGAGGGCTGGAACATCGTCGATTGCGCATTCGGTTTCAGGGAGGTGTATCTGGCGATAAAGAACCACGGACTGCAGGTCTGGTACACCGGAGGTTTCGAATGGGATCAGTTGAGCTCATTCGACGGAGACTATCTTCAGGCGTTCGATTCATTGACGAGCAACGAGCCGTATGCCGTAGAAGCGGGTACGGACGGCAGCATCTGGCTTGGGACGGCGAACGGACTTTACCGCTACAACAGGAGCGGTGGGATAGATTCCTTGATCACGGCCAAAACGAGCTATTACGGCAACGGACTTGTGGGGAGCAAGGTTGAGGATCTGGAATTCGACAGTTACGGATACCTATGGGTCGCCTCCGATGGAGGACTCGATAGGATCGCACCGGATAACAGGGTTGTCGAAACGTACACAACAGCCCGTTACAGATCCGAGGTCCTCGGTGACATCTATGGCGACGAGGTGGACTCGCCTATGCTATCGCACCACTGCACCGCGCTCAGATACGATGAAGTGATGAACGTGCTTTGGATAGGGACAAACAGGGGCCTTGTCAGATTGGATCTTTCACCGCCGCCAAAACAAACCATACCAGTATCCAGGGTCATTCTCTATCCCAATCCTCTGCATATCTCGAGGGGGGACGAAGCCCTGATGATCTCGAACATCTCCGGCCCCGTCGATATCCAGGTCTTCAATGTGAACGGGGAGCTTGTACATGAGGCCTGGGGGATTTCAGACGGTGAGGTGGCCTGGGATCTTTTGACAAAGAACGGGTACCGAGTGCGTTCCGGCATGTACATAGTCCGGGTAGAGGGCGAAGCCGGTACGGTGACCAAGAAGGTGGCCGTGATCCGTTGATTTTCTCGGACTCATGCGGAGGCTTGTTCCGTGTCTTGAATGATGCCCGACCGTTCGACCTTTTTAGCGATCGAGAGATCTGTGAAGATTAGAATAGAGGAACAGCCTCTTCGTAATGAATTATCGGAGTTCATTCGATCCTTTCCGCATGCATCCTTTTTCCATTCCTTCCCATGGATCGATTCACTGACGGCGACCTTCCCGAATTTTAAACCCCGGTGGATCACGGCTAGAGAAGGCGGCGAGCTGGTAGGCCTTATGCCCATCGTAAAAATATCCACGGGCCCCTTTCATACATTTCACTCTCTTCCATTCGGCACGTATGGTGATCCTCTGGTCCGCGACTGCGGCGTATACGGCGAGCTGCTGAAGGTGTTCTTCGGGCTCGTGGCGTCGTTTTCGTGCGTGGAGACGGCTGCGTGTATCTACAGCGACGTCTGCGATGAATACATTCCAACGGGAGTTGATAAGACCCATAGGGAGTGCAGCATGATAGACCTGACCGAAGGTTTCGATGAATACTGGGCGCACGGCCTGTCCGCGACCAGGAGGAAGATATGCCGGAGAAACCGCGGTGAAATAATTATAAGGCCGTTGGACAACGAGGGTGAGGTCGATAGGTTTTACGGGATATATCTGGAGGAGTCGAGCAAATGGGGTGGTGTCCATCCTTACCCGATCGATCTGTTCCGGGAGCTTTACAGAAGGCGCGGGGGCGGGGTGGTTATATGGGGGGCGTTCCGCGGCGGGAGGCTGCTCGGGGGCCATGTGGATATGTACTTCGGGAAGATGGCACAGGCGTGGCAGGCCGGCATGTCGGAGGAATCATACGAATACGGAGCCGGGGTTCTGCTGGTCGTCGCCGCAGTAGAGGAGGCCTGCAGGCGGGGAATACGGTTTTTCAATCTTGGAAGCAGCGGGGGGAACGAAGGTCTTTTGTATTTCAAGCGGTCGATGGGTGGCAGAGAGCACCGGTACAAGATCGTGAGCAGGGAGAAGAAGTGGCTGAGCTGGGCGCGAAAAAAATGATGGGAAAAGGGTCCAAAGTCGTCGAGAACACGATATTTCTGGCTGTGAGCGGGGCGGGAGGGCTTGTCTTCACGCTCGTTCAGCTGGGCCTGCTCAGTCGTTTTCTCGAGGGGAACACCTTCGGTCTGTTCGTTACACTCAGGGGATTTTCGTTACTGCTGGCGACACTCGTGCTGACCGGCACGCCCCAGGTTCTTATACGCTTTCTTCCGTCTTACCAAAGCAGGGGGGCAAGGGGCAGAGCTGTGGTTATATTTGCGGGTGCGTTTGTCTTGATGCTGCTGCTCGGTTACCTGCTGCTCCAGCTTAAAGGTATATGGAGCGGGTGGATACCTCGAGCTATAAGGGAATGTATGTTTGAGGGTGATACCCTGTTCTGGGTTGTAGCGGCATCGGTCACCATGGCGATGAAGCTTCTCCTGTACGGCGGATTCAACGGCCTGAGGGAGATGAAGATGCAGATGATACTGGAGTTGATCTATCTCGCGGTTTTCACGGGGATCATCGCATCTAAGCGCGGCGAGATGGACATACCGTTTCTGTTCATGGTTATCTGCATTCTCAACGCCTGCGTGTTCGTAGCAGGAGCGCCGGTGTTCATCACCCTGGTCATGAAGCTGATAAGAGGCTCCGCCGAGCGTGACCGCGATGATATCGTGCTGCCCTCCTTGGTGCCGTACTGGGGAGGTGCCGTTCTTCTGAGCTTTATCGCGCTGGCCTTCACCGATGTAGACCGCTTCGTCATGTCATCGATGCTCCCGGTTTCGTTGATCTCCGTATTTCATGTGGCATCCAGGGTAAACGGAATTCTCAAGAGATTTTTAGGATTCCCCGTGCTGGCCGCCCAGCCGGAGATAACGAGGGTGTACGAGGAGGGGAGGCTTCGTGACCTTCCCGCGAAGATCAACCTGTTGACCAAGGTGACGCTTGTGACCTCGCTTCTCGTGGCCGGCGTAACGGCCGCCGTCGGAAGGGAGCTGATCGGCTTGATCTCCGGTCCCGGCTACGCTCCGGCATACGGCGTATTGCTGTTCCTTCTGCCGGCGATACCCCTATCCGCCGTCACCGCTCCGATCTTGATGGCGATGAGATCTCTCCACTACATGAAATGGGCTGTTCTATGCGATTTTCTGTGGATGGCGGTATATTTCGGGTGTTTTGCCCCGCTGGTTTCCAAATGGGGCATAAAGGGGATGGCATTGGCTCAATTGATGGCTTCCGCCGTTCAGATGTGCGCTGCGATAATCCTATCGAAACGCGAGGGAATCTACGGTGGAATCGGCAGCAGGATCTACAGGGTCGTGATAGCCGTCGCGGTCGCGGTTCCGTTGTCCGTAGCTTTGACGGATGTGGGGGGGCTGCCGGCGTCGATCCTTCTGCTTCTCCTGTTTCCGTTCGCATGCAGGCTGATCATCGGGAGGCTGGCGGTTTTCGATCCGCTCGAGACCGCAAGCTTCCTAGATATGGTTCCAGTGACGATGATGAGGCGGGCCGCCGCATGGATATTATCATATGGGGGTAATCCTTGAAGAGAATGCTGATGATGGTCAATTATTTCCCCCCTGTCGGCGGGGGGGGCGTCTTTCGTCCCCTGGCGTTCGTGAAGTATCTGCACAGGCATTCATGGAATATCACCGTTGTAACCCCCATGCCCGGGGAATTCTGGATATCCGATTCGAGCCTCGAGTCGGAGATACCATCGGGTGTCAACATTGTTAGAACCGGCTCCCTATCCGGTATCCGAGTATTGAGCCTGTTGAAGCGGCGCTCTCCTGATGACACGTCGAAGAGATCGTCCTCCGTCACGGAGTGTCTCAGACGTATCGGGGAACTGTTCCTTATCCCGGATACCTATGTCGGCTGGGTGCCGTTTGCGGTGAAGGCGGCCGCTGGCCTGTGCCGGTCGAAAGGATTCGATTTGGTCTATTCGACAAGCCCTCCCGACAGCACACATGTAGCCGCCGGGAGGATAGCCCGCAGATTCCGTCTGCCGTGGGTGGCGGATTTCAGGGATCCCTGGATCTCGCTTTATCTGAGGAAAACTCCAACCTGCGTTCATAGATACCTGCACCGGAGCTTGGAGCGCAGGGTAATGGGAGCGGATAGGATCCTGGTTACAACCAAATGGCACGAGAGGATGCTCCTCGAAAAGTATCCGATGTGCCGTGTGGATAGGATACCAAACGGATACGATGCCGAGGATTTCGCGGAAATCGGAGATTGCGTTCCCCCTAGGACGCCTTTTACCGTGATGCACAGTGGAATGCTCACTCTCAACCGGTCCTCGAAGTCGTTCTTGGAGGGATTTTCGATTGTAATGAAGGAGCATCCCGAGGCGGCGGGGAGGATGAAGATTCGTTTCCTGGGAAGCAGGGAGAGCAGTAACGAGGAATGGGCGGCGCGATTGGGCCTGGAGGATAACGTGTCATTTCTGGATAACCTTCCTCACCATGAATGTGTGAAGTTGCAGAAGCAGAGCCATGTGCTGCTGTTGATAAAGCACGACGATGAGAGATACAGAGGGCTGGTCCCCGGGAAGCTGTTCGAATATATCGGAGCGAGACGGCCCATTCTGGCGGTAGCTCCGGATAGTGAGGCGGCCGGGATAGTCAGAGACCGGAGACGGGGAGAGGTGGCGGATATAAGAGATCCCGCGCAGATAGCCGAGAAGATATGGAAGATGTACAGGCTGTATGAGAACGGGGAATTGGAGAAGGCATATTCACTGGAAGAGCTGCCCGTATATTCACGTGAAGCCGAGACATCGAGATTGATGGAGATCCTGGACGAGATTACGGAGAAACGATGAAGATAAGAGATCTTGCCGTTCTAATAACATGCTCGGCTGTTTTCATCCTTTTGATCATGCCGATCAGGGGGACGGTTACCGATGATACATATATACACCTGCAGTACGCGAGAAATCTCGCCGAGACCGGTGAGCTGTCCTTTAACCGCGGCGATCCCACTTACGGGGCGACGAGCCCGCTGTGGGTTTTTATCCTAGCAGCAGTTTACAGGTTGGGGGGGGATATCCTCGTTTGGAGCTGGGTGTTGTCTTGGGGATTCGGTCTTGCGTCGGTGTTTCTGGCATACAGGTTCGTTCTCCTGCTTGACGGGAGGACGGCGACCGCGACCGCCGCGGCGCTGATAATGGCGTCTGAAGCCTGGCTGCTTCGCTGGAGCGCGGTCGGGATGGAATCCTCATTCGCCTCCTTCATGGTGTTCCTCGTTCTTTATGTATCCATGACGGCCACGAGGTCCGCTGCACGTTCGGTCTTGTTCGGCCTGACTCTCTTTCTCGCTTTCCTGGGTAGGCCCGAAGCGCTGCTGCTGGCTCCGCTGGCCCTGCTGGTCCTTCTGCCGGCAAGGGGCGTCTCTTTCAGGAACCGCGTATTGTGGCTCGTGGTCTATGTTCCCCTACTGGCGGTCTGGTTGACGGTGATAAAGACACATACCGGAACGTTCTTTCCTCTTACCGCTGGAGCCAAGCAGGGTAGCATCATCCTCTCTCCCGCGGTTTTCATGCGAGCCCTTGTGCCGATCAAGATTATCGGAGCCACGATGCTGATTCCGTCCGTGCTCCTCTTCGCGAGTCTCCTGCTTGGGCTCTTTCGTGAAAGATCGTTGTTGGGGATCTTGTGCGGAAATGGCGGGCCGGCTGCGGGCTCGAGACACGCAAGGTCGGGGATGGCTCTCATTCTGCTCTGGATCTTCGCCCTTCCCGCCGTCTATATTATCTTCGATTTTCAGATCATCTCGAGGTATCTGCTTCCCGTTCTGCCAGCGATACTTGTGCTGGGAACCAGATCGTTCACGGGAGTCACCGCGGCGATTCAATGGGGAAAGCGCGCGAAAAACACAATGCTGGTGGTATTCACGGGGATCGTCGTGTTGCAGAGCGTTATCTTCTATAGTGTGGTCGTGATCACACCGACAAGGGAGCTGTCTAACGGAGTGCGCAACGTCCTCGTCCCGATGGCAGAGTGGCTCGAAAGCAACTCGGACGGCGAAGCGCTCGTCGCCGCACCCGATATCGGGGCTCTCGGCTATGTGTCGAAGAGGAGAATACTCGATCTGGGCGGATTGGTCACCCCGGAGATCAATCGTATGCGCAGCAGCATGGACATCGAACGGATTATCACAGAGGGATTGTTTCTCAAGTTCGGCCCCGACTATCTCGTCGACAGAAGCACCGAACTGGCCCGCTTCGAGTCCGCCGTGATTCGGGGTGTGCGGTACGAAGAGGTTATGCGGGGGAGGGTGGAGAGACTCGGCATCAGAAAACCTCAGCCGGTGACGTACGTTCTTTACAGGCTCCTACCCGCCGGAAGCTCCCGTATTCCGTAGCACACGGGAAACCAAGTCCACGTTTTCATTACAACTGAGTTTCCTGAAAGTGGAGCGGCGGATCCCTGCCCTTGTCCGACCGATGATCCGGGTCGTGGGCGGCGGTGGGAAAACGAGGTAAATCCCCAAAAATTCAAACTATTTTTCGTCGATCCACTATCTTCAATTATATCAATGCATTAGATTGTCGAATGAAGGGCAAAAAAGTTATATTTTTTCTTGACAGGTGGGTTAAGGTGGAATAAAGTGGGGCGAAGTGGTAGCCGAAAACGGCGAACTGATGATAGAAATTTCAGATAATCTTTAATATCAACCGGTTGTTTTACTCCAAGATGACCGTAGAAGTAGGGACGAGACCTTTTATGCAAAAGTTCGTTGGAAGATACAAATGCACACTGGACTCCAAGGGGAGGCTGATGATCCCCGCCAGGTTCAGAAGGATCATTCCTGCGGACTCGGGGGAGATGCTGGTAATCAGCCGGGGACAGGAGAAATGCCTGAATCTCTATCCCCTTAGCGAGTGGAACGAGGTGATCGGTAAGCTGAGCTCTCTTCCTCCGGGACCGAAAAAGAGAAACCTCATTCGTTTCTACAGCGACAAATCACATTCCCTTAATATCGACAAATCCGGCAGAATCGCCATACCTCCTGATTTTATCGAGATGATCGGAAATTCGAAAAAGGTGGTGGCGATCGGTGCGCTGACCTACATAGAAATCTGGGCCGAAGATGATTACGATGAAATAAGAAAACAGGCGCTCGATACATACCTCGAGGGAGATTGGCAGTACTAGGAGCGGGGAATGAAGGTTTACAGGACCAACAGGGATGGAATCGCTATCTGGAAAATCTCGGGGGTGCTACAGCGGAGGGACGTCTTCACGTTGATCGACGCCATAAGGGGATCGAGCGACAAGATCACCGGCTTCAACATACTCGATTTCGAGGATGTCGAGCACGCGTATTACCTGGCTTTCAGGCTGCTCGAGGAGAGTTCGACAGGCGGACAGAGGATGCTTTTCAGTGGCTTGAGCGATTACCTGCTGGACATATACGCCTTTGTCAGGCAGAAAAGCACGATATCGATCTTCTCCGATTGGAAAAAGGCATTCCGGTATGCGAGGGACGAATACTTGAAGGGGAGTCCTATCGCAACCGCCGCTTTGATAGGTGAAGGGTAATATGAGAAATGGGCATCGTTCTGCACACGCCAGTCATGCAGGAGCAGGTGGCGAAGTACCTTCTAGCTCATGGTGCTCACAGGCTGATCGATGCAACGGTCGGGACTGGAGGGCATTCGAGATACCTTCTCAGGACCGGGGGATCAGATCTGTGCATTACCGGCATAGACCGGGATCAGGTTGCGCTTCTGGAAGCCCGAAAGAGGCTCGAGGTCTTTGGATCGCGTGTGGAGCTCGTTTTGGGGAATTTCCGGGATCTGAAGCTGCTTGTCGCGGAGGGGAAATACGACGGGATACTAGCGGATCTGGGGCTCTCGTCCCTTCAGCTATCCGATCCCGGGAGGGGATTCAGCTATCTTCAGGACGGACCGCTGGACATGGCTATGGGGGAGGATGGACGTTCGGTCCGCGATCTTATCGGTTCGGCGGAGGAATTGGAAATCTCCAGGATACTGAAGACCTTCGGAGAGGTAAGGAATCACAGGAGGATTGCACGGGAGATTATCGAGGCGAGGATGGATACAGAGATTACAACAACCTTCATTCTAAGAGCCGTCGTCGAGAGGGTTATACCGGTAAACGGCTCGATACCCATTCTTTCGAGGGTCTTCCAGGCCTTTCGAATTTGGGCGAACCGGGAGTTGGAAAGTCTGGAGGTCCTGTTACCGCAGGCTGTAGATATTCTCGAGACCAGAGGCAGACTGGCCGTCATAAGCTATCATTCGCTCGAAGACCGAATCGTGAAGCGTTTCTTCAGGGCCGAAGAGAAGGGATGTACATGTCCACCGGATTTTCCCGAGTGCAGGTGCGGAAAAAAGCCGAGGCTGAAGATTCTGACACGCCGTCCTATTTCTCCATCGGCAGAGGAAATTAAGGAAAATCAGAGGTCGAGGAGCGCAAAGCTCCGGATTGCAGAGAGGTTATGAAATGAACAGGAACAAGGGATATTCATTCGGCATAACATACCTTATCAGGAGAGCATTGGAGGGCCGCATCAGTTCGCTGGGATTTCTTGTGGTGCTCGGCTTCTTTTCCAGCCTAGTTCTTCTCTATCTTGCCCTGCACGTACACTTCATCGGGATATCCAGGGACATTAACGAAATATCGGAGAGAGTCAAGATATTGAAAGAGAGAAACGTTTGCCTGAAGGCGGAGTATAACGATCTTATCTCACCCGAAAGGATCATTCCTATCGTGCAAGGATTCGGGATGCGTCCCGGTTCCCCCGATGAGATGAGAAGGTTCGCGGTTTACCAGGATTACAGGATAGGAGAATCGGAAGCTGCAGGATTGGCGCAGGTGAACCCGCTGGATGACAGCGGGGCTTCACTACAAACATTACCGGAGATTAGATGAGGGGCCGTTTTTCCAATTGGCGTTTATCGCTGATCAACGTTGTGTCCTTTATAGCAGTCTGCATAATTCTCTATCGAATAGTACACGTCCAGATCATCAGGCACGATAATTACCGTGAAAAAGCCGAGAAACAGTGGCACAGGAAGGTGGCAAAGCCTGCTATCAGGGGAAATATTTACGATCGTAACGGTCTTCCTCTAGCCGCCGCACACAGGACCTATTCGATAGGGATCACTCCCACGCATTTCAGGGTGGACGAGGAGACGGTACGTGACATAGCTTCCGTCAGCGGACTAAGCCGGTCGAAGATAAGAAGGATGACGGAAAGAGATTGCGCTTATGTTCCCTTGGCTTCCAATCTCCAATTGACCGGTGATGATGCAGCCAAGATTTCATCTATCCCTGGGATTCGTCTGGACCAGGTGCAGTCCCGCGTCTATCCATTGAGCACGATGGCTTCGAGGCTGATCGGTTCGGTCAACCACAACGGCTGTGGTGTCGTCGGCATCGAAAAGGCGTTCCAGGAAATGCTTGCAGGCCGGGAAGGATGGGTCCTGGCCACAAGGGACGCAAAGGATCAGTCCTTCCAGTTTCTTAATGCTCCCGGAAAGAAAGCCTCAAACGGATGCGATCTCTACCTGACGATCGATTCCAGGATCCAATCTATAATCGATTTCGAACTGGGTCAGGCCCTGAAGAACTACGGCGCGAAGGGTGGGGTCGCCATAATCGTCGAGCCGCGGACGGGGGAGATGCTGGCGCTCGCGGAAAAATTCTTACCCGGTGGAACACACGCGTGGGGCGGATCGGATGCCAGGGCCCTTTATGCGACAAGTTGCATATACGAGCCCGGTTCTACGTTCAAGTTGATCACGGATTCTTATCTGCTGGAGAGAGGTCTAGCCGATCCGTACGATGCGTTTTATGGAGAGAAGGGCAAGGCCGAGTTTGATTTTGGATCGTTTTGCGATGACCATCCTTTCGAATGGCTTACGTTCAAGGAGTCTTTTGTTCATTCAAGCAATATCTGCACGATAAAGGCCATAATGAATTGTGATCCGGACGATTTCTACAGGTACATCCTGGAGTTTGGCTTCTACGCAAAAACTGGAATAGACCTGCCCGCGGAATCAAGGGGGACGCTGAAGAGCCCGGACGAGTGGTCTTCCAGGACACTGCCCAGTATATCGATCGGGCATGAGATAGGCGTCACGGCGCTCCAGATGGTCATGGCCTACTGCACGGTAGCAAACGACGGGATCTTGATGACACCTCTAATTGCGAAGGAGCTCAGGGATGAAAAGGGGCGTATCGTCGAATCGTACAGGGCAACCAAGGTCCGCAGGGTATACTCACCAGAAACCGCTAGTAGAATGAGGGCGTTCTGCAGGGATGTTGTAAGGAAGGGAACCGGAGCCAAGGCTGCCGTTGAGGGACTGGCGGTCGCGGGAAAGACCGGGACCTCGCAGAAGGCGGGCAAGGGTGGTTACGAACGGGGCAAGTATATCGCGAGTTTTGCAGGTTTCGCTCCGGTTGAAGATCCAAAGCTCGTCTGTCTGGTTGTGCTCGATGAACCGCGATTTCCCTACTACTGGGGAGGACAATCCGCTGCGGTCGTTTTCAATAAGATCATCGAGGGTATCAACCTTGGAACCGACATATTTTTCGAGGAAACGGGACGGGAGATCGTCATGGGATCCGGGGGCGAGAAGATGCTGGAAGTCCCGAACTTTCTCCGTATGACGTGCGGGGATGCCGAAAACGTCGCCTCGAGCACCGGATTCCGGGTACAGTTGTCCGGCTCGACGGGGACCGTGTACTCGCAGTTTCCTGGGCCGGGGACATATCTCGAGCCGGGCGGTTTGGTACATCTTCTCTTTCGCGAAGAAAAAGCGGATGGAGTCGATAGGGTGATTGTGCCGAACCTGCTGGGTCTCTCGATACGCGAGGCCAGACGCCTGCTCATTGCGTGCCGACTGAAGAGCCGCATCGAGGGTTATGGGGTAATAGACAGGCAATCGCCGAAACCCGGCCGTTCGGCGAGATGCGGCAGCACCATAACCCTGCATTGCTCATCACGACATGCTGCGACCATGAAGACGGCTTCGAGGTTAAAAGGCGGGGACAGATATTGAAGCTTTCCAAACTGATCGAAGGTATAGATGTCAAGCGGAGGATAAACTTCCGTGATCTGAATCTCAGCGGTGTGTCGATGGATTCCAGGTCCATCAAGGAGGGAGAGCTATTTGTCGCCGTGAAAGGATCCAGTGTCGACGGTCACGATTTTGTAGATGAAGCCTCGGTGAGAGGTGCGTCGGCTCTAATCGTGGACAGGGAAATCGATTCCGGCCTACCGGTCATTATTGTCGACGATACGGTACCCGCGGGATCGGAGGTGGCGAGAAGGTTCTACGGAGAGCCGGACCTTAAACTCGAGCTCATCGGTGTTACGGGTACCAACGGAAAAACTTCGACGGCATTCCTACTTCAGTCGATCTTAGAACGGTCGGTCGGCAAGACGGGAATAATCGGGACGGTTGGATTCGGAATGGGCGGGGAGATCTCCGAATCGGAGAGGACCACGCCGGATCCGGTGAACCTATTCAGGATCATGGCGGGATTCATCGACGCCGGATGCACCGCAGCGGTTATGGAGGTCAGCTCTCATGCCATGATTCAGGGGAGGATTCACGGAGTGGAGTTCGACGCGGGTGTTTTCACGAATATAACCAGGGACCACCTGGATTATCATGGAACGTTCGAAAACTATGTGGGGGCGAAAGAAATGTTCGCCTCGACGCTGAACGAACCAGGGAGGCACAAGAAACCGGGGATTCTTGTTTACAATGTGGATGATTCGGTGGTCGCGGGGATAGGGGGACGTTTCGAAGGTAGAAAGGTTTCGTACGGCCGGGATCCAGGTTCGGATGTCAGGGCGGAGATGATCGATGCGGATCTGCGGGGGACGAGGATCGGCATAAGAACCGGTGATGGTAGCATCGATCTCGAGTTGAAGCTCCTCGGATCCTTTTCAGCCTATAACGCCACGGCGGCCGCTGCAACCGCAAGCTCCCTGGGTATTGACCTCGACCATATCAAGGACGGCCTTGAAGCCGTCGGCAGCGTGGCGGGGCGTTTTCAGGTTGTGGGGGCGGAAGGGGGGCCGGTCGTGATCGTCGACTACGCTCATACTCCTGACGCGCTGGAAAACCTGTTGAGTTTTTGCCGGGAACTGTCGCCCGAAAGGATCATAACCGTGTTTGGGTGCGGTGGGGACAGGGATCGCGGCAAGAGGCCGATCATGGGCCGGATCGCTGCTGATATAAGCGACCGCGTGTATATAACCGACGACAATCCCAGGACGGAGGATCCACAGTTGATAGTGGATGAGATAATGAGCGGAGTGCGGGGCTCCGATACGCCCTGCACCGTTATACGGGACCGGAAAGAGGCCATAGAGAGATCCATACACGAGGCTGGAGATAGAGATCTAGTGGTGATAGCTGGGAAGGGACACGAGACGTATCAGGTAACCGCCGTCGGCAAGGTGCCCTTCAGCGATTTGGCGGAGGCGGAAAAGGCTCTGGGATCGAGGGGGGGTGAGCGGCCATCAAGGTTGAGCTGAGCTGGATATCGGAGACTCTAGTTGGAGCCGGTTTTAGCGGCGGCGGCGTGGATGGAGGGTGGGTCGAGGGGGTGTCGACTGACACTAGAAAGGGATGTTCCGGCGCTCTTTTCGTCGCACTGGAGGGATCGGAGCATGATGGGCATGAGTTTCTCGAGGAGGCCGCCGATCGAGGGGCGGCGGCCGTGATGGTGGCGAGCTCGAAGTTGCAGATAGCTGTGCAAGCGCTACCCGAAGGCATGCCGGTGTTCGACGTGCCCGACCCTCTCGTCGGCCTGCAGCGTCTCGCCTCGTCCTACAGGGACTTGGTGAATCCCGAGGTTGTCGCTGTGACCGGTAGTAACGGTAAGACCGGCACAAAGGACATGATCAGGGATGTTCTCTCTTCCAGCTTCAAGGTACACGCTACGGCGGGGAACCTGAACAACCATATCGGGCTGCCCCTGACAATATTGGGAATGGACGAAGATGTCAAGGTGCTGGTGGCCGAGATGGGGGCGAACCATAAGAAGGAAATATTACAGCTTGCGAGAATAGCACGCCCCCGCATAGGGGTTATCACTAATATTGGTCCCGGGCACCTGGAATTCTTCGGCTCACTGAAGGGGGTGGCGGCCGCGAAGTCGGAGCTCCTAGAGGCTATCGGCCCCAACGGCACTGCGGTTCTGCCCGCTGATGATCGGTTCCTGGAGTTTTTGAAGCAGAAGACGAAAGGGCGTGTAGTTACGTTCGGGTACTCGGAGGGGGCGGACTGGAGGGTGGAGAATGATGAAATGCTTGATAACTCGGGCTACAGGTTCGAGATCGGAGGCACCAGGATAGAGCTCAAGAGGCGGGGCAGGTTCAACATCCTGAATGCGGCCGCCTCTTTTGCGGTGGGTTCCCTGTTGGGTGTACCGGCGGATACTATGTCGGGGGTGCTGGCCTCATCGAGGGCGGCCGAGGGAAGGGGCGTGCTGTTCGATGTTGGGGGGATCTTGATCATGGACGACTCATACAACTCGAATCCTGCCTCCCTAGCCGCCGCGCTGGAAGCGTTCATGGAGATGGGAATCGATGGCAGGAGGTGGCTTGTTCTGGGTGATATGCTCGAACTGGGAGGCGAAGCCATCAGGCTTCACAGGGAGGCCGGTGAAAATTGCGGAAAGGCCGGAGTCGACGGTATCGTGACGCTAGGGGATCTGACCGTGGAGCTCAACCGTGCTGCAGCCGAGCAGAGGAAAGCTCCTCCGGACATCAGCCATTTCATGGATGCGGCGAACCTGGCCTCTTATCTCAACGGTTTCCTCGAACCGGGTGACGCTGTTTTGGTCAAGGGATCGAGGGGGATGAGGATGGAGAAGTTCATCGAGGAGTTGGAAAAGCTGCGTGATATGCGGAAAAGGAGAATCGACTGATGCTGTATTGGCTTCTTTATCCGTTGAGGGATTACTTCTTCGCATTCAATGTATTCAGATACATAACGTTCAGGGCCGCATACGCGACCGTGACGGCGCTGTTGATATCGTTCGTATTCGGTCCCAGGCTTATCCGCTGGTTGAAAGCTCTTCAGATCGGAGAGAGGATAAGAAAGGATGTCCCATCGAGCCATAACGACAAGGAAGGAACACCGACAATGGGGGGCATCATAATAATCTCTTCGATCGTCATACCGACGGTCCTCTGGGCGAACCTGGAGAACTCTTACATCCAGCTGGTACTGGTAGTCACCGTATGGACCGGCCTGATCGGCTTCTGGGATGATTATCTCAGTGTCGTCAAGAAGAGGGACAAGGGGCTCGTCGGCAAGTACAAGGTTCTGGGACAGCTGGTGTTCGGAGCCGTTCTGGGCATATTCCTATACATGAATCCCATCGTCCAGGATGGCGCGACCAGAACGGCCGTTCCGTTCTTCAAGAACCTATATATCGATTGGGGCGTTTTCTACATTCCGCTTGTGATGCTCATAGTAACCGCCACGTCGAATTCAGTCAACCTCACCGATGGTCTGGATGGGCTCGCCGCTGGCGTCACTGCGTTCTGCTTTTTTGCCTTCGGAATCCTCGCATACCTTAGCGGGCATAAGGTATTCGCCGAATACCTTAATATTATGTACCTGGACGGAAGCGGCGAGTTGACCATTTACTGCATGGCTGTCGTAGGAGCATCGCTCGGATTCCTATGGTTCAACGCACATCCCGCGCAGATATTCATGGGAGATACCGGTGCCCTTGCGCTCGGCGGGGCGTTGGGTACTATAGCTGTTCTGCTTAAAGCCGAGCTCCTCCTTATCGTAATAGGCGGTGTGCTCGTATTGGAAACTCTGTCGGTGATTCTCCAGGTGGCGTCGTTCAAGCTCCGCGGCAAGAGGATATTCAAGATGACTCCACTTCACCACCATTTCGAGCTCAAAGGGTGGAGCGAGGAGAAGGTCGTAGTGAGGTTTTGGATAGTGGCAGCCCTGCTAGTGCTGCTTGGTTTGAGCACTTTGAAGTTGAGGTGACTGAAAGGAGCCTCGGTTGAAGAGGCCATCGGCGTATACGGGAGTGCAGCCTGGAAGTGATTTTATGAGTATTGATTACAGGGGAAGACGGGTGCTCGTTCTGGGGATCGCGAGAAGCGGTGTAGCAGCTTCTCGGCTGCTTGTCGATGAGGGGGCCGTAGTGTCCGTTGCAGATGAGAACGAGAAGGTCGTGTTCCCGACCGATCTCGGCGTCGAAGGGGTGGCGCTCGGGCCGTTCCGGTTATCCCTGCTGAAGCGGTGCGATGAGATCGTTCTCAGCCCCGGGATCCCTATAGACCATGCTTTTATCGAGGCGGCGGCCGCCGAAGGTGTTCCGGTGATCAGTGAACTGGAACTTGGATACAGGCATTCGGATGCCATGATAATCGCCGTCACGGGCACGAATGGAAAATCAACGACATCCACGATGATCGGGGAGATTCTCAAGGCGGCCGGGTTCGAGACACTGGTCGCCGGCAATGTCGGGCTTCCCTTCTGCTCGGTGGCTAGGGAGCTCGGCGCAGGCGGGATATTCGTTCTGGAGGTCAGCAGTTTTCAGTGCGAGGCTATCATGGATTTTCATCCTTCAGTAGCCGGCCTGCTCAATCTGACCCCCGATCATCTGGACAGGTACGAGGATGTGAACGATTACTACCGTGCCAAGGAGAGGATTATAGAGAATTGCGATGCGGATGATGTGTTCTTTTACAATGCCGATGACACCCTTTGCACGGCCGTGGCCGGGAGGTTTCCGGGCAGAAAGGTGCCGTTTTCCTCTTCGTCCGCCGTCCTCGGCGGCGTGTATCTCGACGGGACACGAATCGTGCGGGACGACAACGGGAACTGTGAAGTGTTGATGGACGTCGATTCGCTTGGAGTATACGGGCTGCATAACGTGGAGAACGCTCTTGCGGCGGTGGCATCGCTTCATACCCTCGCCGTGCCGGCTGAATCTTGCAGAGCCGCGCTGGCCTCCTTCGAGGGTCTGCCCCACCGCATGGAGAGAGTGGCGGAGGTGGGCGGCGTTACGTATTTCAATGATTCGAAAGCTACAAATGTGGAGGCGACGGTCATGACCCTGAGAGGGCTCGATACACCGTCGATCCTCATAGCGGGCGGGCATGACAAGGGAGGAGATTTCTCGAAGCTGCCCCCCGCGATGAAACACGTAAGGACGGTCGTGCTGGTAGGGGAGGCATCGGAACTTATAGAGAAGGCTATCGGGGACACCGTCCCGGTAATCCGCGCCGCGTCGATGGAGGAGGCGGTGAAAGCCGCAGCGGGCATTGCCGGGGCCGGCCAGGTTGTCGTTCTGTCGCCGGCCTGCGCGAGCTTCGACATGTTCAATGATTTCGAGCACCGCGGAGAGGTCTTCAGAAAATGTGTGATGGATCTGGAGGGGAGGGATTGATGGGAAGGAAGAAGAAGTACGACAGCAGGCTGTTCTGCGTAACGATATTTCTCGTTGCACTCGGACTAATAATGGTCACATCCGCTAGCCTTATAATGGCACAGGAACAGTTCAGCTCGCCTTTCTTCTTTCTGCACAGGCACGCGGTCAGGGTCGCCTTGGGGCTGCTGGTTCTGCTCCTGTTCTCTTGGATACCATATCGTGTATATCAGAGAGTTGCGATTCCCATGCTGACGGTCTCGATAATCCTGCTCATCGCTATTTTTCTCTGGGGTAGGGAGGTAAGGGGGGCCAACCGATGGCTGCCGATGTTCAACATCGTGATTCAACCGGTGGAGATTGCGAAGTTCTCGCTTCTGATCTTCATGTCGGCGAAAATTGCGCAGTGGAAAGAGCGGGTAAAGGATTTCAAGAGCGGTTTTGTGCCCCTCATGTCCGCTCCGATAATCATAGCGTTGCTGCTTGCAAAACAGCCCAATATCAGCAACGCGATATTCGTGATTTTATTCTCGTTCGTCATGCTGTTCGTCGGGGGATGCAGGCTCAGACATCTATCCGCCTTTGCCCTCTCGGTTTTCGCGGCGGCGGTCCCGTTCCTTTACAAGATGCCCCATATTCAGGATAGGTGGAGCACCTTTCTCAATCCGGGCGCTGATCCCCAGGGGGTAGGATGGCATATGGAACAATCGCTGATCGCTTTCGGTTCCGGATTCATTCTGGGGTGCGGACCGGGGAGGGGACACCAGAAATACAGCTTTCTTCCCGATGCACATACGGATTTCATCTATTCGATCATCGGTGAGGAGCTTGGTGCTCTGGGTGCGATAGCCGTTCTGATTCTGTTTTTCTTCATCTTCAGGCGAGCGATTCATATCGCCAGAAAGTCCTCCCATCCCTTCGGGTACCTGCTGGCGGTCGGCATAGGAACGATGATATTCACGACGGCGATGATCAATATATCCATGACGCTCGGGATAATACCGGTAGCCGGGCTTCCACTTCCACTGATCAGCTATGGAGGATCGTCGCTTGTGACCTCGATGGCCGCGATCGGTATTCTACTGAACATTTCATCGGGTGGAATGGGCAAGGCCGTAACTTCGAAACGTCTCGCCAGATCGAAGACTTCACGTCCCCTTTACGCGAAAGCGGTAAGATGAACGCGTGTGAGGAAAAAATAAAGGATGTCAGCGTTGTTTTCGCCGGTGGGGGAACTGGCGGGCATGTATACCCGGCTCTTGCGGTAGCGGATGAGCTGAAATCCAGGATACCCAACTTCCGGGCCGTTTTCGTCGGAACCAGATCCGGGCTCGAAGCGAAGGTCATACCCGAGGCGGGGTACGATATCAAATTCATTTTCTCCGGGGGCGTGCGTGGAAAGGGATTTCCCAGGAGGGTATTCACTCTGGCGAGTATCGCGATCGGAGCAATACAGGCGTTGCGTATACTGAGGGTATTCAAGCCCGATCTCGTGTTCGGATCGGGAGGCTATGCAAGCGCCGCAGCGGTTTTCGCGGCCTCCCTATGCAAGTACAGCATCGTGCTACAGGAGCAGAACTCTGTGCCCGGCCTTACCAACAGGATGATGGCCCCGAAGGCCCAAAGGATCTATCTAGGCTTCGAAAAAGCTCGTGAGTACCTTGCTGGACATCCGGCGACCATAATCACCGGAAACCCGCTGAGAGGTATACTGACCGGCGAATACAGGGGCGAGCCGAGGGAGGAGTTCGGGCTCGAGCCCGACAAACCCGTCCTCCTTGTATTCGGGGGAAGCCAGGGGGCGGGGTCACTGAACAGGGCGGCCGTGGAATATTTGATCTCACATGAAGAAGTACAGGGAATAATCCAAACAGGAGATAAGCAGTTCGGTTGGGTGAAGGAAAGGCTGAGAACGGTGGGCGACAGGGTGTACGTTTCTCCATTCATATCGCATATCCACCTGGCATATAGGGCTGCTGATGTGGCGCTTGCCAGATCTGGCGCCCTTAGCGTCTCCGAGCTTGCCGCGGTAGGCCTGCCATCGATCCTGGTGCCGTATCCGTACGCGACGGACGATCACCAGACACGCAATGCTGCGGTGATGGTCGAGGCGGGTGGCGCGCTGATAATAAAGGATTCGGAACTGAACGGACGAACGCTCGGTGATGCGATGGAAAGGCTCGTCAAAGATCCGAAGCTATTGGAAGACATGAAGCGGTCCCTTGGAGGGATTTCGAGAGTCAATGCGACCGAATTGATCGCGGACGACATAGTGGCCTTTCTGACCGGTAAAGGGTGTGGCGGGAATGAAGGGGATGGTTAGAAACGTGATGATCGTACGCGGGGAGTAAAGTTGCCTGGAAAGACGAAGAGAGTTCATTTCATCGGAATAGGCGGTATCGGCATGAGCGGGATAGCCGAGGTGCTGATTAATCTGGGTTTCGATGTAAGCGGTTCCGACGTCGAGGAGAGCCCGATAACCGATCGGTTGAAATCCCTCGGCGCGGTTATCTACCCGGGACATTCGAGTAGCAATGTCGAGGGAAGCGATATCGTAGTCGTGTCCTCCGCGATAAAGGCCGGAAACAAGGAAGTGTCGACGGCACGTGAAATGGGACTCCCCGTAATACCACGTTCCGATATGCTTGGCGAGCTAATGAGGATGCGGACCGGTATAGCTGTGGCCGGCATGCATGGAAAGACGACCACTACATCCCTGGCGGCAACCGTTCTGGAGAAGGCGGGGCTGGACCCGACGGTGATAGTCGGGGGTCGTATAAAGAGCTTGAAGAGCAACGCGCGTCTGGGGGAGGGGGAATTCCTGATAGCGGAAGCCGATGAAAGCGACGGAAATTTCGTTCGTCTCTCACCGGTGTTCGCCGTGATTACGAATATCGACGTCGAGCATCTGGATTTTTATGGAGGGTTGGAAAATATATACGATGCATTCGTCGATTTTGCCAGAAGGGTTCCTTTCCACGGATTGGTTGTATGCTGCCTTGACGATCCGCACGTTCGTGCGATCATGCCGAAAATCGACCGTAGAATCGTTACGTACGGTCTCGAGTCGGGGGCCGTCGTAATGGGGAGGATCAAGGAACAGAAACCGGATGGGACATCATTCTCCGTGATGGTCCACGGCAGGGTGAGAGGGGATATATTTCTGAGAGTTCCGGGCCGTTACAACGTACTGAACGCATTGGCGGTATGCTCTCTCGCGGACGAGCTCGGTATAGAGTTCAGCTGTCTGCAGGAGGCCTTCTCCGAATTCCAGGGGGTCGGCCGCCGTTTCGAGATCAAGGGCGAGGTTGGAGGAGTCCTTTTCGTCGACGACTATGCGCACCATCCTACCGAGATCGCACGTGTGATAGAGGCCGCTAGAGACAGTTACGATAGAAGGATCATTGCAGTGTTTCAACCACACCGCTTCACTAGAACAAGGGATCTTCACGAGAGCTTCGCGAACTGCTTCAGGGGGGCGGACGCGGTGTTCATAACCGACATTTATGCTGCCGGTGAACGTCCCATTCCCGGTGTCAGCGCTGACTTGATTTACCGTGCTGTTTTGAAGGGAGGGTCGAGGGTCGTTGACTACTTGCCCGTATGGACCGATCTCAAAAAGTCGGTCAAGGAAAGCATCGTTCCCGGGGACATGGTGATTACACTGGGCGCCGGCAATATCTGGAGGCTCGGGGTGGAGATTCTCGAAGAGAAAGGCTGGATAGAAGAGTGAGACACTATACAAGAAAGAGGCTTGCAGCAAAGAGAAAAAAAAGCAGAAGGGCGGGGATACTGATTCCCGCCGCACTCACCGCATGCATCATGTCCTCCGCATTGTACATGATCTTCTTCACCGAGAACTTCACGCTCAGGGAGATCAGGATTCTTGGAAGCAGAAACGCGAACACAGACTCGTTCGAGGCGATAACTTCGGGATTCATCGGGTGCAATACTATAACCGTATCCCTGTCGAAATTGGAGGAGAAGCTGAAGAGCATTCCCTCCGTTAAGGGAGTGGAGTTCAGGAGGAGGCCTTTCCACAGGATCGATTGCTATCTGAAGAATAGAGAGCCGGTCGCGCTCATCGGGCTGGATGATACAACGGGCGATCGCATGCTGGAGATAGATACGGAGGGAGTGATAATCCCGGGTGGAGGGGGTTTATCCGATATAGATCTGCCGGTGATCACCGGCATAGGTGAATCGGAGATCGATTCCCCGGAGGGCAGGAAATCCATTTCGTATGCGCTGGAGGCGCTCAGGCTGCTCAAAGTATTCGGATTTTCCCCTGCGGAACAGCTGTCCGAGATCCACATCGAAGAAGGTGGAATCGTGCTGGTCTGGATGAAGGGGGGGGCTCTGATACGTATGGGTAAGGGGGATTATCCGGAGAAGGTAAGGAAATTGAGGGCGGTCTACCGATCTCTAGGTATGCAGGAAGGTAAGCCGAAATTGATAGATCTCCGTTTCGAACAGCAGGTTGTTGTCCGGTTGATTTGATGCACAAGGAGGTGGTTTCAAGAAGATGTTCCCAGAATATGTGGTGAGTATAGATATAGGAACTACCAAGATTTCGGTTTTGGTAGGTGAGTTGATGACGGAGGGAACGGTCAAGGTTGTCGGTGTCGGATCGTGCCAGGCGGAGGGAATGAAGAAGGGGATGGTCGTTGATATGGACAGGGCCGTCGAGTGCGTGAGTCTTGCGAAGGCCAAGGCGGAGAAGATGGCCGGTGTCGAGATCCGAGGCGTTTGTGCGGGCTTCTCGGGACCTCACGTGAAATGCTTCAACAGCCGCGGCATGATACCACTGTCCGTTAACAGCAGGGAGATAAACGATAAGGACCTGGAGAACGTGACGGCTGCGGCGAGCGGCGTCACACTGCCGGTGGACAGGGAGATCATTCAGGTGTTGAGGCAGGATTTCATTCTGGATAAGCAGGATGGAGTCAATAATCCGATCGGCATGTCGGCATCAAGGCTGGGTGCCGGCGTTCATATAGTGACCGGTCAGAGAATGCCGGTGGATAACATCTCGAGGGTCCTTGAGAAATCGGGTCTGGAGATCGTCAACTTGGTATTCGAGCCGTTGGCGAGCGCACGTGCGGTGTTGAGCTCAGAGGAGATGGAAAGTGGAAGCCTCGTTGTGGATATGGGGGGAGGGGTTTCCAGCTATGCTCTCTTTTTCGGTGGATGCGTGAGGTCCAGCGGTGTCATCGCAGCCGGGGGAAGCAGCATGACCAACGATCTGGCCATCGGGCTTCGAGTTCCCGTGTGCATTGCCGAAGATATTAAAATCAGGCACGGTGTCGCGCTGACGTCGATGGCAGGCGAGAACGATGTGATAGAGGTTCCCGACATGGAGGGTCAGAATAAAGGTGAGGTTCGTACGCAAATACTTGCCGCGATCATAGAACCGAGATGCGAGGAGATATTCGCGATGATCAAGAAGGCGGTATCTTCAGAGCCGTTTTACAGGATGCTGGGGGGAGGGGTCGTGTTGACGGGGGGAGCGTCTGGAGTCAGGGGTATGGATACGGTTGCCGAGCAGGTTTTTGACCTGCCGGTCAGGATAGGCAGTCCCGTAAAGCTGGAAGGACTCGCCGAGATGGTTGATGACGGGATTTGGAGCGCCGGTATCGGGCTTCTCCTGAACGAGAGCGCTGGTGTCACTGCAGGCGGTTCCAGGAGCAGGAGAGGCTCGCCGGGTGACCGGATAGGATGGATGATGAACGGATTGAAGAAGATTGCCAGCTTTTTCTAGCACAAAGGAGGCGGAGAATGAGGTTCGAGTTCGATGACTTCGGGGAACAGGCCGCATTGAAGGTTATAGGGGTCGGTGGTGCGGGCGGGAATGCGGTAAACCGCATGATCTCGTCGGGGCTTCAGGGTGTCGAGTTTATCGCCACCAATACAGATGCCCAGGTGCTCGAGTTGTCACTGGCCCACAGGAAGGTGCAGATCGGAAACAGGTTGACAATGGGGCTCGGTTCCGGTGGTGATCCCGAGATCGGCTGCCGGGCCATAGAGGAGGATGGCGACCTGGTGAACGAGGCTCTGGAAGGAGCGGATATGGTATTCGTAACCGCCGGAATGGGCGGTGGAACCGGCACTGGAGCGAGTCCGGTTATTGCCAGGATGGCAAAGGGACAGGGAGCTTTGACGGTAGGTATCGTTACACGTCCGTTCTCTTTTGAGGGCAAGCGCCGCGAGAAGCTGGCGATGGAAGGTATCGCCAGGCTCAGAAAGGAAGTCGACACCCTTATCATTATCCAGAACGACAGGCTCCTTTCCTTGGTGCCAAAGGAGACTCCATTGACGCAGGCGTTCTCCGAGGCCGATAAGGTTCTGAATCATGCAACAAAAGGGATATCAGACCTCGTTATGACACCTGGTCTTATTAATCTTGACTTTGCGGACGTTCGTTCTATCATGAGCGGTATGGGGGATGCATTGATGAGTACCGGGGAGGCTGCTGGGGAGGGAAGAGCGGTCCAGGCAGCGCAGGATGCTCTTCGCAGCCCCCTGCTCAACGATATCTCGATCAGGGGAGCAAAGGGTGTTCTCGTGAATATCTCGGGTGACGAAAGAATGACCCTGCACGAGGTGTCTGAAGCTACTGCGGTTATCAGTGAAGAAGCGGGTGAAGAGGCAAACATTATGTTTGGTGCGGTTATCGACGAGTCCATGGATGATCGTATCAGTGTTACCGTGATAGCCACCGGCTTCGAGAGCAGCGAACGTGAGATAATTCCCTCGTTCTCCTCGATGGAACCCGCACCTGTGGTTATTGGCGACAGAAGGTTTACTGACGAGCCCAGGGTCGAGGATTACGGGGCAATCGCCGGGTTGGAAAGCGAGATGGTTAATACCGGTAGCTACAACGAACCGAATATAGACGTACCGACGTTCCTTCGCAAACAGCTGGATTAAGCGAGGAGTCCTTGTTGTCGATACTGGGTAAAATATTCGGCTTGGCGAGGAACCCGGAGTACGAGAGGGGAATAAAGTACTTCAACGAGGGCAAGTACGACCTCGCGGTCGAGGAGCTCGAGAAGGCGATCCGCGAATCGGACCACAACGATCCCGATTATGCACTTGGTATGTTCTATGCGGCGGAGTCCCACCTCCATATCGGTGCCGCGAAATTCCATTCAGGTGACCACCGTGGTGCGCTGGAGCACTTCGAGAAGGCGGTAAAGGAGAATCCTACGTATCCGGATCTATATTACCGCATGGGTGTAATTCATCACAATCTGGGTTCCAATAAAAAAGCGGTGGAAATGCTTAAGAAAGCGATAAGCCTCAACAGCGGCTACTTCGAGGCGGTTTGCTATCTCGGAATGGTGCTCTACGAGGAGGGCGAGAGGGAAGAGGCGGGGAGGCTGTTCGAGAGTGCGCTGAAGATAAGCGGGGATACTCCAAGCCCGATCAGCAAGTACCTCAGCGATCATATCTCCGGAAAGGAGATCAATATCCCTCCTCTGTCCTCCATGAAGGAGATGTTCGATACCGATAACGATTTCAAATCATTCATGAAAGAGGGCATCGAGGCGTTCAATACGGGCAATTACGAAAGGGCCAGCGACGTGTTTCGCGCGGCGGCCGACATTCACCCGGACTACGCGGACGTCAGGTTCAAGCTGGGCATCTCTTACCTTCGAAACGGTGGTTACACCAGAGCACGGGAAGAACTGGAATGCGCCCTGACGATAAATCCGAATTACACCGAGGCCCGATTCTACCTCGGGATCGCGTTTCTGGATGAGAAGAACTACAGGGAAGCGCTGCCTCACCTGGAGAGATGCGCGGATGAAAAACCGGAATATGCCGATATACAGTGTTTTCTAGGAGTAACGTGCTTCTTTCTGGGCGATCTGAAAAGGGCGAAGGATATCTTGGGTAGGTCCCTGGAGCTTTCGCCTAATTTCGGGAAGGCCAATTACTATTACGGGCTTCTGCTGTACATGCTCGGTGAGAGGACGGACGCGATCGAATATCTATCCAAGGGTATCGACGGCGAGGATAGAAGGAAGAGCAAGGGCTTGAGCTTGGCCCTGGCCCACTTGAGACAGGGGGACCTCGAGGAGGCCATGGCGGTACTGAAGGATATACTGGAAGCGGGCAGCGAGAGCGCGGACGTTCTATACTTTATCGGGGACATTTACCTCAAGATGGGAAAGGTCGACGAGGCGGAGAAATTCTTCAGGAGTTCCCTGAAGGCCAATGGGAATTTCCTGCGTGCTAGGGAAAAGCTGGCGGTCATCCTGGTGGGACGCGGGAACTATGCCGAGGCCGAGCAGATGCTGGAATCTGGCTCGAACAATTTCGCCGACATGTGCAAGATAATGGGTGATATAAAGTTCTTCGGCGGCAAGCTGGATTCCGCCGAGGAGTACTACAGGAGAAGCCTCAGCCTGAACTCGGAGTACGGCGAAGCCGCTCTCTCCCTTGCGCTGGTTCTGCGGAAGAAGGGAGAGGACAAGGAGGCCGAGGAATTGATATCCAAGCTGCTCGAATACGATCCCACTAACGTAGTAGCCCGGGACATGCTGGGTGGCGGCCCTCTCGACTCGGTTTGAATATATAGTCCGGAGGGTCCTCTTGACTGAGAGCCGGAAAAGGCGAAATCCGAATCTCCTCCAGAAAAATGAAAAGAGCCTCATACCTTTGCCTTTGCAGAGCAGAAGTGCTATCAGCGTCTATACCGGTTACCCATCGTCATACAGGGTTGGGATGTCCAACCTCGGATTTCACTTCATGTATGGATTCCTTAGGAGCTATCCGGGATTAAAGGTAGAGAGATTCTTCGCGAACACATCCGGCTTGACGATAGAATCCGGATCGATGATATCCCGGGCGGCTGTATTGCTTTTTTCTGTTTCATACGAGGAGGATTATATAAATCTTGTCAGGATTCTCCGAAATGCAGGCATCGAGCCCCTGAGATACAGGAGGAATCACCGGCCGGTGCTGATAGTGGGTGGGGCCGCGGTCAGCGCCAATCCGGCAGTGCTTTCCGATATAGCGGACGTTGTTGTCTTGGGGGAAGGAGAATTTCCACTGCAATCGATAACGGAATGTCTTCTGGGAACGGGAGGCGCGCTCGATGATATTACGGAGAAAATCGCGGCCGTACCAGGCGTCTACGTCCCGGGAGTGAACGAAGGTGAGGCGGCTTTTTCACCGCACGCCGAAGCTGATATGCTGGCACAATCTGTTATCATCACACCTGATACAGTGTTCGGTAATACATTCATGATCGAGACGGGCAGGGGGTGCCCGGGAAGATGTTCATTCTGCCTGGCCTCGTCCATATACGGTCCGTTCAGAACGATCCCGGCTGATGAGTTCGATAGGAGACTCTCTGCATGCAGCGTGGAATCCGCCAAGGTTGGACTCGTGAGCACCGCTGTAGCGGCTCATCCGGAATTCGGGAGGATCATCGAGCTGCTTGTCTCTTCGGGGCACCGGGCGGCCTTGAGCTCTCTCAGAGCCGAGGACCTCGACAGCGAAAAAATCAGGCATATCACTTCAGCCGGAATAAGGAGCGTGAGCCTCGCTCCGGAGACCGGAAGCGAGAGATTACGCTTCGCAATAGGTAAGATGGTGAAAGACGACGTATACATGAGCTCGGCGCATATGCTCGCCGAAGGGGGTGTCACCAATTTCAACCTGTACCTGCTGACCGGCTATCCGGGGGAAGAGGATGGAACACTTGTAGAGACCAAAAAATTCCTCTCGAGGTTCAAGCGCGCCATCGGAAACCGCCGTCTTTCTGTGCACGTCAACTTCGTGATACCCAAGCCATGGACGCCATTACAGTTTTTCGGCATGCCTGAGGGCAAAGCGCTCTCGAAGAGATTGACCTCGATGAAGATCAACTGCTCCGATATCGTATATTCCATAAAGGTGAAATCGGTCCGTTCCGCTTTGCGCCAGGCGGTGCTCTCACTCGGGGACGGGCGGGTGGGAGCGGCGATTGTTCGGTACGCTGAAGGAAGGACCTCGTGGAGAACGGCGCTCGAGGCAGAGGGTCTGGATCCGGAATTCGTGCACCGAAGGCGGGGCGTTGACCGGCTCCTTCCCTGGGAAATTGTGGAAGGGCCTGTGAAACGGGATTCCCTGCTGAAAAGATTCGAATCGATCATCGCCGGGACTTCCGGCAACAGCCGCATCACTTAGCTGAGATTACTCCGGGAGTGAAGCGAATATTGTGTACACCGGAAGCGGAGCATAAAACTCTTCTACAATGGTGTGGATTTCTATTAATATGCCTGAAGGATGACAGGGTGGGTCAAAGTGCCTTTTTGACCTTACCTCTCTTTATGCAGTTCGTGCACACGTACGCCCTTCGAGGCTTGCCGTCGATCTCGACCCTCAGCTTCTGGAGATTCGGCAGCCAGCGCCGGTTTGTCACGTTGTGAGCGTGACTGATGTTGTGTCCTGTCATGGGCTTACGCCCGCATATTGTGCATTGTTTACTCATGGCCTTTCTCCCTGTCTAGATGGAGTTTATATAACTTATACTTTTATTGCACGGTTGGCAAGCTATTTATGGGGAAACGATTCGAATCTCGGGAACCAGCTCATGAGAGCAGCCAGTTCGTAAAGGGCGTCGGACCCTCGCGTCAGGTGCTCCTGTCGAGGCTCGGGATAGAAACCGTAGAGGATCTAATATCTCATTTCCCGCGCGATTACTATGATAGGAGCAATTTCGTCAAGATCGCTGCCGCAGGTGATGGGAGGAGTGTTACGTTCACCGCTTTCGTTCTGGCCGCTTCGCTGCGGCGACTGGGAGGAGGCCGAAGCATCTTCACGGTCGCGGTCGGAGACGAGACCGGAACCATCAACCTGGTGTTCTTCAATCAACCGTACCTCGAGAAGCAATTCAAGCAGGGACTGAGGATCATCGCGAGCGGGACCGTGAAGCAGTACAGGGGGAAACCGCAGATCATAGCTCCCGAGTACGAGTTCGTCACAGGGGACCTCGACGAGTTCCTTCTGCACACCGGCAGGATAACCCCGGTTTATCCCCTGACTGCCGGGATATCCCAGCGGATGATGCGCCGTATAGTGAAATCCGCGCTGGACAAATGCAGGGGGATGATGCGGGAGAACCTCCCCGATGAGCTCGTTATATCCCAGGGATTCATGGGCAGGGAGGAGAGCTTCGAGCAGGTTCACTACCCTGAATCGTGGAAGAAGCTGGAGCTCGCAAGGCGGCGTTTCAAGTTCGAGGAGATCTTCTTCCTTCATCTACTGATCAGGGACAGGAGGGCTTCGTTCAGCAGGGGCAAGCCCAGACCGCAGATGCCCCCGCCGTATCCGATGCTCGATAGGCTGCTCGGGAACCTCCCGTTCGAGCTGACATCGGCCCAGAAGCGGGTGCTCGATGAAGTTAAAAGAGACATGGGATCGGACTCCGGCCTGGGGCGTCTGATCCAGGGGGATGTCGGTTCCGGAAAGACCGTGGTCGGTCTCGCGGCTATGGTTCTTGCTGTGGAGAAGGGTTTTCAGGCCGCCCTGATGGTTCCGACCGAGATACTGGCCACACAGCACTACGAAAGGATAGAGTCCTACCTGGAAGGTTTTCCGGTAAATACTGCGATATTGATAGGCTCGATGAAGAAGAGCGAGAAGGAAAGGGTGCTCGATGATTTGAAGAGCGGCGGGATTGATATGATCGTGGGCACGCACGCTCTGATCCAGGAGAGAACGGAATTCCACCAGCTTGGAATCGCGATTATCGACGAGCAGCATCGCTTCGGCGTGAAGCAAAGAGCCAAGCTCGGAAGTGGTGACCTCGTTCCCCATTTTCTGGTGATGACTGCTACACCCATTCCGAGGAGCCTGGCGCAGACGGTGTACGGCGATCTCGACCTGTCAATGATCGATGAGCTTCCAATCGGCGGTAGAAAGGTGGTTACGCAGGTTGTGGAGCCGGCGGAGAGAGGTGATATGTACGAGACGGTGAGGAGGGCTTTCGCTTCGGGACAGCAGGCATTCATACTGTACCCGCTGGTCACAGAAAGCGAGAACACTGATTTGCAGGCGGCGACCGGGGGATTCGAAATCCTTCAGAAAGGCGAATTGAAGGATTTTCCTTTGGGACTCCTGCATGGAAGGATGAGCTTCGAGGAGAAATCCAAGGCTATAGAGATGTTCAGAAGAGGGGAAATCGCGGGATTGGTAACCACTACCGTTATCGAGGTGGGCGTCGATATACCGAATGCGTCCATAATGATAATAAACAATCCGGAGCGGTTCGGGCTGGCGCAGCTTCACCAGCTTCGGGGAAGGGTCGGAAGAGGGGGAAACGAGGGAGCGTGTTACCTCTTGCGGAGCGAAAATACCGGTCCCGGCGGCGCGGGACGTCTCGAGTTCTTCGCATCTACGGACGACGGGCTGAAGGTGGCGGAGGAGGATTTGAGGCTTAGAGGGCCCGGTGAGATATGGGGATTCCGCCAGTCCGGATACCCGCTGTTCAGGCTCGTCAATCCGCTGAGCGATCATGACATCGTCCAGAAATCGTGGAAGGTGAGCGGAAGGCTCCTCGGCGGTGATCCGGGATTGGAAAAGCCGGAAAACAAGGTTGTTTCGCGCTACTACCGGTTGTATTATAAGCGAAAGATGGAGATTCCGGAGATCGGTTGAAAGAAGGAGTCGATAGAGGAGTGTGATCCGTGCTGTCAAGAGAGCAGGCCTTTGGCTTGGTGGAAGAGCATGTTTCAAAGAAGAATCTCGTCAAGCACATACTAGCGGTCGAATGCATCATGAGGGCCCTGGCCGAAAGGTTCGGGGAGGATATCGAGACCTGGGGACTCGCGGGTCTTCTACACGACCTCGACTACGAGAGGACCAGCGACGAGCCCGAAAAGCACGGGTACGTTACACTCGAAATCATCGAGGGGATGGATGTCTCCGAGCAGATACGGCACGCGATTCTGGCGCATGCTGGGCATGTAGAGCGTATCTCTTTGATGGACAAATCGATTTACTGCGCTGATCCTGTAACTGGCTTGATTGTTGCATCAGCATTGATGCATCCCACTAAAAGCCTGGCCGGTACTGAGGCCGACTTCGTGGGAAAACGCTTCAAGGAAAAGAGGTTTGCTGCGGGTGCAAACCGTGAAGCAATTGCAAGTTGTAGTGAGCTTGACCTCGAATTGCAAGAGTTCCTTGAAGTTTCGCTGAATGCGATGAGGAGAATCTCGGAAGAGCTCGGACTCTAGAACAGAGGCGACTCGACTCTTCATCATGAAGGAGAAGTTACATGATCATTACGTGCGAGGGATGTCAAACCAAGTATTTGCTCGAAGATGAAAAGGTACCCGAGGAAAAGGTGAGGGTAAGATGCCCGAAGTGCAAATTCGTTTGGCAGCTCATCCCACCGGTCCACGAGATGGCCTTTGAAGTCTCTTCTAGTGAATTCGCGTCAGGAGTCCCGGAAGTGGATGCCCCGCGTGGGGGTTGGAACAGCGCAGATGTGACGGCCGCCGCTGTGGAACAACCACAGGCTGAGCCGTTCGCCGAAGAGGTCGAAATATCCTGCGATAGCCCTGCACAACCGGTAGAGCAGATCAAGGAAAGCCCGGAGTTACGCAAGAAAAAGGAGAGGGCACGCAGGCAGGCGAGGGTGTTCGTCAGCGATATCCTAGTGTACAATCGGGATAAGAGGGATAAAGGACTCGCCAATGGTGATCTAATGACTGTTCTGGGTTCCGAGATCAAGAAAGCGTGGGAAGCCTACAAGGATAAGGTCGGACCCGATCTTGTCGAATCGAGCGACTACTTCCGTGAAGCCCTGAACGATATTCTGGCAGACGGACAGAAGATTTTCTAGCTGTGGGTGTGAAAAAGAGCTCACTCTATATACTTAAGCTTCAACCCGAACTTCATGACGAGTTCTTCGCCGAATTACGGCTCCCGACTGATATTGACGTCAAGGTTTATAAGACCTATAAAAACTTTATCAAGGCTATCGGGACGGAGGGTGTCGAATCACCCAATCTCCTGCTCTTTGTACCGGAGGGCGAGTACGATCCGGTTATGACTCGAAGGATCCGCCTGATCCAGGTGGATTCCCCCATCTACGTAGTAACACCTTCATGCGACGAAAGACAGTATCTGAAATACCTTACCTATGGGATCAGCGGTGTCTTTCACCCGCCGTTCAGCCGAAGCGATGTCCGAACCGTGCTAAACGGCCGAACTGCGGATAGGATTCAGTTCCCCAGGATCGACGGATTGATCAGAGAGGGGCAGGTTCGGCTCGATTTCCTCGTTCCCAGCAAGTTGTCCAGGATCCTGGGCGTCAACAGGCTTGTATCGTTTTTATCCGCCGAGTTCGGATTTCCTCCCGAGGACAGCAAGGTGAATCTTCCTCTGGTGGTCGACGAGGCGATGAGTAATGCGATATTACATGGGAACTCGGGTAACGAGGATCTCAAGGTACACGTGAGGATCTATATAAGTTCTAACCGGATAGTGATTCGTATTGAGGACCAGGGGGAAGGCTTCTCCTACGATGATACTATGGATCCAACGGGGAAGGACAATATATTGAAGGGTTCGGGACGGGGCATATATCTGATAAGGGAACTCATGGACAGCGTTGTGTTCAAGAAGGGCGGCAGGGCAATCGAGATGGAGAAGTCGAACCCGATCACCAAATGATCATAGTCAGTTCTCGCCCCATTTTTCCTTGGATATCTTATCGAGAAGCGTATCGATCTGTCTACGTATTCTCGCGTTCTGATCGGGCTCGAAGAGCACCTTCTTGACACGGCCGTGGCCGTCCTTCTTCACGTATCGAAGGGCTTTAATATTCTCGAGGGGTATCAGTATGTCCTTGCTAACCCTGACCTCGATGTTCTTTCCGTCGAGGTTCTCGTTGAGGTTGTTGAAAGGATGCATGCCCATTCCCCAGCCGTGGACGAACATGCTGCAGATAATTGCCCTGAATGTATTCTGGCGTTGGATCGTGTCAAGGTCGAAAGTGTCCTGAAACTTCTCCATCATGCTGTCGATCACGGTCTGAAGCTTTTTCAACATTTCCTGCTTGGGTTCGGTATTCAGGAGGCGGTGAAAAACCTCTTTTAGAATCTTTTCTGTTATCTGCATCATGACTCCCGTCTCGAGCTGATTCATCCGTTCGAATAGCGTTTGAAGAACCTGGTCCAGACAACTCCCGTGCATGCAAGAAAGAGACCAAGGAAAGTAAGAAGGGCGGCCCTGTCTATGTGTTTGCTCAAGCTACTGAAAAGAAAGGCGGATATGAGGAAAAGACATCTCGTGATAATTTCCCTGAAAGAGAATATCCTGCCCCTCAAAGAGATGGATATTCTCTCCTGCAGTTCCGATTCGGCAATGATGATAAGGGGCGATACGGACAGTCCGGCAGCGAACGATCCAATCATCACGGCCGCCAGGCTTCCACCGTAGGCGACGGCGGCGGTGGCCGCGAAGAGTACTGCGAACAGAATCGTCTCGAAGGTTATCCTGGCGGAGGGATTGATGCGGTTCGCTATTATGGATCCGACCCCCATGCCGGCGCCTATCGATATGCCTGTTGCGCTGAGTCCCATGGAGCTTCCGGGTGCGGATAAATTCTTTATAAGCACTATGGCCAGCACGGAAAATCCTCCCGTCCCGAAGAATATCAAAGATTGTATACCGAGGGGTGCCGTTATACCGGGTGAGCGTCTGATTTCAGATAGCCCCTCGCGTATGGCCTTGGGGAGAGCGGTGTGGTCGATGGGCGTGACGGCGTTTTGTTCCCTTCTTATACTTTTCAGCGCTATCACTGTCAGAAGGGAGGCCGAGAGCATATAGGTGGCGCCGTCCAGGTAAAAGCAGACGGGCCAGGAAACGTAATCGAATATCAGGCCCCCACCGAGGAATCCGCCTATAACACCGACTATTCCCGCAGCCCATAGAATAGAGTTTGTACGAACGAGCCGATCCGGGGGGACGAGCTCCGGGATGAGAGCCGATTTTGCAGGGAGAAAGAACAGGTTCCCCGTGGTCAGAAGAAACGCTGCGGCCATTACGGGCAGAAAGCTGTGCGAGAGCATAAACAGCGGGGGAATGAGGATGACGATAGCGCCCCTGAGCAAATCCGTTACCACCAGCACCCAGCGCTTGTCGAGCTTCTCCAGTAGTACACCTATCAGTGGTGCCAATATGAAAATCGGCAGGTACATTGCAAAGTAGAACCTCGAGAGGGTTTGCCCGGGATCCTCGGCGAACCTGTTGATGAGGGCCATGATGGAGAAGTTATTCAAACGGTCGCCGAAAAGAGAGACCGCCTGGGCGATCCAGAATATGGTCAATAGGGTGAACGGCAGGCCATGGAGGTCTTTTTTGCTGGAATTCATCCTGTCACTGTATGGGTGATTTGGTTTTCCGCCTTCGAATCGCTGCTTATACCGAGCGTCCTGAGAAAAACGTTCTCGAGCATACCGGCGACCACCGGCCAGTTGTATGTAAGCGCCTTTTCCCTGCCGTGCATGCCGAGCTCGTGCCTGAGCGATGGGTCTCCCCCGAGATGGATGATTGACTCGGCCATCGAATCAGCGTCGCACGGAGGCACCAGGATGCCGTCACGCATATGCGCCACGACGGCCCGGTAGCCGGGGATATCGGAGGCGATGACAGGGACGCCAGAGGCCATGGCCTCGAGAAGCACTATACCGAAGCTTTCCCTGCCGGTCGCCGGGGAGCAGAAGATATCCGCTGACGAGTAATATCTCGGAATCGATTCCGGGGATACCCTTCCAGCGCTGAAAACCTCGATGTTATTGATGTTCAGCATACTTGAACTCATTATCCTTCTCAGCTTTCCATCACCCACGAGTATTAATCGGATCTTACGGCCCAGCGCCCTCTGAGCCGCCGGGAGGGCTTTGACGAGAAAACCGAATCCCTTTCTTCGGTCCATCCTTCCTACGTATAGTATGTTCAGCCTGTCGTCTTTCAATTCCTCGATGGGCGGTACATCAGGATAAAACCGGGTGCAGTCTATTCCGTTTGGCACTATGCTGTACTCGCCCGGGAAATAGCTGCTTGTGAACCTCATAGCGTATTCAGATACAGCTATCCTGCCGTCGAGCCTCTGCGCCCGTTTGAGCAGCGGCCGTCTGAACATCCGGTAAGCCGGATTGCTGCTGGCGGCCGCGTGAAAGGTGCCCACGACCGTGTCTCCTCTACCCGCAGCCTCCAGCGTCAACAGCGGCAAGGTGGGTACGAGGGGGCAGTGCGTCTGGATGATATCGTATCCGGTTCTACGGAAGATCTCACCGAGCTTTCTCTTCAGGCCGAAGCCGGCTGTTACGTTGGACCAGGCTCCGTTCGCCGGGACCAGCATGTTTCTTCCTATACGGATAACTCCGTCTTCCCATCCCTCGTTTGCACCGTAACGGGTGGTGACGACCGTAACGTGATGCCCTCTTTTTCTGAGTTCGGTGGCACTGTGGTATACGACCTCGGTAACTCCGCCCGGCTTGGGATAGTAGGATTGCGTGACGATGCAGATCTTCAACATCAGCTCCAGAATCTCCTGAATATGCACCACTGGTCTCGGTTGAGCCCTATGAAATCCTCAATCCTTCCGTAGATCCTCGACAGAGCTATATCCTCCGGGATGGTGCGGACCTCACCGCCGCCGATTATCTCTTCGGCATGGACATGGAACCGTCCATCCGAGATGCGCCTGCAGTATCCGCCTATTACCGGAGCTCCCGTCCTCTTGCTCAACTCGTACACTCCGGTCGGCAGCACCGTTTCCTTGCCGAACATTTTGATACGGGCACCGGATTTGAATACATCCCCGTCGAGCATCAACGCTACAATTCCATTGGCTTCGAGCGCCTTGAACAGTCCCCTGTAGGAATTCTCCGGATTTATGACGCCTATCCCCCACTTCTCCTTGGCCGCTTTGACGGACCCCGTGAAAAGCCTGTTCATCTGTATGCCCGCCACGACACTGAGATCGAATCCTCTCGAGGCCAGATAAAGCGCTGCAACTTCCCAGTTACCGACGTGGACGGAGATCAGTATGACACCCTTTCCGGCGGACAGGGCGCTGTCGAATACGTCCAATCCTTCGAATTCAATACGTTTATATATCTCCGTTGTTTCCCAACGGCTCGATGCGAACAGCTCGACCATGTTTCTCGCATGATTTCTGAAATTATTGAAACCGCTCTCCGGATTTTTGTCAATAGCGATGACAGCCAGGTTCTCCCTCATGCATCTTCGCTTGGATGGAGAGCAGACATACGCAATCAGTGCCGCAGAATCAGCAATAAAACCGCGGAAGGAGTCGGGTAATGAATCTAATATATATGCTGCCGCAACGAATAGGGCCTTGCCTAAATATCCCACGATCCGTCGAGGATAGAAGGCGTACGATCACTTGTCAAGCGGCAAGAATGGCATGCTTCTGGCATTATAAAAACGGCGTTGATGGATTAGGAGTGTGAATTGCAAGTTTCCACCGAGAAAACAATTTTCATGCAAAAAGCAACCTATTACGTCAGTAGGTTGATCGCTGCACGTGGCATACTGGAACTCACCGATAGGAGCCTCAATTTCCAGGTCGCCTCTTTCGAATCCTCTTTCGGATTCAAGGACCTCTCGATCGATATAGCATCGATAAAGGATCTGGAGATAGAGGGGGGGGAGTTCTACCCCAAGGTCATCGTAGTGACGTCGGTGAAAAGGCATGAATTCGTGCTCGCAAAGGCACATGAATTGTACGATCTGATCAAAAGCTGCCAGGCGGATTCGTCCCCATCCGGCACCCGCGAGGCCATGGACGTATCGCTTGAACCATGCGACTGCGGCGAAATGATCAGGAGCATCTATCGCTACTGCCCCTGGTGCGGTAAAAAGAACGGTTGATCCCCCTTTTTATCGCCGGTATTTTTTTATTGTGGAATAAAAAAGCATCTGTTAAATTACTGTTGATGTTAGCCGGTCCTTTATAACGGATTATTTCTAATATGCCGGCTGAGGAGGTCAGTAATGAAACGGATCGGTGCGTTTCTTATACTATTGGCGCTGGGATTGATACTCTTTTCGGGGTGTGAAGAGGAAGAGAGCGAGGCGGAGGGAACGGGAATCGATATCAGATTCGCAGTAAGAGATACATACGTGGCTGTGTACGAGCGCAACGGGGAGATCGTATTCGACACGATATTCTACTCTAGACCCTTTGAAGTATCCGGAATGGGCTTGATACTCCTCTTGGTGGACGATACATATATCGGAGGAACGACACCGAATGAAACGCAGTTCTTCGAGGTATCCCCGGGTCCGCACACTATAGTTGCCTGGAGCAATTCGGTGATAGAAGCGGACGGCCTCAGGTATGGCTGGCTCCCTCGCGATTTCAGTGTAATAGAAAACCGGACGACGGATATTCTGTTCTTCTTCGATGACACGATTCATTTCAGCGATACACTGGCCCAGACCGGTCCATAGCATCGAATCGTAGCGTGCATATTTAATATGCCCCTTCTCATATTTGAGAAGAGGCATCTCTTTATATTATCCTCGTACTTTTAATCCCCTGAAAATGCGATAGTTAAAAAAAGAATACGTGAGCCGGGCATGGCACACTCTTTGCGGTAGAACAAAATTAGTCGGGGTGTGAACTTCCTTTATCAGCTTCAAGTGAACACCCTAGCTCAAGCTTCATCAGCCTGCTTGGAGAATCTGCTTCCTTGCCTGAGCACCGATAGCGGGTGGGAGGTTCGCCCCGGCTTCAACATTCGACACAAAGGAGCCCGGAAGAGATGGCTGTATACAACTACGAGAACGAAGAGATCAATATCAAGATAGTTTACTACGGTCCTGCCCTCAGCGGTAAGACAACGAACCTCGAACATATGCATTCCAAGCTTCCAAAGGAAAACAAGGGCAAGATGGTGTCGATGAAAACCCGGACCGACAGAACCCTGTTCTTCGATTTTCTTCCTATTGAAGTCGATGGAATCAACGGCATGAAGCTCAGATTCCTGCTATACACGGTTCCGGGCCAGGTTTACTACAATGCAACGCGTAAGCTCGTACTCAAGGGTATAGATGCGGTGGTGTTTATCGCTGATTCATCGCCGGATAGGATGCAGGAGAACATCGAGAGTTTCGAGAATCTGGAGGAGAACCTCGGTGAGCTGGGGATGTCTCTGAAGGAAGTGCCCCATGTTGTGCAGTTGAACAAGCGGGATCTCGTTAATCGGATGAGCCGAGAGGATATTACGATGAAGCTCGATTGCGGCGATGTCCCGGTTTTCGAGGCGATAGCCATGACGGGCAAGGGGGTCTATGAAACCTTCGAGGGAGTTGCGGCGCTGGTCTATGAGAAGATCCAGAAAGACCTGAAAAGAAGAGACAGGCAGGAAGAAAACATCGAAAAGCCGGCCGAGAAACACATAGATGCAGAAGTTGTGGCTAAGGGAAAGCAGAGGATTCAAAACTCAGAGGCGGGCGAGAGCGAATCTTTGAATAATGCCGAGGAGAGAGAAGAGGAGCATGAGTCTGTCTCTGAGTTTGTAGATAATGTGCTGAACGAGAACGGCTCCGTTGAAGAGGGGATACAGCTCAACGCAACGAGAGAGGGTTACGAGGACTACGGACACCTTGTGGAACTCAACGACGAAGACGAAAAGCATGAAGAGGCCGTCTCGGAGATGGATATAATTGTAGATCCCCAGGTCAAGGAGCCCCTCGAAACCGGCGAGAAATCGGATGTGGTTGAGAACGAGGTGGAGTCCACGGAGCAGGAGACAGGTGAGGAAAAGACGATCCATGTACCGGTTATGGTTACGAAGGCGGATATAGGAAAGGAAGTGCCCGTCAAGGTTATTCTCAAGATCACTGTCGGCAACGAGTGATGTGCGGGATCAAAAAATAGCTTGACTGGCAACGATTTTCTCCTGAGAATGAAGCTGTGGTCCGTTAAGGATCACGGCATTTTTATAAGGGGAAGAACATGGTGAAGATTCTTATCGTCGACGACGAGGTCAACGTGTGCAAGCTGTACAGCGAGGAATTCAATAATGACGGGTACGAAACGGCATGCGCTTTGAATATCAGCGAGGCCAAAAAATCCATAGAGGATAATCCACCCGATATCATAATTCTAGATATCAAGCTGGGTGATGAGAGCGGGATCGACTACCTCAAAGAGCTCGTCGAAAGCAGAAAGGATTTGCCGATAATCATAAATTCGGCATATTCGATATATAAGGATAATTTCCAGACATGGGCCGCTGATGCGTATATCGTCAAATCGGTTGACCTCGAACCGCTGAAGTCGAAGGTCAAGGAACTGCTTGGGACCGATGGTGAGGGCTGAGAGTTGAGATGAAACCTGTAATTTCCATAATGATCTTTTTAGTTGTTTTTGCACCGTCACTGGTTGTGGGGCAAGAGGGGGTCACGGAGGAGGATGTGTTCTCCGATTACCTCAATGTCAGGCAGCCGGATAATTTCCTGAATATCCCAGGCCTCGATTTCAGGAGCACGATGGGTTTCTCGCTCTATTCAGCAGACAATTCCGAATCATATGGGACGGGTTTCTACGTGGGGCACTTCGACCTCGGAATCAGTAAATCCCTGACGCTGCACTGGGATGTGGGCGTTTACTCGATGCTGAAAGGGGAGCAGGCGGGGGAGACGTCTCAGATATTCCTACCAGATATAGGACTTACATACAGACCCAGCAGGAACTTTACACTGCAGCTTCAGTACAGGCAGTACCGCCAGCCTATGGCCATGAGGTGGTTCGGATACTGACATCCTGCCGTTTTATCCAAATGATAACTCCTTTTATTTGCTGGGGATTAGTGCCTAGAATAGACTTGACAGTGAGGGCGTTTGTGTCCTAGCCTCCTTCTCGGGATTGAGTTGTTAGGTTTTTCTATTGGGAGTTGTTACATGGTGTTACGGTGGGATAAATTGAGAGATCTGGCAAAGGGGAAGGGAAGGGAGGAAAGCAGGGAGATATCCCGGCTCGCCCGGAAACTGGAGCTGGGAGAGGCCTCCCCCAGAGAGGTGCTGAATCTGGCCGGGCACTTTCTCCAGAATAGGGATACGCGTGAAGTCGAGTCGATCCTGAAGGGACTTATATCCCATCCAGATACAGATATGGAAACATTGCGTGAAATCTGCTCGTTACTCGAGAGGATCGGAGGCTACGAGACAGCTCTGGAGGGTTACGAAAGGCTTACAGAGATGGATGCCTCCAAGGCGTTTCCCCGTTACAGGATCGGAAGGCTGCTCGAAAGACAGGGCAAGCTCGATAAGGCCATCGCATTCCACAAGCAGGCTGTTTCGTTAGAGAAGGACAATCCTGAGTGTTACTACCGGCTGGGTGTCGCCTACACGAAGAATCACCAGTACGAAGACGCTGAACAGCAGTACCGGCAGGCCATATCTATCGACAGTACGCATGCGAAGTCATACACGAATCTTGGTTATATCTTAGATCTGCAGGGCAAACGCAGTGCTGCCTTTCAACATTTCCGAAAGGCCGTTCAGCATAATCCCAAGAGTGCGGAGGCTCATTTCAATCTGGGCGCTCTTCACGGCGAGGAGGGAAATAGGGAGCGGGCGATAGAGGAATTCAAGATCGGGCTCGAGCTGGATCCGCAGTGTGTGGAGGGGCATTATAATCTTGGTATAGCGTTGATAAACGAGGGTAGGTACGACGAGGCGATGGAGGAGTTCAAGAAGATACTCAAGCTCGAGAAAGACAACGTGAATTCCCTGTTCTACATAGGATTTCTTTACTACCGCAAGGGGGTTTACAAGAAGGCGCTCAAGTATCTGAAGCTGGCCGCTGGATTCAATCCGATGAACGCCACGATTCTCTACTATATCGGGGAGTGCTTGAACAGGCTGGAGCAACCGGATGAGGCCTTGAAGTTCTACAACAAAGTCGCCGAGATCAATCCCGAGGATTCACGCGTTTATTTCAGCCTCGGCATAACATATGAAAAACAGGACAACAAACGGAAAGCCCACCAGTATTACCGTAAGGCGGCGATGAAATCGAATGACAGATTCCAGAGTACGGCTCGTGTACCTGGCGAATCGTGATGCTATGAAACTGTTAAGCCGACTGGTGTTCCGTCCCGGATGCGTTTTTTGTTTCATCGTTGTCCTATGCGTGTTCCCGACAGGTTCATCGTCATCCGACGAGACCATGCACCCGGATAGCTGGGTGTATCCCGCACTAAGAACATTCGAGCTGCTGGGTCTGGTGTGTGCCGATCCCTCCCTTCCCTATTCCCGTTCTGAAATAGAGGGCTACGTGAACGGAATACTGGAACGAATCGAGGGTGGCGACATGCTTCTGACAGAGCGCCAGAGCTTCCTGCTAAGGAAGTTGGAAGAGGAATTCCTGGGCAAATCTTCGACACCGAAGGAACGGGAAGATCCACCGGTGTATATCCACGGAGATAGGGACCGCTTCTTTCTGGTCGATGCCTCGGTTTCCGGAGGCGCCAGGAAGGTGATCGAAAGCAAAAAGGGTCAGGCGGATGGACTCATGGTGCCCGTTTTTCTCGCGGATATCGGGGGGCGCGTGACATTCGAGACATCGTACAGATGGATGATCGCTCCGGAATGGGAATCGAACGTGCGTAACGGTAAACCGAGCGGGCGGGAAAAGAGCTGGCGGGGCGTTACTTCCGAGTACGAAAGAGGGTATGTTTCCTACAGTGGTAGTTGCTTCAGGCTGCATATCGGAAGGGATTATGTCCATTGGGGGAGTGGACATGACGAAGGTTTGATTGTGTCGAGAACGGCCGGCTCCCTTGATCAAGTCGGTGGAAGGATCCGGATGGGAAGGTTCAGCCTCAGCACATTCCACGCCTCACTCGATCCGGATTTTCAAAGGCGGCTCTCCGCTCATAGGCTGGCGATAAGGCTCCCCAAGGGTATATACGTGGGTATCAGTGAAACCGTGCTCTATACAGGCCGCGGATTCGACTACGCATACCTGCTTCCCGTGTGTTCTTACTATGCCAACCAGTTCAACGAGAAGGACGATGACAATGTCCTGTGGGCGATCGATTGGAAGATCCCGCTGCCCGGCAAAATGATCCATTACGGCGAGTTTCTGGTGGACGATTTCCAGTACGAGGGAGATCCGCCGGCCCCGAATCGGTTGGGCTTCAACCTTTCTCTCGAGGCGCTGGTCGACCCTTTCGGGAGGGACGTGGAGCTGGAGGCCGGATACACTTTTATCGATATATACGTATACGCCCACAAGGAGCCGATTCGAACGCGTTATGTTACGGGGAACGCGGATCCGGTTCTGAACAGCTTGATCGGTTCTCCTCTAGGGCCAGATTCCGATCGGTGGACACTGAGCGCCAAAACGGCGATCAGCCCGCGAGTCGAATTGAAGCTCCGAGGCAGCATCGTGCGAAGGGGCGAGGGCGCCGATCTACGCGAGTGGGAGAGAGGTGACGATCCTGATCCGGACTTTCCATGCGGTCGAATCGTCGAGGAGAGGGAATTTTCCGTGCAGGGGAGTTACGACCTGGAGCATGGTTCCGGAATCGAAACCGGGATAGGATGGAGGTTTGTATCGTCCGGTAGCGGGGACATGACCGAGGATTACGCCTATCTCGAGCTTGTAGTGGATTTTTGATGCGAAAAGCATACAATTTCATTCTACTGATCCGTCCGCACAACGTAACTGCGGCAGTGCTGTCGGCCGCCGTGGGATTCAGCATTACCGGATCCTCATCATTGCCATGGCTGCTGCTTGCCTCGGCGGCGGTAGCGACCTCGGCTGGATACGTGATAAACGACTACTACGACATAGAGATAGACAGGATCAACAGGCCGAAGAGGCCGTTACCGTCCGGCGTCCTTTCCAGGCGGGAGGTAGTTGCGGCATACGTGGCGATGCTCTGCTTTTTGGCTGTTACACTCTTTCTTCTTCCACCGGTTCAGGCCGCGTGGGTGTCGGCATGGATTTTACTGCTGCATATCTACTCGAAGTACCTGAAACGTGTTCTCTTGGTCGGCAATCTGCTTGTTTCGGCGGTTGCAGCTTCGGGTTTCCTCCTGGGTTCCTTTGCCGGCGGCAGGATATCCAGTGCGGCTCTGCCGGCGGGCTACACAATGCTGTTCAATCTTGGAAGGGAGTTCATCAAGGATTGTGAAGATATCGAAGGTGATCGAGAATACGGTGCTTCCACACTTCCGGTTGTCTACGGCGAACGTGCGGCATATAAGGTCTCGCTTGTGATTTTTTGCACGTTGGCCGTGGCATTCCCGCTCCCTTATTTCTTCGGGTATTTCGGATTACCATACATGGTCGTGATTTCTTTTTCCATCATCCCGATCCTGGCGGTATCGGCCTTTTACTGTTTCAGGGGCAAATCGCCCTCCACCGTCAGTGTCCTCCTTAAGGTGGGGATGTTCTTCGGCATTCTTGCGTTCTACCTGGGGGGCCTGAGATGAAATTGGAACGGGGGGAGTAGCGTCATGCCTCACGAGATGCTGTCTGCATTGATACTCGCGATCATACAGGGACTGACCGAGTTTCTCCCGGTTAGCTCTTCGGGCCACCTCGTTATAGCCGAGTCGCTGATCGGTGCGAGGAGCAGCGGCGAACCGGAAGGTATCATATTCGAGGTAGCGGTACACGTCGGCACCCTGGGGGCCGTGATTTTGGTTTATCGAACTAAAATACGAGAGGTTACGGCGGCTTTGATCTCGTTCGCACGAGCGGGATTCAGGTCTGTCGGGAACCAGGACGCTGATGTCGCATACGCAGGAAAGATAGTAATCGCAAGTGTCCCGGCTGCTCTCGCGGGAATGATCTTTCATGGCCCGATCAGCGGCGCCTTCGGTTCTCCCGCACTTGCATCCGCTATGCTGGTAGCAACTGGTGTGTTTCTGCTGTTTTCCCGCTTTGGCCGGGTGAGACGAACAGAGCTTTCCTGCCCTATCGCACTTCTAATCGGTGTATCCCAGGCCGTGGCGGTGATGCCTGGTTGCTCCAGGAGCGGATGGACCATTACTGCGGCTCTGCTTTTGGGCCTTGGATTCGAGAGGGCGGCGGAGTTCTCATTTCTACTATCGATCCCGGCGATTCTGGGGGCCTTGGCGCTCGAGATGATCAAGAATCCGGTCCCCGTCGAATCCGGGGAAATCATCCTGCTTCTAGTTGCGATGGTGACGGCGTTTGTCTCCGGCTTGATTGCGCTGAGATTGCTGTTAAAGGTCCTGAAGGGAAGATACCTGCACATCTTCTCATATTACCTTATACCGGTGGGACTTGCGGCAGTGTTATATTTCACATTAATGAAATGAATCGGGCTTGCCGGAGGTTGACCGTCGGCATCTCCTATGTTAATTTGATCTACTGCCTCGATGCCGGATAGCGGAGGAAGGGAAAAAGGACATGCTTGACAAGGCATATAAGCCTCAAGAAATAGAATCGAAATGGGCCGCTGCCTGGAAACGGAGCGGAGCGTTCACCGCCGATTCAAGCTCGAAGAGCCCGTCATTTGCGGTTGTTTTGCCTCCGCCGAACGTGACCGGCCAGCTTCATGTGGGGCATGCACTCGGTACAACGGTTCAGGATGTGATCGTACGGTGGAAGCGCTTGAAGGGGTACAACGTTCTTTTTCTGGCCGGCACCGACCATGCCGGAATCGCCACTCAGAAGGTAGTGGAGCGGTATCTGGAGGAGAGGGGGATCGATAAGGACGTTATCGGAAGGGAAGGATTCCTGAAGGAGTGCTGGAAGTGGAAGGAGAAGTATCACGGGAGGATAGTGAGGCAGCTTGATAAGCTGGGAGCATCCCTGGACTGGTCGCGGGAGGTATTTACCCTGGACGAGGGTGTATCAAGAGCGGTCAGGCAGGTATTCGTGCACCTGTACGAAAAAGGCCTGGTATACAGGGGGCGCTACATTGTTAACTGGTGCCCCTCGTGTCGGACCGCCATTAGCGACGAGGAAGTGGAATTTCGCGAAAGGCAAGGCAAGCTTTACTATATAGCCTATCCCTTGGCACGAGGGGATGGCGAGGTTGTTGTGGGGACCACGAGGCCGGAGACTATGCTTGGGGATGTGGCGGTTGCGATAGCGCCCGGCGATGAAAGGGCGCCGGAACTCGAGGGCAGGCTTCTGTCGCTGCCCCTGACGGAAAGGGAAATACCGGTTATAGTGGACGATGCTGTCGATCCTGAATTCGGCACGGGCAGCCTGAAGGTGACGCCAGCGCACGATCCGCTGGATTTCGAAATAGGGCAGAGGCACGGCCTTTCGCCATTCATAGTTATCGATAGGGATGGAAGGATGAATGAGAATGCCGGTGCATTCGCCGGTATGGACAGGGACGAGGCGAGGGAGCGGATTCTCGAGGCCCTCGAGGAGAAGGGGTATCTCAGAAAGATAGAGGATTACGATCATTCCGTCGGTCATCATGACCGTTGCGATACGGTGATAGAGCCGGCTATATCCAGACAGTGGTTTTTGAAAATGGAATCACTGGCGAAGCCGGGCATGGACGTTGTTCGCCGAGGTGAGATCGAATTCCTTCCGGAACGCTGGAAGAACATATATCTCAGCTGGATGGAGAATATCAGGGATTGGTGCATCTCGAGACAACTGTGGTGGGGGCATCGGATACCTGTTTGGTACTGCAACGGCTGCGGTATGGATATAGTGTCCGTCTTGGAGCCACGGGAGTGCCCTGGTTGTGGTGGTTCATCCATCGTTCAGGACGAGGACGTCCTTGATACCTGGTTCTCCTCATGGCTATGGACGTTTTCTCCGATGGGATGGCCTGAGAGGACGGAGGATCTCGAAACCTTCCATCCGACAGATGTCCTTGTGACTGCTGGGGACATAATATTCTTCTGGGTAGCAAGGATGATCATGGCGGCGCTCGAGTTCATGGATGAGATTCCGTTTTCGACCGTCTATATTACTGGAATCGTAAGGGATGAGAAGGGAAGGAAGATGAGCAAGTCCCTCGGTAACTCCCCGGACCCGATCGAGATCATCGAGAACAATGGATCCGATGCGTTCAGGTTCACGCTCATGATGCTGTCGCCGCCAGGTCAGGACATCATGTTCAGTGAGAAGAAGGTGGACGTCGGGAGGCACTTTGCCAACAAGATCTGGAACTCCGCCAGATTCGTCCTGGGGCAGGGTGATGCGGAGGATGATGCCACGGGTGGAAATGACCTCGACGGGGCTGCGGATGAAATCGCGGAATACTACGAATCCCTCTTCGACGAAAAGCCGCCTGCCGGAGCTCGGTTCGGTTGGGAAGACATGTGGATATTGAGCCGTCTGTCGGACACCGCCGGGAGGTTTGAGAGGAGCATAGACGGTTTCAGGTTCGACGAAGCGGCGAAGTGCATGTATGATTTCTTCTGGCACGAGTACTGTGATTGGTATCTTGAACTTGCCAAGCCGGCACTCAAGGAGGGCGGGGAGCGCGCGGCGGGTACATTGACGGCGGCACGAACGGTCCTGGGTGTTTCTATGACAATGCTTCATCCGTTCATGCCGTTCATCACCGAAGAGATATGGAGCAGACTGTCTGATGGATCGAGACTTCTTGCCGATACCATGTTCGGCGGTGTTCCCTCGTCATTCCACGATCCTTCGCTTGAAGCTGATGTTGGGCTTTTTATAGAGATAGTCGTTAATATCAGGAATCTCAGGCAGAATTTTAATATCGCTCCGGGTAAAAGTGTGAACGTGCTGGTCAACTGCGAGCCGGGAAAGGGAACACCGGATAGATTGAAGTTATTCGAAGAACAGTTGAAAGCGCTTGCAAGGATTGATAGACTAGAAATATCCATCGATATAGATAAGCCGGAGGTTTGCGCGGCGGCGGGTTTGTCTTCGGTGGAGGTATATATTCCTCTAGAGGGGATAGTGGATTACAAGGCGGAGATAGAACGCTTGAAGCACTCAATGGAAAAACTGGAATCAGATTGTGGAAAGATAAAGCGGAGGCTCGATGACGGACGCTTTATAGAAAATGCTCCCGCTGATGTTGTCGCGAGAGAGAGGGAAAGATTCGAGGAATTGATCAAGCGGCGGTCCAGGATCGAGAAGATACTGGAGGATCTCGGGTGAACGGTGTTTCCAATGATAAAGAGGGTGGGGAGTCCACGCGGCATTCCTTCACCGGCAGGGAAACGGTTGGTGAGATTCTGCTGACATCGAGGGAAGAGGCGGGTCTGACCTTGGAGGAAGTCGCACAGCAGACGAGAATTCCCCAGCAGATGCTGAACTTCTTGGAAACGGACAACTTCGAGGCGATTCCGGCGAAGGTGTACGTCAAGGGCTTCATTAGAATATACGCTGGACTATTGGGTCTGGATGTGGAGCATATACTGAGCAAGTATGAGGTCCAAACAGGACAGAATCACAAGAGCAAGGGGGATCTCTGGGAAATTGAGACGGAAACAATCGAGGAATCCCTAGAGCCCCAGAAGATCTTCAAACGTTTTGTCATACCGGCGGTGCTGCTTGTCGTTGTTGTAATTATACTGCTGAGGATATTCGGAGGTGGGGGGGTAGAGATTGAGCCGCCGTCTTCGATCCCCGATGTCGGGGAGGAGACATCGATCGATGAGGCTGACCGGATCAATATGGAGGATGCCGGGGAAGCCGAGAGTGCCCCGGAACAGGTACCCGAGGAGAGTGATGTGTCGGTGGAGCCCGGGATTGCGATGGAGCTCCGCATGACCGCGCGACCCTCGGACACGTGCTGGTTCGACCTGATAGCAATATCGATGGTCGATTCGCGCCCCGAGACCACGTTTTACGATTTCGTTATTTTTCCCGATCAGTCGGCTTACTTCCACGCCAACGAGGCCTTCGTCCTCAGGAAGGTGGGAAACGCCGGCGGATTCTATATGGAATTGAACGGGAGACAGCTTCCATCGCTGGGTGAAAGAGGCTATGTCTTGAATAATATCGAGATAACCGCCGATGACATCCAGGATGAACGGTGAGTATCCGAGGAGATTTCCGTCCGTATTCGCTATGTCCCTCTTCAAGATTGAAGCATCCTACAATCCCACAGGTGACCAGCCTCAGGCCATCGATGCACTCGTGAGCAACATCGAGAAGGGGATGAAGTATCAAACCCTATTGGGGGTGACGGGATCGGGAAAAACCTTCACGATCGCCAATGTCATAGCTAGATGCGGGATGCCGACTCTTATTATCTCCCATAACAAAACCCTCGCCGCACAGTTGTATGGGGAATTCAAGAACCTCTTCCCCGCTAATGCTGTCGAATATTTCATTAGTTACTACGATTACTACCAGCCTGAAGCCTTTATTCCGGCGACCGAAACGTTGATCGAAAAGGATGTTTCGATTAACGAAGATATTGAGCGCCTGCGTCTAAAGGCGACCGGTTCGCTCATGTCGCGTCGGGATGTGATCGTGGTCTCCAGCGTCTCGTGCATCTACGGGCTGGGTTCGCCGGAGGAGTTCAGAAAACTGACCTTCCTCGTCGAGGAGGGTGGCAGGATTGACAGGGAGGAACTGCTGAGAACACTGGTCCGGCTTCATTACACGCGAAACGATATGGATTTCGCGCGTGGGACCTTCAGGGTAAGGGGGGACACGGTCGAGATAAGGCCCGCATACACGGAAGATGCTATCAGGCTTGAGCTGTTCGACGATGAGGTCGAGCGGATCTCGACCGTTCATCCGATATCGGGAGAGGTGATTGGAAGGATCGATTCGGTAACGGTATTTCCTTCCTCCCATTTCCTGGTTTCAGAGGCAGGGCTAGATGAGGCGCTCGCCCGGATAGAACGGGAACTGGTAACGAGGTTGGGGGAGCTCGAGAGCTCCGGCAAGCTGCTCGAGGCCAAGCGCCTGGAGATGAGGACAAGGTATGATATAGAGATGATGCGTGAAATGGGCTACTGTTCCGGAATAGAGAATTACTCGCGTCATCTATCGGGCCGCATGGCGGGTGAGAGGCCGGCAACGCTGATCGATTATTTCATGGGGGATTTTCTCGTGGTTATCGACGAGTCTCATGTCACGATTCCCCAGATAAGGGGTATGTTCAGGGGGGACAGGAGCAGGAAGGAAACACTCGTGGAGCATGGATTCAGGCTCCCGTCGGCTCTCGACAACCGGCCGCTGGTCTTCGAGGAGTTCGAGGAGATCGTGCAGAGGTTCATATTCGTATCGGCGACACCAGGGGACTTCGAGCTGCAAAGGTGCGGAGGTGAGGTTATCGAGCAATTAGTACGGCCGACGGGACTCGTCGATCCGAAGATTGAGATCTGCCCCGTCGACGGCCAGATAGACAACCTCATACACGAAATAAGGATGAGGGTGGAAAACAATGAAAGGGTATTGGTCACCACACTTACCAAGAGGATGGCGGAAGATCTGACGTCATATCTGTCGGAGCTTGATCTAAGGGTCAGGTATCTTCACAGCGATATCAAGGCCCTGGATAGAGTCGAGATTCTGCGGGACCTGCGTTTCGGAGAGTTTGATGTTCTCGTCGGTATCAACCTTCTCAGGGAGGGGCTGGACCTGCCGGAGGTGACTCTCGTGGCTGTGCTGGATGCCGACAAGGAAGGATTTCTTAGGTCCAGGACATCACTCATCCAGACCGCGGGAAGGGCGGCAAGAAACATCAACGGTAAAGTGATTTTCTATGCGGACAACATCACGGGCTCGATGAAGAAGGCGATAGAAGAGACGAACAGGAGAAGGCATAAGCAACTGGAATACAACAAGGATCATGGGATCGTACCGAGATCTATCGTTAAATCGGATATGGAGATACGTGCTTCGACATCCGTCGTGGATGCGCGGGGGGGCAGTGTCCGGGAGGGGGGTGAGGAGGTGCTGGTGCCGCAGGAGGGCAATACCTTGAAGTTGTTGGCGGCGCTCGAGAAGGAGATGAGGAAGGAGGCCGACGCGCTGAACTTCGAGAAGGCCGCCAGCATCAGGGACCGAATAGAGGAGATTAGGATGGAGATCGACAGGAGGGACGGATTTGGAGGAGAGGATTGAGAGGATAGAGAATCTGGTGCGAACGGCGCTGGAGGAGGACGCCGCTGGTCGGGACATCACGACGGGATTGCTCATCGATGGGGACGTGTCATGTTCCGGTTCCATCGAAGCCAGGATGTCAGGTGTCGTATCGGGGCACGAACCCGCTGAAACCGTCTTTAGAATCATGGATGATGATACCGTCTATGAGCCGGTAGCGCTTGACGGACAGCGGGTGTCGGCCGGAGATACGGTAGCACGCATCGTTGGAAGGACGGCACCCATACTCTCAGGCGAGAGGACGGCGTTGAATTTCCTCCAGCATCTGTCGGGGATAGCGACCCTGACCGCGCGATTCGTGGAGTTAGCGGAAGGAAGCGGGATCAAGATCCTGGACACTAGGAAAACGACGCCGGGTCTGAGAATTCTCGAGAAAGCGGCGGTAGTTCACGGAGGAGGGAAAAATCACCGGCGCGATCTCGCCGAGCGCGTTCTGGTGAAAGAGAACCACATAGCCGCAGCCGGCGGTATCGGATCCGTTGTCGAAAAGCTGAGCAGCGGGCGTTCAGGGGAAGCGGAGATCGAGGTTTCGTCGCTCGAAGAGTTGAGCAGACTCCTCGTGTCTCCGCCCGGTCGGGTAATGCTGGATAATTTCACTCCGGAGATGGTCCGACTGGCCGTGGATGAACTACGGATGGTGAAGAGGGGAACTGTGGAGGTGGAGGTCTCGGGAGGCATAACGCTGGACACGATAGGGGAATATCTCATACCCGGCGTAAATTTCATATCGATAGGGTCACTGACGCTGTCGGCCCCGGCACTCGATATGAGTCTTATCGTGGAGGCAGATTGATCGGATGGATCGTACAGGATATCGCGGGTGCAACGATTCCGGCACTGTCGAGGAGGCTTCTTGACCGATGGATCATACCTGCGAAGAGGAATACTACGCACAAACCTTGGACCTTCATCCCGCCAGACTGCTTGATTTGTTGAGTTCGTCCGAGCTGCGCGGGGCTGCCGTTGTGCTGGAGAGAACCGTCTCGACCAATTCGGATGCCGTTGCGGCGGCAAGAGTCGGGGCGCCGGAAGGCACGATCTTGACAGCCCTGGAACAGTCCGGGGGGCGCGGAAGGAGGGGGCGCCGGTGGTTTTCGGCGCGTGGGCTCAGCTTGGTATTTTCGATGGTTCTCAGACCGACCGGGGACTTCGAGGAGCTTACAGCACTGCTGGCGCTGAGCGCAGCCTCTGCACTCGATAAAGTATGCTCCGGGATAATGATAAAATGGCCAAACGATCTGTATATTGGAGGCAAAAAGCTGGGCGGAATACTGGCGGAGGCGGGAGAGGGGTACGTTGTACTCGGAATGGGTATAAATGTCAACGAGAAAGAGAGCGATTTCTCAGAGGAGATATCTGACGAAGCGGTTTCCCTGCGGACCGCCACCGGGAAGCTATACGACAGGGGGATCGTTCTGAAACTAATCATGGAATCCTTCGGTCGGCACTACATTTCTTGGGGAAGGACCGGATTCTCGGTATACGCCGCCGGGATGGAGGAGAGGCTCCTGTACAAGGGTGAAGAGGTGACGATATATCGTAGTGGTGAGATTATATCGGGAAAACTCGTCGGGGTGGATGAAAAGGGATTCGCGCGAATCGGGACCGACGGAGGCGAGAGGGTTCTTTCCACTGGAGATTTGACGCTCAGGAGGGCCGACGTTTGAGCTGTATTCTGTTGCTGGATAGAGGCAACGATTCGCTGAAGGCCGCACATGCCGAGCCCGGTGGTCCGGACGGCGCGTGGCGGATAGAGACCTTCGAGGGGCATGTGGAGCTTTCCTCGATTCTCTCAGAGGCTGCACCCGTAGGCGTTGCCTACTCCAGTGTTGTTCCTTCCTGGACACGATACGCCGGCGAGCAGCTGGCGTCATCGGGCGTGAAAAGTGTTCTCGAAGCGGGACCGGGCGTTGACCTGCCGTTCGAACTGCTGATCGAACATCCCGAGTCGCTCGGGCCGGACAGGATCTGCTGTGCATGCGGTGCGGTGGCCATGGGTCTCGGGGAGGCGGTCATTGTTGATGCGGGCACTGCCGTCACTGTGGACGTTCTCTCCGCAGGTGCATTCAGAGGGGGCGCCATATATCCAGGGCTGGATCTGGTTCTCGATTCACTGCACAGAGGAACAGCCGCCCTTCCGCACGTTACCGTCGATTCCGGTCCACCGGAGCTTCCAGCTTCGAATACTGTCGATGCAATAGCGTCTGGTGCCGTTTTCGGAATCGCCGGCGCCGTCAGGGCGCTCGTGGAGAGATCGCTTGGCTCGGCCGGCCCTGACTCTTCCGTCCTGATGACCGGTGGAAGGATGGAAATTATCAAAAGACACATTGGTCTAGAGGTGGTTCCGGTCCCGGATCTACTGTTCAGGGGCCTGCTGTACCTCTACTTGACCAACTTGAGGTGACGAAAGCTGCAGCTGCGTTATAACAACTTGCTGATCAACGGGTTTCGGCCTCGAGACTTCCGGCGGGCAAGCACAAGGACCGATCCTCGATTTTCCTGGGCGGAGTAGCAAATCCTTAATCCAATGAATTTCATCATAATTCTTCGTAAAAACGCATAATATTGACTTATTATTCAATAAAACGCCTCAATATGTGAATACTGCTTAAAATGAAAACATATCCTTGTAAATGATCTTTGCTATTTTCATTACAGGGAAATATATTGTTCAGACGATAGCAGTCAAATAGTGAGAGTGCTAATCAATTGTTATTTAATGAGAAAGGGGGATCGTAATGAAGGTGAAGCCTCTGGCAGACAGGGTTCTAGTGAAGCCCATCGACCCGAAAGAGGTCAAAAAGGGTGGTATCATCATACCCGATACGGCCAAGGAGAAGCCTCAGGAGGGTGAAGTCATGGCCGTGGGTAAAGGCCGGTTCAATGAAACCACCGGTAACAGAATAGGGCTCGAGGTGAAAAAGGGTGATCGCGTTCTTTACGGTAAATATTCGGGTACCGAGATTTCGATCGACGAAACGGAATACCTAATATTGCGCGAGAGCGACATTCTCGCCACGCTCTAGAGGATTTATTCATTTGAAAGGAGTGAGTTTTAATGGCGAAGCAATTGAAATTCGAGATCGATGCCCGTAACCGTCTGAAAAAAGGCGTTGACGTTCTCGCGAACGCTGTAAAGGTCACATTGGGACCGAGAGGGCGGAACGTTATACTCGACAAGAAGTTCGGATCACCTACAATCACCAATGACGGTGTGACGATCGCCAAGGAGATCGAGCTCGAAGATCCCTGGGAGAACATGGGTGCGCAGATGGTGAAGGAAGTAGCGACAAAGACCCAGGACGTGGCTGGTGATGGAACGACGACAGCAACCATTCTGGCCCAGGCGATCATAACGGAGGGTCTCAAGAATGTGACCGCAGGCGCCAATCCGATGTTCATCAAGAAGGGGATTCACAAGAGCGTTGACGCCGCCGTGGAGTATGTCAAGAAGCAGAGCAAGCAGGTTCGCAAGCGTGAGGAGATAGCCTCTGTAGCCACGATATCCTCAAACAACGATACGGAGATCGGCTCGCTTATAGCGGATTCCATGGAGAAGGTAGGCAAGGACGGCGTTATAACCGTCGAAGAGGCCAAGAGCATGGAGACCGAGCTGGAAGTCGTGGAGGGAATGCAGTTCGACCGCGGCTATCTAAGCCCCTATTTCGTCACTGATGCGGAGAGGATGGAGATCGTTCTCGAGAACTCATATGTCCTGATACACGACAAGAAGATCAGCGCGATGAAGGATCTTCTGCCGGTTCTGGAGAAGATCTCTCAGCTTACCAGACCCCTGCTGATCATCGCGGAGGATATCGAGGGTGAGGCGCTTGCCACTCTCGTTGTCAACAAGCTCAGGGGAACTCTACAGGTGGCGGCAGTAAAGGCTCCCGGATTCGGGGACCGCAGAAAGGCGATGCTCGAGGATATCGCAATCCTGACCGGTGGACGCGTTATATCCGAGGAGGCCGGCTTCAAGCTGGAGAACGCGACGGTTTCGGACCTCGGCCAGGCCAAACGGATAAAGATCGACAAGGAGAACACGACGATCGTAGAGGGCAAAGGCAAGTCAAAGGACGTCAAGGACAGGATCACGCAGATCAAGAACCAGATCGAAGAAACGACGTCGGATTACGACCGCGAGAAGCTGCAGGAGCGGTTGGCCAAGCTCGCCGGCGGCGTGGCTGTGATCAGAGTCGGTGCCGCGACCGAGATCGAAATGAAGGAGAAGAAGGCGAGGGTCGAAGATGCCCTGGCCGCGACTCGGGCTGCCGTAGAGGAAGGTATAGTCCCCGGTGGCGGGATTACGCTGCTTCACGCGGCCACTGCAGTCGAGAAGCTCAAACTCGAAGGCGAGGAGAAGATAGGTGCCGATATCATAATAAGCGCCCTCAAAGAGCCCGTTAAGATGATAGCACAGAACGCTGGCAAGGAGGGCTCTGTGGTGGTTGAGAGGTTGAAGTACGAAAAGCCCGATATAGGCTATAACGCGGCAACCGACGTGTTCGAGAATATGGTGGCCGCCGGAATAGTCGATCCCACAAAGGTGGCTCGGTCGGCAATTCAGAATGCAGCGAGCGTAGCTGCGCTTCTAATTACTACGGAAGTCACCATCACCGATATTCCGGAGAAGGAGAAGTTCCCAGAGGGTCCTCCAGGCGGGGGAATGGGTGGGATGATGTAAGACCTTCCACCAGCATGAATGAGAGGAGTGCTCCGTATTCCATTTCGGAGCGCTCCTTTTTTAATTTTCCCTTGAATTTCGCGCCGAACATTAATATTTTACTGTGAGAAAAGGCGTTATTGAGATCTTATTGCAGTCGGTCATATTGGAGCGCTTTCAGATCAAGAAGGCTATTAATACAGATTTTTCCCCGATTTCTCCTGTCGTGAACCGGGAGGTAACCATTGAGCAGGCGCATTAAATTACTGGAAGTAATGCTCGTTCTTCTTATTTCAGCTGTGATTATGATGATTTACGGTTGTAGCGAAGATACGCCCGTGGATACCGGAGATCCGCCCTACGCCGATCCGATCAAGATCCTGTGTCGGCCCCTGGCGCCTCGTCCCTATGATCCTGATCCATCGAAGGGAGATACTATAGCGGTTCTATCGGTGCCGACCAGTGGCTGGAGCTCTGGAGAGGAAGCCACATTCAAGTGGGAGGTTTCCGGGGGTACGTTGGAGAGCGATGAGGGGTACGCCGTCAATTGGAACGTTCCCGAGAACACCGGAACGTACGGTGTGAAAGTAACTGTCCGTATCGGTGATGATGTGGATACTCTCTCTACGAAAATATTGGTTAGGAACTTTCATGAGATGGACACCGGTCTTCCGGTAAACATGAAGCCCGGATTCTTCGGCGACGACACGGTGTTCGTTGGTTCGGAGCAATCGCTCAGCGACCTTGATTTTACCGGTTTCCACGTGTACGAGAAAAGACCTTCCGACATCATCTTGAAGACTGATTGCAGTAATTGCTACGGTTGCTACCAGATTCTTTACTTTCCCGATGAGGACTTGATACTGATGTCGATGGTACAGGGTTATCAGAATTATTTCAGGCAGCAGCTACTCAATGTGATGAGTACCACGGTCAGGTTCCCCTTCGTCACGACTATCACGAATGATATGGGAGGCTTCAACGTCAGAAAGATACAGAATATCCACCCGTACGGAAACGAGGATGTGAGCCAAGTAGTATGGCAGAAAGAGAGACCGGGAGCCGAAGGTGACGGATCCGATGATCTTTGCGATATCGGCTTCTGGAGTAGTGCCGGCTCTTATATCCTGACGCAGAGTATCGACACAATCATTACTGCGAGGTATATACCGCCGCCATACGACACGACAATCTATGATACGAATTTTGTCTACTATGATAATATCAAACCGACGATAACCCCCGACGGTGATGTCCTCTATTTTGCCGATTCGACGCGGAACTTCGAGCCGTGCATGGTGGACATAGACGGGAATACGCCTGACATGGGGAGCAGGAGAGCGATCAGGAGCGGCAGCGGCGGCAGGCTCTTCGGCATTTCGGGTGTGAATGTTTCCCGGCAAACGGTGTTCGAATGGAATCCGACGAGAGACATCCTCGGATTCGTCGACTCGCACGGGCAGCTCTGCTTCTTTGATCCCTACACCCCGACCTTGGATGTATTCATCGATATCGATGGCGCTACGGAATTCGCCTGGTCCTCGGATGGCGATATCTGCGCTGTCATTTGCGATGAGGGGATTTTGCTGGTCATGACCGATTCCAAGATGAGGAGACACCTGTTCGAGAAAGAGATTTCCAGTGATGAGGTAATAGGTGTGAACTGGCCCGAGGGGGATAACAGCAGAATCGCCTTCCGTACGGTCAGAAAAGGCAGGAATCCGTCGGAATCCTATTCGGCGCTAGTAATTTACAACATTGATAGCGATGAATGGTCCTATGCCTCTCATAAGATTTCATGGCTGTCGGAACCCGATGTGGATTACACATGGTTGAGGGTTCAGTTCGCGCCGGGTGATGGTGGAATATATTTCCCCTCCCCTGTCTGGGGAGAAGAGGATAAAGAGGTAGTTATATACCGCTCCTACGAGTAAGACCGCAGAACGGATAGGGGCTTTCCATCAATGCATTCGAAGAAGCTTCAACAGCTTCCCACGTATCTCTTTGTAGAGATCGACAGGCTCAAGGAATCGTACCGTCTATCGGGCAGACAGGTCCTCGATCTCGGCATTGGAGATCCCGATCTAGGTGTTCCGAAAGAACTTCTCGATGGCCTGATAACGGCGCTGAGCAAGGCTGAGCATCACAGGTATCCATCCGGCCGCGGGCTTCCCGCCTTGCTCGGTTCGATTGCGCAGTGGGCCTATAATCAGCACGGTGCTTCGCTCGAGACAGAGGAGATGCTGGTTACCATCGGTAGCAAGGAGGCGATAGGTCACCTCCCTCTATCGGTCGTGGATCCCGGCAGCACCGTGCTCGTTCCGGATCCCTCCTATCCCGTCTACCGCTCCTCGGCCGTGTTCGCAGGAGCAGATTGCTTTCTTGTTCCACTGACCGAAGATAATGGATACTGGCCTGATTTTGATCGACTGGATAGGGAGATCCCGGAAGGGGCGAGGTTGATGTTCCTCAACTATCCGAACAATCCGACATCCGCAGTGGCAGGCAGGGACCGTTTCATCGAGGCGATCGAATTCTGCAAAAGGCATAGTATAATATTGGTAAATGATGCCGCCTACTGCGATATAACCTACGAACATCCTTCCGATCCTCTGTTCCCGTTGGCGAGGGAAGCGGGGATACCCTATATCGAGCTCTTTTCCTTCTCCAAAACGTTTTCCATAACCGGCTGGAGGGTGGGATTCGCGGTCGGATCCAGTGAAGTGATCTCCTCGCTGCAGCAGATCAAATCGAATCTCGATTCGGGAGTATTCGGGGCGATTCAGGAAGCTGTAGGCGCCGCACTCGTCGACCACTACGGAGAGATAACCGGCCGCATCAGATCCGTTTACAGGGAGAGGCGTGACATTCTGGCCGCGAGCCTCGATAAATCCGGTTATTCCTTCAGCGTTCCGGAGGCCACTTTCTACTTCTGGGTAAGCACACCGGACAAGGAGGATTCGATGGATTTCTGCAGGGCACTGTTGGAGGAGACGGGTATAGTGGCAACGCCGGGGATTGGTTTCGGAGAGCGGGGCGAGGGATATTTCAGGTTATCGATAACCACGGACACGGAAACCGTCAGGGAAGCGGGAAGGCGGCTGGAGATATTCCGCCGCGGTTAGAGCGGACCCAGGAGGTAATTTCTTTGGTGGAAGAAAAGATCGTACTAAAGGGATTGACTGTATTCGGTTATTACGGAGTATCCCCGATGGAGAGGGAGATAGGCCAGAAGCTCGAGATAGATATCGAGTTTCATAACGATTTCACTAAGGCCTGCATGACGGATTCTCTAGAGGATACGATCAACTACGAGCGTGTGTATGCCAAGGTGATGGAAACGGTCGAGAACAACCGCTTCAACCTTCTCGAGACCTTGGCCGATGCGATATGCCGGACTGTAATAGAGAATTTCTCGGCTAATTCCGTTAAAGTCACGATACGAAAATTAACCCTACCGTTTCCAAACAGCCTGTCACATGTCGAAGTCGTCGTCGAGCGAAAGAACCGATAGGGAAGCTCCGTGCGCGGTGCTCTCCCTGGGATCGAACATGGGGCCGAGAGAAGAGAATATCCTCGGAGCGGTCCACGAGCTTCGCTCTAAACATGGTATCCGGATAAATGCTTTGAGCTCCCTTTACGAGAGCCTGCCGCAGGGCGGGAATTTCAGCCGCACATTCGTAAACGCCGTCGTGACCGTTGCCTGTTCTTTGTCGCCTCACGGGCTGCTGGTCCTTTGCAACGGGATAGAGCTGATGTTCGGAAGGCGGAGGGGAGGGACAACAGGTGACCGAACCCTTGATATCGATATAGTCCTTTTCAACGACACTCAACTCGACGACAGAGATCTTGTGATACCCCATCCCAGGTTCAGGGAACGTGGATTCGTGCTCGAGCCTCTTGCGGAGATAACCCCGTCCCTGCGCGTGCCGCCGGATATGCTCAGCATCGGGGAGATCCTGGAAAACTCGGATCTGAACGGGTGGTCGAGAAGGATATCATCTAGAAGTGCGGCTCTCTGAACCTCTTGAAGATAAAACAGTTGGTTATAGATTGACATGGGCTGATTTTTCCTCTACCGTAGGCCCCATGGATGGTTTTAGGGAGAGACTGTTATCCAATAATATTCGTTACATCGCCGTCGAGGGCAATATAGGTGCCGGCAAGACGACGCTGGCCCGCCTGATCGCTATGGAAGCCGGAGCGAGGCTCTTCCTAGAGGAAGCCGATGACAATCCTTTCATCGAGAGATTTTACCAGGATATGGCGGGTTATGCCTTCCAGACCCAGATATTCTTCCTGCTCAACCGTTTCAGGCAGCAGGCGGTGATCGCGCAGCAGGACCTGTTCACCGATATCCTGATTTCGGACTATCTCTTTGCGAAGGACACGATATACGCACACGCGGTTCTCGAGGATGACGAACTCGTGTTGTATAACCGGCTTCATTCTCTGCTGGAGGGTAAGATAGTCAGCCCGGATCTCGTGGTTTACCTTCAGGCGAATCCGGATGTCCTGGTCGACAGGATCAGGAAGAGGGGGAGAAGCTTCGAGAGGGATATCAGAGAGGAGTACTTGGGCGATCTGAACGGCGCTTTCAATCACTTCTTTTTCCATTACGATGAATCGCCTATTCTGATAGTCAACACGGACCAGCTCGATTTCACGTCCGACAGGGACCAGCTGGAGGATCTGTTGTCGAATATAGCCGAGGAGTTCGAGGGGATAAAGTACTACGTGCCGTCATGGGGGATTGATTCTCGATGAGAAAAAAGGTAACAAAAACAACTCTTATACAGATGAAGAGTAGAGGTATTAAGATAGCGGCCCTCACTTCATACGATTATTTTTCAGCCAGGATGCTCGATGAAAGCGGTATAGATCTGATCCTGGTCGGTGATTCGCTGGGCATGGTTGTAATGGGTTATGATAATACGCTGCCGGTTACGATGGAGGAGATGGTGCATCATCTCAAAGCCGTTACCAGAGCTAAACCGAGGGCTTTGGTGGTTGGCGACCTTCCGTTTATGTCCTACCAGGCAAGCGTGGAGGATGCGGTGCGTAACGCGGGAAGACTGGTCAAGGAGGGGGGCGCGGAGAGCGTCAAGCTCGAGGGGGGGGAAAGGTACATCCCAGTTGTCGAAGCGATAATCCAGGCTTCGATTCCGGTTATGGGCCATCTGGGATTGACACCGCAATCGCTGCATCAGTTCGGTGGATACAAGATTCAGGGGAAGGACAAAGAATCCGCGGAGAAGCTGTGCCGCGATGCTAAAAGCCTGGAGAAAGCGGGATGCTATTCTATCGTACTCGAAGGTATCCCATGGCAGCTTGCCAAGCGGATAACCGAATCGGTGTCGATCCCCACGATCGGTATCGGTGCGGGGCCGCATTGCGACGGTCAGGTGCTGGTGATCAATGATCTGCTGGGAATACACGAGAATCCGTTACCGAGGTTCGTCAAGAAGTACGAGGAATTCAGCACGAGGATGAAAGAGGCGGTTGCGAGATACATAGATGATGTCAGGGAGGCGCGCTTCCCTGGTCCCGAGCACAGCTATTCCTTCGATAATGAAAAGGAAGGGGAGCGGCAAGATCGATAATGAGAACAATTCACAGTCCTGCAGAGGCGCACCGTGTAGTCAGGAGAATCAAGGGGGAAAGCAGGTTTGTGGGATTAGTGCCCACGATGGGTGCTTTGCATGAAGGACACCTCAGCCTGATATCGCTGTCCCGTGAAAGGGCTGATTACACGGTTGTCTCAATATTCGTCAATCCCAAGCAATTCGGACCCAACGAAGATCTTGATAGCTATCCGAGGGACGAGAAGAACGATATAGAAATCCTCGAAGACGCCGGGTGCGATATGCTGTTCATGCCGGCCGCCGCCGATCTCTATTCGCCATCGGATCGCACGAGGATCTCGGTCAAGGGGCTGTCCGACGGATTATGCGGCGTATCCAGACCGGGCCATTTCTCGGGTGTTGCAATCGTTGTGGCCAAGCTATTCAACATTATCGCTCCGGATATGGCCTTCTTCGGACAGAAGGACGCCCAGCAGGCGGTTATTATCCAGAGAATGGCGGCTGACCTCGATTTTCCCGTGAGGATAATCATAGGTCCGACGGTCAGGGAACGGAGCGGACTGGCCAAAAGCTCCAGGAACGCTTATCTGACCGGTGAGGACAGGAAACGTGCTCAGACGCTGTACAGGGCCCTTAGCGGTGCGAGGAGGGAGATAGAGCTTGGGGAGAGGGATCCGGAAATGATCAGGTCCGTCATTAGGGATGTCATGAGGGAGGAAGGTGTCAAGATCGATTACGTTGAAGTGGTCGACGGAAAAACGTTGAGGCCGGTGCGGGAGCTCGACGGTACCGTGCTTATGGCCGTTGCCGCAAGCGTAGGATCGGCGAGATTGATAGACAACATCGCCCTGATAATCAGCGGAGAAGCGGTTGAGGAAACCGTTCTGGAGTTTCCCGAATGGAGCAGGTATGGGGGATAGAGGGGATATAGTTGCATTGATTCTTGCTGCGGGCGAAGGTACGAGGATGAAATCCGATATAGCCAAGGTCCTTCATAGGATGTGCGGTTTGAGCATGATAGAGTATGTCATAAGGACTGTTCGGGCTGTTTCTCCATCGAGGATCATGGTCGTTGTGGGACACCAGGCGGACTCCGTGATCGAAGAGCTGGAAGGGGAGGATCTGGAGTTCGTGATTCAACGCGAAAGGCTGGGAACTGGGCACGCTGTTGAGCAGGCGAGGGAGGCACTTGAAGGATTCCGCGGGACGGTCGTAGTGCTGAACGGCGATACGCCACTTCTCAGCCCTGAAACACTTGAAAGCTTCATCGAATACCACATGAAGAGGCGGGCCTCGGCCACCGTTCTCTCCGCAGTCGTGGATGATCCCACCGGGTATGGTAGGATAATCCGTGACGGGAGCGGAGATTTAATAAGAATCGTCGAGCACAAGGACGCGACGGAGCCGGAGAGGTCGGTCAGAGAGATCAACAGCGGAATATTCTGTTTCGAGAGCGAAGATCTCTTCTCTCATCTAAAGGAATTGGATAGGAGGAATATACAGGGAGAATATTACATTACGGATATAATGGAGATACTGAGATGTGCCGGAAAACGTGTAAGCGTCTACACCAGCGATCAACAGAACGAGGTGCTCGGAATAAACGATAAAGGACAGCTCGAGGCTGCAGAGAGGATGATGAAGGAGAATGGATAGGGTCTACGCTCCTTGGAGAAGCAAGTATTTCACGCTGCCGAAAGGAAATGGCTGCCTGTTCTGCGAGATACAGAAGGAATCGGCGGACGAGAGTGTCGGAATACTCAAGAGGGGAAAGCATTGGTTTGTTATCCTCAATATGTTTCCATATACAAGCGGACATTTAATGATCGTTGCCGCCCGGCACATAGATAGGGTGGATGCCATGAACGGGGAGGAAGGCGAGGAGCTCGTCAGCTTACTCAGGTTGAGTGAGAGGGCTTTGACGGAAGCATATAAACCGGAAGGTTTGAATATTGGAGCCAACCTGGGCGCCAGCGCCGGAGCGGGGATAGTCGGGCATCTTCATTTCCACCTGTGTCCCAGGTGGACCGGTGATACCAATTTCATGACATCGATATCCGAAACCAGGGTAATATCCGAGGACCTGGATGCAAGCTATAAAAAGCTCCTTCCTCACTTCAGCGATCAGAAAGCATAGCGATGGCGGAACGCTAGACTGTGCGTGGATTGCACTTAATCCGGCAGGCGGGTGTTGGCGAAAAGGAGAAAGAAAACTCGGTTCGTGACCGGGCCCGGTCTGGCGATCCTACTGGCGTTCCTGGTTATACTCGTGTCACTGACGGTGAGGTGGCTGGGGTCTGATTGGATCCCGGACACGGACGGCGAACCCTTCCAGATAGAGGTGCTGAACGGAACGGGCGAGGACGGCATTGCCTTGAAAACCGCGATGGAACTCAGAAAGATCGGTATAGACGTTCTTCTTATAGGCGATGCCGAGCAGTACGATTTCGAAGAGTCCCTGCTTATAGACAGGAAGGGGAATCCATCGTTGATGAAGAAGCTGTCCCGGCTCACGGGCTGCAAGAGGATATTGAAACAGACGAGCGATCACAGCATCGTGGATGCCACGTTCATTGTAGGCGGGGATCTGAGATCGTTGAGATGCAGACCTTCTAATTAAAGGTTGTTATTGTATGGATGTTGTTATATAGTTGAAACTAGGAGGTTGCTCTTGCCTGCGAAGAGGCGTATGGGTCTTGTAGCTCTCGTGTTTTTTCTTGGTGTTATTGTGGGAAGTGTGGTCGGAGAGCTCATCGGCTTGCTACTACCGGAGGACAATCTCATCAGGGAGCTGTTCATTTCAGGGAAGGAATTCAGTGTGGGCCCCTGGTATTGTGATCTGATTGTGTTTACGTTCACGATAGGTTTCTCCCTGAAGGTTAATCTGGTAAGTTTGCTGGGAATTGTTCTCGTTGCATTTATGTTGAGATTATACTGTTGAGCGGGAAAGGTTTATCATGAACATTTATCCGGCTTTGGGAAGCTTGACCCCCGGTTTTCTTTTGATAGGACCGTTGGGTTGGTCCGAGCTCCTGATAATTCTATTCCTCGTCCTGATCTTCTTCGGCCCGCGGAGGCTTCCCGAGGTAGCGGAGGCTATAGGTAAGTCGATCCGTAAGTTCAAGAAGTCATCGCGGGAGATCAAGGATGAGATAGAATCCCAGACTTCCGAGATTATCGACGGCGAGGATAAGAGCGGCTAGTTGATCGGCCGCTCTCTCAGATCGTCTATATCCGCATTTTCCTTCAACCTGACATACCAGCTTGATATGTGACCGTTGGCCATCTCGCCCAAGAGTCCGTTCCGTATATCCGTGCTCGTCGACCTGAATTGTTCTGGATCGATTTCCGTTCTTTCCATTACCCTAATAAGATAACACGAGTTTCTCCCGGTCACTGGTGGGGTGATCTGGCCGGGGGGCATGAGGCTGCATGCGATAGTGAATGCATTGTTGTTGCCTATGCCCGGTACCGGTTCGTTCTCCGAGAAGAACGGGGTCTCCTTCACCTCGAGACCTTCGGATTCGGCGACTTCTTCGAATGTCCCTCCCGATAGAATCCTCTGGCGCATCGTTCTGGCTTTTTCCCTCGTGATTTCCTTAGCCCTATCTCTCCTGATCCTTTCAACGAGCTGGCTTCTCACCTCCTCGAGGGGGGTGAATGCCTCGGGTATAGTTTCCAGTATTTCGATGAAGAAGGCTGATGATTCGTTATCTATCCTGGAGCTGATATCCCCCCGTTCGTGATTGAAAGCGAAATTCACAACCCTGGGCATGTATCCGAGTTCACCGATGAAAGGGTATTGTGTAAAAGGTGGGATTTCCCTTATCTCGAGGCCGAAGGCCGCGGCGGCGCCTTCGAGCCCGTTGACCGCGATCTCGTCCTTGATCTCTCCAATAACCGTATTGAGTGAATCCATCGTTTCGTATCCCGGATCAACCTTCATCAGGATATGGCTCACGTGTAGCTTCTCGGCGCCGTCCTCCGTTTTTTTCTCGCCCGCCTTGATAATATGATAGCCGAACTCAGTGCGGATAGGATCGCTTATCTGTCCCTCGTCCAGAGAGAATGCGGTATTCTCGAACTCCTCGACCATTTCGCCTCTACCTATGAATCCAAGGTCTCCTCCCTTGGATGCGGATCCCGGATCGTCCGAGAAATCCTTTGCCGCTTTCGAGAAGTCCTTGCCCGCGATGATATCCTGCTTGATCTCCAGGAGCCTTTCGAAGATCTCCTTCTCGTCGTCATCGGTTGGGTCCTTCTTTATCTCTACCAGCCGAACCCTCTTCTTCTCGGGTTCTTTATATGCGCTCTTCGTCTTCTCGTAGATGGAAACGATCTCCTCCTCGCTTGGTTCATAGGAGCTTTCGTCGGTTTCGAAGGGGATCTCGACGTACTCGGCCTTGAAACGGACGTTATCTATCTCGAATTTCTCCACTATCTCTCTCTGCGGTACATGGACTCTCGACGAAAGATATGTCTCTATTTTTAGTTCCGGCAGTACGGACAATCCCCATTTCTCGAGATTAGTCCAATCCATAGACGGATCGGACAGCGCCTCGAGATAGGACTCGTAGTCGAACTGCCCCTCTTCATTCCTGAATGCCTGCTGAAGATTGGGATGTGGATTGCTTCTGAGAAATCCGACGAGCTCATCGTCCGTAACGGAGATCTCCAGCCTGTTTATCTCTTCTGTCACCAATATCTTGTGTATCAGCTGCTCCCAGGCCTGCTGAACGAGCATTCCGGATTCGATCTGAGTCAACTGCGCTTCCTCGCCCTTTCTCGCTTTCATTTCCGCGTAGAGCTGGTTGTACATGTTGATATAATCTTGAGCATCGATGTCATTGCCGTTGACTCTTCCGACAATGAACTCGTTATCGTTGCGTGATTCCGGAGACCGGAGATTCATCCCCCATATTGCGAAAATGGATAGAACAAAAGCAACGACTACGAACCATAGAATTGTTTTTGTCTTTTCCCTCAACTGCTTGAGCATCTTGTACGTTCCTTTGTCGTGAATTGTAAACAGGTACTTATAAACTAGAATAAACTCTAGATAAGGTAGCAAATAATGCGGTTTCTTGCAAACTTTTTAAGATTCGTTGACAGCGGTACCGAGGCGGTGTAGATTTTCACATCAAATGATAGGGAGAATAATTATAACCGGGTTCTCGTTGCTCTTTATCTTCTCCAGCACGCGTGCGGAGATATATCTCTGGCCTCTTCATGGTGAAAGGCGTCTGAGCTCGAGCTTCAGCGAGTATCGGGAGGGGCATTATCATGCCGGGATAGATATTAGAACCTTCGGCAGTGTGGGCAAGCCGTGCCTGGCCATAGGGGCAGGCTCGGTCGTGCGGATCAAGATCGCCCCTACGGGGTATGGTAAAGCGCTTTACCTCGGGTTGGATGACGGGCCGGTTGTCGTATATGCTCACATATACGGATTCAGCAGGGACATCGATTCACTGCTTTACGATCACAGGATCGGCGGCAGATCTCCATGGTGCGATATAACCTTTCCGGAGGGGCGCTTCATGCGCTCTGTGGGAGATACGATCTGTTATTCCGGGCAGAGTGGGACTATTGCTCCACACCTTCATTTCGAGATCCGAGATAGCGGCGAGAGACCCTTCGATCCTCTCGAATCTCTGTATTCCGTTCCGGACGAGAGCCCGCCGATCATATCCGGTGTTACAGCGGTTCCATTATCGGTCGGGAGCTTGGCGGAGGGGGCACTTTCGCCCATCTATAGGCTGTTCAGGGCTTCCGGGGAACGTTTGTACGTACTCGATGATACACTTCAGCTCGACGGGATCTTCGGATTCGGTGTATCTCTTTGGGACGAACAGGGTTTCGGAAGGTACAGGATGGCTCCGAAGTATGTCGATTTCTCCGTGGACGGACAGGTTCTCTACTCGATCAGAAACAATAAGTTTTCCTACACCCAGTCGAAAGAGATCAGGTTCGAGTATGACATAGAGGGTGAGGGGGCGGCCGGTAGGTACGTGTTGCTGTATAGGAAAAAGGGCCTCACCAGGAGTGATCGCGAGGGATCCGGTGTTGTGAGCGTTGGTGAGGCATTCCCGGGCGGATGCAGTCTGGAGGCTGGGATCCACAGGGGTGAGGTACTGGCCGGTGACGCATCCGGCAACGAATCGCGCGCCGTGTTTCACTTTGCGCTGCACAGCTATCCGGTAATCACGACGGCAAGAAAATTGGCCGCTGCTGCGGAGGTTGTCGTCGCCTCGCACGATCCGGATGGCGGTGAGGTCGAATCGGCATTATATGAGTCGCTGGATGACGGCAGCAGCTGGAGACGGATCGCCCTTGAACCATTCGGGCAATTCTGGCGCGGTATGAGTTCCGGAGACGGGAACCCGCTCTTCAAATACGTCGTATCGGACGACGAGGGCGCAAAGATAGAGTCGTTCTTCTGTGAACCGGGAAAGGGGACAGGGGGCGGGCAAGCTTTCGCAGGATGCGTACCGGAGCCGGCATATGAGGGTGTCGTACTTCACGTGACCACGGACAGGATATTGTCCTCAGTGCCGGCCATAGAGCGCGTGGGGGGGGATCCTGCCGGGGCCTCTATCGTGCGCCGTACCGGAGCCAGGGAATTCAAAGCGTTCTTCGGTGGAGAGCACATCGAGGACGGTTTGAATATATTTCGTGTCTCGGGTCATGATCACAGAGGGTTCCCCCTCAGGTCCTGCTCGGCGTTCAGAATCTTCCTGCTAGGCTCGGGAAAGCGGGTTGGATTCGATCTATCAGACAGCCTTCATTTCGAGCTGCGATCTCCCTCGATCATCGGACGCGCCGCCTGCGTCGTGAGGGAGGTTACCGCGCCGGAGCCGTTTCCGGCGGAGCTCAAGCCGCTATCCCCGCCTTATTCCATCGAATTTCCAAGAGACCGGATCAATAGGCCGTTGTACCTGTCCTGCGATTCCAGCAGAGGAACCGGCCTTTTCCGGTTCAATGAAAAGGGTGGATGGAAATGCATCGGTGTACCCTCTATGGAGGGGGGAAGCGTCGGAATAGACAGGGAGGGTATATACGCTTTATGCGTGGATGGCATTCCTCCGAGGATAGAGCACGTAGCGCTTGAAAGCCGCCCGGTGGGAAGCGGCTTCTTCAAGCCCTTTGAGGCCTGTCTGCCGGTTGTCGAAAATGGAAGCGGTGTCGATCCTTACTCTGTGAAGGCCTATCTCGACGGCGTGGAGGTGGTCTGTGAGTGGGACGGCTACCGCGAATATCTCCGGGTCCCCATTCTGTCGTCGAGGCCGGTGGGTCTTGTCTCTTTAAAAGTGGAGGTAGGCGATCTGGCCGGAAATAGCACTGTCGAGAGCTTCAGCTTTGTGATAGAGTAGCCGGTGTCGGGAAAGGATGATGAAATGTCCTCGCAGCAGTTCGTACATCTACATAATCATTCAGAGTACAGTCTACTGGACAGCACTATAAAGATCAAAGACCTGGTCGCAGCCGCCAAGGCCATGAAAATGAAAGCCGTCGCCCTTACCGATCACGGCAATCTCTTCGGTGCGGTACGGTTTTACAATGAAGCCGTGAAATCGGGCATCAAACCCATACTTGGCATCGAAACGTACATCGTCGATGGAGACTGCAGGGAGAGAAACCGCGCAAGGGGGCCGGCGCAGAACGATCACCTGATTCTCCTCGTCAAGAACGAAACCGGGTACAGCAATCTCCTCAAACTCTCATCCCTGGCATACACGGAAGGGTTTTACTACAAACCGAGAATAGACATGAATGTCCTCGCCGGCCACAGCGAGGGATTGATCGGTCTGAGTGCCTGTCTCAACGGCAGCATCCCCAAACGGCTGCTCGCGAACAGGCGTGATGACGCGATTGATATAGCATCCCGTTTCTCGTCGGTATTTGATCCAGGTGATTTTTACATCGAGATACAGAACCACGGTATACCCGAGGAACTGGAACTGATCCCGAAGCTGACGGGGATCGCCCGGGAAATAGGATTGCCGGTTGTCGCCACGAACGACTGCCACTTCTGCAAAGCCGGGGATCATGAGGCTCACGATGTTCTGCTGTGCCTGCAGACCGGTAAGGACGTCGACGATCCGAACAGGTCGATGCGTTCCAATCCCGAGACGTTCTTCAAGTCACCATCACAAATGGCGGAGCTTTTCTCGGAGTTTCCGCAATCGCTGAGTACAACCCTGGAGATCGCGGAGAAATGCGATTTCAAGTTGAAGCACAGTAGCAGCTATCTGCCCGGTTTCCCGATCCCGGAACCGTACGGGAACGCCGACGAGTACCTGGAACACCTGGTGATGGAGCATCTGCCGCGCAGGGTTCCCGAAATCACCTCGGAAGTGCTTGATCGTATCCACTACGAGCTCGGTGTCATTTCCAGGATGAATTTCGCGGGCTACTTTCTGATCGTCTGGGATATAGTGCGCGCGGCGAAGAACCTGGGCATACCGGTTGGGCCTGGTAGGGGCTCGGCGGCCGGGAGCTTCGTTTGCTACGCCCTGGAGATCACGTCGATAAATCCGATGGAAAACGGACTTCTATTCGAGAGGCTCCTCAATCCCGAGAGGATCTCGATGCCGGATATCGACATAGATTTCAGTGACGACAGACGGCAGGACGTGATCGACTACGTCGTAAACAGGTATGGAAAGGAAAACGTTTGCCAGATAATCACATTTGGGAGGATGGCTGCCAGGGCGGTGGTGCGGGATGTCGGCAGGGTTCTGGGGATTCAGTACGGGGAAGTGGACAAGCTCGCCAAGATGATACCATCGCAACCCGGCACGACCCTCTCGAAAGCTCTTTCTTCGGTTTCCGACCTGAAGGAGCGTTACAGGGAAGATCCCGCCGTAAAAAAACACCTGGACCTGTCTCTGGCGCTCGAGGGCCTGTCGAGGCATGCTTCGACTCATGCGGCGGGCTTGGTCATAACACCGACCAAGCTCGTAGACCATGTACCTCTCTTCCGATCTAACAAGGGGGAGATAACGACGCAGTACGAGATGAACATCCTCGAAGAGATGGGTATCCTGAAGATCGATATCCTGGGGCTGAAAACTCTTTCAAATATAGATAAGACCTTGGATCTGCTGAGGGAGCACGACGGCATCGATATGAGTATGGACTCTCTTCCCCTCGATGATCCGGAGACATTCGAACTTCTTCGCAAGGGTAGGACAATAGGGATATTCCAGCTCGAGAGTGCGGGCATGCGGGATCTCCTATGCAGGATAGGTCCGACCACTTTCGAAGACATCACTGCGGTCAACGCGCTTTACCGCCCGGGTCCTCTCGGAAGCGATATGGTGACCGATTTTATCGAGTGCAAGCACGGGCGCAAGAAGATCAAATACGAGCACCCGAAACTCGAGCCGATACTGCGTGAGACTTACGGTGTGATTCTTTACCAGGAACAGGTAATGCAGATAGCCAGCGAGCTGGCCGGCTTTTCCCTCGGTCAGGCGGACATTCTCAGAAGGGCCATGGGTAAAAAGAAAAAAGCGGTTATGGAGAAGCAGCGTGAAATGTTCATAAATGGCGCGGTGGATAGAGGGATACCGGCCAAAAAGGCGAAGAGGATATTCGATCTTATGGCGTTCTTCTCGGGATACGGTTTCAACAAATCTCATTCCGCCGCATATGCGGTTATATCGATGCATACGGCCTATCTGAAAACTCATCATCCTGCGGCCTTCATGGCGGCTGCGATGACATGTGATATGGGAGATACGAACAGGCTCCTGGTTCTGCTCGATGAGTGCCGCAGCCTAAATCTGGTCGTGCACCCTCCGGACATCAACTGCGGCCAAGTTGAGTTCGGTCTTGCCAATGGTGAGATCACATACGGTCTCGCCGCGATCAAGACAGTCGGTATCCAGGCGGTACGGTCAGTGATCAACGCGCGTAACGACGGCCCGTTCATCGACTTATACGATTTCTGTGACCGTGTCGATCTGCGGCAGGTGAACAGACGTGTGGTAGAGAGCCTTATCCAGAGCGGTTCCATGGACTGTCTCCCGGGCACGAGATCGCAGAAGATGTCGACGCTCGACCGAGTACTGGCGAGGGCTCAGAAACGTCAGAGCGAGAGGGAGAAGGGTCAGACCTTTCTCGGCTTCTTCGACGGCTCATCGCCGGCGGATCAGGTCCCACTCGCCGATGTTCCACCCTGGGAGGAGAGCGAGATGCTCCGCAGGGAGAAGGAATCGCTGGGATTCTATTTCTCGGGGCATCCTTTAGATCGATTCAGGGGCATACTGAAGCGCATAATAAACGCCGACAGCCTTAGCCTTTCGGATAGGAAAGAGCGTGAAGCCGTCGTGCTTGCCGGACTGATAAGCGAGATCAAGGTCATCCTGGACCGTAAAGGAAATCCGATGGCCTTCGTAACACTGGAGGACTATCACGGATCCTATGAGATGATAGTCTTCTCCAAGTGCTACGAGAAATGCAGGCAGAAGATACAGCAAGACAGCATTATCGTCGTGATCGGCAAGGTGTCGGTCAAGGAGGCGATCAGCAACAAGGTGATCGCCGACTCCGTGTATACGATCGAAGAGGGCTTGAGCGTTCTGCCGCAAAGGCTTCATCTGACCATCCGGTCGGATGTTTTCGGCGAGAAGGAGCTGGTCGGACTCAGGGATGTCATGGTCCGATACCCCGGGGAAAGGGAGGTGATATTCCATTGGAGGGAGAACGGCTCGGACAGGTTCGTTATCCGTTCCCGGAACATGCGAATATCACCGGGTTTTGAACTTTATACGGAATTGAAGAAAATCACGGGGGTGGAAAATGTCGAACTCTCGTTATAGAAGATGCTTGTTCTCTTTGTCGCTCTGCGCCTTGTTATTGCCGTTAGGCGCTGTCTCGGGTCAGGATTTCGAAGATCTCTATATGGTGGACAGCCCGACAGCAGGGATACTCTCCCACGGCGGTTATCTTTTCGACGGCTCGATCGGCCCCGAGAGCAGTCTTCTCTTCGGTGTGAAGGTGGGGTTTCACGATCGTTTGATGCTGGGATTCTCATTCGGCCTCCAGGAGTTTATCGGTCGTGGTGACATAGACGTCAACGATCAACCGGGATTCGAGGTAAGACTCCGGTTGATCGAAGAGACAACGGTCGGACCGGCGCTTGCATTTGGATTCAATACACAGGGTGAAGGGCAATACTTCAGTGATAGTGAACGTTACGAGCGCAAATCAAAAGGTTTCTACGCGGTAATGAGCAAAAACTATAATATGATAAGGGATCTATCCCTGCATGGAGGGGTGAACTATTCCCTCGAGAACGAGTACGAGGAGGGGATCGACTTCTTCGGTGGTTTTACGCTCGGGTTGATACCCGGGCTGGATATCCTTCTGGATTACAAAGCGGCTTTGGACGATAATGACTCTGAAGTGGAGTCATCGATGACGAGGGGGCGTGGCTACCTCGACACCGGTATCCGGATCACATACGAGGAAAACCTCAGGCTGAAGATCCTGTTCAAGGATCTGCTGGATAACTATGAGGCGGAACACGGCGTGGCGAGATGTATTGAATTATACTATATTAACTATTTTTAAGGGTCTATTGACATGGAAGTTCAAAGCTCCAAGTACCTTCAGTTCGAAAAACCGATACACGAGCTGCAGGATAAGATCGAGGAACTAAGAACCAACGGGTTCTCGGAAAGCTCGAGCGAGATCGGCAGGTTGAGGGAGAAGCTCGAGGACCTGGAGCTGGAGCTTTACGAGAGTCTGTCTCCCTGGCAGAAGGTTCAGCTGGCCCGGCATCCGCTGCGTCCCAGGATGGGCGATTATCTAGGCATGATATTCGACTACTTCCAAGAGCTTCACGGTGACAGGTATTTCGGTGACGATCATGCAATAGTCGGAGGGCTCTCGGCCATCAACGGCAGTAGGGTCATGGTCATAGGCCACGAAAAAGGACGTACCACGAGGGAAAAGCTGCATCGCAACTTCGGGATGGCAAGGCCGGAGGGATTTCGCAAGGCACTGCGGTTGATGAAGATGGCGGAGAAATTCAAATTGCCGTTGATCTCCTTTGTCGACACACCCGGTGCGTATCCCGGAGTGGGCGCCGAGGAGAGGGGACAGCCCCGCGCTATAGCCGATAACCTGAAGCAGGTATTCGGAATAAGAACACCGATAATAATAGTAATCATCGGTGAGGGCGGTAGCGGTGGTGCGCTTGCGATAGCCGTAGGTGATCGTGTTCTGATGATGGAGCATGCCGTCTACTCGGTAATATCCCCGGAAGGATGCGCAACGATCCTGTGGAGGGACAAGGGTAAAGCCGCCGAAGCGGCGTCTTCACTGCGCCTGACGGCCGATGACTGTCTCGCCTACGGCGTGGTCGACCGCATCATCAAGGAGAACCACGGTGCGGCACACAGGGACCCCGAAGGTAACGCGGATCACTTGAAGAATGTGCTGATCGAGGAGATCGCCACGGTAGGGGAGACCACCATAGACGCCCTTATTGAGAAGAGGCGGAACAAGTTCTATTCCATGGGAATTTTCAAGGATAGGAGTTGATAGACCGGGGGGACGCCTCAATCCTCCGGTGTATCTCTACTATATCCGGATTCGCGGATAGCCGACCACAGGAGGCTCTATCGGCCTCGATCCTCACCCGGATCCGGAAAATATAGTCTTGACCTGAGGATCGGTAATTCTTTATAATTATAATGCCAGCAAAAGAGGTATAAAAAATTGAGTTGCATATCCCTGAGAGGAGATAGGGGACAGTTCTATGCCGATCAGGGATTTTTCATTGTTGGATGAGAGGGGAGATAATGGTCAAGAAGGAGCTGCTCGATATACTCGCTTGTCCGAAGTGCAAGGAGAAGGTAGTGCTCGAAGAGGGAGGCGGCGCCCTGGTATGTGAAAAATGCCGTCTGAGATACCCTATAGAGGACGATATCCCGATAATGCTGATAGACCGGGCGGAGCAACTAGACTGATTCCGTTCAGTAAGGTAAAGATTTGTGTCTGTTTAGCCATATCGCCGCAGGGGCACTCGTGGGCTCGCTGGCTCCAAGCCCTTACCTAGCACCTGTATTCGGGCTGGGGAGTCACATCGTCCTGGATGTGCTGCCACATTTCGATTTCGAAAGCATGAGGGTAGAGATCCTGTTTTCCCTTCTGCTGGTAATCGTGTTGATTCTAGCAGGGGTCTGCAACCTGCCCGTGACCCTGGGGATCATTTTCGCCATCCTGCCGGACCTCGAGAATCTACTATGGAAGCTCGGAGTCCTGAGAGATGACCAGAAGAGATTTCCGGGACACACGGGGCCTATCCCTCACGGGAGGGAGGCGGGTTACGTGAATCTATTCCTGCAGTTCATATTCTCTGCGGCGGCTGTCTGGCTGGTCATTGGGAGGAATGGGTGAAGAGAACACCGCTTATAGCGCTATTCGTCTTTTTTATCGCCTTAGACGTGTATGCAGGACCTTGCCGGGTGCTTTCATGGGATGCTGCGGGTGTCACTTTCGAAATAGATACGGGCGATCCGGATGTAACAATCCTGGATGAAACCGGTTCTCCCCGGTTTGGCATGATCACTCTCAAGGGATTCAGCCCACAGTACCAGGAGGGACGGCCGATCCTGCCTGCGAGAAGATTCCTGTTTGAAGTGCCGTCCGGGGAAGGCGTGGGGATGGAGCTGCTCGAGGTGCACACCGAACCGTTGGATAATCTCGTTCCTGCTGCATATCTGCCCGGTGGAGGATCGTTCGAAGAACAGAGAGAAGCCCTCGGTGATCCCGCTCTCGCAAGCGACCGTGAGTTCCTGAGGTATTCGGGCACGGTGACCTACAGACGCAGAGAAATCGCATGCGTGGATTGCACACCCTTGATTTACGATCCTGTCGATGGAAAGCTGGTTCACGCGAAGAGGATCCTCGCGCGGCTGTCCTTCCGGCCGGCGGTCCTGAGGGAGAGGCCGTCCGGCGCATATCCACTGCCGGACGGTGTAATCGTCAACGCTGAGCAGGCGTCCTTGTTCGAGAAACGGCCCATGATGAGGGCACATATGCAGAGAACCCCGTTCGAGTTCGAACTCTCCGAATACTGGCTCAAGCTACATATAAGCGAGAAGGGCATATACAGGATAACGTACAACGATCTTCTGGGCGCATACATCAATCCACTCGACGTGGATCCATCGACTATCAGGCTATTCTCGGGCGGGCCCATAGGCCAACCGGACAGCATAGTGAACGGCGGAAGCTTTCAAGAGGATTACCATCTCACCGAGCACGAGATCCTCTACAGGGGATCGGGAGCCGGCTCCTTCTCCACCGAGGATACGATCATATTCTACGGGATCGGCGTCGAGGGATGGGCCGACGAGCTGGGAATCTCGGGGGAATGGATGGAGCGTCACTCTAACCTCTACGAAACCGGAAACGTATACTGGTTGACCTGGAACGGAGGCTTCGACGGGAATCCGGAGAGGATGGAGACGAGGGACGTCTCCCTGCAGATTCCTCCACCGTCATCCTATGAGGTAAACACTTACAATGAACGCCTGCGGGTCGATAAGAACTCATACTACGATCCTATTCAGACGGACGATCGCTGGTACTGGATAAACATGGGGGTAGAGGGGATTTCATCTTTTTCGGATTATTTCAACCTGTACAACATAGCTTCACCCAACGGGCGTTTGTTCTACCTGGGCTACGGCGATTATGACAGATCCAACCTGACCAACAGCGCGAGATGCTATATCAACGGAGTGCTGGCCGGCGAGGTGAGCTGGACGGTCCGTAATTACAGCTTCAATCCCGATACGCTAGATGTCGGGATTTCAAACCTGGTAAACGGTGAGAATCAATTCAGGGTGTCCAAGGATGCTGACGACCATATGTATTTCCTGGGCTACTCGCTGGAATACGAGAGATATCTCACGGCCGCCTCCGGGCGTTTGGACTTCTTCGCACCCGAGACCGCCGCCGTTGCGAGGTTCTCTATGGACGGTCTGGCAGGCGGCGGTGTCCACCTGCTGGACGTGACCGACCACGCGGGTCCCGTACTGCTGGTCGGCTGGGAGTCGAACGGGGGGATCGTACGGTTCGAGGATGAACTCGACGCAGGGCTACGGCACTACGCTGTTTCCTCGGGTGCGGGACTCAGGGCACCGCCCCGGATAGAACTGGCCGGTACACCCTCGGACAGGCTCCCTTCTCTCAGGGACGATCCGGTCTGTCCGCACATGGTCATTATTCATCACGAAAGATTCGAAGATGCAGCTGCCGAACTTGCGGCTCACCGCGAGAGCAGGCTTCCTGGAGTGAACAACCCCGTCGTCAAGGCGGTAGATATAGAGGATGTGTACAATAACTTCTCCGGAGGGCTCAAGGATCCGATAGCTATTCGTAACTACTTGAAATTCCTGTACGATAATTTCGACGAGAACGGCGATCCGGTGATCAGGTATCTGTTGCTGATGGGCAACGGGACGAACGATCCGAAAGACTATCTCGGGTGGGGGACCGACTATGTGCCTCTCTACATAAACGTCCACCGGCTGTTCGGGGATGACGGCATAGAGGACGACGACTTCCTGATCAAGCTCGATGACTCCGAGGATACGATCGCGGATCTCGCCTGTGGAAGAATGACGGTGCTCAGCGAGAGCGAATCGGACGCCTGGGTGGATAGAATAATAACCCAGGAGGAGACCAACAGCCCGGGAACCTGGAAGAACAAGGTGACGCTCGTCGCCGACGACGAGTATTCAAAGTATTGGGACAGGGATTTCAGCTTTCTCAACGACTCCGAGGATTTGGCGGACAGGGAGAATGGCGTCTTCCCAAGATTCGTGGATCTGGACAAGATATATCTTTACAATTACGACATGGACGGTAACGCGAAGCCCGACGCTCAAAAGGCTCTTGTGCAGAGCTGGAATGAAGGCAGCCTGATTGTAAATTACATAGGACACGGCAGCGCTTCCAATCTTGCGGACGAGCATGTATTCTTGCAGTCCGATATATTCGCCCTCACCAACGGAAGCAGGAGACCGCTGTTTCTGGCCTTCTCCTGCACGGTCAGCGATCTGGAAGAGCCCAACGAGAGGAGCATATCCCAGAACCTTGTAACGGCGGAGGAGGGTGGTGCGATAGCCTCTATATCGGCCGTAACACTATCTTCCCCCCCTCCCAATACGGAACTTAACAAGTGGTTCTTCAGGTATATGTTCGCAGACAGGGATTCCGCGTCGACGACTCCTCTCGGACGGGCGCTGCAGCTTGCCAAGATGAACGTCTATCTGATCCCCGACTGGAGGAACAACTTCAGGTACGTGCTGCTGGGGGATCCTGCATTCAGCCTGCCGATGCCGAAGCTGATCGTGGAGCATGATATCTCGGGAGTGGATACAATGCACGCGGGCAGCCATTACACGGTGAACGGCTCTATCAAGTCGGGCGGCGCCGTTCTGAGCTCGTTCAACGGAAGCGCCGATATTCTGGTGGAGGAGGCGGTGGAGCACATGAGCGAAGTGGTGATAAGGGAGGATGTCGAATGCAATGTTGAATTCGATCTCCCGGGGAAGAATATTTACAGGGGACAGGTCGATGTCTCAGGAGGGGAATTCTCCTTCAGTTTCGTAGTGCCCCTCAAATGCAGGAAGGGGCCGGATGCACGGATCAGGAGTTATCTCTATTCGTCCTCGGTCGACGGAGTCGGGGCATGCGACACCCTTACGATAACCGCAGCCGACTCTATTCCGGAAAACCAGGACGTGCCCAGCGTCAACATGTATTTTGAAGGGCAGGCAACAAAGGTCAGACCGGGGGCGATGCTCATAATCGAGATATCCGACGAAGACGGAGTCGCCATACTCGGATCGAGCCCCCAGAACTCGATCCTGCTCGAATTCGACGGCAGCGGTAACTACTCGTTTGTGCAGGATGATTTCACGTTCGATAACGGCTCCTACACGAAAGGTAGGGTCGAGTATCGCCTCAGCTCGAACATCAGCCCGGGACAGCACAGCGTATTGGCGAGGGCCTTCGACAATCTCGGGGCCTCCGCCACGGATACCCTGAGATTCGAGGTGATAGAGGAGGGATTGAGCACTGTCAGCGACGTGTTCAACTTCCCGAATCCGTTCAAGGATGGGACGAATTTTGTTTTTCAGCTCACTGGGGCCGCGGATGTCAACCTGAGTGTCTACAATGTATCCGGTATCAGAATATGGGAAAGAAGGACATCGGCAAGTGAGGGGTTCAACTGCATCTACTGGGATGGGAGGGATTACGCAGGTGACAGGATCGCCAACGGGACCTACCTCTATGTACTGGATGTCGAGTTTATGGACTCGTTTCACCGAAAGGAGACGGTTAAAGGAAAAGCGGTGTCATTGAGATAATATCTTATTATATAATAACTTGTACGGCACAAACGGGGGCCGTCCGGCGTTTAATATACTTGACTTGTAAAGATACGGAACATTAATTTAAGTAATTGCAAAGTGGAGGAAACAACCATGCTCAAAGCTGCTAAGTACTTGATTGTTATTGCTATCATCATGCTCATTCCGGTGGGTTCGACTCAAGCGCAGGGCGAGGCCGGCGTCTATGCGCTCCAGATCCAGCCTGGAGCACGCGCCAACAGTATGGGCCAGTGCTTTGTCGCTATCTCCGACGACGCTACTGGCATATGGTGGAATCCCGGTGGTATGGCTTTCGTCAATGTATCTGTGGACCTGATGCACTCCCAGCTCGTTCCCGACCTCATGTCGGATGTTTTCTACGAGTATATCGGATTTGCATACCGTATGAAGGGTATAGGGACAATCGGAGCAGCCATGGTTTATCTTACCTACGGGGATTACTCGATAACGCGGGAGGGATCGCCGGACGAGATAGGAGTGGGTTCAGCCTGGGAAATGGCCCCGACGGTCAGCGGGGCGATCAAGATCTTCGATTCCATAGGAATCGGAATGAATCTCAAATTCATATACTCTCATCTCGCATCCGAGGGTACAGGAGCCGAGGGCAGCGAACCCGGCACTGGGCACTCTGTGGCGATAGATATCGGAGGTCTGTGGAAGGTTCCCGATTTCGATATCGGGAGCTTCACGGTTTCACGCTTGAATCTGGGTGCATCCGTTTCGAACCTCGGTCCGTCCATAAGCTACATGAATCCCGATCAGGCGGCTCCACTACCGCGTAACCTCAGGCTGGGATTCTCATACAGCCCCTATTCAAGCGAAGTCGGGCTTCTCACGTTCACGGGTGAATTTCAGAGGCCGCTCGTGGAATTCAGCCGTTCGAATATCTACCATGCCGGAGGCGAGTTCCTGTACGCGAATCTCATAGCCGTCAGGGCCGGTTACGTTCACGATAGAGACGGTTATATCAAGGATCCCACATACGGCCTGGGCTTTGTGTTCAATGACCGGTACAGGCTCGATTGGGCGAGCATACCCCAGGCGGAGGGCCTTGACAGGGTCCAGCGCTGGTCCATTGGAATAACCTTTTAAACCCCTGAGGAAGGTTTCGCACTACGTTGAGAACGATCCGTTTCTATATGCAGATCGTTTTGGTCCTGCTTGCTACACTCACCCTATCATTGACCGAACCGAGTGCGAGGTCTCATAGAAGGGTGCTTCGTGCCAGGTTCGCCACAGGTGCAAAGAGCCGGCCGGACGGTATAGGTCCGGTATATTCCGGCAGCCTTGCTCCGAACACCCGTATTTTCCCGTTCGACGGGGTATCACAAAAGCGTCTCCTCGAAAAGAGCAGGGAGCGGAGGATGCTCAGGGGTGAACTCGAACCCGGTGTGGATACGGTAAGAGTAGTGCTTATCAGGGTATCGTTCGACACCGATAGGGAGAACGGGCTCTCGACGATTTCGACCGGGGGGGATTTCGATCTCACTCCGGACGGAGGCTCTATCATCGATCCTACACCACACGGAAAGAGCTTTTTCGAGTCTCATATGGAGGCCCTGCGCACCTATTTTCACATGCAATCCTGTAATACGCTGGAGATCGAGTACGAAGTCTTCCCGGAAGGGGAGAGCTCGAGCTACAAGATCTCGGATCTGGCGGACTACGGTCCTGGATATCGCGGTGTATGGACGATAGCCAAGTTGGTCTCGTTCTTCCGCGACTGTGTCGAATCAGCCGATGGCGAGGTGAATTTCGCCGATTACGACGCTATCGTAGTCGCGCATGCAGGTGCGAACCTGCAGGGAGACATCGACTACGATTCGCCGAACGATCCTCCGTCGTTCTTCGCGAGACTCGGCCCGGACGATCAATTTCTGGTTGATGGGGGGAGCACGATGATCACGGAGGGATCGGTCGTGCCGGAATACGCCTCGCAGGATGGTTACGTGGGCGGGATAGGGTCCGTTCTGGCGCACGAATTCGGACATCAGCTGGGTCTGCCGGATCTGTACAACAGCCTGACGAACTATAACACGATAGGGGCCTGGTGCTTGATGGACGGCGGGGGAAGCCAGGAGGTGGAGTTCTGGGACTCGGAGGGCAATTACGTTTATGCTTCGGGAGTGATCCCGGGAAACCTGTGTGCCTGGTCGAGATACTTTCTGGGGTGGCTCGAGGTCGACACCGTGATGACGTTCGACAACTCGATCTCGCTTTCCGCTGTTGAGAAATGTCCGGCCAGAGCCGTGAGGGTCCCAGCAGGCGAGGATGAGTACTTCCTGATCGAGAACCGTGCCGCCGAGCTCGACGGCATGTTGACGAGTCCTACTGTCGACGAGAACGGTGTCTTTTCGGGCTTCGTAAACTGCACGAACTGCCCGATCGATGTGGACACGATTCCGGATGATCCCCAGCTCGAGGGACCGGTGAACGGGTATGATTATATCTTACCAACCGAGCCGGCGGGGGATTATATTACACATCAGAGCGGGCCGGGATTGCTCATCTGGCATATCGATGACAGGCTGATTTCACAGAGGTGGGAAGACAATACGGTCAACGCGGTCTATCCTTTCGGGGTATCGCTGGTGGAAGCGGATGGAGCCGCCGACCTCGGTAATCCCAACTCCTATTTCGGTTTCGGCTGGTGGGATGATGCCTATTTCGACGGGAACAACTCCGTACTGTCCGATTCCACGCTGCCTCCTTCGTGGAGCAGCTGGGCGGTCCCGACAGGGATCAGGGTTGAGAATATTTCAGGGCGAGACACACTGATGAGCTTCGGCGCGGGTGCGAGGGAGTTGGTTTCGGTCGAGTACGCGGGGGAACCGTCGGCACTGGAAGAGGGGGTACTCGTTCTTCCGGGCGATTACCGCGCGCTTGTGATCGGCTCGACCGGTGAAGCCCATTCAGCGGGTACGAGTACGCCGGTCTTTACAATCGGCTCCTCCGTGGTTACGCCTGCCGCAGTAGCCCGTGATTTCGATTCATTTTCGGATGCGGTGATCGTTGGTGAGTCCTGCGGGCGACTCCATGCCTTCGTCGACGGTGTCTGGACGGAATTCGGGGGCTGGCCTGTAGAGCTGCCCGGGGGGCTTGTAACCCATCCCGCTACAGGTTGCACGGGAAGCGAATCTTTCGTCGCAGCAGCCGACTCGTCAGGGCGGGTTCATATTCTGGACAGTTCGGGTGGTGATTGGCCGGGATTCCCGGTTGCGCTGCAGGGATCGGATATCGTGGTTGGTAATATCGTTGTGGCCTCCGACTCGTCGGGAAGGGCCAAGTGCATATACTTCGTGGCGGGCGGTGATGATCCCGAACCTCATTCGATGCTGTACAGATGCGGCATCCTGTCCTGGGATGCACGTATCACAGCCGATCCAACCCTCAGCGCTCAAGTCGATTCGGTCTCGGTCCCCCTTACCGGCTTGGAGATCAAAGGGGATGTTTACCTCGTAGGCGGGGATGTGGATCCGTTCGAACCCGGTGAGGAGATCTTCGTCGTATCGGCGATGACGGGACGTGTTTTTCTATTCGGCCGGGATGGGTTGCTTTCGGCCAGGGAGAGGGAAAACCGTATCGTCGGCGAGCCCGCCATTCACGATTTGAACGGTGATTCGTACCTGGATTTGATCTACTCCGATGGAGCTGCCGTTTACGCTGTCAGCGCTTCGGGCGCCAACGTGAAGGGGTGGCCCAGGATTTTAAAGAATATGTATCGTCTCGATGAAGAGGTGAAGGTAACGACACCGGTCACGACGATGGATACGCATTCCGGCACACTGGTTGCCGTAGGGACCGATTCCGGTCTGCTTTACCTCTTTGACGCGTTCGGCGAGCTTGTGCCGGGTTATCCGAGGAAGATCGGCAGCTCCTTCGATTCGTCGATCGATATTGTGAAAAACGAGGGAACCGGACTCTTCGTATATTCGGACGGGCACCATACGGCGTGCTATGGGGATGCCCTGCCCAAGAAGTTCGAGGTGATCCCCCGGGTGACGTTCTTGAAGTGGCGCTCGATACCGTACGTGCCGGACGGAGGCGGAGACTCCTGGGCCAGCGTATTCGGCGGCACGTCTAGATCGGCGTTTGCCATCAGGTCACGTGCAACGGGTATGGCAAGCGATGAATGGCTGGATCTGGCGCAGGACATGATAGTATACCCTAATCCATCGAACGGTGAAAGGGTGGGGGTTCATTTTACAGCCCCGTCGTCAGGGGTGGCCGAACTGTTCGTTATGACCCTTGATGGCGAGCTGGTCCTCGAGGACAGGATGAGACTGTCGGGGGGAGAGGACGAGTTCTTGCTGTCGTTGACCGGAAAGGCGCCCGGGATATACCTGTGCAGGCTTGTATTGACGTCTAACGGGCGGAGCGTGGAGGCCTTCAGGAAGTTCGCGATCGTACGTTGACGGTTAAGGAGCTCCTTATGCCGAGCAGATATTTGATGATACTAACTGCGGCTTTCCTTACGGCGTTGCTCAGCGCTGGGGTCTATGGAGGGGAAATGCCCTCTCTCGGGCCGGAGATGAAAGAGGATGCCGATAGATGGGGATCCGTTTTCGACGCCGACAGGGAAACGTTGGATCTGAAATCGCTTCGAGTAGACAGGACCCTGAAGCTTCCACCGGGTCGTGTAACCAGTCCGGTCGTGGAAGTCGAGAAGCTGCTGGCCAGACATTCGCGCTCAGGCGCCTCGGGGATGGACAGCAGAAGACGGATGATGGTGTCGATTCTCTGCTCGGCCATTCTTCCGGGACTGGGAGAATTGTACCTTTACTCCGAATCGCGTGATGTCTCCGTTCTGGCCCGGTCGGGTTTCTTCCTCGCCGTGGAAGGTTTCTGCTGGTACGGCCAAATAAGCAACAGGAGTAAGGGCAAAGACGCGAAACAGGACTACATGGACTATGCCGACGCGCACTGGAGCGAGGAAAGATTTCTCGAGCAGCACCCGTGCTGCGCGGGGCTTGGTGGATGTGTCGATTACGATGAGTACAACGAGCACTGCAATGATCAACCGTTCTACTTTCTATATATACCCAGGGAGGCCGATTCCGAGGAGTATTACGAGAATATAGGGAAGTACAACGCTTTCGTATACGGGTGGGACGATTGGAGCCCGGAATCGGACCTGATGACCCCCCACAGGCAGAAGTATTGGGGCATGCGAGAGGAAAGCGATGAATACCTGCTTCGCAGCGATCAGTATATTATGGGGCTGATAATAAACAGGGTGGTTTCCATGATTGATGCCGGATGGCTGGCTTACAGGATGGGCAGCGAGCATGTTGATGACAGCAGCTGGTCTTTGGATATCGAGTCCGGCTTTCTTGCTTCGACGATTTCGTTGAATTACAGATTCTAGGGGGACCGGATGAAGAGATTATTGATATCTTCCTTCCTGCTGCTTACGGTTGCGACCGGCGCTCTTGGAATGCCGGGAAAGGACAGCGTATTTTCCGATCAGATGAGTAAACTGGACGGGCCTGTCCTTTCTCCAGGTTCGGAGATCGGGGAGAGAGGGTGTGCGGCGGACCTTCTTAGGAAGGAGCTCCACGGGGGTGGCGCGGGAAGTGTTGAGGAGAAGTCCCATTCGCCGCAGCTCGAGGCGGCGGCGAGTCTTTTGCTTCCGGGGCTTGGAGAGTACAGGATGGGCCATAAGTTGCGGGCGAAGGTCTTCTTCGGGATCGAGGGCCTCACTTGGATCACGATCGGAGCCTCACTGTGGCAGGGATATTCCAGGGAGGGATCTTACAAGGACTATGCCGTGGTCTATGCCGGAGTGAATGGGACCGATCACTGCGACAGCTATTACGAGAATCTGGAGAACTACATGAGCAACGAAGGCCCCGGCGGTTACAATGAATGGGTGAGAAGGGAGGCGAGGGACCTCTATTACGGTGACAAGGCTCAGATGGATGGATATTTCGAAGAAAACAAGATCGTCGGCGATAATGGCTGGCGGTGGGAATCGGAAGTTGCGTTCAACAAGTATGGTGTCCTAAGAAGCGGCAGCGAATCGGCCTATAGGAGAGCCCTCTATGCGGTGATGTTTGCCATGGCCGTCAGGGTCGTCAGCGCTGTGGATGCTGTGCGGCTCGCGAGGAAATCGGAACGCGCACCGGACAGCGAGATGTCGGACATGTCGTTGGATATCGAGCATATGCCCGGCGGGCTGTCCCTATTCCTGCGTAAGTCGTTCTGATATAGATCCGTGATAGAGCTGGCGGGATTCAAATGGGGAAGCGCTCTGTTCTCACTGTTCTCATCTCATTTCTCCTACTATTAGAAGCATATACGATAGCGGGCCGGCCGAGCTGTATCAGTGACCGACCGAACTGCGACGGTGGAACCTCCAACGATTCCCTCTACCGGGCTATGGAGTTTTTTCTTCAGGCCGGCGGGGATACTATACGGATTATCCCGACCGGGGAGCGATTCGGTCACGGCGAGCTCAGAGAACCCTTGGGGATAGAGGCGGATGCAAGGGGATTCGTGTACGTGGCGGATGCGATGACCGGCAAGATATTCCGCTTCTCAGAAACCGGTGTCTCCATGGAATTCGAGACTCCTCCCTTCGGTTCTTCCATGTATCCGATCGATCTCGTCGCGGACGGTTTCTTTATATACGTTCTGGACTATGCAGGCAACCGGGTGCTGAGGTACGATTACAAGGGCGCGTATCTTGACGTGTTGATATCGTTCGGTCAGTACGGCAGTGTACGCCCGGCCTCTCTTACAATGGATCCGGGAGGGAGGCTTGTGACGACGGACATAGAAAACCACAACTTGATCGTCTGGTCCCCCCTCTACGATATGGAGTTTTCGATCGGGGAGTACGGATGGGCGGAAGGCCTTTTCGACAAGCCGGTCAAGGCGGCGATCCTCCCGGCGGACAGGATAGCCGTTGTGGAGTCGGGGAACCCAAGGGTTCAGATCTTCTCGACGGCCGGCAGCTACGAAGAAGTGCTTGTGCCCGCCGATGAAACGGGATTTCATTCGCCAAGATCGATCACGGCCGATCGTTCGGGCAACATGTTCGTTGCCGATCCTGAGGGAGGGAGAATAGTGGTTTTTTCGCCCGATGGTGCTTACTCGACATCCATAGATTCATACGGTGGTGAGAGAATATCACCATCCGCGGCGGTCGTAAGCTGGAAGGACCGTTTATACGTCACCGATCTGCATTCCGGTTCCGTCCTGATATACATTCTCCTCTATTCATCATGAGTGGTTATGCGTTCGATTAAAGCTACCGTCATCGTGGTTCTCGTTCTCATTGGCCCTGGTGTGGCGAAAGCGGAGCCGCCTCCCGGTCCCACTCCCATCCCTCAATCGGATAGATTCAGACAGAGCTGCACGTTCACACTGGCGGAGGGGCAGGATCGTATAGAGTTAGCGCACTCGTTCATCATAGAGGGAAGCGACTCGGTGAGGATCGACGGGAGATTGCTTTCCAGAGGAGATGATTATCGCATCGACAACCTTAAGGGCACTGTTGTCCTCGTGAGGGAAGCGGAAGGAGGCGAAAATCTCCTTATCAGCTACAGGAGATATCCATTTCCGTTTAAACCCGTTTTCGCGTCCCGCATGCCCGGCGATTATTCCCCGCTGGATATATCGAGACCCGGAAAAAAGGGTAGGGAAAAAGCGAAGTCGGTGGATAGGGATCCTTACAGGCTCCGACTCTCCGGGAGCAAGACCGTGGGATTTTCGGTCGGATCGAACAGGGGGCTCGGGATCGATCAGAGTTTGAAGGTGACGATGGTCGGAAAGATAGCAAAGGATCTGGAGGTGAATGCGTTCCTAACTGACAACGATCTGCCTATCCAGCCCGAGGGTAACACGGAAGAGCTAAAACATCTGGACAAGGTGTTCGTCCAGGTAAAGAGCAAACACACGCAGGTCGAGCTCGGTGATTTCAACTCTTCCCTGAACTGGTCCGACTTCACCTCTTACAACAGGGAGCTGCGAGGCATCAATACGAAAGTAAGAGTCGGCGGGCAGTTGTTCTATGCGGGTGGTGGGATGGCGAAGGGGAGATTCAGAACGGCCAGCTTCATGGGTAGGGAGGGGGTGCAGGGGCCGTACGAGTTGATATCCTCAGGCGAATATGGAATCAATGTGATTCTATCCGGTACCGAGATGGTGTTTCTCGACGGAAGGCTCATGAAGAGGGGCAGTGAAAACGAATACACGATCGATTACAACAGAGGGACGGTCACGTTCACTGAGAAGGTGCCGGTGACCGCGGACTCGGAGATCGTGATCGATTATCAGATGGGGGAAAGAGATTACGAGAGAACCATCTTAACGGCCGGGTGGGAATCTCCGCGGTTCGGCGATGCGCTCGAGCTGCGCATGGGATTTTTCCGTGAATCAGACGACTCCGATAATCCGGTTACGGGGGATTTCAGCGATGAGGAGATGGAGGTGCTGGCATTTTCGGGCGATGATCCGGACAGCGCTCTGGCGTCCGGTATACAGAAGGTCGATCCCGGAGCTGGGAACTATGTGCTCGTGCCGGCTGATTCTCTTCCCGAGCATTTCGAGTTTGCGGATTCGGCCGGTGACTACAGGCTGAGATTCTACGAGGTCGGCTCAGGAGAGGGCGATTACGCCAAGGACGGATTCTCGGTGACCGGACAGGTCAAGTACACATATGTGGGAGCAGGTCGGGGAAGCTTCCGTATAGGGCGAAAGCTGCCCTTGCCCGAAAGCAAGCAACTGTTTTCATTAAGGGCCACCGCCGAGAAGGGATATTTCTTCATGGATGCTGAAGGCGACGTGAGTCATCATGACGGCAATACGGCTTCGGATATTGACGACGGGGACAATACGGGCGGTGCCTTCAGGTTAGAAGGAGGTGTGAGGCGGATGCCCGTTCATTTCGCCGACCTCTCGCTGTTGGGCGATTTCTCGTCCCTCGACGACCGTTTCACATCCCCCGATAAGACGAGGAAACCTTATTTTTACAGGGACTGGAATCTGGAGAACGTGCCGCTTTCCGGCAGGGAGAGTATCGGTGGAGTGCGCATCGAATTGGTCAAGGGCGGCCTGTGGAGCGTAGGGGGCGGCCATAAGTTTCTTTCCAGGGGAGAGGATCTCTCGGCACGCAAGAGCGAGGTTGAAGCGTCGGTAGGTGATTTGACCGCCAGGGGATTGAAAGTCGTGGCAATGGAGTCCAGAACCGGGGATGAGAGGGACAGGAAATTCGCCAGGGGTGAGGGTGTGTTTTCCTTCTGGCATGTTGCGCCGAGAGCCGTATTCGACACCGAGCGTTACAGGTCCTTCGTTTGGAGCGGTCCCGATACCGGAAGGTACTACTATCGGAGCGTCTTCTCGATCGATGGACGCAATATCGGAGGATTTCGCGGAGGCATATCCTACAGCAATAGGCATACGGATAACATGATGATCTCAGGAGGGGATTGGTACGATGCGAGGGAGGACGAGGAGATTCGATTGAACGCTGGATATACCGGCGGCAATAAGATCGTCGAGTTATTTATGAGTCACAGGAGGAACGAGGACCTTCGCTACGGATCGACGAGTCGAAGCGATCTGGCGAGGGTAAGACACCGTGACTCCTGGTTGTCTTCCGCCGTGACTTCCGATATCGGTTACCGTATAAGTTCCGGCGAGGAGCGGCGGCAGGAGAAGGCTGTCGTGTTTGTGGGAGAGAACGAGGGGGACTACGACTCGGAGGGTCGGGAAGTCGGAAAGAAACGCGGTGATTACATGGTTTTCTATCTTCCCGGGGGTGACAGGCAGGCTGTGCGCACAGTCGAATTGAACTGGCGGCTGAGTCTCGGTAGGGGGTTGCGCGGAATAGGCGGCGATTCGGGGAGAGGAGGATTCTTCTCCGCCGTGCGCAGAAATGTATCATGCGATCATTTCTTCTCCGTAACGGAAAAGTCGAGCACGGACGATCTGACGGCCCTTTATACACTCTCTCCGAGGGTGCTGCAGAGGGATGATGTGACCCTTTACGGGATGAACAGGTTGAGGCAGGAATGGAGCTTTCTGAACGGTGTGAAGAAGTACAACCTGCGGCTGACCTACTCACGGGAGGATATCGAGGATAACCGCATGGAGGGGGCGGGAGAGGAACGTTACAGCAGAGAGGTCAATTTGCGTGCGGATTTCGCTCCGTTTCAATCGCTCACGATCTCACTGGAGGGTGGATCGAGTATGAGCGAGAAGCTCAGCAGCACGGCCTATGATCAGGACTACAGAGTCGATAAGGTCAAGGCTGCCCAGACAACGAACTACCACTTCTCCCCTGCCACGACGGTATCTCTCGAGCTTGGATACGAGGGCAAGAACGATCGTATCTCATCCGCCGAGCAATCTTCAATATCCGCAGAGCCGGCCCTGAACTCTTCCATAGGAAAACGTTTGCATGTAACGGCCTTTTTGAAGCTTACATACACGGATTCTAAAACGGATGAGGATAAACCGCTTTTCTTCCTCGAAGAGGGATTGCGTGAGGATTGGAGCGTTACAGGGCAGTACAGGTTCTCCCGCTATGTAAGCTTTGGTGCAAATTACACGGGAAGGAGAGAGAAGGATTACATGGGGGAGGTGAAAACGGTCCATGCATTCAAGATGGAAAGCCGCGCTCATTTTTAGCGCGGCACTGCTCCTATCGGGATCCTCCACCCTGTTTGGGCGAGAAGTGGGCCGGGTCGTTTACAGCGGAACCGAGCTTTTTACGCCTGTAGAGCTGGAGCGCGGGAGTCACCTGAAAAAAGGCGTTATGTTCGCAGATTCGCTTATTTACATGGAAATATCGAGGCTGGATTCGCTCTACTTCTCCACCGGTAGGCTATCGGCTGGGATCTCTGTTGACACCTCGACGTACGATGAAGCATTCGAGGTGAAGTTCGATATATCGGAGGGCCCCAGAGCCGTTATCGGTGATCTAAAGCTGAAGGGGGACAAGCTTGCAGATGCAGGAGAGATATTGGTTGATCTCGGAGTCGGGGTGGGGGAGCCGTTCAGCCCGGCAGCCCTCGCGGATGCCTTGTTCAAGATCCTAGAGAAATACAATGATTCGGGCTATCCGTTCGCCCAGGTTTGGCTTACCGCGTTTGAGTTCGATGAGGATGTGAATGAGGTTGTGATGTCGATCTCGATATTCGAAGGGGAGGAGGCGGTTGTATCGAGGGTTGTCTTCGAGGGATTGTCTAAAACGGACTCCGCCGTGGCTCTCCGCACTTCGAGGCTCAGTCCGGGTGCGGTTTACAGTGAGAACGCTTTGAGTCAAGCCGTCGATTACCTTGAGGCCTCCGGATTGTTTCGATCGGTCAACGAATCCACCGTGAGGAGAAAGGGAGACGGCATGGTGGATATATCCATAGAGGTAGAGGAAGCTGTTCGAAACAGCTTCTTCCAGGGTGCGATCGGGGTATCGAGAAAGGATGACGGGGATTACGTTACGAGCGGTTCGGTCGATCTCGGTCTCAGCAATATCGCCGGTACGGGGAGAAATGCAAGCTTCAGCTGGCTCAACGACGGCAGGGATTACTCTGACATGGAAATCGGCTACACGGAACCTTTCCTGTTTTCGCTTCCCGTTCATCTCGACGGTGAAATCAAGCAGACCGTTCAGGATACGCAGTACGTCAAACACTCCGTGGGCATGTTCCTGCGCATACCCCTGGGGCCGGATTTTTCTATCCTAACGGGAGGCGCCGTGGACAGAAACGTTCCCGGGCAGGGTGAGCTTTTAAAGAGCATGAGGCAGAGGTACAGGCTGGGCTTCATAAAGGAGATAGGGAGTATATTCCACTTTGAGCTTGTAGCGGACGGAGCCTACAAGAGGGATTACCTGCGCGGTGACAGGGTGGAGAGCGCGGGCCAGTTCATAACGCGCATCGAGAGCGGATTGGATCTGCCAACGTTTAGAAATCAGAGCTTATGGTTGCGGTTCGTGTTCGAGGGCGTTTTCCCATCGGAGGACGTTTCCGCGGCTGAGAGGATTCCGCTTGGAGGCGCCAAGACCCTGAGGGGGTACAGAGAGAATCAATTCCGGGGTGAGAGGGTTATCTTCTCAAGCTTCGAGTACCGCTTCGGCAGGAGCGGCCATCTTTTCGTTTTCGACGATATAGGGTCGTACTTCAGGATCGGAAGGGGATGGACGGTAAAGAACGGATTGGGTTTCGGGCTCAGGTCGCCGTCCCCGCTGGGGACCGTTGTCCTGAGCTTCGGTGTCGGAGATCGTCTCTCCCTGGAGGGAAGCCGCGTGCATGTCATGCTCCAGGAACGGTTCTAGGTTGAAACACCAGGGATCGGCACGGGATCACCTATCCACTGATACGGGGCGAATGATAAGGGTAGGGAGGCAAGTATGCCCTTGACTGCTCTTATAAAAAGGATATAGATTCTATTGCCCGCATTGATGAAAGGGGAACAGCACTTTGACCGAAGTGAGCAAAGCTCGCGATGGAAATATAACTCCTTCTGTGACAGAGACAGCGGAGGCCGAGGGGGTGGCTCCGGATAGGCTCAGGCAGCTCGTTGCAGAGGGTGAGGCTGTTGTACTGGGCGCGGTACGTGGAAACTGCGCTCCTGTTTGCATTGGTAAGGGGCTGAGGACCAAGGTCAACGCTAATATAGGTACAAGTCCGGATCATGCCGAGGTCGGTACGGAAATGGACAAGCTCAGGGCTGCTCTGGACGCCGGAGCCGATGCCGTTATGGATCTGTCCACGGGTGGCGATATAGATGCCGTAAGGAAAGTTAACCTGGAGAATTGCAGTGTTCCGCTGGGTACGGTACCCATCTACCAAGCTGTGGTTGAGGTCAACCGTGCGGGCGGCGAGGTGGCCGACTGCACGGTTGATGAATTCTTCGGTGTGATAGAGAAGCAGGCCGAGGAAGGCGTGGATTTCATGACGGTACACTGTGGGCTCACGAAAAGACTGGCCGAGAAGGTTGCCGCGACCAGGCTTGCAGGTGTCGTGAGCCGGGGCGGCTGTTTCCTGCTGCAGTGGATGGTGAAGAACAAAAAGGAAAATCCTTACTATGAGTACTATGACAGGTTGCTGGATATTGCGGAGAAATTCGATGTTGCATTGAGCCTGGGGGACGGATTGAGGCCCGGTGCGGTCGCCGACTCTACGGATATAGCGCAGATAGGCGAACTGCTCGTGATTGGTGAACTGGTGAGCAGGGCGCGGGAGCGAGGGGTCAGCGTATTCGTCGAGGGGCCCGGTCATGTGCCGCTGCACGAGATAGCCGCGAACATGATTCTTCAAAAGAGGATATGCCACGATGCCCCCTTCTATGTGCTCGGCCCCCTGGTCACCGATATAGCTCCTGGGTACGATCATATCACGTCGGCGATAGGCGGCGCGGTCGCCGCCTGGCACGGTGCTGATTTTCTCTGTTACGTGACACCATCCGAGCATCTGCGGCTGCCGACGGTGGAGGATGTGCACGACGGAGTGATCGCGGCTAGAATAGCCGCGCATGCGGGTGATATCGCAAAGGGATTGCCTGGAGCTTCGGACTGGGATGCGGAGATATCGAGAGCGCGTGCCGAGCTCGATTGGAAGAAGGCTATAAGCTCGAGTATCGATCCGGCAAGGGCCGATTCTATGTACGACAAGAGCGGTGATGATTCGGGTGATGTGCTGTGCAGCATGTGCGGTGAATACTGCGCCATAAGGGGCACTAAACGCAGCAGAGAGGGTGGAGGCGAGGGCAAGGTCTGATATGTCCGAGAAGGCGGTTACCGGTCCGGAATTTTCAATCTACAGCTCAATAACCGAGGAGATCTTAGAATCCTTCCTGCCGTATTTCCCCGAGAACGAGAGAGATCTGCTGGCCGGAGGACGTAAGATTCATGGAAGCCCGGGTGAAGTCCCGTTCCGGGCCGATACAGCTGCGGGGAACATGTCCGGTCCGAATGATGTATATCTCCTACTAATCAGGGAAATAATTACGAGGCTTCGTGAAGGTCCTGTTCCTCTACCGCTATTGACTACCATTGCGAGACGATGTGATTTCCAAGGGCTGACTCTGATAGAGGCGGCCGCGGCCTCCGCAGGATCCGGGGATGCTCAAGTAGACGCATTCGATGCTTCGGATCCAGTTGAAGCAGGTTCAGATGCCCGGTTCATGCAGGGAGAGGGAGTGTGTGATGAGGATTGTGTTCCCGGTGCCGGTTCCAAGACACTTGAATACTTGCGTTCCACAGGTTATACGGGAGCTCCCGCAGTTGACTCTCTGGAGGCGGTGTTCGATTCTGTCTTCCGTGTGCTCGGAGAGGAGCGTGAGGGGCAGCTGGAGATGGCGAGAACGGTCATGACCGCTTTTTGCGGGGGTGGGCTGGCATTGATCGAGGCCCCGACCGGCACGGGCAAATCGATGGCATACCTCGTCCCCGCGGTCCTTTACTCACTCGAGACCGGGGAACGTGTGGTCGTATCTACGTATACTAGAAATCTGCAGGACCAGTTATACGGAAAGGAAGTGCCGCTCCTGGAGACGGTTCTGGATGTCGGTGTGAGCATGGAGCAGTTGATGGGACGGGAGAATTACATATGCTCGAGGAAGGTTTTTGCCGGGGTTACCGATAGGATGGATTCGGATCCGGAAGGTGCGCTCGAACTGGCACTTACGGTGGCGATGTCGGGGCGTGGTGAGGTGGACGGCCTGTGCGTTTCGTCATGCCCGGAATCCGCTTCTGTGCTGGCGGCGCCGGCTCACTGCTCCATGCGTAAATGCGGTTATGCCGATCGCTGCTACCTTCTGAAGGCCAGGATCAGGGCGAGGGAAGCAAAGGTTGTCTTCGTCAACCATGCCCTTCTCTTGACGGATTACAGGCAGAACGGAGCTGTACTGGGGCAGTACGGTGCAGCCGTACTCGATGAGGCTCATCACCTGGAGCATTGTGTAATCGAGAACCTCTCGATCAAGGTCGAGCGAGGTGACGTCGACAGAATACTCGAACCTCTCGATCCTTCTGCGGGGGCTGTCGAGCGTCTCAAGTTTCTGATCGGCGCTATAGAAGCAGGCGGAAGATCCGTGAGACACATCGATCCACCCGAAAAACTGATACAAAGATCACGTTCGCTGCAAGGATCGTTCAACCGGTTATTCGTGACTATCGCATCGGCCCTGAATCCGGATAGGGATATCAGGGATAGAAAAACCCGTTACCGGGACGGCGGGGAGGCCTTTGCCGATTGTACAGATAGTGTAAATGATTACTGGTTGTTATGTAATGGATTATGTAGATCACTCGAACCATTGCTCGAAAGCGATGTGTCAGCTGCTGCATCCGACTGTCAACAGGATCTGGTCCTTATGAGGGATGAGCTTGTGGAGCTGTCGGAGGGCTTGCGATTCCTTACGGAGGCCGATAACGACGATTTCGTCTTCTGGCTCGAATGGACGGGCGGGGGAGCGCTGAGGCGGATCTGCGGCTCACCGCTCAGTGTGGACAGGCTCTTCGCCGATTATCTGGAGAACAGATGCGCATCGGCGATCCTCACGTCTGCGACCTTGGCCAGGATGGGCTCGTTCGAGTATATCAGCGACAGACTGGGGCTCGGGCTTGGGGATTTCGAGCCGGAGGAGCTTGTTGCATCCTCTCCGTTCGATCACGACAAGAGGTGTCTCATAGAGGTGTTCACTAAATTGGGCGATCCCAACGCTCCGGATTATGCAGTGGATGTAAGCAGGATCGTGGCTGATTTGGCCGAGGCGCTCGGAAGGAAGATGATGGTGCTGTTTACATCGTACAGTCTCTGCCATTCGACGGCAGATCTGATGGCGGCCCGATTACCGTCGGATAGAATTCTTGTTCAAGGGAGGGGAGAGAGCAGGGAGGTGCTGTCAAGACGATTCCGTGGCCTTGACTTCGGGGTGCTGATGGGTGTGGCCAGCTTCTGGGAGGGGATCGACTTTCCGGGTGAGGAGCTCGAGGTCCTCGTCATACCGAAGATACCGTTTCCTGTGCCGACCGAGCCTGTAGTAGAGGCGCTCGCCGAGAGGATCCGGGGCATGGGGGAGAATCCGTTCGAGAAGCTGTTTCTTCCGAGAGCAATCATGCGGTTGCGGCAGGGTATAGGCAGGCTTATCAGGCGGAAGGAGGACAGAGGCATAGTCGTCCTGCTGGATTCGAGGCTCGATTCGAGGCCCTACGGGGAGACCGTGCTGTCATCGCTGCCCTCTCAGATCTCGAGGGTCGAGAGTGAGGAGGGGTTGATATCCGGATCGTTTTCATGGTTCATGACCGGATAAGCTTTGTTGTTGCCCGTACCCGGCAAAAGAAGTAGAGTTCGGTGTTGATGCCGTGCAGGAATAAATATCTATCGATATATCATGTTGATTGAATATAAATTCTAATCGTATAGACGGGAGGTCAGTGAAAATGGAAGCGAAGGTTATCAGAGCCCCGAGGGGTGGCAAGATAAGCTGCAAGGGATGGTTTCAGGAAGCAGCCCTCAGGATGCTGATGAACAACCTGGATCCGGAAAACGCCGAGAATCCGGCGGAGCTCGTTGTTTACGGAGGTCGCGGAAAGGCCGCCCGGAACTGGGATTGTTTCCATAAGATAGTTGAGACTTTGAGGGGACTCGAGAACGATGAAACCCTGCTGGTTCAGTCAGGTAAGCCGGTTGCGGTTTTTAAAACGCACGAGGGGGCGCCCAGGATCCTTTTGGCCAATTCACTGCTGGTTCCGAGATGGGCCACATGGGAGCACTTCTGGGAGCTCGAGGGCAAAGGGCTCATGATGTACGGCCAGATGACGGCCGGTTCCTGGATGTACATAGGAACCCAGGGGATACTACAGGGTACTTACGAGACCTTCGCTGCATGCGCGCGGAAGCATTTCGGCGGAGACCTCTCGGGCAGGTTTATCCTTACAGCCGGACTGGGAGGTATGGGTGGGGCCCAGCCTCTGTCAGTCACCATGAACGGCGGTGTGTGCCTTGCCGTCGAGGTGAATCCGGAGAGGATCAAGCGCCGCCTCGAGACGAGGTACTGCGACGAGATGGAGACCGACCTCGATAAGGCTCTAGAGAAGATTGAAGGGGCCGTGTCGGAGAAGCGGCCTTACTCCCTGGGGCTTCTGGGAAATGCGGCGGATGTCTACCCGGAGCTAGTGAAACGAGGGGTAGTACCGGATGTCGTTACAGATCAGACTTCCGCGCACGATGCATTGAACGGTTACATCCCGAGCGGGTACGATGTGAAGGAAGCCGGGGAGCTTAGGCGCTCGGATCCTGACCGCTACATCAGGGAAGCTCTGGAATCCATCGTCAAACATACCAGGGCTATGGTTGATCTACAGTCGAATGGCTCGATTGTTTTCGATTATGGAAACAACATACGCGGGCAAGCTGAAAAGGGAGGGATGGAAGACGCGTTCTCCTTCCCCGGGTTCGTACCTGCATTCATCAGACCGATGTTCTGTTCCGGGAAGGGACCATTCCGCTGGATCGCCCTCTCCGGGAGCGAAGAGGACATTCACAGGACGGACGATCTGATCCTGGAGCTGTTCCCCGAGAACGAATCCCTCTGCCGGTGGATCCGGCTGGCAAGGGAGAAGGTGGCGTTTCAGGGGCTCCCCTCGAGGATTTGCTGGCTCGGATACGGGGAAAGGGAGCGCTTCGGGCGCGCGATGAATGACCTCGTCGGTAGTGGCGACCTGAAAGCGCCCATCGTGATCGGCAGGGATCACCTGGACAGCGGTTCGGTGGCATCTCCCTTCAGGGAAACAGAGAGCATGAAGGATGGAAGCGATGCAGTGGCGGATTGGCCTATCCTCAACGCACTGCTCAACGCGGTTTGCGGGGCCGCATGGGTTTCGGTTCATCATGGGGGTGGTGTCGGAATGGGTCTGTCAATCCATGCGGGGCTCGCGGTAGTAGCCGACGGAACCCGGGAAGGAGCTGAAAAACTGGGTCGATGCCTGAGTTGTGACCCTGGCACAGGGATTGCAAGACATGTTGACGCAGGCTACGAGATAGCCGTTAAAAATGCAAAGGATGCAGGGCTCCACATACCAATGTTAGGCGAATAAGCCGGGAGCCGATCAAAAGTTGGATTGATACGGGCAGCCGGGCGTATACTGGCATGCTGATTAACGCGTGCATTTTGCTTGTGCTGACCGGTTTAACTGTCTCGTTATGCAAGGAGAGGCGCTTGCCTGAGGTCGTTGATTTATTGCTTCGTGGCGCCGGTCAACTGCTTCTATGCAAGGGTTCAGGGGGTGGACCTGCACGGGGGAGGAGACTGTCCGATCCCGGCCTAATCAAAAATGGAGCAGTTGCCATAGCAAAGGGCAGGATTTTTACCGCCGGCGCCGAGGAAGAGGTGCTCCGCTCTATCGAGGGGAGGTCTGTGTCCAGAGTCGTCGATGCCGGGGGACGCGTAGTTCTGCCCGGGTGGGTTGATCCACATACCCATGCCGTTTTTTCCCGGTACAGAGCGGATGAATACGAGGCGAGGATCCTCGGTACGAGCTATCTGGAGATAGAGAAAAGGGGAGGCGGGATCAAGAGAACCGTTCGTGAAGTAAGGGAGATGAGCGAGGAGGATCTATTCAACATAAGCCGTTTCCGCCTTATGCGCATGCTTGAACAAGGAGTTACAACTGTTGAAATTAAGAGTGGTTACGGACTAGACTTGACAAATGAGTTGAAGATGCTCCGTGTCATAGCGAGGCTTGCTGAGGAAACGCCGGTCGATGTCGTGGCGACATTCATGGGCGCTCACCAGGTCCCCGGGGAGTGCAGCAGCAACGCGGAGTATATAGGGTTGGTTCTGGATGAGATGATTCCGGCCGTGACAAGTGAGGGGCTGGCCGAGTTCATTGACGTGTTCTGCGAGGAGGGAGTGTTCGATCTGGATGAGACACGAGAGATACTCGAAGCCGGGCGAGACTCGGGGCTCGCGCTGAAGATCCACGCCGATGAGATCACGCCGATGGGTGGCTGCGAGCTCGCTGTGGAGATGGGTGCCGTATCAGCGGAGCACCTGACTAAGGTATCACCCGAAGGGATCGAGGGGCTCGCCGGAAGTGACACGATAGCCGTTCTTCTTCCCGGGACGACGTTCGGTCTGGGTTCGAGGGATTTTGCGCCCGCCAGGAAGATGATCGACAGCGGAGCGGCCGTGGCACTTGCTACAGATTACAATCCCGGTAGTTCCCCCTCCAGCTCGATGCAGCTTGTGGTGGCGATAGCGTGCTCTCAGATGAGGATGACGCCCGCCGAAGCCATCAATGCCGCGACGATAAATGCAGCATACGCCGTAGGCAGGGGAGAATCGGTAGGCTCTTTAGAAAACGGCAAAAAAGCCGATATAGTAGTCTATGACGTAGAGGATTACAGGGAGATACCTTCGAGAGCCGGTTTGAACCATGCAGCGGTAGTGTTCAAGGAAGGTGAGGTAGCATGGGAGAATCGGGCCTACGAAGCGAGAAGTGAGGTCGGGTTTTGAGCAAGAGAAGTCAGCTGAGGCAGAGGGCGCAGAATTACCTGAGGAAAGGTAATTTCGACAAGGCGATCGGCGAGTACAAGCGCCTGCTTACCTTTGAGAACAACAATCCGAATATCTTTAACGATCTTGGAGATCTTTATCTCAAGTCCAACGACCGTGTAAATGCCGTCTCCAACTTCGAAAAAGCCACACTAAATTACGAGAAGGTCGCCCTGTACAACAATGCCGTAGCTGTATGCAAAAAGATACTCCGGATCGTGCCCGATCACATGGGGACTGTTTATAAGCTGGGAGAGCTGAAGGCCAAGCAGAGATTCGATGGTGAGGCGAGCAATTTCTTCGTTCAGTACCTAGATTTGGTCCTGGGGTCCAACCAGGCTTCATTAAACGGTGTTGAGGAGAAGGTCGATAATATATTGCAGATGTTACCGAAGAGCGAAGCGGCTACGGCACGGGCCGCGGATGTTTTTTCCCTCTTGGGGCAGAAGTCTAAAGAGGCCCGTACCATTGCTCATCTGCTATCACTTTCGGGCAATGTGGATAACGCCGATCGTTACCGCAGCAGGTTGGAAGAGCTCAAATCATCTCTCAATCCCCAAGAACTGGAATCTGTCGAAAGAGAGGCACCTGCCGCCGAGCCGGTCACCGGTGATGAAGACGTCGACGTGAGCGCGATCGTCAAGGAGACGATCGACGAATCGGAGATCATCGCGGCAATGGACCCGGATGAGCCGCTGCCCGATGCTGCCAGGTTTGATGAGGGGCAGTCGGAAGAGCCCGAGGAGCAGCCGGACTCCATGGAGTCGGATGCGGAACAATCCTCGGCAGAGCCCGTGGGCGAAACCGAAGTCGAGTCCGAAGGCGCCTCCACCGTTCAGGAACCTGTTCCCGCCGATGACCAGTCACCGGAAGGGGGTGACGAGCCAACCGCGGAGGACCTGGAAGCGGAATTAACCGACGAGAGCGAACAGAGCGTGAACATCGCCGAGGAGATAACTAGCGATGTAGAGGAGAACGATTTCAAAAGTCATTACGACCTGGGTCTGGCCTATCTCGAGATGGCCCTGTACAACGAAGCGGTTAAGGAATTCCAGATCGCGGCCAGATTCGAGCAGCTCCAACTCAAGAGCCTGGAAATGATCGGGTACTGCTTTCTCTCACAGAACAATCCGCGCTTGGCGGTCAAACAGCTGCAGCGCGGCCTGGCGATAGTGAAGGTCTCGGGAGGCGACAGCCTGGGAATTCATTATAACCTCGGTGTAGCATACGAAATGCTCGGTGATATGGGTAAGGCCCGGGAGCACTTCGAAGAGGTCTATATCATAGATGTTACGTTCCGCGATATCAATGAGAAGATGAAAAGATTCAGCACGATTTCTTAAAGCGGTTTGACATGACGGGCTTCAAGCCTTTCTGCGATCTCCACCTGCATTCCAATAATTCCGACGGTATATACTCGCCATCAAAGCTGGTCGAGCTGGCCTGCATGAAGGGCTTGTCCGCTGTTTCGGTGACAGACCACGATACTATCGCGGGCCAGGCTGAAGCGATCCTCGCGGGGGAACGGTTCGGCATGGATGTGTTGACCGGGGTGGAGTTCAGCACGAGGGTGTCCGGCCTGGACGTTCACATACTGGGATACTTGATCGAGATCGATGATAAGGTTATGCAGGAAAGCCTCGAGTACCTGGCAGGGGAAAGGATCGGCAGGGCGCAGGAGATGGTCGGGGGATTGAATAAACACGGTATCGATATAACCATGGAAGAAGTGATGCGCGAAGCTGGAGGCGGTACGGTGGGCCGACCGCACATAGCGATGGTCTTGCTGGAAAAGGGATATGTGAAATTCACACAGGAGGCTTTCGATCGCTGGATCGGTTTTGGAAAACCCTGTTACGTGCCGAAGACGGTGTACCCTATAGAACGGGTCATGGGGATGATCAAAGCTGCTGGCGGTGTCGCCGCATGGGCCCATCCTGGGATTCATGTCAGGAAACGCAAGGTGCTGGATACCCTTTGCGATGAAGGTGTAGGGGGGCTGGAGGTATGGCACCCGAATCATTCGCCGGAGCTCGTGAATGAACTGGAAAGAACCGCAGGAGAGAGAGGCCTTATCTGCACCGGAGGATCCGATTTCCATTCGGAAGAGGCAAAGCAGGTAGAGATAGGCGGGCTTCGTGTTCCGATTGAATCAGCGACCTCGTTGAAGAAAGCCTCCCGTCTCGGCCGCCCCGTTTCCGGGGAAGATTGATCGTAGGGTGATTCGTATGGTCGGCCCGGAACGGCCGATGCAAACGGATGATAGCACACATCCCCGATATTTGACTTGACCACCCCAATAAGCTGACTTACAGTCGCTTCAGTAGTGGAGCAGCGTGGTCGCCAACCGTGCATTTCAGGCAGACCCCCCATCTAATATTTGAACGACAATCAGGTATGGCAAAACCCGAACGACATGAGAGAAGGATCATAATAGCGGCTCTCTTTGTAGCCTTGAGTGTTGTTCTGGGTTATCTGTTCGCCGCGGTGCCCAACGTTGAGCTTATGACCCTCAGCGTTTTTCTCGGAGGGATTTTTCTGGGTGTCCGTCTGGGCATCGTGATAGGTATGCTGTCTATACTCATATTCTCTCTCTTCAATCCTTACGGTCCGCCGCTGCCTCCTCTAGCGCTGGCCCAGGTTTTCGGCTACGGCCTTATCGGTCTGGCGGGTGGTGTACTGGGAGGCAGGCTCTCCTGCGGGAGGAAGGAGGCGGTTATAGTAAGCGCTGCTGCGGGACTGATCCTGACACTCATGTATGATTTTCTTACAACCTGTGCGTCGGCTGTCATAGTGCTCGGTCTAGAGGGATTCATTTCAGGAGTTCCGGGCTTCTTTGCTGCAGGTCTACTTTTCGTGATTCTGCATACGGTCTCCAATACTGTGATATTCGCGGTTACCGTCGTACCCGTGGTTGGTGTCGTTTCGGCATGGGAAAGAAGGAGAGCATAATGGGCGGATTGCGGACACTGAGCGCGGCTGCTTTGATCGCGGCATTAGTGCCGACGGCAGGCGTGTGCGTGGAACTTCCCGGTTCGATGGCCGACGATTTGCAGGTTTTTCCCAACGAGGTTCTGGTCATCACCGCCGAAGAGCTCGCAGAGTATAACATTAACACATTGGATGATATCCTCGCTCTTCTCCCGGGTGTGAACTTCTGGCGATACGGTCCTCCTGGATCACGGTCGGCTTTTTCGATCGACGGCAGGAGCAGCACAGGCATCTCACTATTCGTGAACGGGGAACCATTTTGCGATCCTTACAGCTTCGATCCTCTATCGAGGTTTCTTCCCCTGTCGCGGCTCGTGTGCATAGAGGTCATATACAGCGGGTCGCCGTTTATTACAGGTGAGCTATCGTCAAATGGCGCAATAAACCTGGTGATAGAGGAGGGAGGGAGGCAGGGGCCCACAACGGAACTGGATTTCACCTATGGCAGGAACAACCAGCGCGCCAGGCGGATTTGGTTCTCGACGCCGCGTTCGTTTGTGAGCGCTTCGCTCGCCTACGATGAATACCTGCAGGACGCCTTCGAAACACCGCCTGAGGCCGGGGTCAGGAAGCTGGGCCTGTACGATTCGAGATCGATACTTATGGACCTCTCGCTCATCTCGGGCGCCGGTGATGATGTTCTGGTACGCATTCAAAAGTACGAGGACACTTACACGGGAACCGGATATTCATCTTTTGAAGAGATCAGGTATAACGGTTTCGACTCGAGAATCAGGTACAGAAGGGCCGGATTCACGGCGGCGATCGGTCAGCGAAACCTCGATGCAAGTTTCAGGAGTGGATATCTGAATGAGCTTCAGTTGCGCGGGGAGGCATCATGGTCGGGGAGGGTCGATGGCGTTGTCGCGCGATCGTTCATAAAGGGGGAAAGGTCGGTGTTCAACAACGTCCTTCTCGGTCAGCACTTCGATCCGTCGATCCGCAGCTTCGAGGGAGGTGTTTCTGTCGGAAAGGATGACTGGGGGAGCTTTTCCTGGAGGGCGGGATTGTTCGGCGGAAACCACAGTACGGCAGGTGGGTATGTAGGATGGGAGGCCGGGATCGCCAGGGATGACGGCGGAAGATTAACACAGAACGTCATGGTGTCTAGAAGGCTCAGGAGACCGACACCCCAGGAGCTGTATCAGCCGGATGTTGGCGTATCGGGAGGAGCAACGGGTGTATCGGGCACGGGATGCACGGGACTGGAGTCCGAGGTCGCCGATGAGATCTCCATTGGAGCGGCCGTGGATGGATTAATGACGATGGATATGTTCTGGCGCTGGGAGAGATCCAGGATCATAACGGATGAAGGCGGTGCCACCTCTCATAGCTCCGATGGTACGGGATCCGTTGCTGGTGCCAGGATACGTTTCACCCGCCGGGGGGGGCTGTTCGGAGGCATATCTTACGGGCTCTCTGCAGGCATGCAGGCGTTTGCCGAGAGAAGCCCGTATACGCCCGGCATTCCTGAATACAGGGCGCTTGGAGGGATCGAGCTCGAGAGGAGAGTATTCAAGGATACGGAGATCCTATCTTTGAGATGGGATCTGGAAGCCGTGGGGAAGAGATCGTGGTACGGCGAGGAGCTGGATCCTTACCTCGTAACCAGCGTTCATGGAATGATGACTTTGATGGGGGCGAGGATAAGGCTGGAGATGAACAACATATTGGATGTGGAGTACGAAACGGTTCCGGGATACATGATGAGTGAGCGGAACTACCGAATAGGTATTTTCTGGCAGCTTCCCGACTGAACGTCCCCGGTTGCGGCCGGAGCGCTTTGATCCTCCGCCTGTCTTTCAGCGGTAAAATAATTGTCAGCACATGAAAGAAATGTTGGTAATATTTCAACTTATAATGGGATCCCGTTCCTTCGCATTGTGCAATAATCTTTGCAAGCTGCATCTTGAATATACCCGGATAACTTCGTAACAATATCCACCATCCGTTTCAATAACCATCTCAATAACGCCCCCTTATGGGGATTTTCAACGATGGCGCATCGATGCATCTCTTAAGTGATTCACCGCCTGACCCCGGGGTAATTTTCCGGCAATCACATTGAATATAAAAGTGTTATACACCGGCAATTTGTGTGGCATGTTTGTTGCCCGGAATTATTTGTTCAATTATACGAATTATCTGCCGAATGAGTTTGTGAGCCTTTTTTTGTTTGTGGTAGACGATTTGCTTCACTTACCCGGGGATAACCTTCTGGGCGGAGGACATTCTTGAGAGATAATATTGCTGACCAGCTTATCGAATCCAGTCTGATCACACAGGATGAGCTCGAGCTGGCCCTCAGTGAGCAGGGCAAATCGGGTGGAAGCCTAGGTTATAACCTCGTTAAGACCGGGGCGATATCGGACAAAGCATTCTCCGAGTTCCTGTCACAGATATACCAGGTTCCAGCTGTCGATCTCGATGATATCGAGTCCGACGAGCATTCCATCGAGCTTATCCCATCTGAGGTGGCCACCAAGTTCCAGGTTGTGCCGGTAAAACGCGAGGGAAGGGTGCTGACAGTGGCCATGGCGAATCCGGACAACATCTTCGCGATCGACGATATAAAATTCATAACGGGTCTCGAGGTGCGTCCGGTGGTGGCGACCGAAAACGCTCTCAAGAGAGCGATAGACAGGTTCTACGATTCCGCCGACTCGCTGGCGGAAGTCATGCGGGACATGGAGGACGATTTCGAGATCGTCGAGGAGATGGAGGAGGACTCGGGTCTAGAGGAGGCCCAGAGCGAGGATGCACCCGTTGTAAAGCTGGTTAATTCGCTGATCTCGGATGCGGTGAGCAAGGGTGCAAGCGATATTCATATCGAGCCGTTCGAAAAGACGCTTCGTGTCCGTTTCAGGATCGATGGGGTCCTCCACGAGATGATGTCACCGCCGTACAAGATGAAGGGAGCCGTCACCTCCCGTCTCAAGATCATGGCGGAGCTCGATATCGCAGAAAAGAGGATACCTCAGGACGGGCGTATCAAGATCAGGATCGGAAGCAAGAAGATCGATCTGAGAGTCAGCACGCTGCCTACAATCTTCGGCGAGAAGGTCGTTATGAGGATCCTCGACAAGAGCAGTCTCCAGATCGATCTGACGAAGCTTGGATTTCAGTCCAGATCTCTCGATAAATTCATCAAGGCTATCAAGTCCCCGTACGGTATGGTCCTCGTAACGGGTCCCACGGGAAGCGGTAAAACCACCACACTCTACTCCGCCCTGAACAAGATCAACCTGCCCATGCACAATATCATGACCGCCGAGGATCCCGTCGAGTACAACCTGGAGGGTATAAACCAGGTAAATGTCCGTGAGGAGATCGGCTTGACATTCGCATCGTCACTCAAGGCGTTCCTGCGCCAGGATCCCAACATCGTGATGGTCGGTGAGATCAGGGATCTTGAGACCGGTTCGATAGCGGTGAAGGCGGCGCTCACCGGTCACCTTGTGCTGAGCACTCTGCACACGAACGATGCACCCAGCACGATAAACAGGATGATAGATATGGGGATCGAACCGTTTCTAGTCGCTAGCTCCACTAACCTGATCCTTGCACAGCGGCTCGTGCGGAAACTCTGCTCCGTATGCAAGAAGTCGGTGGAGATACACCCTGAGGCTTTGAGGGAGCTGGGCATCGCGGACGAGGAGTCGTTCGAGATATTCGAGACGGTGGGATGTCCTAAATGCAGCGGAACCGGATACAAGGGGAGGCTCGGTCTGTACGAGGTCATGCCGATCTCGGAAAACATCAGGGATCTAATCCTGAACCGCGGATCGGCTAGCGAGATCAGGCATGATGCAATAAAGGAAGGGATGGATACGCTCAGGTCGGACGGCATCAAGAAACTCAAGGATGGTATCACGTCCCTTGAGGAGGTTCTCAAGGAGACGGCGGCCGAGTAGCAACGGCACTAACACGTGCAGGACAAAGAGGGGATGTTGGATAGATGATCAATTTAAGAGATTTGCTTCAGGAGATGATAGAACAAAACGCTAGTGACCTGCACATTACGGCCGGTGTCCCTCCCATGCTGAGGGTTGACGGCGTCATGTTGAAGACGTCGAATGCTGTTGTGACGCCCGAGGTCAGCAAGCAGATCGCCTACAGCGTGCTCACGGAGGAACAGCAGAAGAGGTTCGAGAACGAGAAGGAGCTCGACTTCTCTTTCGGCATTCAGGGTCTTTCCCGCTTCCGGGCCAATGTCTACCAGCAGCGAGGTGTTACCAGTGTCGCGATTAGGCAGATACCTTTCGAGATTCTCGACTTCAAGACACTGGGCCTTCCGCCGG